>CANEGO010000004.1 GCA_947427095.1 uncultured Clostridium sp. | reverse complement strand
ATGCTACTGCAAGAGCTAATGGTTCAGTTGGTGGTGAAATCACAAAACGTTTAGTAAAAATGGGTGAATCACAATTAGGTGGATCTTATAACGTTCAAAAATAATTATATAAATAGATTGTACAAAGGTAGCTATATTTTGCTACCTTTTTTGTTTTAATTATAAAGAATTTGTTGTATAATTAATAACAGGAGTGTGATTTTATGAAAATATTATCTGTTAATGCGGGTTCGTCATCGCTTAAATTTCAATTATATGATATGCCAGAAGAAAAGGTATTAATATCTGGATTGATGGAAAGAATCGGCATTGGAAATAGTTTTTATACTATAAAAGTAAATGGAGAAAAAATAAAAAAAGAAAAAGAATTAAATAATCACGAAGAGGCTTTTGAAACCTTAGTAGAAGAATTAAAAGCAAATAATGTTGTGGATTCTTTAGATGATATTAAAGGTATTGGGCATAGAATTGTTCAAGGTGGCGACTATTTTGATAAAACGGTAGTTATTGATTCTGATGTTTTATCAAAAATAGAGGAACTATCACCTCTTGCACCGCTTCATAACCCGGCAGCTGCAACTGGTATTAGGGCTGCTATGGAAGTTTTTCCGAGCGCTGTTCAAACGGCTGTTTTTGATACGGCCTTTCATCAAACTATGCCTAAAGAAAATTATTTATATGCTTTGCCTTATAGCTGGTATGAAAATTACAAGGTAAGAAGGTATGGTGCGCACGGAACTTCTCATAAATTTGTATCAGAAAGAATGAACGAAATACTAGGTAGATGTGATACCAAATTAATTACGTGTCACATTGGTAATGGAGCTTCAATAAGTGCTGTTGTAAATGGTAAATGTATTAATACTAGTATGGGACTTACGCCTAATGCAGGACTTATAATGGGAACTAGATGTGGGGATATAGACGCAAGTATAATTCCTTATGTTATGGAAAAAAGTGGTATGAGTGCAAAAGAAATTGATAATGTAATTAATAAAGAAAGTGGACTTTTGGCTATAAGTAAAAAGTCAAGTGATTCAAGAGATATTGAAGATGGTATTGCAGCAGGAGATGAAAACTGTATTTTAGCGCAAAAGATGTACGTTAGAAGAATCGTGGATTATATAGCAAAATACTATGTAGAAATGAATGGTTGTGATGCTATTTGTTTTACTGCGGGTATTGGCGAAAAGGCAATTGATACAAGACGTGATGTTATAAATGAATTAAGTTCCCTTGGTGTTTATTTAGATTCTTCTGCTAACAATGTAAGAGGCGAAGAAAGACTTATTTCAACTAAGGATTCTAAAATACAATGTTATATAATTCCTACCGATGAGGAACTTATGATTGCTAAAGATACTTTTGAATTAGTATAGTAAGGAATAATAATGGAAGAAAAAATACTAGAATTAATAAAAAAATATAAAAAAATAGTAATAGCAAGACACGTGGGTGGTGACCCGGATGCATTGGGTGCAACTTTTGCTTTAAAAGAGATTATTTTAGAAAATTTTAAAGAAAAAGAGGTTTATGTTGTTGGCACCTCTATATCAAGGTTTAAATTCTTTGGAACACATGATAAAATAACTGATGATATGTATGAAAACTCTTTATTAATAGCACTTGATTTGCCGGATATCAAAAGGCTTGATGGGGCTGATTTCAATAAATTTAAAGAAGTTGTTAAAATAGATCATCATCCTGAAATAGATAAATTTTCCGATAACGAAATAATAGATATTGATGCATCAAGTGCCTCAGAACTTATTGCAAGATTTGCATATAAACTTAACCTTAGGATTCCGCATCATGCCGCTGAAAATATTTTTATGGGTATTATCGCGGATACTAACAGATTTTTATTTGGAGCTAACAAACCAGAATCTTATAAAATCATATTAAAATTAATTGAAGAAGAACATGTTAAACCAAATGAATTATATGAAATACTTTACAAAAGAAATATGGCTGAAGTAAGACTTGAGGGGTTTATATCACTTAATATGAAGATGACAAAAAATGGATTGGGTTACGTTAAGATAACTGATAAAGACTTAAGAGAATACGGAGTTGATTCAGCTAGTGTAGGAAGTGTTATGAATAATTATAATTTTATTCATGGTCTTATATGTTGGGTAGTATTTTCTGAAGATATTAAAAATGGAGTTATTAGAACTTCTGCTAGAAGTCGTGGGGTGAAGATAAACAAGTTGTTTGAACAATATAATGGTGGTGGCCATATATATGCATGTGGAGCTAAACTTAAAGGTTTTAATGAAGCTGATGAAATAATAGATAAGTTAGATGAGTTATGTAAACATTACAATGAAGGCGAATTATAGTAGTCTTTTTTTGTTTCAAAAAATATGGTATTATTTATTTGTATGAGGTACTAATTATGAAAATGAATGATAAAGAAATAGATATTAATGAACTTATAAAGAACCTATATGATGATAAAGGCATGATAAAAATGTGTGGTAATGGTATTTATTTAAGTGATAATGATATAGAAGTGTTAAAAAAATATAATATCGACTATCATAATTATTCATCAGTTGGGAGTTTAATCTTTGATATAGAGGAAATTTTAAATGAAGAAGTGGAATTAGACGATTTAGAAGATTTATCAAAAAGGCTTTCTGAGCTAAATTATTATAATAATACAAATAAGTAAAGAAGTGATAACATGAATAAAATTAATTTAAAAAATATTTATAATGAAGATGTAACAATAGAAATAGTAGATAACGAAAACGAAGCTAATTTTATAACTCATAGTGGAACGTTTCACGCTGATGAAATAATGGCAAGTGTAATATTGTTAAATAAATTTGGTTCTATGAAATTATTTAGATGCAGTAAGCCTCAAAATAGTAATGCTTTTATTTATGATGTTGGTTTTGGTGCTTTTGACCACCATGGAGTTGATTTTGATGAAATAAGGGAAAATGGTATTAAATATGCCTCGTGCGGATTAGTATGGAAAACTTTTGGAAAAGATATTGTATCTAAGCTCAATATAGAAGATGTTAATTCATTTGTACAAAGTGTAGATAAAAACTTAATAATGGATATAGACCGTGATGATAATGGCCAGCCCTTAAATAATGAACCGGAAGTAAAACAGCAAAACATCCCTAGCTTAATAAGCAGTTTTAATCCAGTATGGAATGTTTTTGATAAAGAAAATAAATGCTTTTTATGTGCTTTATCTTTTGCAAATATAATATTTAATAATATGATAGATAAGATGATTGCTAAAGAAGCTGCGAGAAAAATAGTAGAAGAAAAAATAGAGGAAAGCAAAGAAGGCGTATTAGTACTTGATAATTACATGCCATGGAAAGATATCGTATTAACATCTATTAATCCTAAAGCCAAGGATATTTTATATGCCATATTTCCTTCTAAAAGAGGAGGATATAACGTTGTTGCAACTCCAGTAGTATCTGGTAGTTTTGACGTTAAAAAGCCTTTCCCAAAAAATTGGGCTGGGAAAGAAGATGAGGAATTACAAAAAATAAGTGGAGTTCATTCTATTACGTTTTGTCATAAAAACTTATTTATTTGTGCTTGTAAAACTTATGAAGATGCAATTAAAATAGCAGAGATATCAATAAAAAACGAAGAGAGAGAATAATGGAAAATAAAAGAAAAGATTGTTTACTTGTTGATTTAAATTTTAATGATTTTAAAGTTACAAAAGAAATGAGAAAAAAAGCAATGAATAACATTAATTTGCCAGTTAGACAACGTATGGGAATGTTTAGAACTGATGAAGAAAGGGAAAAATATATTTCTAAGAGCTTAAAAAGAAAATTACCATAAGTGTAAAAATTTGCATTTTAATTATAACTTTGCTATAATAACTATCGCAATTTGAAGATTAATGCTTATTTTGCTATAATATAAATCGTAGGTGATTAAAATATGAAAATTAATGAGGTTGAACTCTCTAACGTTGCAGTAAGAAGAAGCCAGTATCCCACCGATAATAAACCTGAATTTTTACTTATAGGCAGAAGTAACGTAGGCAAATCAAGTTTTACAAATTCTATAATGGAAAGACGTAACTTTGCAAGAATATCTGGAAAACCTGGTAAGACTCAGACAATTAACTTTTATAAGGTTAATAATGATTTTTATTTAGTTGATGTTCCGGGATATGGTTATGCATCAGCTAGTAAATCTAAGCAGAAGAAGTTTGGTATGATGATAGAAGAGTATTTATCAGAAAGAAAAGAACTTAATCAGGTGTTTATGTTAGTTGATTTTAGACATAAACCTTCGGAAGATGATTTGCTTATGTATAATTTTTTGAAGTATTACGGTGTTAAGGTAACTTTAATTGCTACTAAAGTTGATAAGGTAGGAGTAACACAAAGAGAAAAATATAAAAAGCAAATTACTGATAATATAGATTTAGCGATTGGAGATGAACTTGTTTTATTCTCTTCTAAAACTAAATTAGGTAAAAAAGAAATACAAAGTATAATAGAAAAAGAAGTTTATGGTTCTATATCATAAACTTCTTTTTTATGATATAATTATATGTAAAAAAAGAGGTGATATAGATGAAATTACCAACTATTGCGCTTGTAGGAAGGCCAAACGTAGGCAAATCCACTATATTTAATAGACTTGTAGGCAAAAAGCAAGCTATCATAGAGGATACTCCTGGTGTTACAAGAGATAGAATATATGGAACTGGTACGTATTTTGATTATAAATTTAATGTAATAGATACCGGTGGAATAGATATAGGGTTTGATACTTTTAATAAAGATATTAGAAACCAAGCTGAACTTGCTATTGATGAAGCTGATGTAGTTATTTTTGTTGTAGATGGAAAAGAAGGGTTGACAACAAATGATTTGGTTGTTAGAGATATTTTAAGAAAGAGCAATAAAAGAATTATTGTTGCAATAAATAAAATCGATAATAAAAAATCGATGGAAAACATATATGATTTTTATGAATTAGGATTTGATAATTACATACCTATTTCTGGATCTCATAATATTGGAATTGATGATTTAATAAAAGAAGCAACCAAAGAGTTTAAAAAACAAGAATTAGACGATTATGATTCTGACGTTGTTAAATTTTGCGTAATAGGAAGACCAAATGTGGGTAAGTCTTCACTTGTTAATGCCATATTAAATGAAGATAGAGTAATAGTAAGTGATGTAGCAGGTACTACCCGTGATACAGTTGATACACCTTTTACATATGAAAAACAAAAATTTGTAGTTATTGATACGGCTGGAATGCGAAAAAAGGGCCGTGTCTATGAAACAATTGAAAAATATAGCCTGCTTCGAAGCATGAAGGCAATTGATAGGTCAGATGTTTGTCTTGTTGTTATAAATGCTGAAGAAGGTATTATAGAACATGATAAACATATTGCGAGTTATGCTCTAGAGGCTGGTAAATCTCTTGTCTTGGTTGTTAATAAATGGGATACCATAGATGATAAAGACCAAGGCATAAAAGAATTTAAGGAAAAGGTAAGGGCTGAATTTCAATTTTTAAGTTATGTTCCAATTGTGTTTTTATCGGCTAAAACAAAGAAAAGAATGCATACTTTGATGCCAGAGGTTATAAAGGTATTCAATAATTCAAAAAGAGAGGTAAAAACAAGCATTTTAAATGATGTTATAGTAGATGCTGTGTCTTTACAATCCCCTCCATCCTATAAGGGGAAAAAACTTAAGATATATTTTACTTCTCAAACCGGATACGCACCACCTAAATTTACCTTTCATGTTAATAATAAAGGTTTAGTTCATTTTTCCTATGAAAGATATTTAGAAAATAAAATAAGAGAGAGCTTTGATTTTGAAGGTGTTCCAATTGTATTTCAATTTAAAAATAGAAACGAGTAATCGTTTTTATTTTATTATGGTAAGAAAAATAAATTAACTAATACCTCTTTTTTGCATATATTACTTTAGGAGTGATGTTGTATGGGAATAACTGATAGCTTTCTTAATAAGGTAGAAAGAAAAACAAATGTTAGTAAGGAGTCTATTTTAAGTATTGCAGAGAGACTAAAAGGCGGCAATCTAAAAGACGAAAAAACAATTAGAGGAGTAATCGATGAATTATCAGCTTTGACAGGTAAACCGGTATCTAAAGAACAATCTGATAGAATTGTTAAAGCAGTTGTTGGTGATCAAATACCAAATAATCTTGAAAATATGCTTGATTAAATGTTATACTTATATCATGGTGAGTATAATGAATAAAGAAAAATTAATTAGATTATTAAAAACTTCGCAGATAACAAATCATGATATAGAAATATTAAAAAACAGTCCTAATTTGTTTGAGTATTTAATTAATGAAAAACACAAAAATATTATTAATAAAGTAAATGTGTCTGATAATAAGAAATTATTTATAATACTTAACGAAAAACTTTATTGTATAGACATCAAATTAGATGATGATAAAATTTCATATGAAATAATTGGTGGTATGTATAGTATAATTCCAGAAATGTTAGATTGTAATAAAGATAATTTATGCATTGACTTTTGGGCACAGGCTATAGGTATTGTAGATGAGGTTATAAGTTTAGAAACATTTCACGCGGAACAATCACATGATGGAATTATGGTAAATAAAATGGTTAGTGAGTTTATAATGAATGCTAATGATATGGTAAATGAATTAGACTTGCCAAGAAAAAAATATACTTATTATAAGGATATTGATGCAAATTTAACTAATGTAAAAAACGCATGATGTTTTAATCATACGTTTTTTTTGATATAATCTTTTTAGGTGAGTAGTTATGGAATATATAAGATTACCAAAATGCAGTGGGTGTGGTTCAACAGAGTTTGATAATCAAAATACTTGTCTTTATTGTGGAGAAAAAAATGAAACTATAAAAGATGTATTTGAATTAATAAAACCACTTGATAATTTAGATGAATACTATGAAAAAGAAATTTATGAAAAATTAATAAATAACGAAAAATTAAATGAGAAAAATGATAATATTTTTAGGAACTTACTAAAAAATTGTATGATTTTGGATGATAAATTACCTGACGGAATTATTTTGATGAATATTATGAAAAATAGAAAGCAAATTTCTTATGAAACCTTTGAATGGTTATTAAAGATATCAATAGAAAAAGAAATGAAAAGAATAAATGGTAAAAAAATCGATGGATATAGTCCAATGTGCCATATATTAGAATTAAAAGATGCTAATGGTTTTGCTTTTGAACAAATTTACGTAACCATAAATAAAGACGTTTGCGCATCTTTTTATGAGAAAGGCGATCTTAATTCATTTATTACTATTTATCATGAATTAAGACATATTATGCAAAACATCGCTATAAAAATAGGCTTTTTTAGTAGTGACTTGCCCATGATGATTAAAGATAATTTAATAAGAAAAGAAGAAGTGAAAAAGTATAAAACAGATAATTATTATAGTGATAATTATTATAATATTAGTTTTGAGATTGATGCTAGAAAATATTCTTTGTTATATGTTATTAATTTTTTAAATTATTTTGGTTATAAAGTTAGTGATAGTATTTTTGAACCTCTAAAAAAAGAATTTATTCATGACTATAGCGATGAAAGAAGAGTTATGATCAACGGGAAGGAAGAGTATAAAGATGTTAATGACGTTTTTGATCTTTTAATAAGTAGACATTGCGAGTATTTAGATTTGTATCCGCAGCTTAAACTTGAGTATATTAAAGATGGACAAATAGTAAGAAGAAAAACTAGGGATGAATTAATTGATTCGTTATTATTAAGTGAAAATGAAGAAGAAAAAGCCTATTTAAAAAAATTGCTTAAATCTTCTAAACCTAATTTAAACCCTAAAAAAACAATGTAATATAAGAAGATTTTTCTTCTTTTTTTCATATTATTATTCTTTTTTCATAGTATTTAATGAGATTGATAAGAAAGTAGGGATTGTATGGAAAAATACGATATTATTAAAGATATATCCGAAAGAACCGGAGGGGATATATATTTAGGAGTAGTAGGGGCAGTAAGAACAGGCAAATCTAGCTTTATAAAAAGATGCATAGAAAACTTAGTTGTTCCAAACATAAAAGATGAATATGAAAGAAAAAGGTGTTTAGATGAAATACCTCAAACAGCTCAAGGAAAAACAATAATGACAATTGAACCAAAGTTTGTTCCTTCTAATGCTGCTACTATAAGAGTAGAAGATTTTACGGCAAATATAAGGTTAATAGATTGCGTTGGTTATGTTATTGATGCTGCGAAAGGATACGAAGATGAAAATGGACCACGTATGGTTAGAACGCCTTGGTATGATGAGGAAATTCCTTTTACCGAAGCTGCCGAAATTGGAACTGAAAAAGTAATAAGAGACCATTCTACTATTGGTATAGTAGTTACTACGGATGGTAGTATTGGCGAGATAGGAAGAAAAGATTATGTTGAGGCAGAAAATCAGGTAATAAGTGAATTAAAAGAAATAGGAAAACCTTTTATTGTGGTTTTAAACTCAGTTCATCCTAATCATCCTGATACCGAAAAGCTTGCGGAGAGCCTAAGACAAGAACATAACGTACCAGTAATACCAGTTAGTGTTGAGGCAATGACTGAAAAGGAAATATATAACATATTAAAAGAAGCATTATTTGAATTTCCTGTTTTAAGTGTAAATGTTAAAATGCCAGATTGGATTGCATGTTTATCACATAAACATTATTTGAAAAAAGAGTATATTGAAAAAATAAAAGAAAGTGTTATAGACGTGGATAAAGTAAGAGATGTTGATACGATAATAGGACATTTTCAGGGTTCAGAACATATATCTAAAGCATATTTATCTGAGGTTAATACCGCAACTGGTGAAATAACAATTAACCTTGAAGCACCGGATGGTTTGTATAATGAGGTATTAAACGAAATAATTGGTACAGACATAGATTCTAAGGCTAAATTAATTTCTTTATTCCAAGAATTTAATGAGACAAGGGAAGAATATGGCCAATTTAAAGAGGCTTTGAAGATGGTTAAACAAACTGGTTATGGAACTTCTTTTCCAACTATTAGGGACATGAAACTTGATACACCAGAGATAATAAAGCAAGGAACTCGTTATGGGGTTAAGTTAAAAGCGGTAGCACCTTCGATTCATATGATAAGGGTAGATGTTGAATCAACGTTCGAACCAATTATTGGATCGGAAACTCAAAGTAAAGAGCTAATCGATAACTTAATGAAAAATTATGATACGGATCCAGATAGTGTATGGAAAAGTGAAATGTTTGGTAGAAGCCTGGACGTAATTGTTCAAGAAGGAATAAGAGGTAAACTATCTTTAATGCCAGATAATATAAGACATAAACTTCAAACTACTTTAACTAAGGTTGTTAATAAGGGTTCAAATAACATGATAGC
The DNA here is from genome assembly GCA_947427095.1 of uncultured Clostridium sp. Lineage (GTDB taxonomy): Bacteria > Bacillota_I > Bacilli_A > RF39 > UBA660 > Aphodocola. The sequence continues at coordinate 123,614 of CANEGO010000004.1, read as the reverse complement.
TATAGTAATATAAAAAAGATAAACTACATTTAAAATGTGGTTTATCTTTTTATTGCCATTTTTGCTTTCCTTTTCTGGCCCCTTTTATCATATTTTCTAATTTTTTAGAGCTTTTTCCACTTCCAAAAAAGTCATTTACTAGTTGCTTTTGTTCGTCGTTTAACTCACCAACTTTTTTTTCTTCTGAATCTTTAAACGTTTTTGGAGTATTAGGTGTATCATCAACAAAATTTTTGTTTGAATTATTGAGATTATTTTTATCATCATCATTGTTCTTGATATCATAGTTAAGCTGAAATATATCTAAGTCTTCGTTTTTATAATTAATAATAGTTTCACCTGTATTAATTGCTTTATCATTTAAGATTAATAGATCTTTTTTCTCTACGAATCTAAATTGAAAATCATTATCCATATAAATAGTAAGTTCAATTGCTCTTGGAATATTTATTTCTCCTGGAATACTCATACGACTTAAAGGAGGAACTATAATTCTAGGTGTTGCTAAATTTGATTCATTTATATTTAACAATGTTTTTGCTGTATGCTTATGGCCAATTAAATGTAATTTTACCGCGGTTGCTTTTTTTTCTTCATAAATTGAGCTTTTATGTGAAACCATTATATTATTACCATTAATATTGATGGTATCAGTATGGTAATTTCTATTTATTTTAGAAAGCTGACATATATCATGCCTTCTTTTATTTAATGCAGCAGATAAAGATATATTGCAACCAAGAAGTGATTTATCATGATCTCCTGGAGTATACAATGTAAAAATACTTTTATCAAATGGATACGCATTAATTAAATAATCAATTTGTTCTTCAGGATCTATAGTTGTTTCGGTATGAGAAAATGTTCCATCTAGTATATCACCACAGTTAATAATTACATGAATTCCATTTTTTATACAGTAGTCATAAATAGTATTTATTGCTTCTTCGTCACTTTTAATATTTCCGATATGTTGATCAGAAATCGCCATTATTTTTAAGGTTTTTTGTTCATTTAATAATTCAAAAGAATTATTAAAATGATAACTGTTATCATTTGCAAACGTATATGTTATTTCACCATTAGAATTATATTTTCTTCCTACGCAATATCCTTTATTTTCTAGTAAAGATACTCTGATATATATTTGTCTATGACTAAGGTTAACTGCTTTTGATATTTCTTCAATTGGTCTTTTTTGTCTAATCATATCTAAAATCTTTTGATTTATCTCTGTCATTTATACTATACCTCTTTCTTAAACATGATTTAATTTTTGTATATACTATCATAAGCAAAATAAAAAATCAATTGTTTTATTAGAACTTTATTTTTCTTTTTATACGATATAAATTATGTTTTTAGTTAATTAGAAAAACCTGATATGTATATATGAATATATGTATGATAAATTATTATTAAAAGAAGGAGATGATATAAAATGGGAAGATATTTAGCAGCAGGAATAGCTACTTCTATAGTAATGAAAAAGAAAGATGGGTGGGAATCATCTGAAAAGTTTAATGTTTTTGAAAATAAGGATGATATATTAAAAGATTTAAATAATATGATAGATGTGTCTAAGTATGAATGTATATATGGTAATGATTATATTATTTTACAATTAAAAACTGAACATTTTAATGATAATATTCATGCATTAATAAAGGAGCTTTATTCAATGATTAATTGTGAAAATTGCATATTATCTAATTGTGAAAAGAAGGTTAAAATATTGAGCAAGGAATTTAATAAAAAAGATTTTCCATTAACTATATCTAATAAAAAAAGAAATGAAGGAAATATTATACATTGTGTTCAACCAGGATATGAAGAGGAAATGTATTATTATGCTTCACCAGAATATTATTTATTTGAAAATCAAAAATATAAGAAAAATATCAAAATAGATTTATATTTTATTAATTTATGGCAAGATTTTAATAAGTATGATGGAGAAGATGAAACTAAAATGCTTGAAATAATTAATAAAATGTCTAGATTTTATTATAAAAGTCCTTTATCTAAAAACATGTTATTTTATATACTTGGATAATTAATTATAAAAATATAAAGGAGTATCAGAACAAAGAAGACATCATTAATAGTGATGTTTTTAATTTGTAAAAAAAAGTAATATATACTATAATTATATTAGGTGATAAACGTTATGAAAAAGAAAATTCTTATTGCATCCTATAATCTTGATTTTGGTGGTATTGAAACGTCTCTAATTAATTTACTTAAAAACATGGATTTAGAGAAGTATGATATTACTTTAGTTTTAGAAGAAATAAAGGGAGCCTTTTTAAAAGATGTGCCAAAGAATATTAAAATAAAGGAATATAAAGTAAGTACTAATAAAAATATTATAATTAGAAAGTTTATTAATTTATTGAAAAGAATGAAGTGGCTACTTTTTAATTACAAGAGATATAATTCTAGTATTTGTTATGCAACGTATTCGGGTCCTTGCGGGTTTGTAGCAAGGACATCATCTAATAATAAAATTTTATTTGTACATAATAATTATTTTCAGTTATTTAAAAATAATAAAGAAGAAACGAAACAGTTTTTTGATAAAATAAAAATAGAAAAATATAATCATACTGTGTTTGTAAGTAATGAATCAAGAAAAGATTTATGCAAAATCTACCCAAAATTAAAAGAAAGATTTATTACTATAAATAATTTGATAGATAATAAAAGAATAATAAAACTATCTAAAAAAAGAATAAATTATGAAAAAAACACTAAAAAAATATTTTTATATGTTGGAAGATTAAATGAACACCAAAAAAGACTTACTTTACTTTTAGACGTAGCTAAAAAATGTAAAGAAGAAAAAGTTAAAGCGTTATTTTGGGTAGTAGGAAGTGGTCCTGATGAAAAAAAATATAAAGAAATTGTAAAAAATGAAAAATTAGATAACGTTGTATTTTTTGGATCAAAGAAAAACCCTTATCCATATATGAAAGCTTGCGATTATTTAATTTTAACTTCTAGATATGAAGGATTTCCTGTTGTATATAATGAAGCTATAATATTAGAAAAACCAATAATAACAACAATAAATGTATCAGATGATTATATATCTATCCCGAATAGATTTGGTTACGTAGTAAGTGCTGAAAACATATATAATAAGGTAAAAGAGTTATCCACAGCAAAAGAAAAGATAAAAGAAACGGTAGATTATAATATTTTAAATAAAAAAAGAATGGAATTAATCTACAAGATAATGGAGAATAAATAATGGTTAAATATAGTTTTATAGTGCCAGTTTATAATACTAGTAAGTACTTAAAAAAGTGCTTTGATTCACTTGTGAATCAAACATTTAAAGATTTTGAAATAATAGTAGTTAATGATGGTTCGACAGATAATAGTGAAAGTATTATTTCAAGATATGAAAAAAAGTATGATAATATTAAGGTTATTAATCAAAAGAATCAAGGTTTATCAATGACACGTAATAATGGTGTTAAAGAAGCAAGCGGTAAATATTTAATTTTCATTGATAGTGATGACTATGTAGAAAAAAGTTTATTAAAAGAGATAGATAAAGAGATAAATGATATAGAAGTATTAAGATTTCAAATTATAACAGAAGATGAAAATGGTGAAAATGTTAAAGCACATAATGAAAAACCATTTGATGTAATGAAAGGCTATGATGCATTTAAGTACCTTACAGATTATCATTTTGTAGAACCAGCTTGTTGTTATGTTTTTAAAACTGATTATTATATAAAGAATAAGTTTAGTTTTAAAGAAGGTGTTTATCATGAGGATTTTGGTCTTATACCATATGTAATATATAAAGCTAGAAAAGTTAAATCAATTAATTATGCTGGATATCATTATATTACAAGAGATGGTAGCATTATGAATAATAGTGATTATAAGAAAACTGTAAAAAAAGCTTTTGATATGATAGAACAATATAAATATTTAAGGCTATTTTCCAAAAACGTAAGTAATGAAAATAATTATGATGATTACTATTTAAGTTATATATCAAACTCTACTATTGTTAAAGCAAGAGAATTAAAAAAAGATGAAAGAAAAGTATATGTTCATGAATTAAAAAAATTAAAAGTATTTGATGGTATTTTAGTAAATACTAGGATAAGGAAAATAAAGAAGATGTTAATGAAGTTAAATTTGAATTTGTATCTGAAGGTGGTTAAATGAAAAAAGTATCAGTAATAGTACCAGTTTATAATTCTGAAAAATATTTAAAAAGATGTTTAGATAGTTTGGTTAATCAAACACTTTCTGATATTGAAATAATTATTGTAGATGATAAATCCCCAGATAATTCTAATGTTATATTAAAAGAGTATGAAAAAAAATACAAAGATAAAATAAAAGTTTTCCACAATAAAACTAATAAAGGAATTGGTTATAGTAGAAACTTTGGTATAAAAAAAGCAAGCGGTGAATATTTGACATTTGTTGATAGTGATGATTTTGTAGATATCAATATTTATGAAAAGATGTACAACAAGGCTAAACGTAGTAATCTTGAACTTGTTTTCTGTGATATAAAAAAAATAGATGATAAAGAAAAGATAATTGGATATGAAACCACCGATGATTTTAAGGACTCGCGTGTAAAAGATAATCCAAATATTTTATTAGGTATTAATTTAGGGCCAGTTAACAAGTTATTTTTGAGAAATTTATTTGATGATAATACGCTTTTTTCTGAAAAATTAAAATATGAGGATTTATTTGTTATGCCTAAACTAATTACAAGAGCAAAAAAAATTGGTAAGGTAAAAGGCGTTTATTATAATTATATTATTCATCAAGGTAGCCAAACTACAACGATGAATAATAAGGTATTCGATATTTTAAAGGTTATGGAGCGGGTTAATTTAGATTTAAAAAAGTTGGATTATTACGATGAAATATATTCTTATGTAGAGTATTTAAACATGAGAACAATTTTTAGATACACTTTACAACAAAAATATCAAAAGGATAAAAAAATTAGAAATGATTTTATAGATAAAGCGTTTGATTATTTAAATAAAGAGTTTCCAAGGTGGAAGAAAAATAAAATATGGAAACAAAAAAGAAATTTTATAAAAAGATATATAGAAGGAAATAAGTTATTAACTAAAACGTATTGTTTTTTTAATATAATCTATGCTACGCGGTAAGTAAAAATATGTTTATTGATTGTAATTCAAATTTTAGAGCTAAAGACGTAATAAGTGGTCATGTATCAGATGAAGTGATGCTAGAACAATTAATGATAAATTAGAAAGTTGAAATTTGATGATTAATTTTGTTTCTGCTCACTAGTTTTTATAATTTGCTCGGCTATTAAACTTGAGTGAAAGAAGCCTTGCTAAGTATTAAATAAATAATTTGTAATTTTAATATAAAACCAAAAAATAAATTTTCTTTGGTTTTTATTTTTTTATAATGTATGCTATAATTAAATAGACAAAAGATTATAGAGGTGTGACATGAAAATAATAAAAGGTATGATTAGTAATTTTAAAAGATACTGGTTTTTAATGACCCAATTAATATCAAGAGATTTTAAGGTTAAATACAAAAGAAGTGTATTGGGAGTTTTATGGAGTCTTTTGAACCCAATTTTAACAATGGCTGTTATGGCAGTTGTTTTTTCTCAAATGTTTAAATTTAAGGTTGAAGGCGTGAATTACATAGTTTATTTAATGACTGGTATTATAATGTTTAATTATTTTAGTGCAGCATCAAATGCTGGTATGACATCAGTTGTTGAAAATTTTTCATTGATAAATAAAGTATATATTCCTAAATATATATTTCCAATAGCAAAATGTTTGTTTGTTGGGATTGATTTTTTACTGACATTAATACCATGGTTAGCAATAATAGCATTATCTTATGTAGGTTTAGGTGATTATACGTGTCATTTTAATATATATTTTTTAATACTACCATACATATTTTTATGCATGCTTTTATTCACTGTAGGTATGAGTCTTATTCTTTCATGTTTATCGGTTTTTTTGAGGGATGTATGGCACATATATGGTATAGTTCTTACGTTATGGAATTATTTGACACCGGTATTTTATAGTATAGAAATATTACCGGCTAAATTACAAACACTTATGCATTTTAATCCTATGTATCAATTTTTAACAGCAGCAAGATCAATTGTTTTGTATGCTCAAAGACCTTCTTTTACAACGATGGGAATATTAGGTTTAATAGGTGTAGGAACGCTTGCTATTGGTGCCTTAATTTTTAGAAAAAATCAAGACAAATTTATATATTATATTTAGGAGGTTATTATGATAAATATAAAAAATGTATCGATGAAATTCAACCTTGGTATGGAAAAAGAATTTTCTATTAAACAAGCATTTATAAATTTATTTACTAAAAAAGATAAACGTAAAAAAGAAGAATTTTGGGCTCTTAAAGATATTAATTTCTATGTTGGAAAAGGTGAGGTTGTAGGCCTTATAGGAAGTAATGGCGCAGGTAAGTCAACCCTTTTGAAAGTGGTTAGCGGAGTTATGAAACCAACAAATGGTAAAGTAGTAGTAAACGGCGTTATATCCCCTATGATTGAATTAGGTGCTGGATTTGATGGTAATTTAACTGCTAGAGAAAATATATATTTAAATGGTGCTATACTTGGTTATTCTAAAAAATTTTTGAACGAAAAATTTGACGAAATAGTTGAGTTTTCAGAGCTTAGAGATTTTTTAGATGTTCCTGTTAAAAATTTTTCTTCAGGTATGACAGCAAAGTTAGCCTTTTCTATTGCAACAATAGTTGATCCTGAAATTTTAATAGTTGATGAAATTTTATCGGTCGGAGATTTGAAATTTCAAGAAAAAAGTAAGAATAAGATGATGGAAATGATAAATAAAGGAACAACGGTTTTATATGTATCTCATTCAATAAAATCAATTAAAGATTTGTGTACAAAGGTGATTTGGTTAGAACATGGTAAAATAGTAAAAATTGGAGATGCAGATAAAATTTGTGATGAATATTATGAATCTCAACTTGGCTAGAAAGAAGGAATATACATATGAATTTTGATTACAGTGTAACACCTATATACAGAAAAAAAGAATTTGAGAAAATTACTATTGGAAAATTCAAACCAATAGTAACAATAGTAACTCCGTTTTATAATTCCGGAAAATATATTCTTGATACGGCTGATTGTGTATTAAATCAAACTTTTCCATGGTTTGAATGGATAATAGTTGATGATGGTAGCCAAGATAAAGAAAGTTTAAAAGTATTAGAAAAACTAGAAAAAAAAGATGAAAGAATTAAAATTTTTCATAAGAAAAATGAAGGACTTGCTGCTACTAGGGATTACGGTGCCAATAAGTCCAGTAAATATAGTGAATATTTATTGTTTTTAGATGACGATGATTTAATTGAATTAAATTATATTGAATGTTTATACTGTTCTTTATTAACAAATCCGGAGGCAACATTTTCTTATACAAATACAGTTGGGTTTGGGGAAATTAATTATTTATGGGATGTTAGATTCGACATAGAAAGAGAAAAAAAAGATAACGTATTAGTGGCAACCGCTTTGATTAGAAAAAAAGATTTCTTTGAAGTTGGAGGATATGGTCTTAAGGAAAAAGGAATAAACGAAGATTGGATTTTTTGGATGAAATTTTTTTCAAAAGGAAAGGTGCCTTTACGTTTAAATTATTATGGTTTTTGGTATAGAAGAAAAAAGCAAGGAGAATTAAGCACTGCTAGTAAAAATAAAAATAGAACCCATGAATTACTTGAACCATATATAAAAGAGATAGATTCTAATTTAAAATATTTAGAGTATCCTAAAGATAATTATGAATGGAACAATGTTAATATTAAAGAAAATGTTTTTGAGATACCGTCTAAGATTGAAAGAAAGAAAAAAAATATAATTATGATTATGCCACATATGGTTATGGGTGGAGCAGATAAATTTAATATTGATTTTTTAAAGGGAATAAATAAGAAATATTCAGTAACAGCAATTTTTACAAACATAAGTGAAAATATATGGTTAAGTGAAGTTAAAAAGTATGTTGATTCATATTACATATTACCATCATTTTTAGATAGGAAATATTGGCATCTATTTATTGAATATCTAATTAAAAAGAACGAAAGTGAATTAATATTTAATACTAATAGTATTTATGGTTACATGTGTTTGCCATATTTAAAAAACAAGTTTCCAAAAATTAAAATAATGGATTATATTCATATGGAAGAATGGTATAACAGAAATGGTGGATATTCTAGAGATTCAAGTGCAGTGGCTTCTGTTATCGATAAAACCTTATTGTGCAATAAAAGCTCAGAAAAAATATTAATTGATTATTTTAAAAGAAATGAAAAAGAAATAGACACAGTATATATTGGTGTTGATGAAGAAAAATTTAATAATAATTATACAAAAGAAGAAATTTTAAAAATAAAAGAAAAATATGATGTACCTTTTAATAAGAAAGTAATATCATTTATTGCAAGAATTGCAGATCAGAAAAGACCATATTTATTATCTAAAATAATAAAAAAATATTTGAAAAAGCATAATGATTCAATATTTTTAATTTGCGGTGATGGCCCACTATTAAATCCTCTTATGGACTCTGTTTATAAAGAAATAAAAGAGGGGAAAGTAAAATTTTTGGGTAGTATAAAAAACACAAAAGAAATATATGCAATAAGTGATTGTACTCTTAATTGCTCAATTAAAGAAGGATTAGCGCTAACAACGTATGAGTCTTTATCAATGGGAATTCCCGTTATTTCATCAGATGTTGGTGGGCAATCAGAAATAATTGATAATACGGTAGGTTTCGTAATTAAAACTAACCAAGAGGAAAAAGATGTTTTAGATTATAACTATGATGAAAAAGAAATTGATGAGTTTGTAAAAGCCATAGAAATTGTACTTAAAGAAAATAAATATTACAAATCTAATTGTAGAAAAAAAGTGTTATCTGGATTTACAATAAATCAAATGAATACCAGAATGAATGAGATAATAGCTAAACTAATAAAAGATAAAAATACAAAAGTGTTTAATAATGAGGATATCGCCTTAGAACTTTTAAACCAATATTTATTACAGTCTATTTCCGAATATTCGTATGAAGAATTAAACTTTAAAGCTAAATATAATTATTTACCATGTTATGGAAGAAAAAATAAGTTGAAAAAATTAATTAGAAAATTTATGTCTAATACTAAAGATATATTTAGAAAAGCCGCAATTAAATTTCATGTATTTAATGAAGCTAAAATTATTGAAGAGGCATTAAGAGAATTAATTAAATTTTTTAAATGCATATTATTATTATTTTTATCCATAGCAAAGAAAATTGGTTTAATATTTAAAAGAAATAAAAAATAGAGGTGATTATTATGAAAATAATAGGTATAATTCCAGCACGATATAAGTCTACTAGATTTGAAGGGAAACCACTAGCAAATATTTGTGGAAAACCAATGATTTGGTGGACTTATAACCAAGTAAAAAAAGTAAATGAATTAACTGAAGTTTATGTAGCAACTGATAGCGAAAAGATAAAAAATGTGTGTGAACAATATAATATGAATGTAATTATGACTTCTGAAGATAATATGACTCCAACTGATAGAATATATGAAGTTTCAACAAAAATAAACGCTGATTATTATATTTCAATAAATGGTGATGAACCGCTAATAGAGCCAGATACAATAAAAAGTATAATTCCAAATTCGATGATAAAAGAAAGTTATGTTTCAAACATTATTACTACTATTACTGACCCTATAGAGGTTATTGATTTTACAAATTTAAAAGTGGTTGTTAATGATAAGGGAGATGGTGTATACATATCAAGAAGTCCAATTCCTTATCCTAAAGGAAGTATGGATTTTCTATATAAAAAACATGTGGGCGTCTATGCGTTTAATAAAAAGGCTTTAGAGTTTTATCATAATACCAAAAGAGGTAAATTAGAAACAATAGAGGACATAGATTTATTACGATATATTGAGAATGACATAAATATTAAATTTATCGATTTAGATTGTAAAACGCTTTCTGTTGACACTCCTAAAGACTTAAAAAGGGTTGAAAAAATAATTTCCGGAGATTTAGAACAATGAAATGTTTACCAATTCTCTTTGGAATAAATGTAAAAGATGATTTCCCAATATTTTTTGGATGTTTTTATAAATTTTTGTATTATTGTAAAAAAAATAATTGGCCAATTTTAGCCCAAGAAGAATACTTTATAGATCCAAAATATTATGAAAAAAATTTTAATATTAATTTGAACAAGATTGCTAAGATAAATGAAATACCTGAACTTCATCAAAAAATGTTTGATGAAGTTGATAAATATACTATATTTAATGAAGAAACACAACTAGTATTAAAAAATTATAAAAGTAAAGATGATGCATGGATTAATCTAATGAATGACTATGATAAAACATTGGCATCAATTATTGCTGGAAAAATAAAATTAATAAAAAGTAAATATAATGATTTAAAGTATATATTTCTATGGAGACATAATGAAACAATATGCAAAGTAGCAAAAAAGTATGGATTAGAAACAATAGAGATGGAATTATCTGGTATAAGAAAACCTTCGTATAATTTTGGATTGAATTATTTTCAATTTTCTAATAAATATGATGATAGTGAACTTAATTATAGATATGAAAAATTTATTGAAGAAACAAAGAATAATTCTGTTCCAATACTAAGCCGAAAGGAATTAATAAATCTTTTGTTAACAAAAGAAGAAATTAATAATTTATGTGAAGAAGAATATGATGTTGGAATTGCATTAGGATTAAAAAAAGATTATGAAACCTTGTCAACTGATTCTATAACAAATGAAGAAATACTATTAAGTATGTCCAATTTTGAAAAAAATAAAAATATTATTATTAGAAAACATCCTGCTAATTATGATTATAAATATGATAAAGAGGATTTATACACAATTGATAATTCTGTTTCATCAGTGCAATTTGTATCAAAGTGTAGAAAAATAATATCGTCTGTGTCAAATATTGGATTAGAGGCTATGCTTTTAGGAAAAACTTCATATACTCTTGGCAAAATGCCTTTTAAACGTTTTGCATATACGACTTTAGAATACAATGATGAATACGTTATAAATGTACGTGATTTAAATTATTTGATTTTTTGCTATTACGCTCCGTATTCACTTAGTCTTACTGACGAATATATAAAATTTAGAAGTGAAAATCCTAGTGAAGTAGATATATATATGTATCATTATAATTACATAATGAGAAATTATAAAAATACGGATAATAATTATGCAGTATCGATTAGAGAAAATTGCCTTAAAAGGCGAAACATTATTTTAAATTTAAATAAAAACATAGAAGAAAAAAATAATGAAATAAATAAATTAAAATATGACAATGATATTTATTTAAAAGAAATTAATAATATTATAAATTCCAAGAGTTGGAAAATTACTAAAATTTTAAGGGTACTAAACCAAAAGAATAGGTAGATTATAAAAAAGAATTGTTAAAATATTAAGACACCTATTTCTTTTAATTAGAAAAACATGTGTTTTAATATATAGGGATTTAAAACTATGTAACGTTTTTAATATTGATTATATTAATGCTATAAATAATATTTTTTCTCATTAGAAATGATTTTATACAGAAAAATAAAACGATTTTTATATGGATGTACAAGGTTTTTTTTAAATTGGGTTGCTATCGTAATTGCACATATGCTATAATTTTTGTTGTAGATAGATAGAAAAAGGCATCAAAACTTTATATAATTAAATGAAAATATAAAGTTTGAATATAAAACAAAAAGTATGCAATAGGAGGTATAATATGAAAGGAATTATTTTAGCAGGTGGAAAGGGGACAAGACTTTATCCGTCAACAATTACAGTGTCAAAACAGTTATTACCAATTTATGATAAACCTATGATTTATTATCCAATTTCTACTCTTATGTTGGCTGGTATTAAAGAAATATTAATAATCTCTACACCCCATGATCTTCCACATTATGAGAAATTATTAGGAGATGGCTCCAAATTAGGTATGAAGTTTTCATATAAAGTTCAAGAAAAACCAAGAGGTCTTGCAGAAGCATTTATTCTTGGCGAAGAATTTATTGGAAAAGATAATGTATGTTTGATTCTAGGGGATAATGTTTTTTATGGAACTGGATTTAAGGAGATTTTTTCTAGAATTAATAAAAATAAGAATTCAGCTACAATTTTTGGATATCAAGTAAATAATCCAAAAGAGTTTGGAGTTGTAGAATTTGATAGAGATGGAAATGTTTTAAGCATTGAAGAAAAACCAGATAATCCTAAATCTAGATATGCTGTCCCAGGTTTATACTTTTATGATAATAGTGTTATTGAGATAGCAAAAAAAGTTAAGCCTTCAGCAAGAGGTGAACTTGAGATAACTTCTATAAATAACGAGTATTTAAGACAAAACAAACTAAAGGTAGAAATACTAGGAAGAGGGGTAGCATGGTTAGATACCGGAAGTCCAAGTAATATGCTTAAAGCGGGGATGTTTGTAGAAACGGTTCAAGAAAGGCAGGGATTTTATATTGCTTGCTTAGAAGAAATAGCATGGCGTGAAGGATTTATAAATGAGGACAAATTAAGAATGCTGGGAGAAGAATTAAAACAAACAGAATATGGTAAATATATTTTATCATTATTGGATAAGGAGATGTAATATATGAAGTTTTTAGTAACAGGTGGGGCAGGATTTATAGGAAGTAATTATTTACATTATGTTGTAAATAAATATCCAAAAGATGAGTTTGTATGCTTAGATGCTTTAACTTACGCAGGAAATTACAACAATATAATAGAACTAGAAAAAAAAGAAAATTATAAGTTTGTTAAAATGGATATAAGGGATAAGGATGCTATAGAATCTTTATTTAAAAATGAAAAATTTGACTATGTAATAAACTTTGCGGCTGAATCACACGTTGATAATTCAATAAAAAATCCTAATCTATTTGCTGAAACTAATATTTTGGGGACAATGAATTTACTTAATGCCACAAGAATTATGAGAGATGAAGAAAATCATCCGGTGAAAAGATATCATCAAGTATCTACTGATGAGGTATACGGAGATTTACCACTTGATAGACCAGATTTATTATTTACTGAAGAAACACCAATACATACTTCTAGCCCATATTCATCATCAAAGGCAAGTGCAGATTTATTTGTTTTAGCATATGCAAGAACATTTAAAATTCCAGTTACAATTTCACGTTGCTCGAATAATTATGGTCCTTATCAATTTCCTGAAAAGTTAATTCCTGTTGTTATTAGTAAAGCATTAAAAGACGAAGCTATACCAGTATATGGGAAGGGTGAAAATGTTAGGGATTGGATTCATGTCCATGATCATAATGTCGGTGTTGACTTAATTGTTAGAAAAGGAAAAGAAGGTCAGGTTTATAACCTAGGAGGTCATTCTGAAAGAACTAATTTGGAAGTTGTAAAAACTATATTAAAACAATTAGGAAAATCAGAAGATTTAATTACATATGTAACTGATAGGCCCGGTCATGACTTAAGATATGCAATTGATTCGACAAAATCCGAAACGGAACTAAATTGGAATAGAACATATGATTTTGAAAAAGGAATTAAAGAAACTGTAGATTGGTATGTTAATAATCAAGATTGGATAGAAGATATCAAATTAGGAACATATAAGAACGCATACAAAGATAAGGAATAGCAAATGAAGAAAGAATATATTATAGTTTTAGGAGCCGCTGGAAATATTGGAATGTATTATTTAGATTATTTATTACAACATATAGATAATCATAAATATGATGTTATTGCAACTGGATTAAATGATAAATATCCATATTCTTTTTATAATGGTGCATATGTAGAGTTAAATATCACCAATAAGGAAGATTTTAAAAAATTACCACAAGAAAAGGTTAAGGCGGTCGTCGATTTCGCAGGTATTCTTCCAGCATATGATAATGAAAATAATAATGTAAAATATATTAATGTAAATACTATTGGAACATTAAATGTTTTAGATTATTGTAAAGATGTTAAAGCTGATAGGGTTATATATATGCAGACTTGGGCGGATTTAAATGGATATCTAAAAGATAAAAAACCATTAAAACCATATCTTAATTATAAGCCAATTAGAACTGGTGACCATTCAGTATATTGTATTTCTAAGATAGCTGCTATTGAAATAATGAAACACTATTATGAAGAATATAATTTGAAATATTTTATATTTAGATTACCTAATATATATATGTATTCTCCAGAAAAGTATTATTATGTTAATGGAGAAAAAAAATATATATCATATCGTTATATTATTGATAAAGCTAAAAATGGAGAAGATATTGAATTATGGGGAGATCCTTCATTAGGGAAAGATATTATATATGTTAAAGATTTATGCCAGATGATTTTTAAATCTATGTTTTGTGATAAGAAAACGGGAATTTATAATGCAGGTACGGGAATTAAAACAACAATGAAAGAGCAAATAGAAGGAATAATAAAAGTGTTTTGCCCCAAAAATAAAAAATCTAGAATCATTTATCGCCCAGATAAAAAAGATTGTGATGATTTTGTAATGGATATAAGTAATATTAAAGAAGATTTGGAGTATGAACCTAAGTATGATTATAAAGCTTACTTAGAAGATTATAAAAAAGAAGAAAGTTTAAATAGATTTATTAGGAAGTGGTAATTATGAAAAAAATAGCAATAATAGGTGCTAATGAATTTCAAAATAAATTAATATTAAAAGCTAAAGAATTAGGATGTGAAACACATGTATTTGCGTGGAAATCTGGTGATATTGGTGAAAAAACAGCAGATTTCTTTTATCCTATAAGTATTGTTGAAAAAGAAAAAATTTTACAAGAGTGTAAAAAAATAAAACCAGATGCTGTAGTATCTATAGCATCTGACTTAGCAGTTATAACTGTTAATTATGTAGCAGATGCCTTAGGTTTAAATTGTAATAACCCCTCTGATTCATTAATTTGTACCAATAAATTTGAAATGAGAAAAGCATTAAAAAATTCTGGGATTAAAACACCAGAGTTTCAAAAAATAAATAAGCCTGAAGATTTGAGAATAAATAAGTTTCCGTTAGTTGTAAAGCCAACTGATAGATCTGGTAGTAGAGCTATTTCTCTAGTAAATAATAAAGAAGAGTTAGAACAGGCTGTTACTAGCGCAGTTGATAATTCTTTTGAAAAAAATGCAATAGTAGAGGAAGTTATTGAGGGGAATGAATATAGTTGTGAATGTATTTCGTATCATGGAGAGCACCATTTTTTAACCATAACTAAAAAATATACGACTGGTTTTCCTAAATGTATAGAAACCGGCCACATTCAACCGTCTGATTTGTCGGATAGTCAAATAGATAAGGTAAAACAAATTGTTTTTAAGGGGTTAGAAGCCTTAAATATTAAAAATGGAGCATCACATACTGAATTTAAAATAGATGATGAGGATAATATTGGCATAATTGAAATAGGTGCAAGAATGGGTGGTGATTGCATAGGTTCGGATTTAGTTAAAATTTCTACGGGGTATGATTTTGTTAAAATGGTTATTGATGTTGCTTTGGGACAAAAACCTAGTTTTGAACGAGTTAATGAACCTAAAATTGCTGTAATTAAGTTTATTTTTTCAAAAGAAGATTTGGAAAAGGTTAAACAAATAGAAAAAGAAACCCCTGAGTTAGTATATTATAAAAGCAAAATAGAAGATATGGGCCATGAAATTATCGATAGTTCTTCTAGATATGGTTTTTATATATTTGCTTTAAATAGTATGGAAGAATATAACAATAAATTAAAAGGAGTTTTGTAATGAAATTATCGATTGTAATTCCTGTATATGGATGTAGAAACGCACTTGATGAACTATATAGCAGGTTAACAAAGGAAATTTTAAAAATAACAAAAAATTATGAAATAATTTTAGTGAATGACAATTGCCCTCAGAACTCGTGGGAAGTAGTAAATAAAATATGTGATAAAGATAAAAAAGTTGTAGGAATTAATCTTGCAAGGAATTTTGGACAGATGAAAGCTATAATGGCGGGATTAGATTATTCTAGTGGTGATTATGTGGTTGTAATGGATTGTGATTTACAAGATAGACCAGAGGAAATTATTAATTTGTACAATAAAATAAATGAGGGGTATGATGTTGTTTTTGCTCGCCGAAAAAATAGAAAGGACAATTTTTTTAAAAAATTTGTATCGAATATATTTTATAAAATATATTCATATGCTACAGACCAGCCTTATGATGAAACATTATGTAATTTTAGCATTTCAAAAAGAATCGTTATAGATAATTACTGTAAAATGAGGGAAGCTCATAGGGCGTTTGTAATGTACATTAAGTGGTTAGGATTTAAACAAGGAACTATAGATGTTGTTCATGATAAGAGATATGAAGGAAAATCTTCGTATAATTTGAAAAAGAGAATTAATATGGCTATGGATATACTATTTTCGCAATCAGATAAAATTTTGAAATTTATAGTAGGATTTGGATTTGTGTTAACAATATTATCCCTTATATATATAGTTTATTTAATAATTAAACAGTTTGTATGTCCATCTAGCATAGTTGGATGGACAAGCACGATAGTTACTATTTGTTTTATAGGTGGAATGCTAATGACCGTAATAGGAATAGTTGGACTTTATGTTGGAAACATTTTTATGGAGGTTAAACAAAGGCCATTGTACATCGTAAAAGAAATAAAAAACAAAATAAAAAAATAGGTTTAACAGTGGAATATTCTACTGTTTTTAATTATATAAACAAATAGATTTAAAATATGATATAATTAAATTATAATTTATAAAAGGAGTAATAATATGATACCATTTAATAAACCATCAATTTCAGAAATTGAAAAAAAATATGTTTTAGACTGTTTATCTGAAGGGAAAATTTGCGGAGACAATAAATATACAAAATTAGTAGAAAAAAAATTTCAAGAATTATTTAATTTAAGGATGTTATTGATAACGTCATGTTCACATGCCTTAGATATGACTGCTATATTAGAAAATATAAAAGAAGGTGATGAAGTCATTGTTCCATCATACACTTTCGTATCAACAGCTAATGCTTTTGTATTAAGAGGAGCAAAACCAATATTTGTCGATATAGAACCTAAAACGATGAATATAGACGTAAATAAGATAGAAGAGAAAATAACCGATAAAACAAAAGCAATATACGTTGTTCATTATGCAGGTGTTGCATGTGATATGGATAAAATTATGAAAATTGCAAAAAAATATAATTTGAAAGTAATTGAAGATGCAGCTCAAGCTATAGGTTCTTATTATAAGGGACAATTGTTAGGAACCATAGGTGATTATGGAACATATAGTTTTCATGAAACAAAAAACATTGTAATGGGCGAAGGTGGCGCTCTTATAATAAAGGATGATAAAAAGTTCGAAGAAGCTGAAATGTTAAGAGAAAAAGGGACTAATAGAAAGCAATTTTTTAAGGGCTTTGTAGATAAATATTCATGGCAGATACCAGGTTCTTCATATTTGCCTTCAGATGTTTTAGCAGCCATTTTATATGGTCAGTTAGAACGATTTGAAGAAATACAAAGCAAACGTCTTTCAATTTGGAATAAATATAATAACACTTTAAAAAAGTATGAAGCTGATGGGTTAATTACATTACCATTTATTCCAGGGTATGCTACAAATAATGCACATATGTATTATATTATTTTTCATAATGAAAAAGATAGAAGTGAATTTATTGATTATATGAAATCAAATGGAATTGTAACGCCATTCCATTATATTCCCCTACATTTATCTAAAGTAGGAGAAAAATATAATTATAAAAAAGGTGATTTGCCAGTAACGGAAGAATATGCTGATAGATTGGTTAGATTACCATTGTATGCTGATATGACAAATGAAGAAGTTGAAAATATAGTATTAAAATTAGAAAGTTTTTTTTCAAAAAAATAATATGAAATTTAAAAATATTTTATTGGCGGTTATACTATATTTGTTTTTTTCAACTTCAAGTGTATTTATGAAATTTGCTTCTATGCAAAATTCATTATTTAATAGCATTATATTTTATGGATTATCTATGTTGACACTCGGTATTTTTGCACTTCTATGGCAAACTTTGCTAAAAAAATTTGATTTATCTAAAGTATATATATTTAAATCTACTACTATAATTTGGGGAATGGTTTTTGGGGCTTTGTTATTTAATGAGATAATATCTATTAATATGATTATTGGGTCTATAATTACAATAATGGGTATTGCTATAATAATAGGAGGTAGAGAAAATGAATAAAGAATATATATATATATTATTATTTGTATGTTCTATTTTAATTTCTGCATTTAGTCAAATCTTATTAAAAAAGGGCTCTTCTCAAAAGAATATATATATAAATAAGTTTACAATATTTGGATATATAATAATGGTTTCTGCAACATTTTTAACCTTGATTGCATATAAAAAAATTAATTTATCATTAGGGCAAGTATTACAGGCATTAAGCTTCGTATTTGTAATAATTTTAAGTAAAATCTTTTTGAAAGAAAATATTGATAAAAGAAAAATATTAGGGATTATAACCATAATTATCGGTATTATAATCTTCAATTTATAAAAGGAGAATTTATAATGAAAGATAGTATAAAAAAAATAATAAACTACATAAAGGAAAATAAATTTTATTTAATAATTATGTTAATTGGATTTATTTTACTACTTTTTCAGATGAGAAATGTTGTGATGTATGCTGATGATTTTGGTTTAAAAATGATAAGTTCGAAAGGGTTTAGAAATATTATAAATAATCAAATAAAACATTATTTTAATTGGGGTGGTGGCTTTACCCCTATATTGGTTACGTCTTTTTTACTTTTTAAATTTAACGTTTGGAAAATATTTATAAGTGCTTTAATTACAGCTGTTTTTTTCTTAATAATCAAAATGTTAAATTTGAATAAACAAAAAGAGAAAGTGTTTGTATCTTTATTCTTATGGTCATTATTTTATTTCATTAGCTCCAGGGTATTAAGTCAAACTGTTTATTGGCTTGATGGCTGTTTCGCCTATGTTTTCACAGCATTACAAGTTATATTGTATGTATATTTTGTAGTAACTAGGATATTTAATAAAAAAGAAAAAGATTATGATAAGATTATTTTCCCTATAGTAGCTTTTTTTGGTGGATGGAGTAGTGCACAAACAGGAGCAATAGTTTTGCTTTTACCAATTTTGATTATTGGTTATTTTTATATTGTTAAAAAAGAAAAAATTTCTAAAATTAATATGTTTTCATTGATTATGGGGATGATAGGATTTGTAATTTTTTATTTTGCACCAGGAAATAGTTCTAGAATGGGTGCTATGTCTTTCTTCTCTGACTTGAGTTTTATTGAAAAGATATTATATAGGATTCCTACAATTTTTAGGTATTTATTAGATTTTAAAAATGTAAGCTTTAATTCAGCACCATTTTATATTTTATTATTATCTTCATTTCTTATAATATTAATATCTAGTTATTTAAAAAAAGAAAAAGGTAATAACTTAATTATTAAATTTAGTTATACGTATACAATAGTAATGCTTATAATTTATATGCTTATTGCAATGGATGTTACGGGTGCTGATGTTTTAGTTGAATTTTTTATATCATTTGTTGAATTTACGGATAGTAATGTAGTTATAACATGTTTTTCGATAGTACCATATGTTTTATCATTTTTATATTTGTTATCCATTCTAATTTTAATGTTTTACACTTTTCTTAAATCCAAATCCTCAATCGGTATAGTAGCATTGTTATCAGCATATATAAGTCAAGGCGTTATGATTATGTCACCATATACTGAATATAGGACTATGTTAATAATGATTTTATTTTTAATAATTGCTATATTAGATGTTATTAAAAATTGTTATAAGGAAAAAGTAGATAATTATTATATGTGTTGTATACCTTTTATTATTTACCAATTACAATTCGGTTTAGCAATATTGATTATTATTTTAATATTTAATTCATTTATTTTTAGAATCAAACCTCGATATTTGCAGTTACTAATATTATTATCAATGTTTATATTAGGTGCTTTATCGAATTATTTTAATACTTATGTTAAATATTCTGAAAACAGAAAAATATATTCTGAAAATATTAGTAAACTTGAGAAGTATAATGGAGAAGATACTATTTATATTAAAAAGTTTTTATATGATGATTGTAGTTTTGCAGATATTATAGGTTATGAGTGGATAGAAAATGATGTAAAGGAATTATATGGAATAGATAAAAATGTGAAATTCCTTGAAGATAAATAATATATTATAAATATCTCAAATTCAAAAATTGATGTCAAGGTGCATCAAGAAATAATTGTTTAGGCACAAAGCTATTAGACGATTTCAAGATTTTATGCTTATTATTATGATAATATTATTTTCTTATAATTATATCAGGATTAAACATAGGAGATTTTAATGAAAAAAATATTTAATTTATATAAAAAATATGAAGAGCAAATTAATTATTTGATAGTTGGAGGATTAACTACCGTTGTAGGGGTGGGTTCTAAGTTATTATTACTTTTTACTATTTTGGATCAAACTGATGGATTGCAGTTACAAATAGCAGAGATAATATCTTGGGTGCTTGCTGTATTATTTGCCTATATAACAAATAGAATATTTGTATTTAAAAGTAAGGTAAAGGGTAAAAATCAAGTAAGAGAAGCTTTGAATTTTGTTAAGGGAAGAGTATTTACTCAGCTTATTCAAATGTTTATAATGTGGTTCTTTGTAACTTTGCTTAAGTTAAATAGTAATATTTGGGTTATTATATTTACTTTGATTTGTCAGGTTATGCAAATAATACTTAATTATGTTATAAGTAAACTATTGGTATTTAAAAAATCATAGAATTTTTCTATGTTTTTTTTGTCCAAAAATTTCATGGTGTCAATTGACACCAAAATATAAATTATGATATCATAAGTATGAAAGCAGTAAATATATGTAGGAAGGAGTAAATATGTGATAACAACGCTGGATAATACTGCGGTGAAATCTTTTTTAAAAATTGCTAAAGAATTAATTAGAAGAAAAAAATATAAAATAATTCCTAGAACTTATAACTTAGATGATGTTAGAGTAAATTATAAAGAAGCTATTATAAGGATCGGAATAATAAGGATAGAAAGTATATGGAATTATATATTAGAGTTGAAAGAAGAAGACTGTTTTAGGATTTCTAAAGATATTGATTTAAGCAGAGATACAAATTCTGAAGTATTTGAATTTATTAAAGTTATTAATGGAAAAAGGGTTTATATTAAACTAAATTTAAAAAATGATGGAGATGATAAAGTAATTTGTTTATCTTTTCATGAAAGTACTAGGTAGGAGGAAAATACGAAATGAAAAAAGAATATTGTTTTGATTGTAATAAAAAAATTATTCCGAAAGAGGAAATACAAGAAAATAAATATAAAATAAATGGTGAAAGTTTTTATGTAAAAGAACATATTTATAAATGTCCCTATTGCAACAATGAAGTATTGCCAGACGATTATGATCCGGTAAAAAATATTTATGATGAATATTTAAAATTATATGATTTAACATTTGAAGATTTTAAAAATATAAGGGGGAATTTCAATTTATCACATGATATGTTTGCAAAATTACTTGGTTGGGGTAAAAAAACAATTATACGTTATGAAAAACAGGAATCTTTTCCTCAAAAACAATATATTGAAGTATACGCTAAACTAAAGAAAGGAAAAACGTATTTTTTAAATATTTTAAGAGAAAATAAAAAAAGACTAGGGGATGATTATTATGAAATTTTGAAAAAATCAGGTTTGTATAATCATGTAAAAACCATTAATAGTTTTATTTATATGTTAAAAGATAATATTATGTATAAAACTGCGCTTATTAAAAATATGTTTGCCTTGGATTTTTATTATAATAAATTATATGGTATGCCCATTACTACTTTAAAATATGCTAAAGCTGATCATGACCCTATAATTGATAATCATGAAAATATAATAAATTATTTATCGGATAATAATTATGTTAAAATTACTGTTGATATGGATGATAAGGCTTTATTTAAAACAGATTTATGCTTTGATGAAAATTTATTTTCTAAAGAAGAACTTGATTCAATGGAGTATGTAAAAAATAAATTAAAGGGAAAAACTGCAACCGAATTATCTAATTGGTCACATGAATTCTTAGGATGGAAAGAAACTACTAAAGGAAATATAATAAGTTTAAGTAAATATAAAGATGATTTTAATATTGATACTATATAATAAATAATTTAATAAAGCTATAATTTTAATGGATTATGGCTTTATTTTTACATGTATTCATTTAAATTTCGGCATAATGGCTTGCTATAGTAGCATTTATTAATTATTTTTAAATCAGTAGTTTTTGTTGACATATTATAACCTATTAGGTTATAATATACATGAAAAGAGAATTGATACCTCGCAAATTATTAAAACATCGGTGTATAAACGTGATTTAAAACGTAAAATAATAAATAAGCATATGGATAAAGAATACGAAGAACTATGTAAAATAGAAGATTTACTTTTATCCGTTAATAATATGCAAGAGTTAATTAATCATCCTTTAAAAAACGTATATGGTATAGAAAAGAAAAAGGGAAATTTAAAAGATATTTATACCGCTGATTTGAATACTAAAATTAGATTATATTTTAGACCTATGGGAGATTATCCATATAATTTAATTGAAATAGAGAAAGTAGAGTTTGAAAAAATAGATAATAAGCATTATAGGGAGGGATAGTTATGTTTGGTTTTGGAAGCATGTTAAAGGATTATTTAACGTATAATCATATATCGCAAAGTGATTTTGCTAGTAGGTTAGATATAACAAAAAAACATATGAATGAGATATTAAATAGTAAAACTGATATTTCGGAAGATTTGATGATTGCCATAAGCCTTATTACAGATATTGATATTAATTTAATTGCGTTCGTAGAGGCTAAAAGAAAGCTATATAATTATCTTAATAATAGATTTAATAGTGAAAAAGAAATAAAAAAATTTATTAGTTCATATCATGTAGAGGAAATGAGTAAAAGAAATTGGTTAGTATTAAAAGATAAAGATTCCTATTTGCAAAATGCTTATGACTTATTGAACTTTTTAAATATAAAAAATTTTGATGTACTTGAAAAATACTCCGATAGTAAGATATTATATAAGAAAAAAGAGGATGCGGATTTAAAAAAAGTTTTTTTGTGGATAACTAGGTGTGATAATCTAGTTAAGGAAATCAATGTAGAAAGGTATGATTCATCTAATTTAAATAAGTTATTAGGTGAGTTAAAAGACGAACGATTAAGAAAATTTAATTCAAATAGTTTAGTTAAGTTATTTAGTAAGTATGGCATATACTTGGTTATTGAGGATGCTTTACTAGGTACTAAAACAAGGGGTTGTACCAAGGTTTTAGGAAATAACCCCGCAATATATATGACTACGTATTTGAAGGAAAAGGCCTCGTTTTATTATGCTTTATATCACGAATTAGGTCATGTAAAAAGTGATTATAATAAAGCTAAAAGTAAAGTAGTTATTGATGGTGATGATAATATAGAAAAAAGAGCTGATAATTTTGCTTTAAAACAAATGATAGATGATAAAACTTATAAGGAAATAATAACGTGTGATGACATTGAAGACATATGTAAACGAGAAAAAATTCCTTTATGCTTCTTATATTCTAGGTTAGCCAAAGAAGGAAAAATAAATTATAATGATCCACGGTATATTAAAAATAGGGAAGAAATAAGTTATTAATAAATTTATTAAATAATTTGTCTAAATAATTAGATTAAAACACAAAAGTTTAATTTTTGTGTTTTTTTAATATCTTAAATTTGTTTTTATACCTGATTATAAAGAATTTTGTTGAAAATATTCTTCAACTTAGTAATTTTATAATATTTGATTATTATTTTGTATTTGTTAATCTATCTAAATGAAAGGAGGAGATAAAATGAAAAAAATATTGATTTATGTTGTATTTTTATTAGTTGTGATTTTGCTGCCTAGCAAAGTGTATGCTGGTGATATGGATTCTTACATTGATTGGAATTTAGATAGAAGTATTTTTGCACATAAATATAAAGATGGAAAAGAGCAAGTAAATAATTTAGCGATGATGACAGCAAATGGTAAAACAGCGTACTGTATAGAGCCAGGCGTGATGGCTGGTAAAGCCTCGTATTATTCATCAACTACTAATATTAATGATACTAATTTATCATGGGCAAATACTAAAAGATTAAGCTTAATAGGATATTATGGATATGGTTATCCTGGACATGAAGCTAAAGAGTATTACATGGCTGCTCAAGAACTTATTTGGAGAGAAATGGGAACTACTGATGCTTGGTGGTCTGATGCAAAAGTAGGTGGCAACATAATTAATATAGATTATTATAAAAATGAAATCTTAAGATTAGTTAATAATTATGAAATATCGCCATTGTTTGATTTAAAAGAAGAATACATGGTAGGAGATGAGTTTAAAGTAAATGATAATAATAATGTTTTAGAAGGATACGAAGTAGTTGGAAATGATTCGGTAAGTATAAATGGTAATAGTCTAAACATCAAAGTAAAAGAAAGTGATAATGGTTTTACTTTAAGAAGAAAACAAAATGGTAAGACAACCATGTTTTATTATAAAGAAGGCTATCAAACAATTGGCACGTTTGAGTTTCCATATGATTATGAAAGAAGCTATAATATAAATCATTTTTATGGTAAGATTATCGTTGATAAAATGGATTATGATACTAAAAGTAAAGAACTATCTTCAAAAGAGGCTACTTTATCTGGAGCAGAATACGGTCTTTATGATAAAGATGGTAACTTAATAATATCTAAAAAAACTGATTCAAATGGAAAAATTATTTTTGATAATCTTACTCGTGGTAATTATACTATAAAAGAAATTGTTCCAAGTAAGGGTTATACTTTAGATAAAATGATTTCTAAAATATTTGTTGGAACTGAAATGCCTGAGGTAGTTATTAAATCTTATGAAAAGATAATTAAAAATATAATAAATATAACAAAAGTTTTAGATGATACTGAAAATAATATTTGTTTTCCAGAAGAAGGAATTTTATTTGGGGTATATGACTTAGACGGTAAATTAGTGACAAGCGCTAAAACGGATAAAAACGGAAATATTACATTAAACTTAACATATGGTAAGTATGTGATAAAACAAGAAAGTACACAAAATGGTGTTGATATGGTAAAAGATCATGTAATAGAAATTACAACTGATGGTATAATTCAAAATATTGCACTCGTTAATCATAAACTGCCAGAGCCGATTTTACCTGTTATAGAACCTCCAATAAATATAGATACGTTACCTAATACCGGAAAAAAAGATATATTAAATATAACTTTATTAATTTCACTGTGTTTAATAGGCTTAATATATGAAAAGAAAACTGCTTAAAATAGGGTTATTAATTTTAATTTTTTTATTAGTAAAAGAAGTTATATTAATGACTATTTTAAATCATAACACTACTCAAAGTATTAATTCATATTTTAAAAATGAAACAAGTTTTAATTATAAAAGTGATTTTGTTATAGAAATACCAAAAATAAAGTTAAAGACAGTTATAAAGAAAGCAGATAAAAATTTTAAAAATTTAAATAAGTCACTAGTTTATTATAGGTATGATAATTATAAAGAAAAAATAATAGTTTTTGGACATTCTGGCGTTGGATATGGCACTTATTTTAACAGGTTAGATGAACTTTATATAAATGATTATATTTATTTATATAAAGATAAGTTAAAAATCACTTATATTGTAAGTAAAAAATACAGTATATATGACACGGAACTTAACATCTTAAAAAATGATAAGAAAAATACATTATTACTTATTACGTGCGAAAAATCTAATAAAAGTAAAAGATTGGTGGTAGAATTGAAGGTGGAAAGTGTTAAAACCGTTGAAAAATAAGCAAAAAATTATATTTTAGCAATAAAATACTTTACTTATTTTAATAAAAATGGTACTCTTATATTGTAAGCAAGGTAGCTTATAAATGAACATAAATATGGAGGTTTATTATGTCAAAACAACAATTAGTAGAAATGATAGCTGAAAAAGCTGGATTAACTAAAGCTGACGCTTCACGTGCTTTAGATGCAACTATGGAAAGCATAACTGAAGCATTAAAAAAAGGTGAAAAGGTTTCATTAGTTGGTTTTGGTACTTTTGCAACTTCAAAAAGAGAAGCTAGAGAAGGTCGTAACCCAAGAACTGGAGAGACAGTTAAAATTGCTGCAAGAACTGCTGTTACATTTAAAGCTGGTTCTAAGTTAAAGGATGCTGTAAACGCATAATAAAAAACCATGAAAATGGTTTTTTTCTTTTTAAAAATGATATAATTATAAAGGTGATTAACTTGTTAGAAAAAGCGTTAGAACTATTAAAGATATTAGAAAGTAATGGATATGAGGCTTATTTAGTTGGTGGATTTGTAAGAGATTATTTAATTAATAGAAAAAGTAATGATGTTGATATTTGCACAAATGCAACGCCAATGGATATAAAGGAAATATTTAAAGATGTTAAATTACCATTTGAGGGATATGGATCGGTTCATCTAACTTATAAAAAAATAAATTTTGAAATAACTACCTACAGAATGGACTTGGAGTATAATAATGGAAGATCACCTTCTAAAATAATCTATACTAATAGTCTGCTAATTGATTTAAAAAGACGAGATTTTACTATAAATACTTTGTGTATGAATAGTAAAGGGGAAATTATTGATTTAATTGGTGCAAAACAAGATATTGAAAAAAGAATTGTTAAATCGGTTGGTAATGCTGATAGAAAACTTAAGGAAGATTCACTTAGAATACTAAGAGCAATAAGGTTTGCAACCGAACTTAATTTTGAAATTGATAATGATTTAAGGTTAGCAATAATTAATAATGCTCCAATGTTAGAAAAGCTTTCGTATTATCGTAAAAAGCAAGAATTAAACAAGATATTTTCATCCACCAACAAGATGCGTGGAATTGATATTTTAAGAGATTTAAAACTTGATAAATATCTTGGTATTAACCTAAATAAAAAGATAGTTAGCACTAATGATCCAATTGGAATTTGGGTTCAGATTGATCCTTTTATAAAATATCAATTTACTAATAACGAAAAATCATACATGAATGCTATTTCTCTAATTTTAAAAGACAAAAATATAAATGATATGGAATTATATAAAAATGGTAGTTATGTTTGTTATATAGCTGCTCAAATACTAGGTATTAACGAAACTAATATATATGATAGATATGATAATTTGCCAATAAAAAATCGCTTGGATATTGCTCTAAAACCATTTGATATAATTGAGCTATTAAATATAAAAGATAAATCAATGGTTAAGGTAATCGTAAACGATTTAGAAAACAAGATAATAAATAAAACACTTATAAACGATGAGTTGTTATTAAAAAAATATTTAATTGATGCTTATAAGAATAATATGTTATAATTATCTTTAAAGAAGGTGAGTATATGATTAAGAAAAAAATGCTAGATTTAATTAATAACAATAATCATTTTACAGTAGATAAATGCGTTTTAAAGTGTGCAAGACAGATGAAATTGGATATTAACTCTCTTATTCTTTTGATATACTTATTAAATGGTAAAGATAATGTTTTATTTGATTATAAGAAAATTTTAGATGATTTAGATTTTAGTGAAAAAGAGCTGTTAGAAGCAATTTCTGCTCTTAAGGATAAAAAACTATTATCTATTACAATGAAAAAAAACGAAGAGGGGATTTTAGAAGAAAGATTAAGTATAGGTTCTTTTTATGAAATTTTAATCTCTAAAATTTTGGAGGATAATAATGAACAAACTGATAATGAAGACTTATTTGATAATTTTGAAAGCGAGTTTGGAAGAACGTTATCGCCGATGGAATATGATATAATAAATAACTGGATAGAATCTGGAATATCAAAAGATCTTATATCGGCGGCTTTAAAAGAGGCCGTTTTTAGTGGTGTAAGTAACTTAAGATACATCGATAAAATATTATATGAATGGAATAAAAAAGGCATAAAAACATCTTCTGACATAGATAAAAAAAGACAGGTAAAAGAAGAGGAAAAAAGTGAGCCGTTTTATGAATATGATTGGTTAAATGAGGACTAAAAAAGACATCAATAAGATGTCTTTTAATTTTCGTTATTGTTTGTTGTGGTTGTAGTTGTTGTACTTTTAGCTTTTACTGTTACCGTTCTACTAATTGTTTTAGAATTTCCTTGATATGTAATTTTATATTCTAGTTTATAATTTCCAGGTGTTTGGTTATCTACCTTTCCAGAAATAAGTTCTATTTTACTTTGGGCGGTTACATCAACCGAGTTATATAAAACTACTATAGGTTTACTATCAATAAAATTATCACCTTGTGTAATTGTTTCATTACTTGCTTTTAAATCAAAGTCAGTTGCAACCGTTACTTTATGTTCAACTCCTTTGCTTCGATTAGTCTTATAATTAGAATAAGCTGTATATATAACATATACTGGATTTTGGTAATTAGTAGTATGTGTATAAGAACTAGAAGTTGTTGTTCCAACATAGCTTTCAGATCCATCTGACCCATCTTTTATATATATATCATATCCCAAGATACCAAAACTTTCGTCAGCATTAAGACTTAACATGTCTTCTGCACTTAATCCATTCCAGTTTAAAGTGATATGATTTCCTGAAACTTTACTACTTACTCCATTTACGCTAGGTAATGTATCATAATCAGCGGTAGTCTCAGTAGGCGCCGTACCTTTTCTAAAGTAACCAACTGTTTTCATGCTATCAGGAGTATTAGCACTTGCTAATTTTAATGGAATAGAATTTTTAACTACTTGCACTGCTTCAATGCTTGATGGTACTTTAAAAGTTTCTCCATTTTTATCAAATAAGTTTTCTGCTAAGTTTCGGTAAAATCTATCACGTATTGTCCAAGTTGAAGTAGTACTATAATGTTCTTTATATAATTGATCATAACCATACCAAAACGTTATTGTTTGACTAGGTGTGTAACCACATACCCACAAATCGTTAACAGCTCTACTAGATAATTTCTTATCTTTTATAGTGTTTGAATCGTAGTTACTAGTACCTGTTTTTGCTGCAACTGATACACCACCAATATTAGCTGCACTTCTTGCTAATCCATCAGTAACAGACCAGTTAAGAGCATAGTTTATTATGTAAGCAGTTGAGTCATTCATTACTCTTGTTTTAGATGTATTTGCCTCAACAACTTCATCGGTTTCCTTATATATAAATTTAACAATTGTATGAGGCTTTATATAATATCCTCCGTTTGAAAAAGCTTGGTATGCTCCTGCCATTGTCATCGGACTATTTCTTGATTCACCTTCTTTGGTAGAACCAGTAAATGAGCCGATGCTATGAGCTTCGTGAACTTTTCCGTTTTCCACCTCTGGGGTAAGACCAAGGCTAGTAGCAAAATTTAAAATTTTATCATTTCCAGCTTCACTAGAAACCTGTTGAAACGTTTTTAATGCAGTTATATTTCTTGATAGACCGAGTGCTTGATACATTGGAAGTGTTCCCTTATACCCGCCATCAGAGTTTGAAATCTTTTTACCGTTACTATAAGTATGTGGTTCATCTTTGATGTAGTTGACTGTTCCATAGCCTAAATATTCAACTGCCGGTCCATAATCAAATATTGGTTTTGCGGTTGAACCGATTTGCTTGTTCGTTTGAGTAGCGTAGTTAAATGACATTTGGTTTTCTCTGTTTCTACCTGCGCCAACTGCAATTACTTCTCCAGTTTCGCTAGTTGTCATAACAATACCGGCTTGAACTAAATCATTTTCCCAGTTCCATGCTTCGCCGTTCATTACTTTGTTTACGAAGTCTTGTTTTTCCCTGTTCATTGCGGTGTATATTTTAAGTGGAGTAGTATAAGGATTTAGATCATACTCGTTTTCTAATTCTTCAATTACCGTTTCAATATATCCTTGATACTCTTTATAAGTACTATTTGTTTGAGTCTGCTTAATGTATGATGTAATAGGTTCAGCTTCGGCTATTTTTCTTTCTTCTTCAGTTATGTACCCATGTCTTTGCATTAAGTATAAAACAGTTTTTCTTCTTTTTTCTGCTCTTTCTGGGTAGTAGTAAGGGTTATAATACTTAGGAGATTGGAATAACCCGGCGATGAATGATGCTTCAGCTAAATTAAGATCTTTAACGGATTTTCCGAAGTAGTTAAGGGATGCTTGCTCAACGCCATATGCACCATTACCTAAGTATGAGTCATTTACATAAAATTCGATTATTTCCTTTTTTGTATATTTTCTTTCTACTTTAAAAATTGAAAGATAAATATCAGTGAATTTTCTAACGATTCCCTCGAACCCTTTCGATTCTGTAGACGTGTAATTATTTTTTACAATTTGCATTGTTAAGGTTGATGCACCGCCAGCGTTTTTCCCAAGTAATTGATATACACTAGCCTTTGCAAAACGTGCCAAGTCAAAACCATTGTGCTGAAAAAACTTTGAGTCCTCAGTGGCTATTATTGCGTCAATTAAAACCTCTGGCAAATCATCGTAAGTTATTTCAGTTCTGTTTTCATTTCCCATCTTTGTAACTAAGTTTCCGTCCGAGTCATATAATTCGGACATTTGAGTAAACTTAAGGTTATTAGGATCAAACTTAGGAGCTTTAATTATAACGTAAGAAAAGAAGATTGTAATTGTTGCTACAAAAACTATTACGCATATTAAAAGTACGTTTAATACCATTCTTTTTTTCTTACTAATTACATTTTTATTTTTTGAATTATTTGTTTTTTTGACAACCTTGTTTTTTACCTCATTAGCTTTTGCCTTTATATTTTTTGAAATATTACTGCTTTTTTTAGTCCTTTTCTTCATCATGATAATTACCTCCAAAATATAAATTATTTATTACCTCAAGATAGTCTATTCTAGGTGAATACTTAATTTTAATTATTTTACCATATTCTTTAAAAAAGCTAAGCGGAATAGATTTTCTTTCATAATTTTTAATAAATTGTTCGAGATGCTTAGTACTTAAAAAATATGTTTCGTTTAAATGTACGAATCTTACTATTAAAAAAGATATGGCCCCATGACTTTTAACATTTATTAAATGTTCAATTTGATGTTTATGTATATTTGATAATGAGAAGGATGTTTTACTACTTGTTTCCTTAGCTTCAAAATCAATGTATTTACCTTTATATATGCCATTATAGTCGGTGGTCGATGGTGTTTCGAAATAAGCTTCTTTTATTTTTCCTAATTTATAGTCAACATTAACCAATTTTATTGGTGTCGGTTTTTTATAAACATAGGCTATATCATTAATTCTATAATATTCATTAGCTAAATTTATGTCGCTTTCGAGTCCTAAACCACGGTTAGCATGGCTTTCTTTTATCCGGGAATAGTTAATTTTCATTATTCTCACCATGTCAATTATACTACAAAAGCTATAATTTTGTTATATATTTTGAAAAGAATTGTCGAAAATACTAATAATTGTTATTTTTGTGTTATTTTTATAAAAAAGGAGGATAACTATGGTTTATAAAACTTTAATGCTTGTAGTTTTTGACGAAATAATAGAAGAAATAACGAATTTAGAGGAAAGCCTAGTTGTTATACATACGATTAATTAGGTGATATATTTGGAAAAGATAAAAGAATTATATATTTTGTTACCACATATTTTCTGTGTATGGATAGTACTAAATATTTTAGGAAATACCATAAAAATGACTTTTCATGTTCAAAGTAAATACATTGTTTGGATTCTTTTGTTTTCTAGTATCCTAATAAACTTTTGCTTTTTTGGAATAAGTTTTGAAAGTTTTTTCGTGGGCTTTGTAACTTTTAGTTTTTCGGTATCATCCTATGATCTTGTGAAATACTTTGGAAAAATCAGAAAAAAAGATTGAACGTTAACTAAAGGTAAGTAACATGTAAATTGACAAACTCTTAAAAACTTGCGATAATGTTTATTACAGAGGTGGTAAATATGTTTGGTGGAAGAATTGTTTTAACGCCACAAGATATCTTTGAAAAGGATTTTAAGATTGATACCCGTGGATATAGGCTCCAAGAAGTAGACAAATACTTAGATCAAATTATCAAAGATTACGCTGAGTTTGTTAATATAATTAGAGAGCTAAAAAACGAAAATAAGGAACTTTCTAATGAAAACTTAAATTTAAAGCATGAGCTTAGAAATTTAAAAGCTAATATTGACATCGTAAAGAAAAGTGAAAAAGAAATTACCAACGTAGATATATTAAGACGTTTATCACAACTGGAAAAATATATATATGATAAAGATGAATAATTATTTTTACGCAAACGCTGCTAGTTTTAATTGGTAGAGGAAAGTCCACGCTCACACGTTCCTGAAATTGGACGTAGTGTTCATGCAAAGGGAATAAATAACCTTTGGTAGGTAAAACCTAACGGCGTCGAAGTAACCTATAGTCTTTTTGATATGGTTATGTTAGGCATAAAGTGCCATAGTGACGATTTGGTTTGGAAACGAACCTGGTGGAACGGGTAAACCCCATGAGTGAGAAACCCAAATTTGGTAGGGGAACCTTTATGAAGAAAATGAACGGAGTAAAGGATGCATAAATTGCATAGATAAATGTTTGCGACCATGTATATGGTACAGAACGTGGCTTATTAAAATAATTATTTATAATAAAGGAGTGAACACTTTGAAAGAAATTGGTGAAGAGTTAAAACAAGCCAGAGAAGAACACGGAGTAAGCGTAGAAGAAGCGGCTGAGGACCTTAACCTAAGAGTGTCTCAAATTGAAAACATAGAAGCAGGAAATTTAAAGGTGTTTAAAGATGTGTTTTACTTAAAGTGCTTCATTAGGGATTATGCTAAATATTTGGGTCTTGATGAAGAAAGAGTGATGGATGAGTTTAATGAATTTTTCTTTGAAGAAACTTCAAAAATTCCAATTGCTGAAATAGAAAAGGCATCAAGGGAAAAACAAAAAGAGCAAAAGTTAGAAAAGAAAATAGTTTCTCCTTATACAATAACTGAGAAAAAAAACTCGAAGATTGTTCCTGTTATTGTATCACTAATTATTTTACTTTTATTGTTTTTAATTAGTTACATTGTTATAACAGAATATTTAAGTCCAGAAGATAAACCAGAAAATAACATAACATATTTAGAAAATTAAGGGGTGGAATTATGAATTTAGCAAATAAATTAACGATGGTTAGAATATTTTTGACGGTGGTTTTAATTGCCGTGTTACTTTTTCCTTTTTATATGGTAAATATTGAGTTTCCAAAGATTTTAATTGGAACGATAACGGTTGATATTAAGTATTTTATTGTGGCGGGAATTTTCGCTGTTGCGTCAATTACCGACTTTCTAGATGGTTACATAGCAAGAAAGTATAACATGGTAACTGATTTTGGAAAAATGGTTGACGCTATTGCGGATAAAATGCTTGTTAACTCAACTCTTATAATACTAAGTGCTCAAGGTTTTGTAGCTCCCATAATAACCGTTATCATTATATTTAGAGATACGGTTGTTGATACAATAAAAATGATTGCTGGCAGCAAAGGAAAAGTTGTGGCTGCAATTAAGTCTGGCAAGATTAAGACAACGTTCTTAATGTTTGGAATAGTATTAACTCTTTGTTATAATTTACCATTTGAATTATTTAATTTTGATGTAGCTAATTTCTTATTAGTTCTGGCTACTATATTTTCTATTATATCTGGAGTTCAGTATTATGTTATGAATAAGGATTTGATTTTTGATAAAACAGAAAAACAGGAAAAAAAGTAATAGATTAGTTAAGAATAAAAAAATTCCTTTTTTGATAGGGAATTTTTTGTTTTTTGTAAACAATATTTTGCAGTGTTCAAACATTTGTTCGAAAAAACACTTGATTTTTATTTTTTAATCATTTATAATGTTGTTGTACTACATGATTGGAGGATATAAATGGCAAAAAAAGTAGAACAAGACAAGACTTTAGAACAAGTTCTTGCTGACATAGAAAAACAATTCGGAAAAGGTTCAATAATGAAATTAGGGGAAGAAACCCATAATGAAATAGATGTTGTATCAAGCGGGTCTTTAACCTTAGATATAGCGTTAGGTGTTGGTGGGTATCCTAAGGGAAGAATTATAGAAATATATGGCCCAGAATCTTCTGGTAAAACCACTTTTGCACTTCATGCAATAGCAGAAGTACAAAAAGCAGGTGGAAAAGCAGCTTTTATTGATGCAGAACATGCTCTTGATCCAGTATATGCAAAAAATCTTGGTGTCAACATAAATGATTTATTGTTATCACAGCCTGATACTGGTGAGCAAGCTTTAGAAATATGTGATGCACTAGTTAAAAGTGAAGCGATAAACATAGTTGTAATAGATTCTGTTGCGGCCTTGGTTCCACAAGCTGAAATAGAAGGTGAGATGGGAGATTCTCACGTTGGTCTTCAAGCTCGTTTAATGAGCCAAGCGTTAAGAAAATTATCTGGTACGATTAACAAAACCAATACAATAGCGATATTTATTAATCAATTAAGAGAAAAGGTTGGAGTTTTGTTTGGTAATCCAGAAACAACACCAGGAGGAAGGGCTCTTAAGTTTTACTCTACAATAAGGTTAGACGTAAGACGTGGCGAACAAATTAAAAACGGAGATAATGTAATTGGTAATAAGACAAATGTTAAGGTTGTTAAAAATAAAGTGGCACCACCATTCAAAACTGCTCCAGTTGAAATAATGTATGGTGTTGGTGTCTCAAGAGAAGCTGAGATTCTTGATTTAGCATCAGAGATTGGAATTGTTGATAAAAGTGGTGCTTGGTATGCTTATAAAGGTGAAAAGATCGGACAAGGTAAAGAGAATGCTAAACAATTTTTAAAAGACAATCCAAAGATAAAAGAAGAAATCGAAAATAAGGTACGTGAAAGCCACGGAATATTAAAAATAGATAGAAAAAAAGCTTAGTAAAGAAATCGGAGTTTCCGATTTTTTTTAAAAAAGAAAAGTAAAATAAAAATCTCAATATATCTAATGACGAGTGATAAATTCATTATAAAATTATGTATTTAATTATAAAAAAGGTGGGAAAAGATGAATGAATTAATGATAAAGAAGAATAATAAAATTGAGGATTTAATATACGAAATAAGAGGAAAACAAGTGATGTTAGATAGTGATTTAGCCCGACTTTACGAATGTAAAAATGGTACGAAAGAGATAAATCAAGCTGTAAGAAATAATATAGAAAAATTTCCGGAGAGATTTTCTTGGATTTTAACCGATGATGAATATTATAACTTGAGGTCAAAATATTTGACCTCAAGTTCAAAAAATAATAATCATGGTGGACGAAGATATAATATTAGAGTTTTTACTGAACAGGGAGTTGCAATGTTAGCAACCATCATAAAATCAAGGACTGCAACAAATGTAAGTATATCAATTATGGACGCCTTTGTAATTATGAGGCATTATATTGGAAATGATTTATTAGAACAAAAATATATCAATAATCAAGTAATAAAAAATACAGAAGATATAAAATTATTACAAGAATCGTTTTTGAAATTTGAAGAAAAGAAGAGAGTTAATGATATATATTTTAATGGTCAAATATTTGATGCCTATTCTAAAATACAAGAAATATTAAACAAGTCTAAAAATAGATTAATCATAATTGATTCCTATGCTGATAATACTTTGTTAGATATTGTTAAGAGATTAAATACAGAAGTAATAATTATAACAAGAGAAAATAACTTATTAACAAAACAAGATATCTTAAAATATAATAAACAGTATCATAATTTAAATGTTATATATAATAATACATATCATGATAGATATTTTATAATAGATAATAAATATTTATATCATTGCGGTGCTAGTATAAATAGAATTGGATATAAGACTTTTTCTATTACTTTAGTTAGTGATGAGGAAATTTGTCAACTACTTATAAATAAGGTAAATACAATTATAAAAAGCTGTCATTAATTAACAACTAGCGAATTAGATGTTCTCAATATGTCATTATTTTGTCTCATAATAAAGAGATAATACGAAAAAAATTAAAGTATAAACGATGTATTAAGTTAGATAAAGAGCATTAAAGATTAAATAAAGTAGCCATTTCATAAATAAAGATATTAATAGAGTAGTATTAAATATTTAGATAATTATATTGATAAATAAAATTAGGTATAACGTTTATTTTTTACAAAAATGGCAAAACTGTATCAATGTGTTAATAGTTTTGAAACCACCAAAAAGCTCAATTTATATAAGAATTACCCTAGTTTTCTAGAAATAAATTATTATATATAGTATAATTAACATAGGTGATAAAATGGATAATATAAAGCAAAGAATGAATGAATTAATAGATATAATTAATGAAGCAAGTTATGAGTATTACGTTAATGATAATCCTAGTATTACTGATCAAGAGTATGATGATTATTATAGAGAATTATTAAAACTTGAAGAAAAGTATCCAGAATTAAAAAAAGAAGACTCACCAACGTTAAGAGTTGGTGGCCAAGTACTAGATAAATTTGAAAAGGTAATGCATGAAACTCCTATACTTTCTTTTGATGATATATTTAATGAAGATGAGATAGTATCATTTGATGAAAGAATAAGAAAAACTTGTCCCAATGCCTGCTATACACTAGAACCAAAGATGGATGGCTTATCTGGTTCATTAGTATATGAAAAAGGTGTTTTAGTAAGGGCAGCTACCCGTGGTGATGGTGTTATAGGAGAAAATATTACTCATAATGTTAAAACAATAAAATCTGTTCCATTAAGACTTAGTAAAGAAATTGATATAGAAGTTCGCGGCGAAATATACATGAGTAAAAAATCTTTTTTAAAGTGTAATGAAGAAAGAAAGAAAAATAATGAATCCTTATTTGCTAATCCGCGTAATGCAGCAGCAGGTTCTGTAAGACAATTAGATAGTAGTGTGGCATCTAAAAGGGGACTAGATTTTATGGCATATTTTTTACCTAATCCTGATAAGTACGGAATAAAAACGCAATCTGAAGCTTTAGATTTTTTAAAAGAGTTAGGCTTTAAAACGAACAATAAATTAAATGGCATAGCAAAAAGCGTGAAAGATATAATTAATTACATTGATGATCTATCTAAAAAAAGAGAAGATTTGCCATTTGAAATAGATGGCGTTGTACTTAAGGTAAATAGTTTAAATGATGAAGAAAAACTTGGCTTTACTCAAAGGGTTCCAAGATGGGGTATAGCATATAAGTTTCCAGCGGTAGAAGTATTAACTACTTTAAAGGAAATAAGATTTACGGTTGGTAGAACTGGTAAAATAACACCTAATGCAATTTTTGATCCGGTTCATGTTGCAGGATCCATAGTATCAAAAGCAACGCTACATAATGAGGATTATTGTGTAGATAAAGATGTACGTGTAGGAGATGTTATTTCAATTAGAAAAGCAGGAGACGTAATACCCGAGGTTGTTGAAGTAAAAAAAGAAAGAAGAACAGGCAAAGAAACACCGTTTAAGATGATAGAAAATTGTCCAATGTGTGGGTCTAAATTAATAAAAGAAGATGCTAACTATTTTTGTAAGAATGAATCTTGTCCTGCAAGGCATATAGAGGGTTTAATTCATTTTGCATCAAGGGATACCATGAACATAGATGGTTTAGGTGAAAGAATAATTGAAGACTTTTATAACATGGGATTTATAAAAAATATTTCGGATATTTATCTTTTAAAAGATCACAAAGAAGATTTAATGGCGTTAGAAGGATTTGGAGAAAAAAGTATTAATAACCTGCTTTTAAGTATTGAGAATTCCAAACAAAACTCTTTAGAGAAAGTTTTATTTGCACTAGGTATAAGACACGTAGGTAAAAAAACTGCTAAGATTCTAGCGAAAAGATATAAAACCATTGATAATTTAATTAAAACAACAGAAGAGGAATTAACAAACGTTAATGATGTTGGAGAAATAATAGCTAAAAGCGTTAAACAGTACCTTAATGATTATGATAATTTAAATTTAATTAGTAAATTAAAAGAATTAGGAGTAAATTTTGAATATATATCCACTTCACTTAATGATAAATTAGATGGTATGACTTTCGTTTTAACTGGTACGTTAGAACGATATAGAAGAGAAGAATTAACAAAGATTTTAGAAGATTTAGGGGCAAAGGTGACTAGTAGTGTTACTAAAAAAACAGCTGGTGTTATCGTAGGCGATAAACCAGGTAGTAAGTATGATAAAGCATTAAAATTAGGAATTACTATATACAAAGAAGAAGATATAGAAAAACTAATAAATTAATAACTTTAAAATAATAAAAAAATAACATTTGCTAGCAAAACTTGACAAAAAGAAAGAATATGAGTAGTATATACTTCGTAATTTTTGTTAATGTTTGCTTGTACAGAAACATTTGTGCAAGCAATTCTTAAGTGTCTTGTTTGCAAACAAGACACTTTTTTCTTTAAAAAATAAGGAGGAGAAATAAAGATGAGTAATATTCCTGCTATATCTATAATAGAAAATATATATAATCAACATAAAAATCATCTTAATAAAACTGTATTTTATTATATGGAAAAAAATATAACATATGATGAATTTTTTAGAAACGTTACAATAACTGCAAATTCTTTTAAAGAATTAGGAATAAAAAAAGGTGATATAGTTACACTTATGCCTATAAATACTCCTGAATTTTTGTATTCCTATTATGCTCTTAATATGATTGGAGCTATAGTAAATCCAATACATCCGTTGTCGTCATCAAGAGATATAAAAAACTATCTTGAAGAAATTGATGGAGGAGTTGTTGTTTGTTCTGATGTTAATTGTAAAAATTTAAGTAATGCATTAAATGAATTAAGTGATAAGAAGATTAAATGTATAATTGCACCTTATTCTAATTCAATTCCATTTGGAGTACAATTAAAAAGTCTAAGAAATAAAGAATTAGTAAAAAAATCAAAAGAGCTAAGATTGGACGTTAAAGAAGCACTTTCAACTTCAAATTTTATTATGTGGAACGATTTTTTTAATAAAGGCAAAAACTTAAAAAATATATTTGGTAAATATGAAATGAATTTTGAAGGTTTAAGCGATGATATTGCTTTAATTGTTCATACTGGGGGTACCACTGGTGTTCCTAAAGGAGTTGAATTAACTAATAAAAATGGTGTTGCTTTAGCTCAATATCATATGGAAACTGAAGAACTTACTAAAATTTTAAAATATGATACTAAAATTTTAGGCAATATTTCAATGTACACAGCGTTTGGATTTTTAGATAATTTAAATGTACCTATAACACTTGGAATTCCGGTTGAGTTAGAACCTTTATACTCAGTAGAAACCTTTATAAGAGATATATGTGATAAAAATCCTAATATTATCTTTACTGTGCCATCTTTTTTAGAGGAGTTTAAAATTAACATTGAAAAAAGGGAGTTGGAAACAGGTAAAAAAACTGATTTATCATTTATTGATATAATTATAGTAGGTGGACAAAAGGTTGTGCCTAAAGTACTTGATGAATTAAATGATTTTTTTAGTCAAAGGCAACCTTTAAAAAAGGAAAAAGTTAAAATTGATACTGGTTATGGTAGCTCTGAAACTTCTGCGGCTGCAACTTGTACCATTTTTGAAGGATGCGATAAAAAGAAAGTAGGAAAACCATTTAACCATGTAAATATAAGTATAATAGATTTAGATACTAAAGAAATATTACCGGTTGGAGAAATAGGAGAAGTTGTGATAAGCGGCCCTACTGTTATGTCAGGATATTATAATATGGAAGAAGAAACTAAGAAAGTTTTGTATAAAGATACTGATGGGAATATATATTATCGTACTGGTGATGTTGGTTTTCTAGATGAAAATGGTGAATTAGATATTATAGGAAGAATGAGAAAAATGATAACTATGTATAATGGTTATAAAATTGCTAGTCCAGCAATAGAAGATATGGTAGAAACATTAGACATTATAAAAGATTGTGTTATTGTTCCAATGAAAGACCCTTTTCATGCAAAAGGGGAAGTGCCAAAAGCTTATGTTTCTTTGAATAATACTGAAAATTCTGATGAAGCCATAGTTGAAGAATTGGTTAAAAATATTGTTTCTGATAATATGAATGAAAGAAATAATATTTTTGATGTTATTATAGTAGATCAAATTCCTCTTACTAAAATTGGTAAAAAAGATTTTAAGGCAATTGAAATTGTAGATTTATTGAACTCAATGCACGAGGGAATTAGTTGCAAAATAAAAAACTCATCTGATTTAAAATATGATTATATATGTGAAATAGAGAACAGCACAAACATTGATGATGATATTATTTTGGATAACGCAAGAAAAATAGTGACTGAAAAAGAAGAAAAAGAAGGCATTAAGGAAGAAAAAAGAAAAAGTATTTGTTATAAAATTACAAATGTTAACAAATTTAGTGATGATTCACAATCAAAAGAAAAGTGTAAAGATCCTATAAAAAATTTAAATATTTAAATATTATTATGTTACAATAAAAATGTAGGAGGCTTTTTATGATAAGTAATTTATATTTTTGTATATTAAGTGCGTTTTATAGTATAATGCTTTTATTCAATTGTAAAAGAAAAACAAATGATACATTAAAACATCGTATTTTTAAATCTTTGGTTTTTACTAATTTTATTGGAATAATAATTGGATTTGCATGTTTTTATACGGTTTTAAATTATCAAACCATGCCAGTAATAAATTATATTGTTTCTAGAATTTATTTGGTTTATCTACTTATATGGATATTATTATTTACTTTATATATTTTCGTAATATCATATAATTTAGATAATAATAGAAATTATGTTAAGTTGAAAAAGATAGTGATAGCTTTATTTATAGTTTTTACAGCATTAATATTTATTTTACCATTAAACTATGTTAATACTAATGGAAAAGTATATTCATATGGAATGGCTGCTAAAATGATATATGTTTTATCTGAAATATTAACTCTTATAGGAATATTTAGTATGTTTAAAAATTCTAAAAAATTTGATGTGAAAAAATATTCACCATTATTTATATATATTGCTGGTGGTATAGTGGTAATGTTAATTCAATCAACGCATCCAGAATTATTATTAATGACATCTATGGAAATATTCGTAACTTATATGATATATTTTTCAATTGAAGGAAACTTTGATGAAGTTGATACGCGAAAATTAAAACAAAAGAAAGAGAAGTAGTAAAAGAACTTTTCTTTTTTAAGGAGGAATTAAATTGGAACAAAGTATGACAAAGACATTAAGTTTATTTGATAAATTAACAATTAAGTATTATGATTCATTATATACCGCTTCAATAGCTAAAGAAGCCATTTCAGGCAAGGAAAGTAATGGTGGGATACTTATTGTGGGCATGATAATAGTTATTGTTGGATTGGTTGGATTTATACTAACTAAAAATAGAAATTGACAAGATTTAATATCCTGTTTTTTTAATTATTGTAGAAATTATACTATATCTGTTTGGAACCATTTTAAAAAAGGATTAACATAATGTATTGACAATTTTTTCCAATTATAGTAAGGTAATTGCAAATTAAATCAATTTGGGTGCTAGTGTTTGCCCAAATGGTGGCAGTATTTTCATGGTGGCAAGCACTTATGTGTTTTTGCCACCTTTTTATTGGTTTAATATAATAATATTTTAAGAAAAGGGGGATTAAAATCTGATGTTAAATAAAAATAAAACACATTTAAATAAGAAAGTTGTATTAATAACAGGCGGTGCTGGAGGAATAGGAAAGGCTACTGCAATGAAATTCAAACAAGAAGGTAGCATAGTTATAGTAATTGATAACGATAAATTTGGATGTAATCATATAAAAAAATATGATGATTTAATTGTATACAATTGTGATATAACAAATTATAAAAAAATGAATTTAATTATTGAAGAAATATTTTTAAAATATGGAAATATAGATATTTTGATAAATAATGCTGCTATCCAAACATGTTCTAATGTATTAGAAATAGATTTGGATGATTGGAAAAAGGTTATAGATGTGAATATAAATGGAACTTTTATTGTCAGCCAATTAGTTGCAAAAAGAATGAAAAATAATTCAACCATTCTAAATATAATATCTACACATTATAACAAGCCAAGAATACATAAATTGCATTATGATATATCAAAAGCTGGTTTAGAAATCATGACAAAAGGTTTTGCATTAGAATTATCAGAAAGAAAGATAACAGTTAATGCTTTAGCTATAGGAGCTACATTCACTAATATGAATAAAGGATTTGACCTTGATAAAGAGTCTGTTAATAGAACCCGAGAAAGGATACCATTGAAAAAAATATGTGAACCCGAGGAAATAGCCACTTATATTTATAATGTTATTAACGATTTTTCTATTGCAACAACTGGAAGTGTTTTTACAATAGATGGGGGTAGAAATTTAGTATGAGTAATAAAATAATAAAAATAAATTATGATAATAAATTTAATTTATCAGCATTTAAAGATTCCAAATTAAAGTTATTATTAAATGATAATAACAAAGTGACTTTAGATTACTTGAATGTTCTTGAAGAATTGTATAAAAAAGGTTGGTTTGAAGTTCCTTTTACGTTAAATAAGTTATCTTGGGGATGCGAAAAAGTATTTGTTCCATTCACCGATAAATTATTTAAAGTATTAGAAAATGATATCAATGATACTTCTGTGCAAATTCATCCTATAAAGAATGAAAGATGGTTATCTCTATCTAATTTAAGTAATATAGAAGATGAAAATGGTGTTAAAAAATTTCCATATTTGGACTATGTGGATATCCCGAAGAATACAATACATTCATTAAGAAAGGGTTCTATAGTATTTGAAGAACAAGATAATAATTTATTTGATAATAATGAAACAATCAGAATATATGATAAATTGGGAAGAAAAGTAAATAAGGAAGTAGATTATTATAAAAGGTTATTGCCTCAATATCGTGGTGACTTAAAAAAAATAAAAGTAGAATCGGAATTGAATAATATACCATTAGAAGAAAATGATAAATTTATTTTTATAATAAGCGGGAATGTAAAAATAAGATTTAAAGGTAAGTCACACTCGTTGAATAAAGAAAAAACATTATTTTTTATAAGTAGTGAATGTGAGATTCTTTCAATAGATGGATTATCAAGAATTGTTAATTGCAAATATTATAAGGTGGTTAATAATGTATAATGAAATTTTGAAAAAAATTAATAAGGGTAAAATTTCAACAATAGTATTTGATTTTGATTATACCTTAACAACTCAAAATTCAGATTCAAGCATTGGGGTATTTAGTAAATATTTGCCAGAAAGTTATTATAATAAAAAGAAGGTTTTGGATTTCTTTACTAATATAGCTTTGTCCTCTATGTTTTATAAATTAATATGGTATTTAAAATTAAAATTATTATTAAAATATAATGCAAAAAGCATGATTGATAAAATAGATATTGATAGAGAATTTAAGGCAAATAAAAGTACTATTGATATTTTAAAGAATGCAATTAATAATGATGTTAATGTAATAATATATTCTTCTGGTTTAGAAGAAATAATAACTAAATTTCTTAAAACAAATAATATTGATGATAAAAATGTAGATATTAAAGCTAACAATTTAAGAAATGTTGATTTATCTTTAATAATTACTCCTAAAAAGAAAAAATTAAACTTTTCTTCACAAAAATGTGTATTGTTAATTGGAGATAAAAAAGATGATTTAAAAATAGCTAATAATGCAAAAAAAATATTACTAAAGAATGATGACTTAATAGAGGTTTCGTAATGAAAAAAAATGTTAAAGAATTAGTAGAAAATAAAAATAAAAATAATATTAATGGAGTGTTTGAAATATACAATAAAAAGATTTTTTATAAGATTCTAAATAATTTAGATTTTATAAAAGAAATAGAAGGTTATGACATAATAAGTCAATACTACAAAACCCCTGAGCGATATTTTAAGATTAAAAATAATCAAAGGAATATAGTAGGTTATGAATACAATGAAAATATCACTAAAAATCAAGGCTTATTGATTGATTATTTTATGGAAAATGAAAGATTAGATAATCATTATTACAAAATATTAAATAATTATAAAAAAGTTTTTTTAAAAACAATTAAGCTAACTAGTTGTACAAGTTGTAATATATTTTTTGAAGATCGAGTAAATACAAGATTAAAAGATAATTATAATTTTATTCTAAATCATTTTAAAAATAAAATTGATATAAAGACAATATACAAATCAATAAGACATTACTATAAAGTAAATTCTAAAAAAGAAAAATGGAGTATTATTTCTCAATGTGATCCTAATGATTTAAATATATGTATTGATGGTACTATATTTGATTTTACAGCAGGTGGATATGTTCCTATCATGGCAGAA
Source organism: uncultured Clostridium sp. (assembly GCA_947427095.1). Classification (GTDB taxonomy): domain Bacteria; phylum Bacillota_I; class Bacilli_A; order RF39; family UBA660; genus Aphodocola. The sequence goes on along the minus strand of CANEGO010000004.1, from coordinate 78,805 downwards.
TTTGCTACATTCTTTTGGTACAATTTAATTCAATGTGAGTATTTGTCTCCAAAGTATAATTCTAAAGCATTTGAAAACCATAATAGGATTTATAAAAGGATGGTAAAAAATAAGTTTGTTAATAATAAGACTTTAGATATAAATGTTAGTTCAATGAGATTAGATGCGATTATTTACTATATGGAAAAAGTAATTTTACCAGTTATGTCAAAAGTTAATTATGAAAATTGGTATGATGATTTTAAAAATTATTTAGCTATGAAAGCACTTGCTGTTTTTGATTTAAATAAAATGAAAAATATAGACGTTTATCTAACAATGAAATATTTAGAATTATTTTATTTAAATGATTTTAAAACTTTCAAAGAGTTTATTAATTATATGAAGGAATGGAGTAATATTAATGATTAATTTAGATAATAAAATTAATAAAACTATTGTAGGATTTAATACAGGGCATAATGCTGGGTGTACATTAATTCATAATAATAAGTTAATTTCAATTGCAGAAGAACGATTAAATAGAAAAAAGTATTCAGAAGATTATTTATATTCTCTTGTTTATTGTTTAGAGGGACTTGGAATTAAAACAAGTGATGTTGATTTATTTGTTTCTAGCTGCTATGGAAATCGTTTAGAGAATGAATACAAAGGACATTTAAAAAGTATTGTAAATGATAACACTAAGTTTATCACTGTGGATCATCATTTATCACACGCTTATAGTTCTTACTTCTTATCTGACTTTGATGAATCGATAATAATAGTAATTGATGGATTAGGTAATTTGAATGATACAGAAAGTTATTATATTGGAAAGGGTAATAAAATAACAAAAGTTGGTGGTAATAATCCAAATAGATCTAGGTATAAAGGAATTGGTAGAACCTACGAAACATTCACTAATTTTTGTGGTTGGAGTGCTCAAGAGGCTGGAAAAACAATGGGGTTATCTGCTTATGGTAAGGATAAATATCTTAATGTTGATTTATTTCAAATAAATGAAAATTTAGAAATATCAAGCAAATGCGAAGGAAAATATATTAATGGAGCCTTAAACTTTATTAAAGAGAATAATTTAGATTTTGGCAAACCTGAATCTGGTTATGAAAATAAAGATGCTGCTTATTATGTTCAAAGTCAAGTTGAAAAGATAATTCTTGAATTAGTTAATAAATTATATGATAAATATAAAATAAAAAATTTATGTGTAGCTGGTGGTGTATTCCTAAATGGAATAGTTAACCAAAGAATATTAAAAGAAACTCCTATTGAAAATCTTTTTGTTGCACCATGTTGTGATGATACGGGTCAATCTTTAGGAAATGCTTTATATGGGTATCATAATTATTTTAACTTTGAAAAAAGGATAGAATTAAAAACGCCATATTTAGCGAGAGAATATACTGAAGAAGAAATTTTAGATGTATTAGAAAAAAAGCAAGAAAAGTTTATTTTGCCATATGAGGTTAAAGGGTGCGATATTTATTATAGAAAAAGTAATGATGTTGAGTCAGATGTTGCTAAATTGTTAAGTGAAGGTAAAATAATCGGTTGGTTTCAAGGGGCTAGTGAAATAGGGCCTAGAGCTTTAGGCAATAGAAGTATATTATGTGCGCCATTTCCTCATGAGATGAAAGATATATTAAATGCTAGAATAAAGCATAGAGAGTCATTTAGACCATTCGCTCCATCAATTATGGAAGAAAAGGTAAAAGAATATTTTGATATTGATGATATATCACCATATATGTTAAAAGTACCAGTATGTACAGAATTTGCCAAAGATAAAATTCCTGCAACATTACATGAGGATTATACTGGTAGAGTTCAAACTGTAAATGAAAGTCAAAATAGCAGATTTTACAAATTATTGTCAGAGTTTTACAAGTTAACAAATATTCCAGTGTTATTAAATACTTCATTTAATGATAATGGTGAGCCTATTGTAGAAAGCCCAAAGGATGCAATGGTTATGTTTTGTAAATCTGATTTAGATTATTTGGTAATGGGTGATTATATTATAGAAAAAAATACTAGGAGGTAAATTAAATGAAAAATGAATATTCTAATGTTATTTCGGATTATGTAAAAAAGATGAAGAATGAGTTAAGAGAAGAATTATCTTTATTACTTGTTATTGGAAGTAGCTCAAGTTCAAAGGTAATGGTTAATTGGAGTGACATAGACGTAATTTTAGTAGTTAAAAATTATAATTTTGATATTGTTGATAAAATAAAGGATATTTCAAAATGCTTTCCTGTAAAGATTGGAACAACAATTTATAGTGAAAAAGAATTCATTAATAAAAAAATAGATCCTAAAACTTATTATCATTTGTACTTGTTAAATAATAAAAAAATTGATTTGCAGTTTATAAAAGAAGGATTTGAAATACCACAAATAAGTTTTGATGAAATAAAAAATACTCATGTTCCTTATTTGAATTGGAGAATGCATATATATAAAAGATATTTTCTATACGATAGTTTAAATAAAGAACAAATAAAAACGATATATAAGATGACTTATTTAATTATGAAAGCTATTTTAATATTAGATGGATATACACCAAAAAATTATGATGAAGTTTTTAAAATTTATGCTAAGAATTATAACTTTGAATATTATGATTATGAAAAGTTTATTACAAATTATATTAATGATAATGATGAATATAAAAATATAATTATTTATGCAAAAAAATTTCTAATGAATATTATTGAAAATTAAATTTATCTAATTTATAATTATAGAAAATGAAAGGAGACATGAAATATGGATGTTAAAATTATAGGAGAAAATTATAAATTTAAATTTAGAGTATCAGGCGTATTTATTTATAATAATAAAATATTAGTTAATAAGTATGGTGAAGATTCTTATTGTTTGCCAGGTGGTTATGTAGAAATTGGAGAAAATTCTGAAGAAGCAATCTTAAGAGAATTGAAAGAAGAAATTAATCTTGATTTTAATATTTCTTCATTTTTGGGAATAACTGAAAATTTCTTTGTAAATTTAAGAAGCCAAAAAACACATGGGATAGATTTTTATTATAGGGTTAATTTAAATGATGAAAATGATTACGAAAAAATCGATTATAATAGAATTGAAAATGACAAAGGTGGAATAATTCAACATCATTTTAAATGGATTGATTTGTCTGAATTAGAAAAATATAATTTATTGCCTTCTTGTATTAAAAATGAAATAAAAGAAAATAATAAAGTCTTTCATATAGTAGTTAATGATATTAAATAATTATTATTTAGTATACTTAGGTTAGGGGGTATAATATGACAGAGAGTACTAAATATAAAACCTTTTTTGACATAGGTTTTAATGATAATTTAGAAAAAGAATTTGCTACATTACAATGCTTGATATATGGAGATAGAAAAAAGAAAAGGGTAGTAAATAACGAACTTATTAAAAGGTTTTTTGATAATGAAACATTATCAAAAGAAGAATTAGAAAAGGTTAGAAAAATTTTAGATGGTTCTATATATTTAGAAAGAAGAAATGCTTATGAACATTGTAAATTGTGTACTGATGATTTTGAAAGAAAGGTATTAAATTCATATTCCTCAAGATATAAATATTGGGATATATGTATTCCGACATTTCCATATTTTCCTGGTGGGTTAATGATTTATTTAAAAGATAGAAAACTTTTAAAGATAGAAAATTTACAGGATTTACCTGATGACTATTTAAAAGAGTTAGTTCAAATCCAAGAGGATTTATACGAACATCTTCAGAAAGGCGTTATTGGCAGTGACTTGGTAGGAATTAATGTTTTATTTAATCAGTTGTCAAAATCTGAACTATGTATTCATGGACATATAGAATTAATGATAAAAGATATAGATGAAAAACAGTTAGGATGTAAATATGTTTTAGAAAGACCATATGATAAATTTTCTTCGATTCTTAATAAGCATATTGACAATAGTAGTTCTATACTTAAAATTCCTGAAGGAATAAAAATATTATATGATAATTTATCATTAAATGAGGTTAAAAATTATTTGTCAGAATATGAACAAATATTAAGGTATTATTTTGAAAAAGGGAAAAAATTACAGAATAAAGAATTATGTGTTTATACTGAAGAAGATGAATTTTTATTTAAACATACTGTTCCGGCTGCTACTAATTTTGTATATTCGACGTTTTATAGAGATAAGCATATTATTTCTTCTGTACCGGAATTAGTTTTAGATTTTGTCCCATTTGACGAAGTTGGATTTGATTCTGCTGATTTATTTTCTCTATCAATAAATCGAAATTATACAGATAAAGATAATGTATTTATGAGAAATTATAGTCCAAAAGTTAGACCTAGTGTAAAGGTTTATAGACCTAGTGGTGCTAATAAGAAAGTTTCAGAATTACAACAACAAATATATAAGGAGTTGGAAAAATGATTTTATATCAAAAAGAATATTTGCCTCATGATATAGAGAAAAAAATATTAGAAGATAGTAAGAAGGATTTTGTGCCAATAACCGCATACACTTTAGTTAATGGTGTTATTGATGGATATTTTTATAAAAAGTTGAACACTCCGAAAATTAGTCAAAGATATAATGGAAATTATATAAATTTATTAATTGAATATTATGAAAAATTAAAAACATATTTGAAATGCAATGAAATAGTTGGGATAATTAAAGATGATAAAGACATATATGAAATAAATAGATTAATTGATAATGATAACTTACTATGTGATAATAATGATGTTACATATGAAGAAATAAAGAGAATATTTATATGCGTCTTGCAAGGAATTCAAAGTCTGGAGTACTCAAATGATGTTACTTTAGGAATTGATTCTGCAATATGGAATTATACAAAAAATGGAATATTTTTTGATTATGATCCACCAAAAATATTAAGAAAAGATTCCTCGTTGTTTATAACACCGAATGATTTAGATTATGAGAAAAGAGTTTTATATAGAAATTTTAATTATATAGGTATGCGTATGAATACCTTAGGAACAATTATTTTAGGTAATAAAAACTGGAATTTCAATATTAAAGATTTACCTAATAATTATGTTGATGAATTATTAAAAATTATGTTAGCTTCTATTGAAGAAAAAAAATCAATCGAAATATTAGAAAATCAAATTTATGGAATGTTTGACGTGGATGATTTTGATAAACATCCCGTTAATATAATAAGAAAGGAATTAAGAAAATGAGTAATAAAAAATTTATATTTGTAACTGGACCATCAGAGTCTGGTAAAAGTGGAGGAATAAATTATATAGCGGATAATTATTCTGATGATATTAAACATTTGAAAATTAGAAATATATTTCCAGAAGTTTATAAGGATTCAAATTCAAATTTAGAATTTCAAGAATGGTATGATACAGAATATGAAAATAATTTTGAACAATTATGGGATAGATATATAAAAAAGGCTGATGAAATGTCAGGTGATAAAAAAATAGTTGTAATGGATACAATGTATGGTATAAAAACCATTAAATATTTATTCTCTAAACTTAAAGAAGATTTGGGTGTTTTATATATTGACGCCGATTTTAATAATAGAGTAATGAGGGAATTCCAAAGATTAAGGACTGATTCTGTAAGAGGAACTAGAAAGGCAGATTTAAGTATAACAATAGAACAAGTAATTGAAAAAACAAAAAAGAAAGATGAGTCAAAAGGTAAAAAGGAAACATTCGAATATAAAAATTTAGTCTATTCTGAAGATTCGGAGGAAATCTTGGTTGGAAATAGAGAAATTAATATGCCATTCTCTTATGTTATAAATAACAATGGCTCTTTAAAACAATTTCATGAAGCTTTGGATGAATTTGCAACAAAGGAAATAGATAAAAGAAAAAACAGTAATGGTGTTTCAAAAAAATATCTACCTAAAAATAATTAAATTTAATTAATAAAGGTGATATATATGAATATAACATTTTTAAGACATGCTACAACTGATCTTAATGGAAAAGGCTTAATTGCAACAAACCTTGATTATCCATTGAATGATAATGGAAAATTTATGTGTAAACAAAACGTATTTAATAAGCATGATTTTGATAACGTTTATTGTTCTCCATTTAAAAGGACAATCGAGACTGCAAAATTAGTATATCCATATCAAGAACCTATAATTACACCATATTTAACGCAAAGAGATTTAGGTGAATTAAATGAGAAATACAAGAAAGATTACGAAATAGAATATTTGAAACTTGTAAGAAATTATTTGTTAAATCCTGTTGGTTCTGAGTCTCTTGAAGATGTTGTTGATAGAATAAATAGTTTTTTTAAGTATTTATTAAATAATCAACAATCTAATGATAATATATTAGTTGTTACACATAATGGCATTATGAGAATTATAAAAAAATATTATTTGTCAGAAGAGACAAATATTGATAGTAATAATTTGGCTAAATTTTCTTTAGTTTTAAAAAATAATATTTTCTAAACGAGATAAAAAACCACTTTTTCTATACTCTCATCCAGAGATTAGATTGCATTTCTTGCATTTGTAAATTTAAATCTTTTCATTATCACAAAATAATTTTTATCATTCTTAATCTTATCTTCAATATTTTTTCTTTGCCATTGTAGACACTCTCTTTCAATATGTTTTATTTATATCATACTTTTCACTTTTTTGCGTCTATATTTTTATTCTAATACCAAGTAATAAAAAGGAATATGAATTAGTATTTGTATATGACCTATCAGAAGAAAGACCACTAATACTATTAACAAATAAAAGAATACATAGTAAGGAGGAAGTAATAAAGGTAGTAAGATTATATTTTACAAGATGGAGAATAGAAGAATACTTTAGGACAAAAAAACAAGAATATGATTTTGAAAATATGAGGGTGGGAAAATTAAAATCAATGAATAATATAAATACGATATTAACAATATATATGGGATATATAAGTATGATAAGTGAGAAGATGGATAAGAAACTATTATTAATAAAAATAGTAGAAGCATCAAAATCGCTAAGAAAAAAAGTAGTAGTATGGATAAGCCAGATATCAAGAGGAATAAAGAAAATATTATCACATTGTCATATGGGCATTAAAGAATGGCAGAAAATAGAAGTAAGAGATAAGTATAGGCAATTGGAATTAAAACTATAGATGATAAAAAAACAAATAACTAACGAGCATTAAAAGATGTTCAGTTTTAGTCGTGTAATAAATTTAAAATTCAATTAAAAAATTAGACATTTTCTAAAAATAACGAATATAGTATTAAAAACAAGTATTCTTTTTCGTAAAATACCTAAACTCAAATAGTAAAAATACTTGACATGAATTATCATATTTGTTATTATGCCAATAGTGAGTTTGAGAGTGATATTTATATCTAGCCTCAAAGGGTGAAGAGCCTACACGTACTATTAAGCACGGAGTCACTTTTATAGTGATTTGCCGTGTTTTTTAATATTTTAAAGAAGGTGATATAAAATGAATGTAGTTTATAGGAGAGCTAATTTAAATGATGCATACGGAATAGCTTATGTTTCGGCTTATTCTTGGTATGAAACATATGATGAATTACTACCAAAAAGCTATTTAGAAGATAGAATTAATAATATCAATAGTAGTGTAGAAAAAACTAAATCTTTTATAAGAAACCATCCTGACTATTTAGTTGCGTTAGTAGATGATAAAATAGCGGGAATTTGTGAATATGAAAAATCTAGTGATAATAAGATGTTAGATTATGGAAGAATAGGCGCATTATACGTTTTAAAAAAATACCAAGGCTATGGCATTGGAAAAGAATTATTTAAAAGGGCTGTTAATGGCTTAATTAATATTGGATATAATAAAATGTACTTAGAATGTATGAGTGGCAATAACACTATAAATTTTTATAGGAAATATGACGGTAAAATTAAAGAAACCATAGATTTTCCAATATCTAACGTAGGTAATGTTAAAGCTGATATAGTAATTTATAATGATTTAAATGAATTATATGAAAAATTATGTTATATTAAAATAAAAAATGTAAGGATGTGAGAATATGAAACATATAGGAACAAAAAACATAGAAACAGAAAGACTATTATTAAGAAGATTTAAATTAGAAGATGCACAAAAAATGTACGATAATTGGGCTAGTAATCCAAACGTTGCAAAATATGTTACGTGGGAAGCTCATAAAGATGTTAATGAAACCAAAGCTTTGTTAGAAGAGTGGGTTGAAAAATATGATAGTTTAGAGACTTATAAATGGGTTGCTGAACTAAAAGATACAAAAGAGATAATTGGGTCAATAGACGTTGTATCAAAAACGTTTTTACCATATGGTGTCTGTGAGATAGGTTACTGTTATGGTGAGGACTTTTGGGGTAAAGGTTATGGTACAGAGTGTTTAAAAGCGGTAATTAGATACTTATTTGAAGAATGTGATGCTGATGTTATATGCGCAGGACATTTATCACAAAATCCTGGTAGTGGTAAAGTAATGATAAAGAGTGGTTTAACTTATGAAGGAACTCAAAGAGGAAGATTTGTTGATTCTGATGGAATAAGAAATGATTTGCTAACATATTCTTTGACTAAAGAAGAGTATAAAAAAATAAAATAAGGTAATTATTATGAAAATATTTTTAACTAGTGATTTATTAAATTATAAAAAAGTAAACAATAAACATATTCCTACTAAGATAAACAATGATAATGGTATAGTAGATCAATTAAAAGAAAACTTAAAAGGCAATAGAGGTATAGTATTTTTTGCCTCGTCTAAAAGTGATTACTCTAAAACTGATAATTACGCTAATATCTTGTTTGAATCTTTGAAATTATCTGGTATTTCGTTTTATAATTACTATATTATAGATGATAGGTTTAAAGGTAGTATAAAAAGTATGATAGATAAATGTGATATGGTATTTATTGCGGGTGGAGATACTTTAGAAGAAATGAAATTTTTTAATGATATAGAATTAAAAGAGTTATTAAAAGGTTACAATGGAGTTATTATGGGAATAAGTGCTGGAGCAATTAATTTGGCATATGATGTTTATAATAGTCCAGAATTTAAGGAAGATTTAGAAAAAGAATCAAAATGGAATGGTTTATGTTTAACTTATATTAATATAGAACCACACTTTGTGTATTCTGATGAAAATTTTACTCAAAATGAAAAATTACAAAGAGAAGAAGTTTTAAAGGAATCATATAATAGGGTATTATATGGCCTTTTAGATGGAAGTCATATAACTGATATTGATGGAAGAGTGAATTTTTATGGCACTTGTTATAAAATATCAAATGGAAAAATCACTTTAATTTGTAAAAACAAAAAAAGAAGTATATAGCTATTAATTATGGCCTATATATTTTTTTAAATTAAAGTGGAAATAAAACATATTTTATAGTATAATATTTATCGTATAGGAGGCGGATTTAATGTTGCCAAAGATAAAAAAGTTTATAAAAAAGTACAATAAACAATTAAAAATTGGTTTAGTAGTGTTATTAGTGCTTATAGTATTTCTAATATTATATAAATCTTTATTTTATTCTAGTTCTTTAAAGGCTACTTATGGAGTTAGGTTAAGAGATATAAAAGAAAATGAATTCACGAGTGATGAAAAAAAAGATGTTTTGAAAAAATCAACTAGTTTAGAGGGTGTTTCTTCACTTAAAATAAAAGTTAGAGGTAGATTAATAAAGTTTTTTGTTACCGTGGATGATGGTGTCTCAAACGAAGATATAAAGAATAAATTTAATGAGATGCTTGGATTTATTAGTGAAAAAGTTAAGGGTTATTATGATATTACCTTTTATGCAATTCAAAATAGGGAAGAAAAAGAGGCTTATCCTGTAATTGGTTATAAACATAAGAGTAAACAGGAAATGACCTTTGATGAATTTTAAGAGGTGTTGATAATGAGAAAGAAAAAGAATGGTAAATGGTTAGTTGGATCTTTAATTACTATACTTGTTATAGTATTAATTCTTCTTATTAATTTTAGTAGGGGAACTGGTGAAAATACAAAGTTAAATTTAACTGAAAAAAAATGGATTGAAAATAATAAAAAAGACGTAATAAACGTTTCTATTGCAAATAATATACCTGGTTTTAGTAGCGAAGGTGAAGGTGTTTTCTTTGACTATATAGAAAAACTTGAAGAGAAAACAGGGTTGTCATTTAACTTGATTTCATATGATGCTGAATCTGATGTTACCCAAAACGATTTATATTTTGAAGTCGTTAAAGGAGATTCAGTTAATAAATTAAACGATGATGATATGGTATTTTTTAAAGACTATTATGTACTTGTTGGTAAAAAGGAAGAGAAGATAACCGAACCAGGTAGTATCATTAATAAAAAAATAGGTGTTTTAAGTAGTGATTTAGCATCGGTTAGTTACTTTGTTCCTTCGGTAAATTCAGTAACTTACACTCCATATCAAAACGCCGATGAGATAAAAAATGCTCTTACTAATGATAGCGTTGATTATGTTGCACTTCCGAAAACTAGATATGCATCTTATATAATATCTAATTCTTATCATGTGGTTTATAACATGACTGAATTAAGAGAAGCTTATGTTTTAAAAACTTCTAAGGATACGGATAAGAATCTAGAAGGTATTGTTAGGAAAAATTTTATAGAGTATAAAAATAATAATCTTGAGGATAAATACAATGATACTCTAATAGAACTTCTTTTAACTGAAAATAATATATCCGAAAAATCAAAGGCTGATTTTTTAAGTAAGAAATATGTTTTCGGGTATTTAGAAAACGAGCCATATACAGATACCATTAATAATAAATTAATAGGGCTTGATAGTACCTACATAAACTCTTTTGGTAAGTTAACTGGTGCAAGTTTTACTATTAAAAAATACCGTTCGGTTAAAGATTTAACTAAGGATATTAACGATGGCAAGGTAGATATCGCGCCTAATTATTACAATTATTCTTCTTTAAGTGGAAATTATACAAAAACTATTTCTCCTTATGATGAGGAGTATGTTGTGTTAGTGTATAACACAAAAACTAGTGTTGTTATTAATTCTGTAAGGTCGTTAAAAGGTAAGAGTGTTATTACAACTAATAGTACGTTAGCAAAGTTCCTAGAAAAGGAAGGAAAAGCAAATGTTAAGACATATGATAAAGTCGAACAATTAATTAATGGTATAAATAAAGATAGTATAGTTGTTTTAGATAAAAATGTTTATGAAATGTATAAGGACGGAGAATTATCTAATTATAGAGTTATTTATAATGATAAGGAAAATCTTGAATATGGATATTTAATCCGTGATGTAAATGAAAATAGTACGTTTAAAAAACTATTTGTAACTTATATGGAAATGTCTAATTATAAGCAGTTATATAATGTTGCGTGGAAAGAATTTAAGGTGCAATCTAAGGAAATAAGTTATAATTATCTATATATAATTGGTGTTTTATTATTAGTATTTATAGTATGGCTTTTAGCAAAGAAGAAAATAAAACTTAAAAAGAAGGTAAAAAGAGAAGAAACAATTAGATATATAGATCCACTCACTTCACTTAAAAATCGTAATTATTTAAATAAAAACTTTAAAAGATGGGAAAATAATGCTATTTATCCTCAAGCAATAATAGTAATAAATTTAAATAATTTACGTCATGTAAATGATGTTTATGGTCACGAAGAGGGAGATAGACTAATTAGACTTGCTGCTAACGTTTTAATAAAGAACCAGTTAGATCAAAGTGACATTATAAGAACGGACGGTAACGAATACTTAATTTATATGGTCGGCTATGAAAAAAACAAGGTGGTTGCATACATGAGAAAGCTATATAAAGAATTAGGAGAACTTCCATATGGTTATGGAGCAACACTTGGTTATAGTATGATTGAAGATGATATAAAAACAATTGATGATGCTATAAATGAGGCTGTTTTGGAAATAAGAGCAAGTAAAGAAATGAATAACAAGAGTAAGTAGGAGAAAAATGAAAAAGAGTAAGGAAAAAATAAAGGGAAGAATAAAAGAGAATGTAAAGCTAATGAGTACGCCGTTAATGTCAATATTACCGGGTCAAATATCTTTCTTTGTAATATTATCTATTATTCCACTGGCAAGTATTTTAGCAATGTTAATTTCTAAGTTATCCTTTAATTTTAATGCGGTAACGGATTTTGTTTCACATTATTTGCCTAGTGGAGTTACAAATATTATATTACTAATTTTTGAACAACAAAAGGTGACATCATTTGATTTATTCTTTATAATAGCGGCCTTTTATTTAGCGGCAAAGGCAACTCATTCAATCATCATTGCTTCAACTCAAATTTATGGTGGTGAGCAAAAAGATTTTGTTAGAACAAGAATTAAAGCAATTTTAATGCTTTTGATCTTGGTTTTATTGGTAATAACGCTAGTTGGTGTACTTACTATTGGCGGAAGATTAGTTGATTATTTAAGTGATGTAAATGGCAGTATTCATCCGGTTATTTCGCTAGTCTATAATACTTTGAAATGGCCTTTTATGTTCTTTATGGTTTTCTTTACAATAAAGGTGATTTATACTATTGCTCCTAATGTAACTATCCCAAGTAGAAGCGTTAATAAAGGTGCTTTATTAACCACGGTTATATGGGTTGTATCAACATATGGTTTTTCGTTTTACGTAACTAATTTAGCAAATTATACTAAGTTTTATGGTAACCTTTCAAATTTGATTATTCTTATGATTTGGATTTATTGGTTATGTTATGTGTTTGTTCTTGGAATGACAATTAACGAGTATCGTTTTACTAATAAGAAAGATTAATTAAAATATAAAAGTCTTAAACCAAAGACTTTTTTTGTGATATAATTATATTACTCTAGTAGTAAATTAGGAGGATAAAATGAAATTAAAAATAAAAAATATGTTTGTTAATACTTATAATAAAATAAAAAGACGTACAAGAGAAATAAGTGTTATAGAATACATTAAAACTAACGTATTATTTATTACATATGTTATCATTAACTTACTTAATTCTTGGATTCTTAGAATCGTAACGATGGGTAATTATTTTAGTATAAAAGCGATGATATCTGATTTAGCGTTTATTTTTGTTCTTGGTTCATTCGCATATTTAGTAAAGCCAAAAAAGCAGTATAGAATTTTAATGCCGCTTACTATAGTTATGACCCTTATTTGTATTGTAAATGCAATATATTATGAAAATTATGTCTCGTTTGCATCTTTTTCACTTTTGTCTACGGCTTCTTTCTTAGGAGAAATGGATGGATCTATAGTAACTGGTTTAATAAAATTAAAAGATGTTTTATTAATCTTACCACCGATTATCCTTGCTTTAGTTCATATAAGATTGAAGAAAAAAAGGTATTATGAAAAAGTAGAAAAAATAGAGAGAGGTAAAAAAAGATTTATTAACACCGCTATTCTTGCTACTTTTGCAATTTTTATGACTATTTCTTTAATGAAATCATCAGATTACAGTAGACTTAAGAAACAATGGAATAGAGAATACTTGGTTCAAAGGTTTGGGATATATGTTTACCAATTAAATGATGCTGTAAAAAGTACCGAATCAAAGTTTACAAGTTTATTTGGTTATGATAATGCATCTAAAATAGTAAGAGAATTTTATGAAGAAAAGAAAAATACTGACATTTTAGAGAAGAATGAGTATTCAAATATTTTAGAAGGTAAAAATATTATTGTTATTCATGCGGAAAGCATAATGACTCATGATATGACTTTGTCTTTTAACGGTTTAGAATTAACGCCAAATTTAAATAGATTGGCAAGCGAGGGGTTGTTCTTTTCTAATTATTACCCTCAAGTTAGTGTAGGAACTTCTAGCGATACGGAATTTACTTTTAACACGTCTCTTCTTCCAGCTTCAACTGGAACCGTGTTTGTTAATTATTGGGACAGAACTTACGAATCTATGCCTAATATTTTAAGACAAAAGGGATATTACACCGCAAGTATGCACGCGAATAATGGTTCTTTTTGGAACAGAAACGTAATGCACGAAACCTTAGGTTATGATAAGTTTTATGCCAAAAATAGTTTTGATTATTCTGATGAAAGTAAAATTTTAGGTATGGGTCTTTCAGACAAGGAGTTTTTTAAACAGTCAATTAGCAAAATTAAAAAAATTAGTGAAGAGAATCAAAATTACTATATAACAATGATTACTTTAACAAACCATACCCCTTGGGATGAGGGAGAAAAATATGGAGATTATTCAGTTGATTACAAAAAAATGGTAACAGACGAATCTGGCGCTGTAACAGAAGTTACTCTTCCATATATGGAAGGAAGAGAACTAGGTGACTATTTTAAGGCTGTCCATTATGCTGATTCTGCTATTGGAGAGTTTATTGATGAGTTAGATAATGAAGGTTTACTTGATAATACCGCTATAGTTATATATGGAGATCATGATGCTAAAATATCTAAAAATGAATATCGTTATTTTTACAACTATGATTTTGAAACGGGTGAGCAGTATGATAAGGATGATGAAAGATATGTTGACGTGGACTATTATAACTATGAATTAAATAGAAAAGTTCCGTTTATAATATGGACTAAAGATAGCAAAGAAAATAAACTCCTAAATAGAAAAATAGATAAGGTAATGGGAATGTATGATGCGATGCCAACTCTAGCTAACATGCTTAACTTTGATTATCAATATGCTTTGGGACATGATATTTTTAGCAAAGATGATAACGTTGTTGTATTTCCTAACGGAAACTGGATAACGGATAAGATGTATTATAATGCACAAAAAGAAGAAAATTTATTATTTAAGGATAGCGTCGTAACAGAAGATGAAATAGAAAATAATAAAGCTTATGCAAATAAGTTGCTTGAGGTTTCGGACTCGATAATTGTGTACGACTTGGAATCAGGAGAGAAAAATGAAGAAAAATAAAAAAATATTAATTATCTTAATTTCCATTATAATAATTATAATATTGGGACTTTTAGCATATCATTTTGTATTTCAAAATAATAGAGAGCAAGAAGTTAAAGTAATTAAAAGAATAAAAGATTATAATTATAATTTGAATGAAAACGAAACAGATTTATATAAAAGTGAATTTGATGAACTATCTAAAGTTCTTTCTAGTGATGCCATAGATTATGAAGCGTATGCTAAGTTAGTAGCAAAATTGTTTATTATTGATTTTTATACTTTAGATAATAAACTATCTAAAAACGATATCGGTGGTATTGATTTTATTAAAGGAGATATGAGGGATAACTTTATTGAAGAAGCTAGAAGTACGTTTTATAAATATTTACAAGTTGATAGTAAAGATAGAAACCAAGATTTACCAGAAGTAAGTAAAATAAATGATGTTTCAGTCGTTAAAACACAGTTTAAATACGCGGATAAAACGGTTGATGAAAACGCATATAAAGTAACTGTATCTTGGGATTATAAAGAAGATTTTGGTTATGAGAACGAAGCTAAAATGATACTCGTTAAAGAAGATAAAAAGTTATATATAGTTGAAATGGATTAAAAGGTTAATTTTTAACCTTTTTCTTTTACCCAAATATTATATATGATATAATTATGATGTAATAAATATAAACAATATTTATAAAGGAATGGTAGTTATGAAAAAAGAAAAAAAAGTTTTATCCGGGATATTTATGTATTTAACAATACTAGTTTTTAGTATTATATCAATATTATTTTTAGTGAAAAATAATATTATATTATCTGTTTTAGCATTTATTATAGTTACGTTTATTTCTTTAAAAGTAAATATAAAAAAGTTTCCAATAATTTTGTTTATAACTAGTTTAGTAATTAGGTTAGTAATGATACTTTTATTTAATTTTCCACAAGTATCTGATTTTGAAACTTTGCTTAATGCTTCTAATAGTTTTACTAAGGGGGATTTTTCTTTTCAAAATGATACCTATTTTAGTATGTGGGGATATCAAACTGGTTTTGTAATTTATCAGGGAATCATATTGAAATTATTTAATAACGTCTTTATCCTTAAACTACTAAATGCCATATTCTCTTCGGGATTATGTGTACTTATATATTTATTTGGCAAGAAAATGATTTCGGAAAAAAGTGCAAAAATGGCCTCACTACTATACATGATTTTTCCTTTTTCATTATATTTAAACACCGTTTTAGCAAATCATCATTTATCAGCTTTTCTCATGTATATAGGAATATTCTTTTTACTTAAGAAAGATAGAAAAATAAAGGATTATATATTTGCGGCAGTATTAATTAGTCTTGGAAACATAATAAGACCAGAAGGAATAATAGTTGTTACAACACTTATTATATTTGAACTATTAAACTTAAAAAAAGATACTGTTAAAATGGTATTAAAAAACGTATTAGTATTTTTGGCTATTTACTTCCTTGTTGGAGGTGTTTCCTCATTTTTAGTAGCGAAAACAGGGGTTAATGAAGAAGGGCTAAAAAATAATAATCCAAAGTGGAAGTTTGTTTTAGGATTTAATCATGACTCATGCGGGTATTATGATGCTAAGGATGAGAAATATTTAAATGATGAAGAAAAAGAAATAGAAGTTATAAAAGAAAGAGTGTTAGTTAATCCATTAAAACTTGGAAAGCTAATGGCTTGTAAAGTTAATAAGTTTTGGCTCCAAACATCTTTATCTTCAAAGAATGATATGTATAATAAAACTTATCACGTTCTTGGTTTTGATATAAAGTTTACTGATATAGAAAATATTGTTGTTTCGTTTAATACCATTCTTTATATTATAACTTTATTCATGTGCATGATAGGGGTATTCTTTAATAGAAAGAAGATAATTAAAGATAATTCAATGTTCTTTGTTATTATGATGATGGTTACGTTTGGTGTTTACTTATTAATAGAAATACAACCTAGATATGCATATTTCATACATGTAAGCGTGTTTATATTATCAGCTTATGGATATGACTTTGTATTAGGTAAAATAAAAAATAAATTTAAGAAAAAACTAGAAGGATAGGTGCGTGTTATTATGATAAAAAAAATGAATGCATTTTTAGATAAAAAGACCTTAACACTTTTTTATCTTTTTCTTTTTATGCAACCTATATTAGATCTATTTATATCCCTTTTTAATCATTACAATATATCATCTAGTGTAGTTTTAGTGGTTAGAACTTTGTTTTTAGGATATTTTATATACTACTTATTGTTTATAAAAAAATGTAATGTAAAATATTTGGTTTTATTATTCATTTATTCTGCTATATTTATTTTAATAAACTTATTTAGTGATAAAGTAGGCAGCATATCATATGAGATAAAAGCATTGATTAAGGTAATATATTTTCCTATAACACTTTTATTTGTTACTGAGTTATTTAAAGATAATGATATTAAAAGAAAAAATTTATATATTATTTTGCTTACGTATTTACTGCTTATCTTTGTGCCAAGTATTTTAAATGTTGGTTTTGAAAGTTATTTGTATGACAAAGTAGGAAGTATTGGTCTTTTTTACTCTGCTAATGCAGTAGGTAACATAATAAGTATGTTAGCGCCACTTTTCATTTTTTACTTGTTAAAAAATAAAAAAATAATAAGCTTAATATTATTTTTAGGTATATATTTTTACGTGCTTTTAATGATGGGAACTAAAGCGCCTATTTTAACCGCTATGATAATTATTTTATATTTGATTATTTTACTTGTAATTAATCTTATTAAAGAAAAGAAATATAATTATATATTTATGTTTTTAATTATATTTATAATAAGTTTAATTGCTATGATTAAAATACTTCCTGAAACATCATTTTATAAAAACTTAATTATTCATGCAAAAAACATGGATGTTACGAGTTTAAGTGATATGTTAAACCTTAAAAAGTTAGATGATTATATTTTTAGTGGTAGATTATCTTTCCTTAAAGATACGTTAGATATATATATTAATCAACCTTTGATGCAAAAGTTATTTGGTATGGGTTATATAGTAGGTGTTAAAGAAATAAAAACATCCGAAATGGATTATTTTGTTATGTTGCTTCACCAAGGAATATTAGGATTTATCATTTTATATTATAAATATTTTAGTAAAATAGTATTTATTTTTAAATCATATTTAAATAGGTTTAAAGATAATTTTAATAACTTAGAAAAAAGTGGAAGTTTAATAGCCATTATTATTTCCATATTAAATGCTTTATTAGTCGGACACGTACTTGATGTTCCATCGGTATCAATTTTTGTATCCATAATTATTGTTATGACGTGCAAAGAATTAAAGAATAAATAATATTGCTAGTGATTATGATTTATGTTATCTTATATATAAGAAAGTAGGTGCAATTTGAGTAAAACATTATACGTAGTAATACCATGCTATAACGAAGAAGAGGTATTAAAAGAAACAACAAAAAGATTAAAGGAAAAACTAAGTAAACTAATAAAGAATAAAAAAATATCTAATAAAAGTAAGGTAATGTATGTAAATGATGGATCTAAAGATAATACTTGGAAGATCATAAAAGAAATAAATAAAAAAGAAAGCTTATTTACAGGAATAACGCTATCAAGAAATAGAGGACATCAAAACGCACTTTTAGCAGGTCTTATGACCGCTAAAAAATATGCTGACGTAGTAATAAGTATGGATGCTGACTTACAAGATGATATAAATGCCATAGATGAAATGATAGATAAATATAATAATGGTTGTGATATAGTATATGGAGTTAGATCATCAAGAAAAAAAGATACGTGGTTTAAGAAAACTACCGCTCAAGGATTTTATAAGTTTATGAAGTTTATGGGAGTAGATGTGGTATATAACCACGCTGATTATAGATTAACAAGTAGAAGAGTATTAGATGAATTTGAAAACTTTAAAGAGGTAAACCTATTTTTAAGAGGAATGTTTCCATTAGTAGGATATTCTTCAGACGTAGTATATTATGAAAGAGCAGAAAGATTTGCAGGAGAGTCAAAATATCCACTTAAAAAGATGCTTAACTTTGCATGGGATGGAATAACATCATTTAGTGTAAGACCAATAAGGATGGTATTAAATGTAGGTATAATAATATTTGTAGTAAGTTTACTTGTATTATTATATTGCTTAATAGTTAAATTATTAGGAAAAACGGTTGAAGGTTGGACTTTTATAGTCGGTTCAATATGGTTAGTTTCTGGAGTTCAAATGTTATCGATTGGAATAATAGGCGAATACATAGGAAAGATATATAGTGAAACCAAGGCAAGGCCAAGATTTATTATTTCTGAAAACTTAGAAGAAATAAAAAAGAACTAGATAAAATTGTTTATTTATCTAGTTCTTTTTCTTTATTAAATTTATTCCATACATAATTTATTTCAAAATCACTGCCGGGGTATAATCCATCTTCATTAGTCCTTTTTCTGTTGTTTACATATTCTTCAAATGTACCAATTACTTTAGCAGGGTTACCTCCTACAACGCTATTATTAGGAACATCTTTTGTAACTATAGAGCCCGCTGCAACAATAACGTTATCTCCGATATTTACATTAGGTAATATGGTTACATTACATCCTATAAATACATTATTTCCAACTTTTATAGGAGCACAATTGTAATAAAACTTAAAATCATAATCCATGTTATTTAGTACTTTATCAATTACATCGTGTGTTACAAAGGTAACACCAGAAGCAATAACAACATTGTTGCCAAAACTAATTAATTTGGGTTCATCAGGTATTATTCTTGGTTGAAAAAAGAAGTTTTTACCCACGTGTTTAAATACGTTATTTTTAATTAGTAGCTTGGTTCTTTTGTTAGCATCTGATATTAAATACATTCTAAGTTTTGTAGTATACTTCATATTTACCTCCAATATATTCTATATTATAACATTTGTTAAATAAAAAAAGTAAAAATATTCAATTTTTTGAGTGATTTTAAAAGATATATATAATAATAATAAAACTGAGAGAACTTAACAATGGGTAGTTGCTTTCCACTTTTTAAAAAGGATAAAAGGTGGTGATATTATGAAAAGAGAAAATAAATTTCTTAAAGTAATAATACTTCTTTTAATTTTAATAATAGTTATACTAATATTTGAAATATAAAAGAAAAAGTACAACTACCCAAGGGGGTATTGTACTTTTTCCTATTAACCAATAGGAAAGCAACTAACCTTAAGTTAAGTTCTTTCACTAATTAAATTATACAAAAAATAAACAAATATGTAAATAATTATGACTAATATTTATAAGTTCCTTTTCCTATTTGAGTGCTTTCATATGGTTTATTTATTGAAAAAGAAAATTCTTTATCCATTTCCGGCTCTTTTAATTCTAAGTTTATTTTCATTGCATCAGTTATCTCTTTTAAACTTTCTTTGTAATATTCGAAATAATAAATATTATTGATATAATTATCATAACCTGATAAATATAATCTTTGCGTTCCTATAAAATCATCGTTATGAATGTTCTTTGAATTGAAGATTATGTTTTTAAAAGTATCAAATCCTGTTATCATGGTATCTTTATCGATATTAGTATCTATATTATCTCCAACGATGTTTAGGATATCATATATTTGAGATAAACTATTAATACTTTTAAGCTTATTTATTATTGCCTTTACGATTTGTTGTTGATTTTGTCCTCTTATAAAATCGTTGCTTGTGTAGTTAGAATATTTTTTTCCACAGTAGGCCGGCCAAGAATGTCTGTTTCTTGCAAATGCTAATGCTTGTTCACCATTTAATGTCTGTACACCTTTTTCTATATATATGGTATTATTTCCAAACCTTCTTTTAGAATCACTTTCACAAAAAGCATAGGGAACGTCTACTTCTATTCCACCTAAAGCATCAACAAGAGAAATCACGCCTTGGAAATTTACTTTAGCCCAATAATCTATTTTGATTCCTGTAAAGTTAGTTATGGTGTCCATTACACAATCAGCACCATATAAAGCCGCAGAATTTATTTTATTTTTAGACTTGTATTTGGTACAAACAATCGGTACTCTTGTATCCCTTGGAATACTAAGAATAGTAGCATTCATCGTATGCGGATTAAAGGTTAATAACATTAATGTGTCACCATTAAATGAGTTGCTTTTTGATAGGGAATTAGAACTTGAGTCAACCCCCATAAGAAGCATTGTAAAAGGTTCATCCAGTGTTTTTCCATTTGTGTTAGTCTTACTAATTGCTGTTTTATTTTTTTCTTTTATAACCTTTGTTTCAGTTGCAATGTTTTCAAATCCTTCTTCATTTACAAATAATGAAACATAAGAAGAGCTAACGAACATTGCATCTATTTTCTTATCGTACAAATCGTTTAACATCTCATTGTAATTTTCATAAGTCACTAAGTTTTCTTTGCTTATGTTTTCTTCTTCTATCAATTCCATAGCTAGGGTGTAGCCTTCGATGTTATCTAGATCATCAATTATTCCTATCTTACCATCTTTAACGTCCCTTACGGAAGAAAAATTAGAGGATTTTAACACGATTAAACTGGTTGAATAGCCAGTCTTACTTTTCGTAATTTTTGATATGGAATTGCTTATTTTGTTTATGTTAACAGATATTAATATTTCGGATGAAATAAGAAGAATTATAAGTATGAAATACCATGTATAACTTTTAGTTTTATTTTTTTTAATGCTTTTAAAACCAGCGTAAGTAAATATAACTAAAAGAAGTGATGTTAAAAATATTATTCCATAAACTACGTAAGTCATAAAACTCTTAGAGGAGTTATAGTAGTAAATTTCGTTTACAAAATAAATGCTTGAAACGTAGTAGACTATTAGAAGTAAAAATACTACAATTGATGCTTTCTTAAATTTCTTTTTTTTCTTTTCCAAAATATCACCTCAAATACCATGTAATTATACAACAAATTAATACAAAATACAATTATCTAAATATCTCTAAATACATCTCTATTATTATAATTCCTTTAATTATCTCAATTTATTATTTTTATATTTTACAAAATTTTACAACTAACTCCATAATTATTCTTACTTTGACAAAAAACAAGTATTTTTTATGATATAATAAATATGATTAGGAGTTGGTCATATGATGCGAACTAAAAAGTTTAATTTTATATTAATATTTATGATTATGTTTTCATATTTTATGTTTATTCCAAATGTTAAAGCTGCCTCGTATGACGTTTATACAGTAAAATATAAATGCCCTGTTAGAACAAGTGCAAGTGATAGATCAAGTATAATTAAAAATGGAAATGATTCTGTTTATGTATATCAAAATCAACAAGTAGATTATATAAAATCTGCTACGGGACCTAATGAGGGAAATAACAATGCTACTTGGTATGCTATCAAGTTTGATTATGCCGCAAGGGAATATACTGGATACGTAGCAAAAGCTTGTATGGATGATGTTAAAACTTATTCTTATACAGATGATGCTTCTTTTGAACAAAGTATAAGTACGTTTCCAGAAAGTTATAAACCATATTTAAGAAAATTACATGCTATTCATCCTAATTGGACGTTTAAAGTAGATAATACTAATCTTGATTGGAACGCTTCAGTTATAGCAGAAAGTAGAATTGGGCAAAGCGCTATTTCAAAACTTTATCCCTCATTATTTTATAGGGATGATCAAAATCCAAACGGAATAATAGTTGATGGAACTAGCTGGTATGCTCCATGTTATGATGCGGTTGCTTATTATTTAGATCCAAGAAACTTTTTAAATGAAAAAAACATATTTATGTTTGAAAGTTTGTTATATAATGCAAATCAAGATACATCAGTACAGGGCATATTAAATGGTAGTTTTATGTCGGGAGGCTTTACTGAAAATGGCTATACTAAGACTTATGCAAATGCTTTTATAGAAGCTGCTAAAGAAACGGGCGTAAGTTCAACTCATTTAGCATCACGTGCACTTCAAGAAATGGGAACAACAATGTCATCAGCAGCAAGCGGAACGGTTCCGGGATATGAAGGTTACTATAACTTTTATAACATAGGGGCTTATTCTGGCGAAGACAATTATTTAAAAGGATTAGAGTATGCTAAAAATAAAGGTTGGAACTCTATTCAAAAAGCAATAACGGGTGGAGCTAAGTTCATAAGTGATAGTTATGTTAATAATGGAAAAGATACTTTATATTTTCAAAAGTTTAACGTTTCAGAAAGTAGCAAGACACCACCTTATACTTATGAATATATGACTAATATAATGGCACCATCGTCGGAGGCATCAAGTATATATAACTCTTATAAAAACGGTGGGAAATTAAACGATTCATACGCGTTTAAAATACCGGTATTTAATTCAATGACTGCTAATGCATACAAAGTATCTAGAACGGATACTGTAGGTGGAAAAGAAGAGGGAAATGGTGATACAACCGAAAACAAGCCCGAGGAAGAAAAACCTACGGTAAGCCCTGAAACTAAAATTTCTAACGCTGGATATTCGGTATCTACTGGTTATTTAACAAAAGTTAGTGTTGGAGAAGATATGAGTACTTTAAGACAAAAATTAACTAATCAAGGAGCAATAGTGGCAACCCTTAATAGTTCATGGAGTTCAAAAACGTCTGGTACTTTAGCTACCGGAGATATTATTGAAGTAGATGGTTCAAAAAGATATGAAGTAGTGATTTATGGTGATATTGATGGTGATTCTAAAATATCGGTCGTAGATTTATTATACATAAAGAAATATATTTTAGGGGATATGTCATTAAATCCTGTTAATAAAGAGGCAGCTGATATATCAAAAGATGGAAAAGTAGACGTTGTAGATTTATTGTTATTAAAAAAACAATTATTAAATGAATATACTATTAATCAATAGGAGGCTAAAATGAAGACTAAAAAAAGAAAAATATTAGTAGGAGCGTTAGTTCTCCTTTTTGCATTTATTATAAAACTTCCACATGCTTTTGCGGCATGCAGTATAAGTGTGTCATCACCAAGTAGTGTGGTGGTTGGAAATACGTTTAAAGTAACCGCGACAGTTTCATCTGACGTTGGTTCTTGGTACTATGTTTTAGGATACGACCCATCTAAAGTGCAACTTTTAAGCGGTAGTACTAAGGTAGTTGGGGTAATAGGAGATTCTAAAACTAATACTTATACGTTTAAGGCTATAAAATCAGGCTCAGTAACGTTTAGTGCAGCTAATGTTTCTTTGGCTAGCAATAGTACTAACGCGCAATGTTCTGCGAGTGCCGGAAAATCAACTACTACGATGAAAACACAAGCAGAAATCGAGGCTAGTTATAGTAGAAATAATAATTTAGGTTCTTTATCAGTTGAAGGAGCAGAACTAACCCCAGCTTTTAACAAGGATGTAACAGAGTATTCAGCAACACTTCCTGTTGACACAACAAAGGCAAAAATTATAGCCACGCCTGCTGATAATACCGCATCGGTTGTGGGAGCAGGAGAAATAGACGTCGTGGATGGCTTAAACAAAATAGAAATAACGGTAACAGCGCAGCATGGGGAGAAAAAAACTTACATTATAAATTTAACGGTACAGGAATTAGATCCTATTAAAGTAAAGGTTAATGGTAAAGATTATACGGTGGTTAGAAAGTCGGGTATGATTGAAAATATTCCAATTGGTTTTACCGAAACAAAGATAAAAATTGAAGACCAAGATATTACTGCGTATGAAAGTGAAATAACAAAACTTGTGTTAGTAGCACTAAAAGATGCAGATGGTAACGTAAAACCATTTATTTATGATAAAAACAAAAAAGAGTATAGTCCTTTTAATGAAGCAAAATCAAGTTCTGTTAATTTACTTATTTTAGATAAATTAGAAGAAGACGTTCCATATGGATTTGTTAAAACAAAGTTTAAATATAATGATATAGAATTAAACGGTTATATATTAAAAGAAGATTATAAAGAAAACTATTATTTAGTTTATGCACAAAATTTAGAAAATGGAAATAAAGGCTTTTATCTATATGATAAAAAGGATAATACTTTCCAAATGTATTTTAAAGAATTAGTTGATATTAAAGATAGGCAAATAAAATATTTATTTTATGCTGCAGTGGCTTTATTAGGCATTTTAGTATTAATAATTATTATCTCTATATTTAAAAGTTTATCTTCTAAGGATAAAAAAATTAATAAATATCAAAGAAAAATAGATAAATTAAAAAATAAAAAAAGTGAAATTTCTTATAGTAATGATGATTATGACATAGATGAAGTAGATGAAAGACCTGTTATTAAAAAGGTGGAAAATAGTGAATATGTTGTACCAAAAAAAACTCGGAGGCAAAAGCAAAAAGAAATAGAAGACGCCAAAAAAAAGCTCGATAAAACAAAGCCTGTTTTTAGAAGAGTATCTTTAGAAGATGATGATGTATAAGAAACCTATTGGTTCCTTTTTTTTCTACAATTTTTTTAAAATTAGTTTATATAATAAATGACCCGAGAGGAGTAGTATATGAACTATTTTGATAAAATTAAAACCATAATATAAGAGAAGGAAGTAAACGAAAAAGTAAGATATTTAGAAAGCAATAAAGAAATGATAAAGACGTACTTTGAGATAGGGAAGTTATTAATAGAAGCACAAGGTGGAGAAGCACGTGCAAAGTATGGTAATAACTTAGTTAAAGAGTGGGCAATTAAATTATCAAATGAGTATGGTAGAGGATATAATTATACTAATCTATCACGTATGAAAAAATTTTATTTATATTTTAGAAAAGTTGCTACAGTGTAGCAACAATTTAATCTATCTTGGTCTCATTATAAATGTTTATTAAAATTTGATGATGAAAATGAAAGAAATTATTATATTAATCTATGCACTCAAAATAATTTATCCGTAAGAAAATTAATTAACGAGATAAAAGAAGATCAATTTAGCAGACTATCTTATGCAGATAAGAAAAACATAAAATTAATTACGAATGATACTAAATTCTTATCTATAAATGATATGTTACTTGCCCCAATAATTATAAATGTTAAAGAAAGTGACAAATTATCTGAAAAAGCCTTAAAAAAGTATATTTTAAAAGAGCTAGAACATGTTTTTATGCTGATTTAGTTTTATTTAATTACAATTTAAATGCGTTTACGGTAATAGAATTAAAAACTGAAAAGGCTAAATATAAGGATGTTCATCAAGTACTTTTATATAAAGATATAATAGATAATACGCTAAAAAGAGATTTCCACAATAAAACTATTGCTATTTTAATATCAAAAGAAAACGATAAATTTATATTGGAATACGTAAGTGATATGGATGTATTTTTATCTACTTATGAATTTTATAATACTATAAATAATATATAATTTATGCTATAATTTAATTAGGAGAATTTTATGAAAAAAGTAATGTTTATATCAAGCATGGGTGGGCATTTGACCGAGCTTATGCAACTTAAGGGGATTTTTAAAGATTATGATTATAAAATAGTGACGGAAAAGCACAAATCTACGATAGGGCTTAAGGCAAGGTATAAAAGTAAGATAGATTATCTTTTAACTGGAAATAAAGATCATATGTTAAGATATTTATTTGTTATTCCGTATAACATTATTAAAAGTTTAATAATATTTTTAAAATTTAAACCAGATGTTATTGTTACAACGGGAGCTCATACGTGTGTTGCTATGTGTTATATAGCAAAAATATTCAGAAAAAAAATAATATATATAGAATCATTTGCAAATATAGAAACAAAAACACTTACTGGAAGATTGGTTTATCCGATAGCAGACGTATTTGTTGTACAGTGGCATTCAATGCTTAAGTTATATCCAAAAGCTAAGTATGAAGGGTGGATATTTTAATGATATTGGTATTATTAGGAACGCAAGATAAACCATTTGAAAGGATTTTAAAGGCGGTAGAAAAAGAAATTGATAAGGGTAATATAAAGGATAAGGTAATTGCACAAACAGGTTATACTTCTTTTGAAAATAAAAGAATTAAAACGTTTGACTTTGCGCCAAAAGAAGAGATAGAAAGCCTAATTGAAAAGGCTAAAATAATAATTACTCATGCCGGTGTAGGTAATATAACTGATTGTATTAGTAAGCAAAAAAAAGTAATAGTTATACCAAGATTAAAGAAGTATGGTGAACATACTAATGATCATCAATTACAAATAACAAAAGAATTTGCCATGAAAAATTATGTGTTACCACTTTATGATACTAAAAATTTATCTAAGATTTTAGAAAAAATCAAGAGTTTTAAACCGGAAAAGTATGAATCTAATACAGAAAAATTTAAATTAAAAATAAAAAGTTACATAGACAATATTTAATTTGTCTTTTTCTTTACATTTTTTTTACCTATGATAACCGATTTTTTGACGATTTATAATTACTTTAGTATAATTAAATTGGTGATGATATGAAAAAGGTAACGATATTAGCCCTTCATTTAGGTTATGGTGGGATAGAAAACGCTATAGTAACATTAGCTAATACTTTAGTTTCTAAATATAATGTTGAAATATTAAGTGTATACAGATTATATAATGAGCCTGTATATAAGTTAGATGAAAAGGTAAAAGTTAGTTATATATCTAATATTAAACCAAATAAAAAAGAAATGATGTATTATTTAAAGAAGAAAAATTTTAGTATGTTTTTAAAAGGAATAGGTCAAAGTATTAAAACGGGCTTTGTTAAATATATAAAAACACCCGATGTTTTAAGAAAAATCAATACGGACGTTATTGTTTCGACCCGTACAGTACATAATTTTTTAATATCAAAATTTGTAAGTAATGATATAAAAAAAATAGCGTGGGAGCATAATCATCATAATAATAAGAAGAAATATATTAATTCTCTGGTTAAATCATGTAAGAATATTGATAACCTTGTTTTAGTTTCTAATGAATTATCGGAGTTTTATAAAGGCTATTTAGGCAGCAAGGTAGTTTATATTCCTAATTGTTTGGATAAAATGCCTAGTAAATTATCAAAACTTGATTCAAAAAATTTAGTAGCAATAGGTAGGTTATCAAAGGAAAAGGGATTTGATGATTTACTTAAGTTGTTTAAAAAGATAAGTATAAAACATCCTGATTGGAAATTAAACATTGTTGGCGATGGTATGGAAAAGAATAACCTCCTTGATTTAGCTAAGGAATTAAAGCTTGGTGATAAAGTTGTTTTCCACGGTTATCAGAATAAAGATTATATAAATAATATTTTACTTGAAAGCTCAATATACGTTATGACTTCCCATACGGAAAGTTTTGGTCTTGTATTAATAGAAGCTATGAGTTATGGTGTTCCTTGCATATCTTACACATCAGCACAAGGTGCTAATGAGATAATTAGTGATGGTGAAACTGGTTATTTGATTAAAAATCGAAGTGAAGATGAAATGATAGAAAAGATTGAATTGTTAATTGAAAATGAAAAATTAAGAAACAAGCTAGGAAAAAATGCAAGATTGAAATCAAAAAATTATAGTAATGAGGTCATTTTAGATAAGTGGAGTAAAATAATAAATAAAAGAAAGTAGGGAAGTATTATGGAATTATCAGTTATTGTTCCGATATTTAACGAGGCGGAAACCTTAGATGAATTTCATCAAACTATTAAGGAAGCCTTAAATAAGAAAAAAATAACATATGAATTAATTATGGTTGATGACGGAAGTACGGATACCACAATGGAAAAGCTAAAAAAAATAAGCGATGAAAATAAAAATGTTAAAGTGATTAGTTTTTCAAGAAATTTTGGAAAAGAAGCGGCTATGCTAGCAGGATTAGAAAATTCAATTGGTAATTATGTTTCAATTATGGACGCTGACCTTCAGCATACGCCGGAAGTATTACTTAGTATGTATGATAAACTTAAGTGCAATTTAGAATATGATGTTGTTGCTTCCTATAAGCAATCAAGAAAACAGGAGAAGGCTTTAAAAAGAACGTTAACGTCACTTTTCTATCGCTTTAATAACGTGTTATCTGATGTTAAGTTATTACCTGGTGCTAGTGATTTTAGGGTGTTTAAGTCATGTGTTAAAGACGCAATTATTTCTTTACCAGAAAAAACAAGATTCTTAAAAGGTATTTTTTCTTGGGTGGGTTTTAATACTATATATGTTCCTTATACTCCTTCTAAACGAATTCATGGAGCATCAAGATGGTCTATTACAAAATTAATTAAATATTCTTTGGGTGGTATAATATCATTTTCAACCAAACCAATAAAAAGTGTTTTTATAATCGGAGTTATATCTTTTTTGATTTGTTTCATAAACTTCATATTAATGGGTAACCTATCAGATAGAACAATTATATTATTAATTGGAATACTTTTATTTTGTATCGGAATAATATCTCTTTATATATCAAGAATATATAGTAATTTACTTGGAAGACCTTGTTATATCATAAAAGAAAAACTTGGTTTTGATCATAAAAATAAAAAGTAAGAAATTAAAATTAGAAATTTAATATTTCTAATTTTTTTTATAGAATAATTAAATAGGAAGTTCCAAAATGAATGAATTTATTATTGGATGAAATAAGGATTATTTAAAGAATCTTTTTAAATCATTTTGATGTTTTTAATTTTTATGCTAGAATTATAATAGTGGTGATTTAAATGAATGACAAGATATCGTTAGTTTTAAAAATTGTTTTATCGGTAATGTGTGTTACTGGTATCTTCTTTCCAATTGTAAAATGGATTGCTAATCACGTTAACGCACTTGATTATCCGAACGAAAGAAAAGTACATAAAAAACCAATGCCTTTACTTGGAGGGCTTATGATGTTTTTTGGTTTTTTATTTGGATATATGTGTTTTGCTCCTCAAAATACACAGATGCTTGCAATTTTAATGGCTGGATTTATTGTCATCCTAACCGGAATGATAGATGATATAAAGCCTTTAAAAGCTAGAGAAAAACTAATTGGTCAATTGATTGCGGCAGCAATAGTTACTTTTTATGGTAATATCTTACTTAATGATATAACTTTCTTTGGCTTTTATTTCGACTTTGGAATTTTAGCATATCCGCTTACTATAATTTTTATAATTGCTCTTATGAATTGCATTAACTTTATTGATGGATTGGATGGATTAGCCTGTGGTATTTCTTCCATTTTCTTTGCAACCATTGGTGTGATTGCGTTTATCATGCATAATATCGGAAGTTTAGAAATAACGATTACTTTTATAATGCTTGGAGCATGCTTGGGCTTTTTAATCTTTAATTTTAATCCTGCCAAAATTTTTATGGGTGAGACTGGTTCAATGTTTTTAGGTTTTATGATTGCAGTTGTTTGCCTAATGGGATTTAAAGCGGTTACGTTAACGTCTTTAGTTGTTCCTATGCTTATTTTGGCCATTCCTATTCTTGATACGTTATTTGCTATAATAAGAAGAATAATCCATAAAAAGCCTATTTATGTTGCGGATAAACAACATCTTCATCATCAATTATTAAATAAGAAGTTTAGCCAAAAAACTACGGTTTTAATAATATACACAGTAAGTATCTTGTTTTCTTTAGCATCGGTTTTTTACGTACTAAAAGATCAGAAAAAGGGAATAATTATATATGTTGTTATAATGCTTTTAATTATTTGGTTAGTGCTAACTACTGATATTTTAACTGATAAGGCAAAAATTCATATTAAGATGCCAAAGATTATAAGAAAACAAAAGTCTAAATCGAAAAATTTAAAAGAGGACGCAAGTGATGGAAATGAACTTAAAAAACGAAGGTTTTAAATAACTATTTATTTTTCATATTTTTTGACTTTTTGAATAAAATATGGTATATTTGGTAGCCGTGGAGCAGTATTCTAGTTTGAATTGCGCTATGAGGACGGGCCTAAAAATCCGTTAAAGAGCATACCTGTGAAACGTCTTGTGCCTGCCTTTTTCGCCCAGATTAGGGTGGGTGCTGGATATGAGTTTGCTGGGCTGGCTGTAATGGCATACAGATTATATGACCCATCAATACGCGGAGACTTAAGTGCGTGCAAGGCATAAGACTTTGTACGGCTTAAGATTAAACCTACTATGTGGCTTGCGCTATGAGTAGTGTAGCTTGCCTTGAGTGAGATTATTGGGAAGATGGATCAAACTTTTAAACTAGGCATAGATTAAAGGTTATTGCTGTCTGAAATTTATCTTGCAAAAAAGTGCTAATAGTGATTTATTCATTTGAAGAAATTTCCTAGACTGTGACTTTCATGGAATTGCAGTGCGTACTAAGTGGCAATCAAGTAATGCTCTCGGCAACGAAGCATGTCCATCCTTAAATGGGAACGGCCAGATGGAAACAGAAGGTGGATGGGTGGGAAATCCAACTTGACCTAAGACGCAAAGTTTGTCATGGAAGATTCCACGCTATTTTAATTGTACTTATGTACAATCTTTTTTTTTTGTGATATTATTATCTTATAGTAGGAGGTAAAGGATATGAACGATACCAAGTCTAAAATAAAATTTTATAGTTTAGGAAGCGAAAAAATAGATTTTTCTAAAATCATTAACAATGAATCATTAGATTCATCTAAGCTGGTGGTGACTTCAAAAGGTTTTAATAAGGCTTTAAAAAGTGTAATTGCAAAAGATATTAGTTTTTTATCAGAAAAAGCCTCAAGTATCGTAAGTGAAATTATAAAGATTCTTACCATTAACAACTTTAATGATGAAGAAATAAAAAGTGATATAGAAAAAATAGATGACACCCTAAATGAAATAGAAATAATTACAAGTAAAATTATAATTGAAAAGGAAAGTATTAAGTTAGGACTATTTAGTACTAATAAAAAAGAAAAGAAAAAAAAGCAAAAAAGATTAGAAGAATGTATTAATACTTTAATAAAATACCAATCAGAACTAATTTCAATAAAGAATGAATATAATAAACTAAAGCAAAGAAGTGAAGTTTTAAAGGATGTGGTATTTGACGAAGAAAAAGTTAGTGACACAATTGAAGAGGACCCACTTGAAAGAACAATTAATTTTTATATGAGTAAAGAAAAGGGAAATTAGTTTTTCCTTTTTGTGTATGGAGGTTTCATGAAACGTAAATCTTTTAATGAAAAATATGAAAAAAAGGTTAAGAGAATAGATAAAATACCAAAACGTTTTGTAGATGTTAAATGGGTCTTTTCTATCACATTTTGTGCGTTTTTAATATCATTATTATTTTCTAGTTTGACAGAAAACGCCGTGTCACATTTAAACGTTTTAATTAGTGTTGTAATAGCAATTTCTATTATTGCCATTGGTGTTGTTTTTGATATGGTTGGTGTAGCGGTTACTGCAGCGGATTTAAAACCATTCAATTCTATGGCTGCAAAAAAAATAAGAGGTAGTAAAACGGCAATTTTTTTAATTCGCAATGCTGAAAAAGTTTCGGCTTTTTGCAATGACGTTATTGGTGACGTATGCGGTATAATATCTGGTTCGGTTGGAATTCTTATTTCTTTAGAGATTGCAAAAGAATTTGGTTTTAACGAAAGTATAATAACACTTATTTTAACGGCGCTTCTTGCAGCGCTTACAATTGGTGGTAAAGCAATGGGTAAAAGCTATGCTATAAATAAAAGTGATGTAATAGTTTTTAGATTCGCTAAAATAATTAGTTTTTTTAAACGGGAGGTAAAATAGAAATGAAAGTTTTGTTATATTCAGAAGGTCTAAAGACGATTGGAAAATCAGGGCTTGGGAAAGCTATTAGACATCAAATGAAAGCATTAGAATATGAAAAGATAAGTTATACTTTAAATCCTAATGATGATTATGATATTTTACATATTAACACTTATTTTCCTAAATCATATTTTTTTGCAAAGAAAGCTAAAAAAATGGGTAAAAAAATTGTTTATCATGCACATTCTACAGAGGAAGATTATAAAAATGGTTTTATCTTTGCAAAGCAAACGTCTAAATTATTTAAAAAATGGCTTATCAAATGTTATAGCTTAGGAGATGTAATAGTAACACCTACGCCATATTCAAAAAAGCTTTTAAAAGGATATAAAGGTTTAGAAGATAAAACCATATATGATGTGTCTAACGGAATAGAATTAGAATTCTTTGAAAAGAAAGATGAATACCGTAAGTGGTTTAGAAAAAAATATAATTATAAGGATGAAGATAAAGTTATTTTTGGTATTGGACTTTACATTGAAAGAAAGGGAATTATCGACTTTGTGGAGCTTGCAAAAAGATTTCCCGAGTATAAGTTTATTTGGTTTGGTTATAGTCCGCTAGCTGCCGCTACAAAAAAGGTTAGAAAAGCTGTTAATACAAAGTTAGACAACCTTATCTTTGCAGGATATGCGGAGCCAGAACTTATAAGAGGAGCTATGAATGGTGGTGATTTATACCTTTTTCCAACGCTTGAAGAAACGGAGGGAATTCCTATTATTGAAGCCTGTGCATGTAAAACAAATGCTATTGTAAGAGATATCCCAATTTTTGATGATTGGCTTACCAACGGAGTAAACGTATATAAGGCAAAAGACTTAGATGATTTTGAAAAAAAGATAAAAATGTTTTTTTCAGGTAAGCTTCCTAGTGTTGCAGAAAAATCTTATGAAGTTGCTAAAGAAAGAGACTTAAAGAAAATTGGCAAAAAATTAAAGAAAATATATGAGAGCTTATAATACCCTATTTAGGGTATTTTTTTATGCTTTAAGAGTGTTTTTAAGGTAAAAATAGAATAATTAAATAGGAGGCGGAAGAAAGGTGCGATTTCAAATATTTATATTTAAATTATTAAAATACATGTTAATAATTTGGAAAGGAATTATTTATGTTACAAAAAATTAATATGAAAATGATTGAAGAAATTAAAGATGTAATTACAAGTAGCAGAAATAAAATAGCTTATGAAGTAAATAATACGATGCTACTAGCGTATTGGAATGTTGGTGGAATTATTGTGGAAAATGAACAAAACGGAAATATCAAAGCCGAATATGGCAAAAAAGTTTTAAAAGAACTTTCAAAAGAATTACGGAAAATTTTAGGATCAGGTTTTTCGGTATCGAATCTTCAATATATGCGTAGATTTTATCTAAAATATCAAAAACAACAGACACTGTCTGTTAAATTAAGCTGGCCACATTATTGTGAGTTATTAAGCATTGAAAATGATGATGAAAGATGTTTTTATGAAAGGGAATGTATAAATTCTAACTGGAGTGTTAGGGAATTAAAAAGACAATTAGAAACATCATTATTTGAAAGATTATTATTATCTAATGAAAAAAATAATAAAAAGAAAGTTTATGAATTATCAAAAGTTGGACAAACAATGGCAAAACCTAATGATATTTTAAAAGAACCATATGTTTTTGAATTTTTAGATATTAAAGAAACTAAACCTATTCTTGAAAAAGACTTGGAAAGAAAATTAGTAAAACACATGGAAGAGTTTTTGTTAGAATTGGGTAAAGGGTTTATGTTTGTTGGTATTCAGCAAAGGATAACTCTTGGAAATACTCATTATTATGTGGATATGGTTTTTTACAATAAGATTTTAAAATGCTATGTTTTAATTGATTTGAAAATAGGAGGGATGAAACCAGAATACGCTGGGCAAATGAATATGTATTTAAATTATTATACTGAAGAGATTAATGATGAATTTGATAACAAACCAATCGGTATTATACTTTGTAAAAGTAAAAAAGAAGTTGCTATGGAATATGCTTTGGGTGGATTATCAAATAACGTTTTTGCATCAACTTATACTTATTATATTCCAAATAAAGATGAGTTAATTAAAGAAGTTGAGAAAGTTTTAAATGAAGGTTATTAAACTTTAGACGATTTAGTATTTGAAATAAAAAAGTAAAAGATAATATTATCTCTTACAATTATTGTTTCTATTACAACTACAGTTACAGTTGTTATTGTTACAAAAACAAGAAAATATAGCGTTTATAACTATAAATAATAAAGCAAATGGTAATAGAATTATGCAAACTGGTATAAAAAGTATAAATAATATTAAAAATATACACCACATAATTATTTCAACTCCTATTAAATTAGATGAAGTAAAAATAAACTTGACGATAATATAATACTATGTTTAATTAAATAAAATAAATATTCATAATTATTAAATGTATGATATAATTTATTTAGTTATTTGGAGGTATTATAATGGATAATAAAATCCCAAAACACGTTGCCATAATAATGGATGGTAATGGAAGATGGGCTCAAAAAAGAGGCTTAAAACGTACTAAAGGGCACCAAAAAGGAGCAGAGGCTTTAAAAAAGATATCAGAGTATGTTTATGATAAAAATATTAAAGTTTTAAGTGTTTTTGCGTTTTCTACTGAAAACTGGAAAAGAGATAAAGAGGAAGTAAATTATTTAATGGATCTTTTCATTAAAGCTTTTAAAGAAAACTTTGATGTAGTTAAGAAAAAAGGCGTTAAAGTTATTTTTTCGGGAATTAAAGATAAATTAAGTGATAAAGTGATAAAAACTATGGAAAAAATGACTGAGGAAACAAAAGATAATACTAACGGTATTTTTAATATATGCTTAAATTATGGCGGGCAAGATGAAATAATAAATGCTACTAAAAAAATTAGTAAAGACGTTAAAGATGGAATTATAGATTATAATGATATAAACCAAGATTTATTCGGTAAATACTTATTTAACGATTTGCCGCCGATTGATTTACTTATTAGAACGAGTGGGGAATATAGAATTAGTAATTTTATGTTATGGCAAATGGCATATGCAGAACTTTATTTTACTGATACTTTGTGGCCAGATTTTGATGAAAAAGAAATGGATAAGGCAATAGATTCTTATAATAAAAGAGATAGAAGGTTTGGAAGCGTTAAGAAATAGGTAACCATTTCTTTTTTTAGAGTGTTTTTAAGAGTTGTTAAGAATAATTACTCTGTAAGAAGTAGTTAACATGGATTACTATAAGAACATAAAAAGTGAACTAATAAATAATGAAACGTATAAAAAAGTAAAAGACTATTCTAAAAATGATTTAGAAACATATTAAACGAAAGGTAAGTTACTTAGTGAAGCTGGTAGACATTATGGTGAGAGTATTATTGAAAAATATTCAAAGACGAAAAAATATTCCAAGGACACAATTATCCTGTTTTCATTATATTAAGTTGCTTCCTTTAAAAGATATAAATAAAATTAATTACTCTTGCTAAATAAATTAAGGATGTGATTTGTATGACAGCGAAAGACTATAAGGACTTTATTTTAGAAAGATTAGATGGTATGGATATTTTTAACAGAGCAATGATGGGTGGATATTTATTTTATTATGACAATACTTTATTTGGTGGTATTTATGAAAATAATAACTTTTTAATAAAGAAAACTAAAAGTAATGAAAAGTATAATCTGAAAGAAGAGGTTCCATATAAAGGTGGAAAACCAATGTATTTAATAGAAGATTTAGAAGATGTAGAAACTTTAAAAAATATTATACTTGATACTTGCATGGATTTGCCAAAGAAAAAGTAATGCACACAATGAATTTTTAGAATATTAAATGTTAAATGATCAACGATATTACATGCATTAATAAAAAGGGAATTATAAACGAGTAATTTTTTATACATTGATAAAATTTCTTGTTTTTGATATTATGAATACAGATGAGGAAATCTCATAAAATAAAAGAGAAACACTTAATATTGTCGTGCCTAAGTGTTGCCATAAAATGGGTTTCACCTAACTACGTGTTAGGTGATTTTTCTTTTACACTAAAACTACGAATAGAAATAATATAAGAAGGAAAATAATGATTACTAAAGCAAAGATTAGTAAATTTTTCTTTTTCATATTATCGCCTCCCTTCATTTTGAAGTTTGGCGAATCTAAATGTTCCAAACGCATAATATTACAGGTAAAATATTAATGTAAACGCCATAAAATAATGATTTTGGTAAATAAAATTTACAAAAATAACTTTTTATTTATATCAAAAGTCAAGTTTTTAAATCAGATATATTACATAAAATCGTTGAAAAATTATATTAAAAAATAATTATTGATGATAAATAGGCATAATTATATAGATTTACTATTATTTAGTTAATCGATTTATAGTAATAGAACTTAAGGTAACAGCGTTAAATAAAGAACATAACAACCTATATGAATTATACTGATATACATGTTAAAAATATAATATGTAGAAAAAATAATAGTTTTATATGGAGTATGTTACTAATGAAAATATTATAGAAAGAGGGTATGAATTAATTTAAAAAGTAGAAACAGTTTTGTTTCTACTTGATATAACCATTACTTTTAAATCGTTCTATTGTTGCTTCCCTTGATACCTCACCGGTTATTCTATTTAGGGTTGTTTCTTCTTCTCCGTCTGTTATGAACGCAACGGTTGGCGTTCCAGATATGTTTATGTAGGTTCTGAATTCTGCGTACTCTTTATTATCTAGCTTGCTATTATCAACGTGATAAATTGTTATGTTATAATCATCTAACACTTTTTCTAGTATTGGTCTATAGCTTATACAGTGGGAACAATTATCATTTCCTACATATACAGCAAATGTTTCTTTGTTAGCGATTTTTTCCTTAAATTCATCAAAGGTTATTTCTTTTATCCTTTCTTCTTTAGAACAGCCACAAAGAAGAAAGAAAAAAACAAAAAGTATTGCAACAGTCTTTAAAAATCTTTTCATTATAATCACCTAAAATTATTTTATCACTAATTAGTTAAATATACAAACTAATTAATGTATACTTAACACTAGTTTATACATTTTAAACTTATTAATTGACAAAGAATAAAAAATAGTTTAATATTGGAATATAAGGAAAAAATAAGGAGGAAAGATAAAATGTTTATTTTAGCAAATGCAGCTTGTAATGGCTTGGATAATCTTGTAGTAATAGTAAAATTTGTTTTGACAATAGTTCAATGGGTAGTACCAGTAATATTAATTGTGTTAGGTACCATTGATTTAGTAAAAGCAGTTATTGCTGGTAAGGATGATGACATAAAAAAACACCAACAAACTTTAATAAAAAGAGTTATCGCTGCCGTTATAGTATTCTTAATACCACTTATTGTAACAATTATAATGGGATGGATTGGAAATAGTGATTGGAAAACTTGCTGGAATACTGCTTCTGGTAATCTTAGCGATATATTTAAAACCGATACTTTATAAAATGTTTATAAAAAAACCTAAAAAGGTTTTTTTTTTATTTAAAAAATGTTATTATGAGTATATGTTAAAGTGGATATATAGTATGTAGAGGTGTTTTATGAAAAAAAAGTTTATGGTAGTATTAGTAGTAATTTCGTTATTTATGTTAATACCAATTAAAGTTGTTGGAAAGCAAAATGAGATTAATTTAACTCCTGTTAGCATTTCATGTAAAAGTTTAACTGGAAGTGCACAAGTGACTGCTGTCGGAACTAATAATGAAAATGATAATGATGGGAGTGAATATGGTGGTATTTTCGTTGGCTCTGATAGGAGTAAAATAAGAAAAATACAACTTAAAGCAAATGAGAGTGGAAAAAGCGAGGCTTTTTTTGAGGCTAGAGCTAACTCAAATTATTTAGTAAATAAGGTTGAGGCTTATGTTTATGACAGTAAAACTAATGAAACTTGTGGCCCTTTTGTAGTCGGTGATAATCTTGGGAATATAAAAGATAGTGAAGGTAATGCTACTTTAAAAATTATTATTGATAAGTATGATGGCACACAAGATCCTAATTTAGTTCTTAAATTGGTATCTTATACAAAAAAACGCAGTAATAAAACGGACGGTAATACATTTAGTATGGAAGTGACACCGGCTACTGTAGGAAAAATCACTCAGGCCACTGAAAAAAAAGATTTGAAAGAGACATTTAAAGAAGAGGTAGCGGGTTCTACTGCCGAAAATGTTAAAGAAGATACACAAGATAAAACTGTTTCAGAAAAAGTTGAAAGATTAGAAGGTTTAGATGATAAAGATTTTATTGGTACAGGCAAGAAAAATATTGATGATATTGTTAATAATTCGTGTGATAATGATTTAAAGAATCTTATAGAAAAATATTGGAAATGGGTAATGTTTTTAACTCCAATACTACTTATTGTTATGATTACAATTGATTTTATAAAGGCTATGTCATTGGGAGATGCGGATTCCGTGAAAAAAAGTTCAAATGATGCGATTAAACGAGTTATTGCAGGTATTTTGCTACTTGCGTTACCGTGGCTTTTGGAAGTTATTTTTGGATGGTTTGGTTTACAATTGTGTTTTTAGGAGGATTTTATGACAGAAATACTTTTTAGTTGGTTATCAATCCCTAGAGTGATACTTATAGCACTAGATAATATTGCTTATGGGTTGGTAGACAATGCTTATAATTTGATATATTCAATTGCAAGTGGAACTATATTTAATGAAACCGCTATTATTAAAATAATGAATAATACGTATGTTGTAATTGGTATATTTGCATTGTTTAGAATAGCAATGTTATTAGTAAATGCAATGATTAGTCCAGATAAATTAACCGATAAGGAAAATGGTTTTGGCTCTATTTTGAAGAATTTAATAATTATGTTTGTTTTTTTAATATTTACACCAATGGCTTTTAGAGAAATTTATCAGCTTCAAAGCGTAATTGTTGAAAAAAATTATATAAATAAAATTTTTCTAAATAGTGACGTGGATATTAAATCTACTAATCCTGGATATATGATGAAGAAAACTGCAATATATGCTCTTGTCCATCCAAATTATGATCTTGGCGAAAAAACAAGCGAAGGTGATGCTGACGATAATGATAACTATACTTTTGATTCTGCGTGTAATGATAAATGTAAAACAGCAATAAAAGATTACTATAAAATGATGGATAGTTCGGATTCTGATGTTAAATTTAGTTTGTTAAGTAAATACATTGGTACAACTGTTAAGTTTGATGAAGATGGAGATGGAGAGACTGAAACAGTGTATGTTTATGAATATAGTTATATAATAGTGTTTGCTGTTGGTATATTCTTAGCTTATATACTTTATAGTTTTGCAATTGATATAGGAGTTAGGGCCGTGGAACTGGCTGTTCTTGAAATACTAGCACCGTTATTTATAGTTACATATATTGATCCAAAATCTGCTAAATCTGGTCCATTTCACAAATGGCTTACAACGGTAGGAAAAACTTTTGCCAGTCTATTTATAAAATTAGCTATAGTTGCAATTATGCTGTTGCTTATATCGTTAATTAAAGATATAAACTTTGGAATGGGAGCGATGGGAACACTTACTATTCTTATTGCTATCTTGATATTTGCTAAAAAGGCTCCTAAATGGATAGGAGATATGATTGGTGTTGAAGGCGGAGTAGGAGAACTTGGAATAGGAAAGAAACTTGGAAGTGCTGCACTTATTGGAGGAGCGCTTACTAAGGCAGGACATGCAGCTGCGGGAGCAGCTAGAGGAGCAGCAGGATTAATGCATAAAAATGCTCAAGACATGAGAGCTCAAAGGAAGAAAATTAGAGAAGATAAAGGTTTGACTCACGGTAAACAAGGAAGAGAAAAAAGACAAGGATATTCTGGTGGCTATTTCAGTCAAAGAAAACAATTACATCAGGCAAGAAAAGAAGCTTATCGAAATGAAGGGGCAAATTTAACTGGAAAGGGTGGATTAAAAAATGCTCTAGGAAAACCATTCGCTGCAGCAGCTACTGGGGTTATAATTGGTGGTAAAGTTGGATTAAATGCGAGTGATTTAAAAGGAGCACTTAAAGACAGCAAAGGAGCTGTTAAAAACGAGGCTTCACATTTGGCTTTTGAAAAACCTGAAACTAAGTTTGGCAAATTTATGAGAGATATACCAGAAAAATTGGAGGGGACCTTTGGAGATCCTAATGATTTATATAAAAGGAGAAAAGATATTGAAGATGCTAAAAACGCAAAATTTCATTCTGGTGGAAGATTTGATGCTGGTTTAGGTGAAGGAAAAATCGTTGAAGGTAACGGGGATGCTGTTAAATTATTTAGAAAATATGGTGCTTCATCACCAGAAGAGGCTCTAATAGCACAATATTGTGCAACAAACAATGTGCCCCCTAACGAAATGAAGGATATAAGAGATTCTTATCAAAAGGATAGCGAAGGAACTATTATTTCTTGTAAAATCGGAGATAAAGACATGAAAATAGAAGACTTAACTAAAAGCTTATATGTAGGTGGAACTGGCGGAGCTGAAAATCTTCAAAAAATGTTTAATACATATCAAAGTAATGCACTTGCAAATTCATCACACTCTCAAGAGCAATATATGCAACAAGCTAATGCATATCAAGGTGTTCTTAATACTCAAAATACTGTTGCTCAGAATGCTCAAGCAATTGCGTCAGCTTTATCTAGTTCTTTGCCTTCGGCTATATCTAGTGCTTTGAGTGCTGCTAATATTACGCTTGATACAAGTTCTATGTCAGGAATTAAAAAATCTATTCGTGATATAAATGATCGATTTGATTTAGCTAGCGCTGATGAACAAAAAATACTTAGTCAAAAACTTTCAGAGTTAAGCAAGCTTTCGGAAGATTATGATTATTCAGAAAAGCAAGCTGCTTCAATTAGAGATAGTATGGATCAATTACAAGAAACTATTACAAGCCTTAAACCTATTGTTAATGCTATAGAAGGTAGTACAGTTACCGAAAAAGAGCAAATGCTTGCGATTGCATCATCAAAGCTCGATAAGGTTTTAGAAGGTATTAAAAAACCAAGCGAAGAAAAGAAATAGAAAGGGGAATAATATATGAATCAATATTTAATAGCGGCTAATTCTAAAAAAGGACAGTTGATATTTAACGTGTTTAGACCGATTGATTTGGGTATAGCAAGTTGTGGTGCAGTAGTTACGTTTATATTATTTTTAATATTTCAACCAGATAATTTAATTGGTGGAATATTTGTTCTCTTTCCATTTCTTTCTTGTGCTTTTTTGGTAATGCCAATACCTAATTATCATAACGTATTATGTGTTTTAACTAATATTTATAAATTTTATTTCGTTGATAAAAACGAACTTACATGGAAAGGGTGGTGTGCTAAGAATGAGTACAAAGACTAGTGGAACTACGGAAAGCTTTGTTCCTGTAAAAGCAATTATTAATA
Source organism: uncultured Clostridium sp. (assembly GCA_947427095.1). Taxonomy (GTDB): domain Bacteria; phylum Bacillota_I; class Bacilli_A; order RF39; family UBA660; genus Aphodocola. The sequence goes on along the minus strand of CANEGO010000004.1, from coordinate 36,633 downwards.
ACATGATAGAGCTTGATAGTGGGTTTAAGGTTGCGGGCGTTAAGGTAGCTCCTAAAAACATATTTATAATGGAGGAGAATGAGCAGTTTAATGTTATAGATAGTTTAAAAGATTTCTATAACACTTTAGATTTTGAATTTTGGCTTGTTATAGCTGATAGACCAGTTGATATATCTGTTTATATAGCAGAGCTTCAAATGATGTATAATCAAGCTCAAAATCCTGTTATAAGAAAGCTTATTAATCAAGATTTAAGTAAGGCTGATGATTTTAATGATGATGTTTCTGACGTTGAGTTTTACTTCTTATTTAAAGACAAAAACGTTGAGATGATTCAAAAGAAGATAAGACTTATGATAAATGGTCTTGCTAATGCTGGACTATCTTCTAGTCAAGCTAATAATGATGATTTAAGAAGTATATTAGATAACTTCTTAAATGGTGGAGATAAAACTGAGTTTGGGACGGTGTTGGCATAATGGCGAATATTAACATAAAAAAAGAGCTTGCTCCTAAAGGTTTAGAATTTAAACCATCAGAGTTTGTAATTAGTGATAAATGGTGTACGATTTTAACGGTTATTTCATATCCCAAATGGATAAGTCCAGGCTTTTTATCTAACATAACTAGCAATCCTGGTGTTAAGGTTGTGATTAAACATATTCCTCTTCCTTTTTCTGTTATGTCAAAGATGCTTAATAAACAATTAGCTGAATTAAAAGCTAACTATGAAAAGGAAAATGATAAAACTGCTCAGGAGCAATTAAGGCAAGATTATGATTCTTTAAATGACTTTATTCAGATGATTACTACTAATCAATCTAAAATATTTGATTTTCAAATGCACATAGTATTAACTGCTGATAGTAAAGAGGAGTTAGATCAAAAGAAATTACAGATTAAAAATTTTCTATCTGCGATGGAATTAAGAGCAATCCCACTTAGGTTTGAACAAAGAAAGGTTCTTAAGTCGATCCTTCCAATATTCCCTAAACAAGATATTGAAGAACAAATAGGAACTCCAATTACTTCTCCAACCATTGCGGCGATGTATCCGTTTATCTTTGATAGTTTAAAAGATCCAGGACCATCATGTCTTCTTGGAACAGATTTTTCTGGAGGTGTAGTTTTATTTAATCAATTTTTATATCAAATAAGAAAAGAATTTAATAGAAATAATGCTAATATGATTATTCTAGGTACTACTGGTTCTGGTAAATCTACCGCTGCTAAGTTACTTTTAAGGACTTATATTAGAAATGGTTATAAAACCGTTTGTATAGATCCGGAAGGTGAGTTAGAAGAGATGGTATCTCGTATGCAAGGTGATTTTATTGACCTTGGTAAAGGCGGGGAATTTGGTATGATAAATCCTCTTGAGGTTATTTTAGAGGCAGATGAAGATGAATTAAAAGATGGTTTAGGATATACTGTTCTTACTAAAACTTTACAATTTTTAAAGGCGTTTATGAAGTATTATGATCCTACAATAACGGAAGATGTACTTACTATGTTTAGTGAAATGGCACAACTTACTTATCAACGTTTTGGTATATCATTTGAAACTGATTTTTCACATTTAAGACCTGAACAATATCCAACGTTTTCTGATCTTTATGAAACCTTGGTAAGAAGATTAGAGGCTTATGGTGATCAATTGACTCATGAAAGAGATATATTAGAAAGATTAGAATTAAAAATAAGGCCACTTGTAAAAGAGTTAAAGTTCTATTTTGATGGTCATACTACGATAAGACCAACTACTAAGTTTATAGTATTTAATATTAGGGATTTAATGAATGCTGATGAAAACATTAGAAATGCATTATTCTTTAACATATTAAAGTATGCATGGAGTCATTGTTTAGACAGATCTATAAACACCGTTATGATGGTTGATGAGGCTCATATATTATTATCTGGTAATAATACAATAGGAGCTGATTTCTTAGCTCAAATTCAAAGACGTGCTAGAAAGTATAATAGTGGAACACTTTTAATCACACAACAGCCAAGTGATTTTGCTGATCCATCAGTTATAACGCAAGGTAAAGCAATCTTTGATAATGCTTCGTATTATCTTGTAATGGGATTAAAGAAACAAGGTGCTGAAGATTTAGCACAATTAATAGATTTAAATGAACAAGAAAAGGAAAGTATTAAGAAGTATAACCAAGGTGAAGCTTTACTTGTTTGTGGAAGCCGTAGAATGAGAATAGATGTAATTTTAACCGAAGCTGAATTAGATTCGTTTGGATCTGGTGGAGGACTATAAGATGCTTATTGGCATCTTTTTTTTTATTTTTCTATATGTTATAATTACGTTATGTAAATGTAGGTGGTGTATTTATGAACCAAGGTAATAACAAAAATAATGAGTTTGAATTTGAAATGGAAGATCTAAGTATAGATGATGGAAAAATAGAGTTAGAAGTTAAACCGGATCAAATGAAAGAAATGAATAATAATTCTAATTTTTCCGTTAATGATTCTAATGCTAATAGTTCAGCAAGAGCTAATGAAGAGTTTGATAATAATGTAGATTCTTCTATGCCGTCTGATACGTCAAGTGAAGGTGTTGATGGCTTGGAGCCTGATTCATCACAAGGAGTGGGGGATGAATCAATTTCTGATTATGGAGATTCGCTAAATGATGATCTAGGGGAAAGAAAAAGTTTAAAAGAAAAGGCTCATGATGCCAAAGATGGTTTAAAGGAAAAAGCAGATAAAATAAAAAATGCCCCTGAAAACATTAAAAATAAATATAATGATGCTAAAAATAAAGTAAATGATATCAAGGATAAAGCAAAACAAGTTCCAGAAAATTTAAAAAATAAAGGCGAACAAGTAAAAAATGCATGGAATAATCGCCCTAAAAGCATGAGAGATGCTAAAGATAGGATGAAAAATTCTAACATAAAAGATAGAATTAAAAATGGGGCTAAAAATCGAGCTAAAAACATGGCTAATAGGGCAAAAGAAGGGGCTAAGGAAGGCTTTAAAAATAGTGATTTAGGACAAGCTATAGATAAAGGAAAAAATGCAATAAATAAGGGAAAGAATGCTATAGACAAAGGAAAAAAAGCGGTTAAAGGAGCAAAAAAAGCCGGTAAGGCTGTAGCTAAGGCAGGCAAAGCTGCTGCCAAAGTTGCGGCAAAAGCGGCCCAAGGATTAATTAAACTATTTGTATCAACATTACCATGGAGTGCTATAGTAGTAGGAGTTGTATTAGTAATTGCCCTTATTATAGTATTAGTTTGTGTTTTAGTTCCTGGGATTGGTGGAGACGTTAACGAAGATGATAATTATTCACAATATTCCAAAACTGATCAAAAAACATTGGAAAAATTAGAGGATATATTTGCATCGTATCCAAACGCTGATGGAACCCTTGCTTTGTCGGTCGTTTTATATCCATATTTTGATAATTTACATAGTGGTAATGTTACTAGTTATATGGGTGAAGAAACTGATAATTCTGAGTCAGAAGATACCGAAGAGTTAACAGAAGAAGAAAAGAATGATAAAGATGTGGAACAAGAAGACGACACCACTGAAGATGATCCATATTTATATCCTCTTAGAAAAAGCAAAGTGAGAAGAAGATTAAAAAAAGTACTAAAATCTTTAAATGATTCTAATGAGGCGGACTTTAAAAATTATCTTAAGACCGATTATTTTTTAAATGATGGTGGTTATACTTGGGGATATGATAAGGATATTTTAACGGGTTATAATGGTTATAAGGATTTGTTTAAATCAGCTGGTTCAAACGCTAATGATGAATTATATAATTTAATAATAGAAGACTTATATGATAACAAAGATTTATTTGTTAATTATGTATATAAAAATGCGGTTTGTGCTTCAACGTTATTAGATGCCGGTCAAATAGAAACTCAAGATCTTTTAAAAGGAAATGTTTTAGTCGATTTAAAAAAGCCTGGTTGTAGCAATATGAAATCTTGCTCAGAAAGTTATTATGATAATTATTTGACGTTAGAAGAATATGTTAAAGGCGTTGTTTATGAGGAAATAGCTGGGAATAAGGATGTAAATCAAATAGCTGCTCAAATGGTTGCCGCAAAAACATTTACACTAAGTAGAAGAACTGGATCTATAAAGATTGATGAGGCTACTGGAGCTTATGTTATTCCGATGCTTTGGTCCACCGCTGATCAGGATTTTTGTCACGTTGATAAGGGTTGTAATGCTGAAGATATAAAAGATCATTATGGATATGAACGTGGAAATGACACAAGATTATTTCATGGGGCAAACAGAGGCCCAGCATCTGATGAACAAAAAGAATTATATAATGAGGCATGGAATTTATCTAAGGATGTTTATGTGGTAAATAATGATGGATCACCAGCAGCTACTGCTTATTATGCAGGATGTTCTGCTGGTAAGTGTATGGATCAAGAAAAGTTGCCAAATTATTCTGGAATAGAGTTTAAATCAATTTTAAGTACGTTTTATAGTTCTTATTCTATTTCTACCGTTGAGGGAGATGTTTCTAATATTCAGGTTAGAGGTGAGCAGGTATGTACTAATGCAAGTACAAATTATAGTGCTACTAGGGCAAGAATTGTTGCTTTTGGCTTGGACCAGGTTGGAAAAATACCATATTATGAAGGTGGCCTTGCTGATGTATCTGGGTTTGAAGGTAATAATTTTGGAACTGAAGTAGAAGCTGATATAAATGGTAGAGATAAAAAAGGTTTAGGAAGTGTAGGATTTGTAAACTGGGTTTATTGGTCTGTTATAGAAGATAATCTTACCAATTCAAATAATTTAGACGTAATAATATCACAAGGGTTTGAAGTTACTCAAGATAAACTTTTGATGGGTGATATTGGCTATTCCGAGGATAAAACGGTTGTAGGAATATATGCTGGTGATAACAGATGGATATTAGAAGATTCTATAACTGGTAATGTTGTAGCCCAACCTGATGATAGAATTACTAAGTTTATAAGACATAATTCATTTAAGTCAGAAACATATAATTTTACCATAAGAGATCATGCGCCAACATCTAGTGAATGGGGTGGAACTAAAATGTTTGTTAGACCAAGTATTCCTAAATTGATGGGGGAATGCCCTTGGTATGCAAAAAATCGTGCAGCTGAAATAATAGATGAATTATATAAAAACGGTAGTTTGACTCAAAAACAATATAATAAATATCATAATAGGGTTAGTAGTACCTCTGGTAATGGAGCCGATTTTTACCCTAATGGTGCAGCCGATAAAGGTTATTCTGGTAGTACTAATATAGCGGACCTAAAAGCCGGATCTTTTATTGGAATGTCATCGCAAAAATCAGAAGCAGGTAAAAAGTGGGGACATGTTGCAGTAGTTGAGTATGTTTCTGAAGATAAAATAATTATTACAGAGGGTTGGAGACAGAAAAATCCTCAAACCTATTGCTCGAATTATTCTGATTTTAGTTGTGTAGTTTATAGGAAAATGGAGTTTAATTCGTATGATGAATTTTATAAATTTTACAGTGATCCAAATGGTTATATGTTAAAGGGATATCTGTATTTCTTGGAAGATTAAAAAGGGAGATAAAGTTAAATATGAAAAAGAAGATATTACTTTTATTAATTATTATTATTTTAACAGGATGTCAAGTTAATGCTAATATAAATATTAACTATGATTATACGGTAGATGAGAAAATAAATATTTTATTTGATAATGAATTGGCCTCGAACTTTAATTCTTCTAAAGAATATGCTAAAAGTTATTTAGAATATTATAATCCAGTTATAAAACTTAAAGATTATGATTATGATATTGAAGAAAAAAAAGATACAAGTAGTGTTATCTTTACAAAAAAAAGTAAAAATATTTGTGATAGCATAAATTATAGTTTATTTACAATTTATTTATATGACAACATAGAATGTACTGAAAACGAATATTACATGGAAATAAAAAGTGTTGGGAATCAAAGTGTGTCAGCACCTTCAAACGAAAAAAAGTTTAATGTTGAGTCTCTTGAATTAAAAGTTAAACTTCCAGTATCAGCAGAGGAAAACAATGCTGACGAAGTAAAAGACAATGTGTATAGTTGGTATTATGATGAAAATAGCTTAAGAAGCAAAAACTTATATTTAAAGGTAGACAAAACTAAATTAGAAGAAAATAGGAAAAATATTGAAGAAAAAATAAAAAATGACAAGAGAAATGATAAGATCTTAACTATTCTATGTTTTCTATTACCAATTATAATAATCGGAATTATTAGTGCTATCTTATTTAAGAAATATAAAAGTAATAAAATAGAATATTAATAAAACTTATACCAAATATTTTAAATATTTGGTATAATATTTTTATGATTATTAATATCTTGTATTTGGAGGCTAATTATGAAATTAAGGTTTAGGGCTGATCATAAAGACGTTATAGCTTTTTTATGGGCTTGTTTACTTCTTTTAATAGTAGTTGCAATGTGTGTTGTTAATTTTTATCATACGGGTAGCATGGGGAATATGCCTGAGGTTGAAGGCTTTAGATGGACTTTTAATTTTATAAAGGGATTTTTTCCGCCATACTTAGGTTATACGCTTATATTCTGGGTTTTATCTATTGTTTTGCTTACGGTATCAGTTTCATCTCATTTTTATACGAGGGAAAAAGGTTTTGGATTTAAGGAAGGAAAAAAGGAAGAAGGCTTTGGTAGGTTTGCCAAGGAAGATGAATACAAGAATTTTAAGGATGTTGAGCCAGTTGAACTTACTGCTAAAGAAGCTGCCGCAGCAGGTTTTCCGCTTGTCTATGATAAGAAGAAAAATTTAGGTTACGTAGATAATGGTGAATCCCATTCACTTGTTATTGGTGCTACTGGATCTGGTAAAACTCAAATGGTAATTAATCCCCTAGTAGGGCTTTTGGCAAAAAAAGGTGAATCAATGGTTATTACCGATCCTAAGGGCGAAATATTTGAAAAAAACGGTGAAATGTTAAAGGATTTGGGATATGACGTAATAGTCGTTAACTTTCGTGATCCTAAAAATGGTAGTTGTTGGAATCCTTATACGTTACCTTATAAGTATTATAAAGAAGGTAATCAGGATAAGGCTAATGAACTTCTAAATGACATGGCCATTAACATTGCTACTGATGAAAAAGCAGATGATCCATTCTGGACTAACTCTGCTGCCGATTATTTAACTGGTTTATCACTTGGTATGTTTGAGGACGCTAGTGAAGATGAGATTAGTATTTCTACCGTAAACCTAATGATGACCGTTGGAGAAGAAAAAATGGGTGCATCCACTTATGCTAAAGAGTATTTCAAATTAAAGGATCCTGCTAGTCCGGCAGCAATTAATGCACTTGGTACGGTAAATGCACCACAAGATACAAAAAATTCCATCGAATCAGTTTTAAAACAAAAGATAAAAGTTTTTGCCGTTACTCAAAATTTGGCTGAAATGTTATCACGTAGTGACTTCGATATGGAAACAATAGGTGAGAGAAAAACAGCTATCTTCATGATTATTCAAGATGAAAAAACAACGTATCATGCACTTGCTACAATATTTGTAAAACAATGTTATGAATCGTTAATAGCAGTTGCACAAAGACACGGTGGAAAACTTCCTATTAGAACAAATTTCTTACTTGACGAATTTGCTAATATGCCTAAATTTAAGGATATAACAACGATGATTACGGCAGCCCGTTCAAGACAAATTAGAATGACGATGATTATTCAGAATTTTGCACAGCTAAAGCAGGTTTATGGTAATGAAGATGCTGAAACAATTCGTGGTAACTGTGGAAATATTCTTTATTTACTAACTGGAGAATTATCTGCTCTAGAAGAGATTAGTAAACTTTGTGGTGATAAAATTGTTAAGGTTGGTAAAGATAAGAAAGAAGAAACAAGACCGTTAATTACTGTTACGGAACTTCAAAGATTTAAACAAGATGAAGTTCTTGTGTTAAAACACCGTCTTCCTCCACTTAGAACTAAATTTTTACCTTTTTGGAACACAGATTTTGGTTATGGAAAAAATAATGAAAGAGTACCTAAAGCAGAATTACCTACCCATGAGCAACAACCAATAAAGCTATTTGATATAAGAGAATTTGTGAAGAGAAAGAAAGAAGAAAAGAGAAACGAATTATTTGGTGGAAATTCTCCATTCGGAGCTGGAACTCCGTTTGGCGGTGGAAACCCATTTGGCGGTGCACCTTCACCATTTGGTGGTGGAAATCCTACTAATCCATTCGGAAGCGATAATAATCAAAATAATACTAATCCACTTGCTCCATACGGGGCAACTGGTAATACCAATGGTTTTAATTCTCCGTTTGGTGGGACTAATACATTAGGAAATTTAAATGGTTCTACCCCTAATGCTAATCCAATGGATGAGGCTTTAAATATTGATGATATGATTAAGAAGATTGATGCTAGAATAGCGGAGTTAGAGGCTGAGGAAAAGGCTGATAATGAGGCAAAAAATAATGAAGCTAAGGCATCAGAAAAAACTATGGTTGAGGATTTAAAGTTACCGGTAGAAGAGAGTAGCTCATTATCATCTAGCATAATAATGCCAAGTAATAAAATAGATTTTTCATCTTTTGAAAAGGTTAATGCTAATAACCCATTGAATAATGTAAGTACTAGTGGTAAACATGATTTGATGGATGATTATTTAGAAGATTTATCATTTGATGATGAGCCTATAAAAACTAGTGAGAAACCTACCGACAACGTTGATGTTCCTAATGAAGTTTTATCAAATCCATCTAAACCTGATAATAAAGATGTATATACGAATAAGGAAGAAATAGAAAAGATAATGAAGAGTGAAGAAAAAGATGAAGATGATGATTTCTTTGATGAATTCTTTGAGTAAAAAGCACTTAATTTAAAGTGCTTTTTTCATATATTAAAATGGGTGAGAATTATGCAAATAGAATATGATGATATAACAGATAGGACAAAAATTATTGATATTAGAAATTCGATTGACTATAATAATAATCATATAAAAGCTAGTATTAATATTCCAAGATTGGTATTAATGTCTAATCCTCAAAATTATATGAACAAGAAGGATAGTTATTATTTAATATGTGATAAGGGGAAGGTAAGTTTATCTTGCGCGAGAATCTTAAATGCGCTTGGTTACAATTGTTATAGCATTGCGGATGGAATTGAAGGTATTAAAAATAAATAAAGTGTTATATGAATAAGTTATTTTGTAAAAAAAACTCTTCTGTTGTAAATAGAAGATTTTTTATTATGATCTGCATTGCAAAAAATAAGTTTTAGATATTTTTCCTCATTTGTTTTTTTATTACAAATTAAGTAATCTTGTTTTAAAGGAGTGAAATAAATGAGGAACGAAATAATAGAAAAATATAAAAAAGAAGGCAAGATAGTTCCAGCTACATATGATGTTGTTTTTAAGTCTGTAATGCAAGATGAAAAATGTAGAGATTTTTTGATAGAAATTATTTGTGAGTGCACGAAACTCAAAAAAAATTATGTAAAGAAAAACTTGGTTATAGGAAATAATGAATTTCCTGTAAAAAATATAAATGAAAAAAGGAAAATAACTGATTTAGTAATATCCGTTAACAGTAATATAATAAATCTTGAAATGAATAATTATTATTATATTGGTTTAATAGAAAGAAACGATATATATTTAAACTCACTAAGAAGTCTTAAAGTTGGTCAAGAATATGAAAATTTAAATAAAATAATACAAATTAACTTTGATAATTTCGAACTATTTGATGAGAGGACAATAATTAAATTCATGATAATGGATGAAGAAAGACATATAAAAGAAACAGAAAACTACGAAAAATATCATATTAACTTGAAACGAATAAAAGAAAAATATTATAATAAGGAAGTATTAACGTTATTTGAAAGAAGACTATTAATACTAGCTTTAGATAATAAAAAGGACTTAGAAAAAATTGCAGGTGAGGATATTATGATGGAAAATGTAAAGGAAAAAATAATAACATTATCAGAAGAGGATGCAATGATATTGTGTTATGACGAAGAAGAGCATAAGGAAAAGGTAAGAAGAGCAGTTACTGCAACGGAAAAAGCAGAAGCAAGAAAAATTGGCTTTGCTGAAGGCCATGCAGAAGGTCATGCAGAAGGACGTGCAGAAGGAATAAAAAAAGGTCATAAGGAGGGATTAGAAGAGGGTAAACAAATAATTATAAAAAAATTAATTGATAATGGTATGAGTAAAGAAGAAATAAGTAATGTTACTGGAGTTTCATTAGAAAACATAAAGGATATATAGTTTTTTTATATATTCTTTTTTAAATATATTGTATAATGATATTGTTATAAACTAGGAGGTAAAAATGGAATACGTAATAATAGGCTTATTAGTATTAATTGTAATACTAGTTATTTTTTCAATATCTAAGAACATAAATGAAAGTAATATAACGGAAAGATTGGGGAAACTAGAAACTAGTTTGGTAAAAGAGCTTGGTGAATTTAAGAACGATGTTAATATCTACCTTAATGGTAATTTTGACAAGTTAAACGAAAAGATGGAAAGAAAGCTAAACTTAATAAACGATAGGGTTAATGAGAGGCTGGATGAGAATTTTGAAAAAACCAACAAGACATTTACATCTGTTATAGAAAGATTATCCAAAATAGATGAAGCTCAGAAAAAGATTGATAGTTTATCTACTGACATAGTTTCTCTTCAGTCAATTCTTACTGATAAAAAAACGCGTGGTATTTTTGGTGAAATAAATTTAAAGCACATTCTTGTTAGTGTATTTGGAGAAAATAATGATAGCGTTTATAAAATGCAATATATGTTTGATACCGGGGTTATAGCAGATTGCGTATTGTTTGCACCAGAACCACTTGGAACAATTGCTATTGATTCTAAGTTTCCACTAGAAAATTATAGGTTAATGATTGATAAAAAAGCTGGAATAATAGAAAGACAAAACGCGGAGAAACAATTTAAACTAGACGTAAAAAAGCATATTGATGCAATTTCAAATAAGTATATTATAAAAGGTGTAACTAGTGATCAGGCGATTATGTTTTTACCGGCAGAAGCTTTATTTGCAGAATTAAATGCATATCATGCGGACATAATTGATTATGCTTATAAAAAAAGGGTATGGATTGCATCACCCACAACGCTTATGAGTACGTTAACGACAATTGAACTTGTAATTAAAAACATAGAAAAAGATAAATACACAAGTATAATTCACGAAGAGTTAAATAAATTATCAACCGATTTTGGAAGATATAAAGAAAGATGGGATAAACTTTCTAGGAGTATAGAAGCTGTAAGTCGTGATGCAAATGATATCCATATCACAACGGATAAAATTTCTAAAAGGTTCGAAGCAATAAATAACGTTGATACCTTAAAGTTAGAAAATAAGAAAAATAAGAAAAATTAATTGACAAGAAAGTTGTAAGATGCTATTATTTATATTACGCACCGTAAAAAAAACGTGCCGAGGTAGTAAATATTAAACTGAGAGGACGGATATAATTAATGGCAAAGCCAGATGTAGTATCAAAGGGGCAGTATTTTACAAAAGAAGAATGTATAAAAGAGGCAAATTCTTATATTGAAAAAATGTATGCTGGATCGAATTTAGAAAAATCATCTTATGATGCGATTCGCATGGAATTTATTAATCATTATATAGGAATGGTACTTGAAGATTATGAAGTAAAAAATAGTGATGTTTGTACTCCAATCACAACTGGTTTAAATTATTTTTTTGTTCAAAATTTAGATAATATTTCATTGGAAGAGTTAATGAAAAAATTAAACGAGTGTGAATTAGTGGTTGCAGTAGCAACGGATAAAATAGGAGAGAAAAATAATTTTGAACTTTTAAATGAATTAAAGAAATTGATTAGTAATGAAGTTACAAACGGAGATTTAAGATTAAGAGAATCATATAGTTTTAGTGATTGTGAAACAAACCAATATACTTTAAGTATCCAAAAAGTATTATCAAAAAACCCAACTGATTAGTTGAGTTTTTTTGATAGTTCTATAATTAAATCCATATTGTCATCATTTGCCATTATGTTTTTATGTTTTTTGTTACATTTTTCACATTTATATATTATTTTAAATGAGTTTTTAAATTTTTCTATTTCAATTGGTTTAAGCATTCCCATACATGGGTTATTTCTATCTCCCGGATTTATATCAACGTGTTTAGAGTATAGGCAATTAGGACAATGATCTCTCGCTGTATATCCTAATTTTTTAACTTTTTTCTTGCAATTTTCACAAATAAATTCTTCATCAATCATATTAAACTTTTTCAATTTAAATCACCATAAGAATTATAACAGATATTTTAAATATTGTCTAAATATGGTATAATTGTTAGGAAATTAGGTGATTACATGGTAATAAAAGATATAGACAGACCAAAAGAAAATTTTAGGTTATTAGTTGAGGAACAAAGAGTAGGAGATATTTTATATAGAATTAGTGATAGTTATGCTCCGGCTTTAGGAAATATTGGCTCTAGAGTTAGTATATCAAAAATAAATGAAGAAGATTCATATAATCATGAGGAAACTCATGGTTTGGATTTGTCAGAAGGTAAATTACAATCTTATTTTATTTTTCAGAATAAAAATAGATCATCTCATGATGGTGCATATTTAGATGATCCTATGTATTATTATGAAGAGGTAATGAACGCATTTGATTACCTTGTAAATTCTGATATTTCAGAATTTACATCTAAAGCTTTAGATGTTGTTGATAAAGTAAGAGAAAAGGCCAATAAGATCGGTAGTGGTAAAAATGCAATATAAGGTAACAATAGATAACTTTGATGGCCCATTAGATTTGTTATTACATCTAATAAAGGAAAATGACGTAGATATATATGATATAAAAATAGAGGAAGTAACTAAAGGGTATTTGGATTATATTCAGGCTATGAAAAACCTTAACCTATCTGTTGCGAGTGAATACTTAGTAATGGCCTCGGAACTTATAGAAATGAAGTCAAGGATGCTATTACCTAAACGTGAAGAACCCTCTTCAGATGAATATGAAGAAGATCCAAGGGAAGTCTTAATTGAACGATTACTAGCTTATAAAAAGTATAAAGAGATTACTAGTGAATTTAAAAGTTTAGAAATGACACGAAAACTAATCATCACTAAAGAGCCAGCAAATTTAAGCTTTTATGCTAAAGAGGCAGAAAAAAGTGATGATATATCAATTAATGATTTACTTGAGGCCTTTAATGTAATAATGGAAAGAAAAAAATTAGATGTGCCAATAAAGACAAAAATAACCAAAAGGGAATTGTCTTTAAGCGATAAAATTATAAGTATTAAGAACCTTCTTTATAATAAAAAAGCTATTAACTTTGAAGAATTGTTTGAGGTTCCGACAAAAGAAGAAGTCATAGTTAGTTTTTTGTCCATACTAGAAATGATAAAAAAAGATGAAATTGTTGTTAAGCAAGATAATAATTTTAATACTATTGTAATCTCATTAAAAGAAGGTGATTGTAAATGAAACAAGGCGTGTTAGAAGGTTTATTGTTTGTAACAGGTGAAGATGGCTTGGGCATTGAAGAAATTGGTAAATTATTAGATTTAAAAGAAAATGATGTTAAGAATTTACTTGATAGATATAAAGAAGATTTGAAAAATGAGGATAGAGGATTACAACTGGTTTGTCTTGGTAATAAATATAAACTTTCAACAAAAGAAGAACATAAGAAATATTATGAATTACTGGCAGACCAAACAGTATCTGCAACGTTAACTCAAGCAGCTTTAGAAGTGCTTGTGATAATTGCCTATAACGAACCTATAACAGTTGGAATGATTGATGAAATAAGAGGGGTATCTAGTAGGGAAATGGTTCGAAAATTACTTTTTAGAGGGTTTATAGACATGGCCGGAAGAAGCGATTTGCCGGGGAAACCAATGCTTTATAAAACAACGGATAAGTTTTTAGATTATTTTAATTTATCTTCGATTAAAGAGCTTCCAGAATTAAAGATTCAAGAAGAGATATCAGAAGAGGAAAAAGAACTATTTGTTTCTAGATATAAAGAAAATGAATAAAATGTATTGTTAACCACTACAAGGTGTGTTAAACTAAAATAAGAAAGGAAGTATACATGATGTTTATAGTATTAATTATTATAGTGGTAATTATTTTATTATCAATTAAACAGGTAAACCAGTATGAACGGGGAATTAAATTTACCTTAGGTAAATTTAGTAAAATAATGAATCCTGGTTGGAATTTGGTATTCCCGATTTTTCAAAGTTATAGAAAGGTTGACATAAGAACAAAAGCGGTTGATGTTCCAGAACAAGACGCAATAACAAAAGATAATGTATCAGTTAGAATAAATGCGGTTATTTATTATAAGGTTTTTGATGCGTCTAAGGCAGTTTTAGAAGTTGAAAATTTTTATTTTGCAGTTGGACAACTTGCTCAAACAACTATGCGTAATGCAGTTGGATCTGTATCCCTTGACGAACTTTTAAGTGAAAGAGATAAAATATCGACAGAAATATGTAAAATAATCGATAAAGCAACAGATCCTTGGGGTATCAAGGTTGAAGATGTGGAACTTAAAGATATTTCTTTGCCAGAAGAAATGAAACGTGTTATAGCTCGTGTTGCAGAAGCGGAAAGAGAAAAACAAGCAGTTATAACAAAGGCTGCAGGTGAGGTGGAAGCTTCTGAAAATTTAGCAAAAGCTGCTTCGCTAATGTCTTCTACTCCAGGGGCAATGCATTTAAGAACGTTATCAACTTTATGTGATATTTCATCAGATCAATCTAATACGATTATTTTTGCATTACCAGTAGAAGTTTTAAAAAGTTTTGAAGGTAAGGCAATTACAGATGATAAGATTGAAAGTATAGTTAAAAAGATTGTAAAAAAATAAAATTCATAGTAAAAGGCAAGAAAAGTTAATTTTTCTTGCCTTTTTTATGTTTATTATAAAAACTCCATACAAGTCTAGGAGTGTAATCTCCATTAAGCTTTTGAATTTCTTCATCTATTTCTTTATCTAACTTTCTACTTGTTTTTCCCATTTTATAGCTTATTAATCTGAAAAAATTATAATACTCATCTCTTTTTCCGACAAGACAAGCTTCTTCAAGCGTTAAGTCTAATCCATCAAACTGTTTTAAAAAATCTATATCTGAATCACTATATTTTTTTTCTATGTTACTTTTTTTGACTTCTAAAATAGACTTTAATTGTTCTGCAAAAATAAGTATAAGCTTATCTTTTTCGTTGTCTGCTGCCATTAACCTAGTACCAATTTCTTTGTTAATAGCTTCGTTAAATTTTACGTAAAAATAGGTTTTATCTCTTATGTCTTTTTTTCTGTTATATTCGTTAATAGCATATTCTGAACCCGATAAAACCGCATCAATAAATTCTATCATATCTAAATATTTTTCGTATTTATTCATGTTATTTTCCCCTTAATTAGTTTGATATTTTAGCATACATGTATTTAAAACGCAAATATTATATAAAAAAAGACTTTTGTAAAGTCTTTTTTCTTAAGTTCAAAGAAGTTTGAACGAATTTTTATTTGGTACCGGTAGTCGGGGTCGAACCGACATGGTATTGCTACCACTGGATTTTGAGTCCAGCGCGTCTACCAATTCCGCCATACCGGCATGTACAAATGAATTATATCATAAAACATATTAATTTCATACAGTTTTTTTATAAAAAGTGATATAATTATAAAGAGGTGGGACTTATGAAATATTATTGTATAGGAATTAAGGGTTCCGGTATGGCAACTTTAGCGCAGATTTTATTTGATTTAGGAAACGAAGTTTCTGGGTATGATGATACAAAAGGTTATAAATTCACTCAAGAGGGATTAGATAAAAGGGGTATAAAAATATATTATGATTCTAATCATGATATTGATAAAGATGCAATTGTAACTTATTCTAAAGCTTTTAGTAGTGAACATCCAGAAATTAAAAGAGTAAAAAGCTTAGGTTTAAAAATAGTAGATTATAATGAATTATTGGGTGAAATAAGTAGTGAGTTTAAAACTATTGGTGTAAGTGGAACTCATGGTAAAACTACAACTTCAACTATGATATCTCACGTTTTAAGGGAAACAAAAGGATGTAATTATTTTATAGGAGATGGAACTGGTTTTGCAGATAAAAATAATAAATTATTTACTTTAGAATCATGTGAGTTTAACAAGCATTTTTTAGCATATCATCCATATTATGCTATTGTTACTAATATTGAACTTGAGCATACGGAGTGTTATAAAGATATTAACGAAATAATTGATACTTTTAGTAAATTTGCTAACAAAGCAAATGTAGTTATAGCATGTGGTGATGATTTAAACGTTAGGAAAATGGACGTTAACAATAAAGTTATTTATTATGGTTTTAACGAAGATAATGATATTGTTGCTAAAAGCGTTAAATTAACAAAAACAGGAAGTTCATTTGATGTTTACATGAATGGTGATTTATATGGTCACTTTGACATTCCTTTATTTGGTAAGCATATGATATTAGATGCACTTGCATGTATTACTATTTGTGACATGGAAGGGGTAAATAAAAATTCTATTCATGATTTACTTAATACTTTTGAAAATGCAAAAAGAAGGTTTAAGGAACATATTTTTGGAGATATTGTAACAATCGATGATTATGCCCATCATCCAACAGAAGTTAGAGTAACAATTAATTCTGCTAGACAAAAATATCCTGATAAAGAAATAGTTGCGGTATTCTTACCAAACACGTATTCTAGAACTAAAGACTTAATGGAAGATTTTATTAGTGCTTTAAAAACCGCTGATAAAGCGTACGTTATGGATATTCATTGTGATAGAGAAGATCCTCGTGATTATCCAAATGTTTCAAGTGATGAAATAATAAAAAATGTTCCTAATGCAGAAAAATTATCAATGGATACGGTAGAAAAATTATTAAGACATGATAACTCTGCAATATGTTTTATGAGTTGTACAAACATATATGAAATATTGGGTAAATTTGAAGCGTTACTTAAGAATAAAAATAGTTAAAATGGTCACCATAGTAATGGTGATTTTTTTTATGAAAATATTAATAACAGGAGCGACAAGTGGAATAGCTTATTTAACAGCTCTTACTTTAGCAGAAAGAGGACATGATATTTATCTAACTTGTCATACCGAAAAAGAGACTAAAAACGTTGAAGAAAAAGTTAGGCAATTTCCTAATATTAAGGTTATGAAAATAGATATAACAAAAAAGGAGGATAGAAATAAGGCATTAGATTTAAACGTTGATTGTTTATATAATAATGCTGCTACTTCCCTTGGTGGATCTATTATAGAAGCTGATATGGATAAGGTAAGAGAAAGTTATGAAGTTAATGTTTTTTCATCTTTTCGATTACTTCAGCTGGTACTAAGGCAAATGGTGGATAAAGATAGTGGTAGAATAGTTGTTATGTCATCGCTTGCAGGAACCATTCCAATTCCTTTTGGGGGCGTTTATTCTGCTACTAAAGCAAGTATAACAATGATTACTAAGTCACTTCAAAAAGAATTATTTTTGATGGGAACAAACGTCAAAGTAGTGTTAATAGAACCAGGGTTATATCGTACGGGATTTAATGACGTTTTATTAGATAGCAAGTATGATAATGGCCTATATTTTAAAGATATAAAAAAGGAATTATATAATGTGGAACACTTTTTACTTAACTTAGCTGAGAAAAAGAAGTTGGATTCAATTGTTGTTCAAATAGTAAGAGCGATAGAAGATGAAAAACCTAAGAGTGTTTATAGAGCACCGGTTTTTTATGCATTAATGGGAAGAGTATATAGTATATTTAGAAAATAGGTAAAGTTAAGATTAATTTCTTAACTTTTTTAATATAATTAAATATGTGGAATGAAGAATTAAACAGAAGATTAAAACAGTTGAAAGTAGAAGATTTTATTTGGATTATATATATTGGAATTATAATTTTCAGTTTGTATTCTAATACTCTTGAACGCAAATATTTTTTATATAATGATCATGAAAGTAAGGAAAAGTATAGAAAAATAATGATTAGTATATTTGTTATTTTAGTTATTGTATATACTTACTTTTTGAAAGATTCCTTTGATGATGTAAAAAGTCTTAAACCTTATGATACAAAAGAAAAAAAACGTTTAACAAAACTTTCTTTTGTAGGTTCTTTTCTTATTCTTATAAGCGGAATTATATTTTTATACATAGCAATTGAAGATGAAGATATAGACGTAGAACTTGCGTTTAATTAATAAAATTATTTTGAATATAATTAAATAGTAGGGAGGGATTTTATTTTGTTACCGAATATTCCTCCTAAAATATTTTCTTTATCCGCAGTTGTAGTAGGTTATATACTAATTGACGATATGACTGCTAATGAACAAAACGCGGTAAGTAACTGGCTTATGCTTGTTGCACAAGTTTTAGCAACTAATGCTTTTTACCGAGCAGTAATGCAAGAAAGAGGATTAGAACCAAGAGAATCTACTGAAACTGGTAGAAATAACGCCGATACTTTTGCAAGCTCTTCTTCAGGACAAATGAGTGGGGTTGATAATAATCATAATAATACACAAAATAATGAATCTGATAGCGAGGAAACCCTTGCTATGCTAGAGAAGATGGTTAGAGCTATGCAAACAGAAATAGAGAATATAAAAAGGAACTTATAATGATTTTATAAGTTCATCAAGGGCTTCTTTAATATCTTTTTCAAAAGGCGTGTTTTTAGAAAGTGGTATGAAATATTTTTTTGTTTCTTTGATATATTTTAGTCGCCAGTTTTTATCTGCGTAAACTCCTTCAGTTAAGTTATGTAATCTATCTGATAATTTAACCATCTTAGCAAGTTCGTTTTTTTCTATGTTAGATATGTAATTTTTCATTACATATCCTTTTTCTTTAGTAAGAAGTTTAACAGCATTTAATATATTATTGTTTGATAAATTTTTAATTTCTTTTTCTGTTACATTAGTGTCTTCTAATAAATCATGAAAAAGAGCTGTAACATAATAATCATAACCAAAACCTTTTTCTTTTAAAATTTCAGCAACTGAAATAGGGTGTTCATAATATGGTGTACCTTACTTTCTAGTTTGCCCAGCATGTTTTTCTTTTATAAAGTTTTTAAGATATTCTAAATTTTTATTAATAACAAACTCTAAAACTTTTCTATATTTTCCTATAGCAGTTTCTTCCTTGTTTACTAGAAATTCATTAAAATTTACCAATCTTTTTGTTATGGTATTATCTAAATTTATTATTTCAGCATTTATTTTACCACTTTCTTTTTTAAATAATTCTAACGCTTCTTTTGCATTTACTTTGACAATGCCAATTACTTCGTTAGGATCTAAATTAAACGTGGGAATACTATCTATTTTGTAAGCAAATACGTTAGCGAAAGCTCTATCTCTAAAGAAAGATCCATCTTTATTTTCTCTATCTAATTTAAAGCTAACAACTTCAATTAATTCAGCTTTTTCATAATCGATATCAATTCCTAATTCTTCTTTAATTTCACGACCAAATGCTTCATTTAAAGTTTCGCCAGACGAAACATGACCTGATGCAGTAGTATAAAATGTTTTTTCATCTTTTCTTATTTGAAAATATACATTTCCTAACTCATCATAAAGCCAGCAGTGAACTGTTTTGTGCCATAAAGCTTTTTGATGTACTATTTTTCTTTCTTCTGTTCCTATATGATTTCCTTTTTCGTCATAAATATCTAATAATTCCATTTTTCCTCCTGTAATTCTTTTTTTATCCACAGCATTAATAGATTTACAATATAATCTATTTCTTTGCTAGTAAGATTTCTTCCTTTAGGTATTTTATGCCATTTTTCCAAACAACCACGGCAGCAACAAGCACAGGCGTGTTGTGCTATAAATACTGGATGACCCCTCATGAGCGTTTGTTTCCCATCGTTTGGAATAAAGGCAGGTGCTAGTCTTTTATTAATAAAATCATAAGCATGTTCCTTAATTTTTAAAGGTCCTTTTTCTTTGATATAGTTAATATCTTTTTCTTTTAATTTAAAACTATTTCTAAACTTAGATTTAGATAGTTTATCTAACATATCTTTATAAGTCATATTGTTCCTCTAACTTAATTATAATACTATTTTAAAAAAATAAAAAATTTTTTAGCTAAAAATTTAGATGTTTTGTGAGTTTAAACTTTAAAAAATACTTTTTTATTATAATTAAAATTAATTTTTGTTGATAACTTTATATACAAAAACATTATTTTAGGTTATTTGTATTAATATTTTGCATATGTTAATATGCATTAGGAATGTTTAAATACTTAGGTGTCAGCCTCTTAATACTGAAAGGATGGGAGGTGGTAAATGATGAAGAAAAGAAACTTATGTTAAAGGTTTTCAGATACATCACCATAATTTTATCACTTTTGTTAGCGGGTAATAATAGTTATAAAAAAATGACACCAGCGCTAATGATATGACCCCCATTTCTTGTACAAAAGAAATGAGGTTTTTTTATGAATAAATTAAGTTATGAAAATAAAATAAAAAACTAACTCCAATTATTAAAAACATGTTTTCAAAGACTTTTATTATGTAAAGTTCTTTTTTTTCTGTAAGAGGTGTTTTTATAATTATTATAATTTCTTGTAATCTATTACTATAGACGTTTATAAAACGTAACGTTCCAAATATTATGCACAACATATCTTCAAATTTTAGATATTTTAACTCATTTATGGCATTATTCATATTAAATTATATATTTATATGAAAGGTCGTGGAGATAATAAAAAACTAGATATCTCTATCTAGTTATTTTTCTATGGTAGCGAGAGAGGGGATCGAACCCACGACCTTTCGGGTATGAACCGAACGCTCTAGCCAGCTGAGCTATCTCGCCATGAACTGCACTAATATAATAGCAAGAAAATAAGGTTTAATCAAGTGTTTTTTGAAAAAAAATTAATTACTTTTAAGACTTTCGAAAAACATGAAATTTTATGTAAAATTTTGTTGATTATTGTGATTTTAAACGTTATAATAAATAACCATACATGGCGAGTTAGCCATATAAATTATTAAGTATGGTGGTGTTGTTATGAATTATGAAACTGTTGAATTAATTACTGATAGATTAGTATTAAAAAAGGGTACTAAAAATGATTTTTTAAAAGTTTATGAATATGATTTTAAAAAACTTAGGGGAATTGATGGAGAATGTGAGCTTGTCAAGGGTGAAATGGGTGATATAGAATCCTGGTTTAAAAAAGGTCAAAGAAAATATTATGAAAAGACAAAGAAAGCTCATATGTTTGACTGGATTATTTATTTAAATGATGATCCTATTGGTAATATTTTAACAACCACTGAAGATTTAAATAGTAAAACAATAGAAATAGCATATAATTTACATCCTAATTATTGGGGAAATGGTTATATGCCTGAAGCAACTTCTCGTGTAATGGATTATTTATATGAAATTGGTTATGATAATATCATCTGCGGTTATTCTGATGGAAATATCAAATCAAAGAGGGTTTTAGAGAAACTTGGTTTTAAACCTTATAAAATAATAAAAGATGCATGGAAAAGTGAAAAAGGCAACATGATTGATGATTATAAAACGATAATGTCAAAGGAAGATTGGCTTTCGAGAACAACTAAGATTAGTAAAATAAAAGGTTCTTTATAGAATTTTTTTTTTAATTATCTGTTATAATTAGAATAGAGGTGATTAAATGAAAATATTAGTAACTGGTGGAACTGGTTTTATTGGAAGTCATACTTGCGTTGAATTATTAGAAGCAGGATATGATGTAGTTATTATTGATAATCTATCTAACTCTAAGAAAGATGTTGCACGATATATAGAAAAGATAACGGGCAAAAATGTATGTTTTTATGAAGGTGACGTTTGTGATAAAGAAATACTAACAAGGATATTTACGGAAAATAAGATAGATGCAATAATTCATTTTGCTGGTTTTAAGGCAGTTGGAGAATCAGTTTCAAAACCCCTTATGTATTATAGAAATAATTTGGATTCTACTTTAAGTTTGCTAGAAGTCGCAAATAAATTTGGAGTTAAAAAAATAGCGTTTTCTTCTTCAGCAACGGTATATGGTAAGCCTAAAGAATTGCCAATAAAAGAAGATTTTCCTCTTTCTACAACTAATCCATATGGAACGACCAAACTAATTATTGAAGGAGTGTTAAGAGACCTATATAATTCTGATAATGAATGGAGTATTGCTATTTTAAGATATTTTAATCCTATTGGTGCTCATAAATCCGGCCTTATAGGAGAAAATCCAAATGGTATACCTAATAATTTGATGCCATATATTATTAAAGTTGCAACGGGTGAATTAGATTGTCTTGGTGTATTTGGTAATGATTATGATACCCATGATGGAACTGGTGTAAGAGATTATATACACGTGGTTGATTTAGCGAAAGGTCATGTTAAAGCGATAGAAAAAGTTTTAAGCCAAAATGGTTGTGATGCTTATAATTTAGGTACTGGTCAGGGATATAGCGTACTTGATTTAATAGATACTTTTATAAGGGTGAATGGTGTGGATGTAAAATATGAGATAAAAGAAAGAAGACCTGGGGATATTGATGCCTGTTATGCTAATCCGGAGCATGCTTATAAAGTTTTGGGCTGGAAAGCAGAGAAAAGTATTGAAGAAATGTGTGTTGATGCTTATAATTATGTAAAAAAAGAGGTTAGAAAATGACAGACGAATTAAAAAAAAGATTGGAATATAAATTTGAAAAAGGATTGTACGACAAAATATTTGATGATGATTTAGTAAGACAAGAGTTAGATGAACTTTCTATTAAAAATTATGATTTATTTTGTAGAAAAATAATAAACATTTTAAATTCGGTAAGAATAGATAGAGATATTTTAATAGAAGAAAAGTTTTATCCTTATGAAGAGTTATTTGCAAATGATTTTTTTAGGTATATCAGAGAAGCGTTGATAAGAAATGAAAATCTTGATGAATTACCTGATGAAGTTTTTGAAAAATTAAAAACATATTATCGTATAATAAAAAATATAGGAAGCGCAAGTACTGTTTTGTATGGGGAGGATGCAAATGAAAAGGTTAAATAATACTTTAATATTTTTATTTACACTTGCTTCGGTTTGTTTCTTTGTTAAAGATATAAATCAAATGGCATATGATAGATTACTTGGCGATATAACTGTTGGTCTTGTTCTTTTGTTGCCAAGAATAATTGCTAAAATATTTAATATTAAAATAACTGATGAAATGGAATTAGTTTATATATTATTCATCATTTTGGCTCAGTTTTTTGGAAGTGTTGTTAATTTATATAATTTGACTTGGTGGTATGATTTATTTGCACATTTTTTATCAGGTGTATTAACTTCCGTGCTTGCTTTAGTTGTTATGAACTGGTTTGGCGTTTATAAAGAAAAAAACAAATGGTTTAACTCACTATTTATTATTTGCTTTACGCTTATGGTTGCTTCCATTTGGGAGTTTATAGAATTTGGCTCTTTTGTTTTTTTGAAGATGGATGTACAACATCATCTTACTACTGGAGTATTTGATACTATGGAGGATATGTTAGTTGCCTTTTTAGGAAGTGTTATTGTAGTAATTCGTTATCTTACTGAATCAAAAAAAGGTAATAAGGGATTTTTAAAAAAAGTAGTTAGTGATTTAAAATAATCGCTAACTATTTTTTTGTTGCCTTTATATGTATCATGCACTTGTAAGATTTAAGTGGATGATTATATTTATATTGATAATAATAATTTTAATGATCATATTTGGTTACTAATTATTTTTTATTCCGTAATGATTAGTTAAAGGATCTTTAAATAAATCTGCTTTGGGTGGAAAGTATGTTAATAATCCAAACGTAATATATATTAAAACTACGAAAATTATTGCTAAGTTTTCCATTTTTAGATCCTTATTTTTATTTGAAATGTAATAAGTTATTATTTGCGAAATTATGATTACGATAAACATAATAAATATAGTAAGGGGTAAAATTTCCCCTATAGTATAATATATTGGCAAATAAAAAGATAAAAATATTGGTATTGAAGATATTCCCGCAATTACGTTTGAAATACAAATGTTTCTATATGGTAAGTGTTTTATTTTTACTATTATCTTTTGAATTACGCCAGATACTAATATTGATCCGAATAATATTTTCATATGTTCTATAATGCTTTCATTAACTGGCGCTATTATACTTGTTATAAAGCTTGGGACTTTATCATATAAAAAATGAAGTGGAAATGCAAGGAAGAATGCCATTATAACCCCAATTGTTTTTAATTTTTTTAAATTCATTTTTACCTCCTAATAAATAATATGTCGTATTTAAGTTTTTAAAAACTCAAATATATGTTAAAATTATAAATAGAAATCTGGTGATGTTTTTAATGAAAGATTATAAGGAAATAGAACGTAGTATAATAGTTAGATTTAGAAAAGAAATATGGCGGCCTTTCACTCGTGCCATAAGAGATTATGAATTAATCAATGAAGGAGATAAAGTGGCCGTATGTATATCAGGGGGAAAGGATTCCTTTTTACTTGCTAAATGTATAGAAGAACTAAAAAAACACGGAAAAGTAAATTTTGATGCTAAATATATTGTTATGGATCCAGGTTACAATAAGGAAAATAGAAAACTAATTATAGATAATGCTAGACTTATGAATATTGATATAGATATTTTTGAATCTGATATATTTGATAGTGTTTATAAATTAGAGGATGGGTCTCCATGTTATTTATGTGCTAGGATGAGAAGGGGATGCCTTTATTCTTACGCTAAAAATTTAGGATGTAATAAAATAGCATTGGGTCATCATTTCGATGATGTTATTGAAACTACTTTATTAAGTATTATTTATGGTGGTGAAATAAAGGGTATGATGCCTAAACTGCATAGTGATAACTTTGATGATATGGAACTTATAAGACCACTTTACTTGATTAGAGAGCGAGATATAAAAGCGTGGGCAAAATATAATGAATTATTATTTTTAAATTGTGCTTGTCGCTTTACGGAAAAAAACACGTATGAAAAAAACGAGAATTCAAAGAGAATAGAAATAAAAAAACTAATAGAGAGTTTAGAAAAAAAGAGTAAATTTATTCCTTATAATATATTTAGGGCAACGGAAAACGTTAACCTTGACATGATGAGATGTTACAAAACGAAAGGTAAAAGACATAACTTTTTAGAAAACTATAATGATGACAAGAAAAGGTGATAAAATGGATTTGAAA
Organism: uncultured Clostridium sp.; assembly: GCA_947427095.1. Classification (GTDB taxonomy): domain Bacteria; phylum Bacillota_I; class Bacilli_A; order RF39; family UBA660; genus Aphodocola. The sequence continues at coordinate 11,243 of CANEGO010000004.1, read as the reverse complement.
AATAGTAAATATGTAATTTTAGAAATTATTCCCACTAGCTCAAATTCTAAAAAGGGAGATGTAGCACAGCTTTCTGCGTTAAAAATAAATGGAATTAAATTAGAAGAAAGGTTTGATTATAGGTTGGACAAATCACTTATTAATATTCCAGATATTTTAAATATGATTGATTATGATAATGATTCATTTAAATATGTTAAAAATACCAAAATAATCATGAGTAAATTTAAAAAATTTATAGGGGATTTACCGTTATTAATAATAGATAATGAGTATACAAAAGATTATTTAAGTAATTTGGATAATGAAAAGTATTCGGTTTTTGATTATCTAGGACTAGATGTTACTTTTGATGTATTTGATAATCTTATTAAAAAATATAATTTAGAGCCTTCATATCATTTAGTTGATCTTCTTTATGAAGCTTTAATAATGGAGCTATAAATGGATACCCAAAAAATTGAAGTTGGATTTTTAAAGGAAAATTGTTATGTTGTATCAAAAAATGATGAGGCTTTGATTATTGATCCTGGAGACGATAAGGAAAAAATAATTAGTTTAGTTGGAAATAAAAAAGTTCTTGCTATTTTAATAACTCATTATCATTTTGATCATATTGGAGCTTTAGCTTTTGTAAAAAAGTATTATAACGCTAAAATAGTTGATTATAAATCAGACAAATTACAAATGATTGGACCATTTTTCTTTGAGGTAGTAGAAACGAAGGGACACACAGAAGATTCTGTTTCATATTATTTTAAGGATGAAGGTATAATGTTTGTAGGAGACTTTATTTTTGAAGGAACAATTGGTAGATGTGATTTAGAAGGTGGGGATTTTGAAAAAATGAAAAAATCTTTAAAAAAAATTAAATCGTATGATAAAAATATAATCTTTTACCCAGGTCACGGAAAAGAAACAACACTTGAAAATGAACTTTTACACAACGAATATATGAAAGGTGATTATTATGAATAAAAAAGTTGTTATATTAGGTGGTGGAACAGGGACATCCACTTTAGTTAGGGGACTAAAACAATTTCCCGTTGACATATCAGTGGTAGTATCGGTTTGTGATGATGGAAGTTCAACTGGTAAGTTAAGAAAAGAATTTGATATTCCTGCGGTAGGAGATTTAAGAAAGGTAATAGCATCGTTATCTGATACAGAACCATTATTTGAAAGTTTGTTAGAATACCGTTTTAATACCACTAGTGATTTAAATGGTCATACCGTTGGTAACCTTCTTTTAGCAGCACTTTGTAATATAACCGGCAATATGTCAGACGGTATAAAATCACTGTCCAAAGTTTTAAATTTAAAAGGAAAAGTCCTACCATTAACTGAGGATAATGTTGTTTTAATGGGGACTATGGATGATGGAAGTATAATTGAAGGAGAACATAATATAACTAAAAGTGAAAAACGAATTAAAGATATTTATTATAAAAAGGATCCGGTTATAAATGCATCCGTAATAACAGATATAAAACAAGCTGATATGATTATTCTTAGTATGGGAAGTTTATATACTAGTATAGCGTGTAATTTAATATGTAAAGATGTAGTTGATGCAATAGATAAATCAAATGGTAAGATTCTTTATGTTTGTAATATGTTTACCCAGCCTGGAGAAACCGATGATTTTTCGGTTTGCGATCATATTAATGTGCTTAATAAATATTTAGGAAAAAGAAAAATTGGGACCGTTGTGATAAATGACGGTAAGATTCCGAGAAAGTTTATTGATAAATATCATCGTGAGGAGGAAAAAGATCCTGTTGTTATAGATAAAGATAAATTAAATAAAATGAATATTAAAATAATAAAAGATGATTTCGTAACAACTAAGTTTGGTTCACTTAAACATGACGCGATAAAATTGTCATTAAAAATATTTGAAGATTTAATAAATTAAAGCACAAGTAGTGCTTTTTTCATTTTTTTGTAGTATTATAAATAAAAAGTTTATGGTTATTGGGGGTTAAAAATATGTATGGGGTAAAGAAATATTTTGGATTACTGGATAATATGTTTGCAAAAAACATAGGGGAATTTATAAAACTAATACCAACCTGTAGTCAATTTAGTAAAGAGGACGTTAAGATAATATATAAAGCACTTTATAAGGCAACTAGTTTACATGATGGGCAAAAAAGAAAAAATAAAGACCCGTATATCACTCACCCGATTTCGGTTGCAAGCTTGCTTGCGAATCTCGGGTTTGATTTTGAGACGGTAGCAGCCGCACTTTTACATGATACGATTGAAGATACAAATTATACTTTAAGTGATTGCGAACGTGATTTTGGACCAGCAATAACAAAAATTGTAGATGGCGTAACAAAAATAGGAAATGATGTAAATACTGAAACGCATGATAAAATATTAAAGGCTACTTTAGATGACCCAAGAATAATGGCTGTAAAAGCAGCGGATAGACTCCATAACATGTATACTTTAGACGCGTTAAGTCCATCTAAACAAATTGAGATATCAACGGAAACCGATGTTTTTTACGTTCCAATAGCAAAAATTTTAGGTATTTATAGACTTAAGGATGAACTGCAAGACTTATGTCTTTACTATTTGAATAAAGAAAGATTTGTTCATATATATGAACAAAGGAAGAATTTAAAATTAAAGTATAATAAAACATTAGATGAATTAGGATGCAAAACTCAAGTTTCTCTTAGTAAGAAAGGAATTGCTATGAGTTATAAATATAGAATTAAAAACGTTGGCGGAATTTATGAGGACCTTCACAATAATAATGATATTTTGTCTGATTTGCTTGCGATAAAAATGGTTTTAGATGATAATAATATGTGCTACGAAACTTTAGGTATTGTTCATAATATTTCTAAACCGTTAGATGGTGGGTTCATGGATTTTATTGGAGCACCTAAAAATAATGGTTATAGATCATTAAACACGAACGTACTTTATAAAGATGCAAATATTCAGGTTAGAATAAGAACTGATGAAATGCAAAAAACTAATGATATGGGTATTTTTTCAGATCTAAATTTAGATGTTAAAAACCGTTTAAGTAAAGATATGAAAAAAGAATTGGATAAATTATCAAAGAGAAAGTAAGGCGATAAAATTTGAAAAAAGTAAAGAAAGAGTATTATTTTATTACGATATTTTTAGTATTATTTATATTACTTACAATGTTTGTTATAAATGGTAAGACTGATTTATTTGATGAATCATTTTATAATAACATAATAAAAATAAAGGGAAATGTTATAACTAAGTTTTTGTATGTAATAACAAATTTAGCCTCTACAATTGGAATTGTTGCATTGCTTGGTATAACTTCGTTTGTATTTTTGAAGCATAAAGCTTTTTCAGATTTTAAATATGTTATAGGAAATGTATCAGTTGGTGTTATATTAATGCAAGTTTTAAAAAATATTGTTAAAAGGTCAAGACCCTCATGGAAATGGATTGTTCAAGGTGGATTTAGTTATCCATCAGGTCATACAATATCAGCTCTTTTATTATATGGTACACTTATGTTATTAGTTTATAAAAAGGTGCATGGTAGGGCAAGAAAACCACTTATTATAGGTTTTTCTTTAATAATTTTATTAACTGGGTTAAGTAGAATATATTTTGGAGCACACTATTTAACTGATGTTATAGCTAGTCTTATTTTAGGTGTTATAATACTTATAATATCTAATATGTTTATGAATAGGGAGTTTAACAATGATAAAAATAAGGGTAGAAAAGCCATTCAAACTAAATGATACCATAACATGTGGACAGATATTTAGATTCTTTAAACAAGAAGATGGCAGTTTTGATATTATTTTAAAAGATAGAGTAATTAATGTCTATATGGATGATTGCTTTTTATGTGTATCATCCAATAATGAAGAAAACTTAAAAGAAGTAGTTATTAATTACTTTGATTTAGATAATGATTATAATATTATGAATAAGTTTTTGATTAATTCAGATAAAAAATTAAAAGATGCAGTAGAGTTTTCCGAAGGCCTAATGATGATAAAACAAGATCCGTTTGAGACGGTTATGGAGTATATAATTTCCGCGAATAATGGGGTGCCACAAATAGCAAGTGCACTTAATAATATTGCTAAAAATTATGGAAAAAAAGTTATTTTCAATGATAAGGAATATTATCTTTTTCCACAGTATAAAGATTTAAAAGATGCAAGTATAGAAGATTTAAGAAATTGTAAAGTTGGATTTAGAGATAAATATTTAAAAGCAATGATAGATAAACTTAATAATAACGAAATCGATTTAGATGAGTTTTATGAATTAGATACTAAAGAAGCTTTAAATAGGTTTATGGAAAACGTAGGCATTGGTCCTAAGGTAGCTTCTTGCATACTTTTATTTGCATATCAAAAGTATGATGTATTTCCAATTGATACTTGGGTTAAAAAAGTTATGAAAAAAGACTATGAAATTGAAGGAGAAAAGAACATAAGAGATTTTGCCATTAAAACATATGGTAAATATAGTGGAATTGCGATACAATACTTATTTAATTATGGGAGAAATAGTAAATAGACTTATCAATTGAAATAGTGTTAATAAGATAAAATTTTAAATGGATTAGATAGATTAAAGGAAAATGATTGATTTTATTTTCTTTTTTGTGTATGTAATGATAAAATAAAAAGATTCAATTATAATTTTTCAATTGATGTTAGATAAAGAAATAAGTAACCAATAAAAGGAATGATTAACTTTGTTGTTTTATATGTTAAAATTAATATGAGGTGATTGAATTGAAGAAGATGAATGTAATAGTGATTTTTAATAAAGATATGAGTAAAATTTTAATGTGTAAAAGAGCAAAAGAACCATATAAAGGAATGTATAATTTAATTGGTGGAAAAATAGAAAGGCCTGAAGATGGTTTAAATGAAGCTTATAGAGAACTGGAAGAAGAAACTAATATTTGCAAGAATGATGTAGAATTAAATTATTTCATGAATATTGCTTATATTAAATGGGATAAAGAATTAGAGGTATATTATGGTATCTTGAATAAGGATGTTGAATTAATTGAAGAAGTTAATAAATTAGAATGGATACCAATAGACGATAATTATTTTAATATGAAAAAATATGCTGGTGAGGGTAATATTGGTCATATCATTGAAGAGATTAAAATAGATTTGAATAAAACAATGGAAGATGAAGTGATTAATGAAAAGTTAATGTCTAATTTTTAGCGCAAAAATTTACATCTTAAAATTTACGTGCTATAATTAGTTTATGATAGCGGGGTGCATTACATGGCAAAAAAGAAGACGTCATCTTCTAGTAAGAAAAAAGGAAAAATCCCAGTTGAAATATTTGGAATTTTATATATAGTCTTAACGATTTTAGGTTTACTTAGATCTGGGTTTGTTGGACGGATGGTTAGTAACTTTGGAATCTTTTTATTTGGTGCGTATTATAATTGGGGATTGGTTTTCTTTTTAATAGTTGGAGGTTATGTATTATTATTTAGGGAAAAACCAAAGCTATTTACAAAAAAATTAATAGGATTTTATTTGTTCTCGATTGCAATCCTTTCAATGTCTCACGTTAAGTATATAATGTGTGATACTAACGTTGGTAAAGTTGTTTTTGAAGATACCATTGCTAATATAGTCTCAGGTTTTAATGATGTTAATTTTATTCAAGGTGGAGGAATCCTTGGCGCAATATTTTCGTATTTATTTGTTCTTGCCTTTGATGTGTTAGGGTCTAAAATAATATGCTTTGTTCTTATCTTATTTGGTGCAATGCTTATATTTAATATTTCTCCCGCGACTTTTATAAAGAGAATAATACTTTTCTTTACTCCTAAAAAATGGCTTAATAAGGATAAAAATAAAGAAAGTAAAGAAGAGGATAATGATGCACCTGATGATCCGAAAGAGGAAATTAAGGATAAAAGAGTTGTTATATCAAGTGTTAATGATTTGAATCACGTTGCTTTAGAAGAACAAGAAGAAGACATAGAACCTTTAGTTAACGGAGAATACAAACTTCCGCCTTTATCATTGTTAAGTGTTCCCAAAAAGGTTAACACAAAAGCAAATGAAGAAAACATATCTTCTAATATTAAATTATTAGAACAAGTATTAAGTGATTTTGATATATATGGAAAGGTAGTAGCAGCTCACGTAGGTCCTACTGTGACCCAATATGAACTAGAAATAAAATCGGGTACAAAGGTAAGTAAAATACTTAGTTTAAGTAAGGAAATAGCACTTGCTTTAGCTGCAAAAGACGTTAGAATACAAGCTCCTATTCCAGGAAAAAGTACCATTGGTATAGATATTCCAAACAAGGTAACGACTCCGGTATCTTTAAGGGAAGTTTTAGCAGCTGTACCAAAAGAAAAGGAAGATAGTAAGTTACTTGCGGTATTAGGAAAAGATATAATGGGTAATCCAAGGTGGATGGAAGTTAATAAAACACCACATTTACTTATCGCGGGAGCTACTGGTTCTGGTAAATCTGTATGTGTTAACTCGGTTATTACAAGTATTTTAATGCGTGCTAAACCAGATGAGGTAAAGCTTGTAATGGTGGATCCTAAAAAGGTTGAGCTTTCTATGTATAATGGGGTACCACATCTTTTAGCACCAGTTGTAAACGATCCTAAAAAAGCGTCGATTGTTTTAAAAAAAATCGTTGAGGAAATGGAACATAGATATGATCTTTTAAGTGAAACGGGTACTAAAAATATAGAAGGTTATAATCGTAAGATGCAAAGTAAGATAGATGCTGGAGATAGTAGTGTTAAAAAGCTTCCATACATAGTTGTTTTAATAGATGAACTTGCTGATTTAATGCTTGTCGCAGCAAAAGAAGTAGAAGATTCAATTATGAGAATAACCCAAATGGCAAGAGCTGCTGGTATCCATTTAATCGTTGCAACACAAAGACCATCTACGGATGTTATAACAGGTGTTGTAAAAGCAAACATACCATCTAGAATTGCTTTTACGGTATCTTCGTCAATTGATTCAAGAACAATTCTTGATATGACGGGAGCAGAAAAATTAATTGGTAAAGGTGACATGTTATTTCTTCCTATGGGCGAGGGAACGCCAACTAGAATACAAGGTTCTTTTGTTTCTGAAGAAGAGGTTCAAAGAGTAGTTGATTATACGATAAAGCAGCAAAAGGCTAAGTATGATGAAACATTTACTAATCTTACTTCGGCTCCTAATGGTTCTTCTTCTGCTTCTTATGATGAAAAAGATGATCAGTATGATGATCCTTTATATAATGAAATAGTTGATTTTGTAATAAAAAGTGGCAAAACCAGTGCATCTCTTTTGCAAAGGAAATATAGACTTGGATATAATAGAGCTGCTAGAATGATAGATTTACTTGAAGAAAGAGGAATAGTTGGGCCTCCAAATGGTTCTAAGCCAAGAGAGGTTTTAGTAAAATACGAAGATAATGTGGATGAAAAAGAACAGCAAGATTAGCTGTTCTTCTTCATTACTAATTGATTATTTTTCTGAATGTAGTTTTCTAATGATTGATTTATATTTAAATTATATTTTTTAAATATTTCCTCTTCGTTATTAGAATCTACATTAACCATTATGTCTAAAGCTGCTTTAATAGCATCTTTTGTATCATCTTTAAAATTATCATATAAACTAATAGCTATCAGTGCCGAATACATATAAATTAAATGATGTTTTAAGGGTAAATTAGTTAATTCTTTTATTTTAATATCATAATTTGGGTTCACACAAGCTTTATCATCTATGAATTTTTTTACATTTGACAAATCATTTTTCATTTCAAGGTTTTTTGCAAATGTAAATAAAATAACAATTATTTCAATATCATTATATATGTTATTTAATAACAAATCACTAAAATTAGTTACATATTCATCGTAACTAATTAGTTTATTACGTAATAAATATTCATTAGCATAAATTTCAATTAATAAGCTTCCCACTTCTCTATATAAAATATTATTACTTAGGTTATCAAATTTTCTATTAGAAATTAGATTAACATACCCATGCATTAACTCGTGATTTAACGTGATAAATGGGTTAGCTAATGAATTTAGAAAGATATCATAATAGCTATTATTATAAAGAGAGTAAGTAACTCCAGAATAACTTTTTTCAAAGCGATTATTTTTAATTGATAAAGTTTTATACTCTATTGATTTTAAAAGTAGGCTATATATTTCTGGGCTTATACTACTAAAAAAATCTAAACTTTGTTTTACTATATTATTATGACTATTATATGAAAATGTAATTTCAGAAAGTTTTATTTTGTAATTAGTAATTAATTTTAATTGTTGATCTATGATTTTTCTTTGAAATTCAGATGTTTCAGTCTCAAGGAAACATCTATCTAAATTTAAATATCTTTTAGTTCCTAACTTAGGTCCAATAATTTCTGGTAATCCTAAAATACTATATAATATCATGTCTTTTAAGTTATCTCTATCTAATAATAAGTCGTTTTTACTTAAATATTTTTTCTCTTTATTATTTAAGTTATTTAATAGAAGTTTAAATATACTTTTTTTATCCCATGAGTATTTTTCCACAAAATCTCCCTCCTTTAAGGTTATTTATTTTATCATATTTTAAAAAATAATCAACATAATTTGAGGGTTTTGTAATCTTACGTGGTATAATAAAAATGAAGGGATAAAAGGAGGTATCATAAATGCCAACACCACATAACGAAGCTTTAAAAGAAGATATTTCTAAAACGGTTATTATGCCAGGGGATCCATTAAGAGCTAAGTATATTGCTGAGAATTTTTTAGATAACTATAAATTAGTTAATAGTGTAAGGGGAATGTACGCTTATACGGGTTATTATAAAGGCAAAAGATTAACCGTTATGGCTCATGGTATGGGAAATCCATCCATGGGTATATATTCATATGAATTATTTAAAGAATATGACGTTGATGAAATAATAAGAATAGGTAGTGCGGGAGCTACTACAACAAAAGTACCATTAAGAAGTGTTATTTTAGTTGAAAAGTGTTATTCAAAATCTAATTTTGCTAGAATTCAAAACAATTGTGAAAAAGTAGTTTTAGATAGTAATTATGAGTTAAATAATAAGATGGAAAAGGTTTCCAAAAAGCTTAATATTAAACTTCTTAAATCGGTGGTTTATTGCTCCGATGTGTATTATAACGAGACGGAAGACCCAAATGTTTTATATAAAGATTATGGTTGTACGTGCGTTGAAATGGAATCTTTTGCGCTTTTTCATAATGCTAACGTGCTAAATAAAAAGGCTACTTGTATTTTAACCATATCTAATAGTTTAATTACCGGTGAAGAATTACCTAGCATTGATAGACAAAATAGTTTTAATGAAATGATTAAGCTTGCACTGGAATCAACTTTAATAAAATAGACATATTAAAAATGGAGGTTTACAACATGGAAATAATAAATAAAGTAATAAATAACGTTCCTGTAACTATTTTAAAAACAAAGAAGTTTAAATCTGTTTGTGGAACTCTTTCTTTTAAAAGTCTTGTATCAAAGGAAAAGATGACATATCGATCTGTTTTAAGAAGTATCTTATTAGAATCATGCAAGAAATATAATACGTCAGAAAAACTTTATATTAAAGCTTTAGAAAATTATGATGCATATTATAGCGCTTCATCTTCCAGGTATGGAAATTATCATATTAGTTCTTTTACTTTTGCTTCTTTAATTGATAAATATACAGAAGAAGGAAACTTAAAAGAAGTTATTGATACCTTTTGTGAGATTATTTTTAACCCATTAACTTTTAATAATGCATTTGATAAAGAAACTTTTGATATGATTGTAAATTCAAAAAAAATTAGCTTAGAAAGAATAAAAGAATCATCAGATGCTTATGCGGAAAGAATGACTTATAAAAGTTTGAATCAAAATAAACCATATACTTTTATGAGTGAGATAGAGTATTTAGACGAAATGGCACCTGAAAGTCTGTATAAAGAATATCTTTCTATGATAGATGAAAGTGAAGTGGAACTTATTTTGGCAGGAGATATAAATTTTGATAATCCTATAATAGAAAAGATAACTAGTAATATAAAAAACAATAAAACCTTTAATGATAAACTTATAATATCAAATGATGATGAAAAGGATGGCATTGTTAAAATTAAAGATAATGGATGTGGAACTCAAAACATATTAAATATTATAATGTATTTAAAAAACGTAAGCGATTATGAACTTAATTACGTAGCACCACTTTACAGAATAATTTTAGGCGGAGGTAGTTTTTCTAGATTATTTAGAATCATAAGAGAGGAAAATTCACTAGCGTATTATTCATTTGCAAGATACGAAAAAGATGATGGCTTAATGAATGTTATGATGGGAATAGAAAAAGAAAATCATGGTAAAGCATTTAATTTATCATGTGAAGTAATAGATAGTATGAAAAAAGTTGATAAAAAAGAATTAGAGGAAGCTAAAAAAATTCTTATATCATCTCTTTTAGAATCTCAAGATAGTATTGTTAATGTTATAGGAAGATATTATAATGCTAAGTTATTTGATTTACCAGACATAGATTTATTTATAAAGAAGATTAACAATGTAAAAGTAAAGGAAATAGAGGATTTTGCAAGTAAGTTAAAACCTAACTTAAGTTACTTTTTGGAAGGAGAAAAAACTAATGGATAAGATAATAATGTCAAGATTAGATGAAGAAGTTTATCACGAAACTTTAGAAAATGGTCTAGAAGTTTACCTTTACAAAAAGGAAGGTTTTGTTAAGAAAGGCGCCTTTTTTGTTACTAAATATGGTTCTTCTTGTAATGATTTTAAACCAATAGGTGAAAATGAAATAGTGAGTTTTCCAAAAGGAATAGCACATTTTTTGGAACATAAATTATTTGAGTCGGAGGATAATGAAAAGGTTTTTGAAAAGTTTAAAAAAAATGGAGCAGATGTTAATGCATATACTAGTCATTCTATTACCAATTATTTTTTTACAACAACTAATAATTTTGGTGAATGTTTAATAGAACTTTTAGATTTTGTTCAAAGCCCATACTTTACTTTAGAAAACGTAGAAAAAGAAAAAGGTATCATAAACCAAGAAATAAACATGACTGATGATAATATAGATAGATTTATGTATGAAAAAATGTTTGATATGGCTTTGGTTAAAAATCCAAATAAGTATAAAACAATTGGTGATAAAGAAAACGTATCTAAAATAAC
>CANEGO010000003.1 GCA_947427095.1 uncultured Clostridium sp. | reverse complement strand
TTTTCCAATGTAATTTTTTTTAGAAAAACTATTGACTTTTAATAGTTAGCCTTTCCTAAAGGATTGATTGGAAAGTTACTACCCATTATTTAGGTGCTCTCATATTTATAATTCGCCATAACTTTTAAAATTCCTCTAAAACTAATAAAAAAATAAAAGAATTAGATATTTTTTTCTAATTCTTTCATTCTTTTTACTATTCTTTCTTTTCCGAATAACTTCATTATATCATAAAGGTTAGGAGTCATAGTCTTGGTAGTTATAGCAACACGAATAACCATACTAACATCCCCAACATGTCCTTTGTAATTATTTGGATTTTCTTTATATTCTTTAACTTCTCTTGCATATCCAAACTCTTCTGATAAATCTTTTATCTTTTCAAACCAAGTTTGTTGATCATCTTCTTCATCATAATATTTTTCAATATAAGTTTTCATTAATTTAATTATTTCATCTTTATCAGTAATATTCGTAAATTCATAATTTTTTTCATGTTCATCAAATAACTCATCATACATGTACCAAACAAGAGATTTAACTTCACTAAAAGCAGCATAATCTTTTCTTGGTTTCTTTTGCTCTCTTTCGATGTTTAAAAGACCAATCGTAAAGTCTTTATACTTAGTTATAAGCTCATAAAACTCTTTGTCGTATTCTTTTGTATAATTAACAAGCATCTCATAAAACTCGGTGGCTTTAATTCTTGATAAGTAGTTTTTAGAAATATTCATAAGCTTTTCAACATCAAATAAACCTCCTGATTTACTTATCTTATTAAAACTAAATTCAAAGTCATCTATCGTTTTATCTTTATTAGCATCCATCCATTGTTCAAAGTTAGTATTTGCAAGCGTCATTAAATATAGTTTAACAGCCTCTGTTGGAATACCCTTTTCATGGTAATAACTCATTGCAGCTTCTGGATCTTTTCTTTTTGAAAGTTTCCTTTTAACCCCGTTTTCTTCTTTCATTATTGGAGATATATGTGCGTACTTAGGTGGCTTTACTCCCAACATATTAAATAATTGAACGTGTACTGGAACAGATGATAACCATTCATCCCCACGAATGATATGAGTTGTACGCATTAAATAATCGTCTACTAGATGTGCAAAATGATAAGTTGGAAGACCATCTTGTTTCATTATAACTATATCCATGTCATTTTCAGGAAATGATACATTTCCTTTTACAGCATCTTTAACAACTATTTTCTTTTGAAAATCACCATTAGATTTAAGTCTAATTACAAAGCTTTCACCATTTTTAATTTTATTAATAGCATCTTCTAAAGGAATTTTTCTACTCTTGGCATATCTTCCATAGTAACCAATTCTATCTTTTCTTTTTTCTTGTGCACTTCTTATTTCTTCTAATTCTTCTTTAGAGCAAAAACAAGGATAAGCCATTCCTTCTTCTATAAAATGTTTTATAAAAGTATGATATATTTCCTTTCTATTGCTCTGAACATAAGGACCATAAGCACCTTTTTCCTCAGTTTCACTTACAGCACCTTCATCTATATCAATACCAAAGTTTTTTAAATCAGTTGTAATTCCAGCTATTCCATTTTCAACCTTTCTTTCTTGATCGGTATCTTCTATTCTTAAATAAAATATTCCATTTGTATCTTTAGCTGCCTTTCTTTCAACAAATGCTGCAAGTAGTGATCCCATATGAACAAACCCGGTTGGACTAGGTGCGAAACGTGTTACAACAGCCGCCTCTGGTAAATCTCTTTTTGGATACATCTCCTCATAATCTTTTATAGTTTTAGTAATATTAGGAAATATTAAATCTGCTAAATCTTTATTAGTCATGAAATCAATCCCTTTCGTAATTTAAATTATATCAAATTATTAAGTTAAAGTTAAGTATAAATACGCTATATTTTCTTACTTAAGTAAACAGAATACTCTTTATAACCTTGTTTATTATAAAAATTTATAGCTGGTTTATTTTCAAGAAAAGCAAGTATTTGAATATATTTCACACCTTCATTCATAATTTTCTTTTAAAAGATTGGAAGCTATATTTTTTCTTCTATTTTCTTTTAATACACAGATAGTCTTTCTCTACCATCTTTTGTATCATAACTTCTTTCTATTAAGTTAGAATCAAATTTACATTCGGTGTCTTCTAATTCAAGTTGTAATTTTAATATTGAATCAAAGTCTTTCTTTTCTGCTTTTCTAATTATCATAATAAACTCCTATCATATAAATAAAAGCACTTTAATTAGTGCTTAATTTCTAAATGGTGACCCGTACGAGATTTGAACTCGTGAATGTCGCCTTGAGAGGGCGATGTGTTAAACCCCTTCACCAACGGGCCATATAATTTTATTGGTTGCCCTGACTGGATTCGAACCAGTGCATGCCTGATTCAGAGTCAGGTGCCTTACCGCTTGGCTACAGGGCAATTTGCTATTTAATTATAATACTTTTTTTTATTAAAGACAAGAATTTTCATAACATTTTATATCAAATGGGCTAATAAACATGCATAGAATAAGGACTTTAAATAAACTATTAAAGATAAAGCTTTTTATCAAGAAAATTCAAGGTGGTTTAAATGGCTAAAAAAAGAAAAAAAAAGAAAGTAAAAAACCATTTGATACCAACACTAATAATAGTTAGCTCACTTTTTATAACAATTATATGCAAAAATAATATATTTGGGTTTATAATTCTTGTTTTTGGTCTATTAAATGGTTGGTACGCTGGTCTTGGAAAATGGTACAATTATTTTTTTGGAGCCATTTTCTCACTATTAAATTCATATGTTTCATTTAAAGCTCACTTATACGGAATCGCGTGGTTATCAACACTATTGTATTTTCCACTTCAAATACAGGGACTACTAGACTGGCATAAACAAAAAGATAAAAATAACAACATTACCATAAGAAGTTTTAATACAAAAATCTCTGTTTTAATGACGATTTGTTGTTTTGCCGGAAGTATATCTTTAGGTTTCTTATTAGCAAAAATACCTAATCAAAATTTGGCTTTTTTAGACGCAACATCAAACGCCATTAACATATGTGCAATAATATTATTAAATTTAAGATTTAGAGAAAGCTGGTGGATTCTTCTCGGAAATAACATTGCAGATTTAACTATATGGATAATAAACACAATTAATAATATTCCAAACTCAATGGTGATGCTTATCGTATCCATCGGACACCTAATATTAAATATATTTGGACTAGTTAAATGGGAAAAAAATAAAAAAACAAAGGGAAAGTTAAAAAGCTAACTTTCCCTTTGCTCTGTTATTAATAACTTATCTAACCAGCCTTTTTTATATTTAATTGATATATAACCCAATATACTCATTGCTAAAGCTCCAAGTGAATCCACAATTAAATCTTTCATGGTATCCATTAAAGCTGCTCTTCCAAGTAAATTAGAACCATTTTCTAATGCAAATTTTTGCATATTAAGCCCTAATAAACCATCAAAAGAAAATTCATATATCTCCCAGAACACACCAATTGTAACCGCAAAACAAAACGAAAACAGCGCAATAAAAAATGGAGATAAATTAACCTTTACTTTTTCTTCCTTAGTAAGTAAATTAACAACGGAAAAACCAAGAGCACCTATTCCAGCACCACTAAAAGTATGAAGGATTGTATCCCAATGAGGAATTCGATAATAAAAATCTCTTACCTCTCCTAAAAATATTGCAGCGTATAAGAATACTAAATAAATAATATACATACTATTTGGAATTACAATTTTTGTCTTCTTTGAAATCATACTTGGTATGAAAAGAGCAACTATTCCTAACAGACATTGGATAAGCATCAAAACATAATCAGTTTTAACCTTAACGTTCGCTAGATGTTCTATATTATTAGTCGGGGAAACAACTATCTTGTATATTATAAATCCAAGAGGGATAACAAAAGATGCAAAAACAAACTTAGCTATTATCTGTTTTATATTTTTCTTTTTCCTTATTTTTTCCTTTTTCATTTTTCACTTTCTTTAACCTATCTTCTGAGATTATATACCTATATAAGATATCATCCTTTACAACGTAAAACCAGGTTTCTTTTCCTTTCTCTACCTCATAATTCATAATTGGTAATAATAGTTCCCTTGACAAATTAAGAATTTCTTTAAATTCATCAATTTCTATTAACTTATACTTTTCTACATCCAATATTGTAGAAGTATTAACTATTATATCATCGTAACCTTTAAGAATCTTTTCTAATGCTCTATCATATTCGGATTTATTAGTAAACATAAATAATTTTTTTAATAAAACACATATTATTATAAATACTACTATATTTGCTATAACTATGTAGCTCATTACGGTTTTATTCGTTTTTACAAGGTCACCTTCATATACCTTATTAGTTTTTTCATTAGATTTAGAACTATCAATTCTAATAACCGAAGAACTAAGTGGTATTTTTAAAGTGTTAGAATAACTATCAGTGTAAGTTGCTCCACCAACAACTCCATTAAACCTAGTTTCTGATGATATTTCTAAATACCCATCAACGGATATTTTAACTTGATTTTGAAACTCCTTTAAAGTTTTTAAATAATCAGTTAAATATAAATCATAGGTTCCAACGGTACTATATAATTTATCATTAAAATTAACAACCTTTTCTTCTAATACGTTTTCCTTTTTTAAAATTTCTGGATTTCCGGTTTTATCGCTAGATTCTCTATAGTACACAACTAATTTAGCAACCACTTTATTAGTACCAGTAACATTAGTTTTCTCAGTAGAGGAAAAGCTATATAAAGAATTTATTTTAACATGGTCAATCAAATCTAGTATATATGCCTCACCAGGTCCTAAATACTCTTCATTAATAAAATCATTCTGCTTTAAAAATACTTTATAATCAAAATTTCCACTTGAGGTGTAACTCATTATTACATTTTCATCTTTTTTATCATCTTCCGGAGTAAGTGCTTTAAATAGATAACTTAAAAAGGCAAACTGAAGAACTAAAGCTATAACTAAAAAGCATGCAATAACTACTTTTTTTATGTCTATCTTTCCGAACTTTAGCTTATTCATTAATAACACCTCCTTTTTAACCTTGAACGTAATTAAATCTTATAGCAAACTCATAATTATTCACATCGCCTAACAAGTCACGAACCCATGACACCTTAACGTGAAACGTTTGCTCATTTCCAGGATTTAAGACAAAATCAGTAACACCGATACCTGTATAACTAACATCTATTGACGCATCATTACCTATTCCATACTCAATTATTGATTCAAGTCTTGCTGGTATTGTGCCTACGTTCTTTATTGTAATTGTAAAATCAGCATAAGCTCCCTTAAATTCTAATTTCGGTACGTTTATAGTAACCTTTTTTTTATCTTCAGAAATAGTAGCGGTTGCATTTTGACTACCTTCTTGTTTTATTTCTGTCACTTCTTTAAAAACAACTTCAAGATTTTTTGCTACCGCAGTTTTACCCCTTACTTCAACATTAGTTCTAAAAATAGAATATCCTACAGCCATGGTTATCATACAAAGCACTACCAAAACAATAAATAAATTTTGTTTTTTCATGAGGCACCTCTATCATACTAAAGTATAGCAAAATACAAATTAATTTTCAACAAAAATATAAATAGTTAAAAATCTTTCGTAAAATTTATGACAATAATACTTATTCAACTCTTCCTTTATCAACGATTACTTTATCATCGTTATTAGTATTTAAAAGTTCACCAAGAATCAAAGTCGGGTAACCTAAATAAGGAATATCAAATTTGACGGTTCCGGCGTATTGAGATTCTTTAACAGGATACAAATCTATATCATTATTATTATCTCCTTTTGTTATAAAAACTCTATCACCATCTGCGTTTTCGCTTATCATAACAACCCTATGGACAACGTAATAACCTTCCATCCTATATCTTATGATATCACCTTTTTCAACCTTACTTACGTCAGTATCTTTTATTATGACTATATCACCTTTATAAATTTTAGGAGCCATACTATTACTTGCAATAACCAAAGGTTCTATTGGAAAAACACCAAGCCCAAATAAGACCATTAAAATAACTACTGCGATCATACTAATCAAACCTTTTATTCCAACGGTCTTAACTTGTTTCCTATTAGTGGTTTTATCGATTTTATTAATCATATAATTTATATATATATAGGAAAAAAATGGTATAGCAGAATTAAGTACTGAAAGCGTTGCCCAGTCAACATCTGGTAAAATTGGAAGTACGTAAAGTGCTAATTGTGGTAATAAAGCGTACATGCTAGAAGTTTTATAACCTGCAAAATAGCAAATATAAGTCAGATATAAATTAGTTATTAAACTAGGTATGAATGTTTGCATAATGAATTCTAAAGTTGATAAGGAAGTTTCAAAATAAGAATCAAATTTATATATATTTAATTCAACCATTACAAAAATTGTTGATATAAATAAAGTCCACCATAAAATTCTTTTTTGATTACAATTATTAACCATGTAATACCTAACATATTCTCTTACGAAAAGCATTGGTAAAAAAGTCCATAAGTTAGTTGTAATACCTTTTAAAGAACTATCATATGGATTGTTTGCAAATCCCTTAACGTAACCTAAAATAAAGTATATAAGAAAATAAATAAGAGTTGTTATAACAACAATGAAATTAACTTCTCTTTTGTATTTATTATTAACTATTTTTTCATTTCTAAAAAATACAAAAGTTATAATACCAATAAAAATCCATATCATAGGTTTTACAATATAAGCATATGAGGATCCTAATTTTAATGAAACCTGCGTTGCTTCAAGTACAATTGATGATAAAATAATTAATGATAATATTAATAACTTTAATCCTTTTTTCATAAGGTCCTCCCTCTTTTATTTTAAATAAATTTAAACATCCAGACGTTCATACTTATATTAAGATAAACTTCTTGTATATAAATTATTGATTAAAATATCTTACAATAAAATAGAAATATCGTGGTTTGTTCTGGTATGTATAACTAATGGTAGATTTAGCAACGTGTTCACCTAGTTCAGTTAAAAAATTAAACGTAATAGTAAACATAACATCAACACTTTCTCCTGGTGCTAATTCTAATTTTGAAAGACTTCCAGAAGAAGATTTTAACCTAGAACTATCATTTTTAACAAACTCCGTACTAATTGTTCCATTAGTAAATTTAGTTGTTGTTGGATTTGTAAACGTAACTATATAAGTTATTGTTTTTTCTCCCGCAACTATGCCAAACTTCTTTTCTAAATTTAATTGATAAGTATCCCCTTCCCATGACTCTGATGAAAAAACTATATTGTTCTTAGTACTATCCGCAGTATAATACCTATTATTACTAGTATCCCTAACAATTGCTGTAAGTGGTAAGTTTTCACCAGCGTAGTAATCAACCGTACTAGCAACTCCATTTATCGTTAATGATTCACTAAAAAAAGCGTAACCGACCGTTAAAAACAAGATATATATAAATATAACACAACTAATAGCAAATAATCTTTTTTTATTTCTGAGTTCTAACATAATACACTCCTATATCGTACTAATAGTATCACATTATAAACAAAAAAACAATAAAAAGGCAAAGCTTAGATTTACCCTTTTTATTGCAATGTTGTTTGTTCATAATTTAACTTAATAGTGAAATTAACATTTTCAGAAGAAGTAGTAGAATTCTCATCCCACATTACCTTTATTAAAAAGGTTTGAGTACCATTTTGAGATAACTCTTGTTCCTTTAACTCCTGTAAATTAGTATAGGTTACCTTTATAGATAAATCCGTTGTCAATCCGGTTTCTTCGATATTTTTTAAAATCGCTGGAATTGAACCCTTATTGGTTATAGTAACCTCTATCTCAGCATATGCACCAGGATATTCAAGTTTTGGAACGGTTATGTTCAAACTATTTTTATCATCACTTATTAACGCAGTTGCACCAATTGATCCTATTTGTGTGTTTATGGTTGCAGACGTAAACTCAACATCAAAATTACCCTTAGCTGTTGCAGTACCATTAATGGTTATCGTCTCACTAAACAATGCATACCCAACTGATATGGCTAAAATAAATGCGATAATACCAACTATAACTACACTTTGTTTTTTCATATCTATACTCCTTTTAATATGCTACAAAAATATAATACCATAATTAAAAAAAAGTAACTATATAATAATGTTACTTTTTTTATTAAAACAATACTATGTAAAATTAAGCCCCTGCTGTTGTTGCAGTTACTTGTTCATATTCTAGTTCTATTTTAAATTGTGCATTTTCAACTGATGTTTCTTTATCTTCGTTCCATTTTACTGTTATAATCATAGACTGGGTTGCATTAGTATCAATGGTTGCATCACTTGCCGCTACACCAGTATAAGTTATATCTAGCGAATCAATAGCAATTGAACCAGTATTATTAGTTACTGTATTACCACCAGTTACGTTTGTTTCCTTTATGTTTTTTAATTTAGCAGGAATTGAACCTTTATTAGTTATTGTAACCGGAATTTCAACGTAAGCACCTGGATAATCAAGTTTATTTACCGTGATTGTCAATGTATTTTTATCAGCGCTTATTACAGCAATATTAGCTTCTGTACCATCACCATGGCTATCATTAGTTTCTGTATAACCTACTTTTTTTATTTCTCCTACCGAAGTAAATTCAACATCAAAATCACCTTTTGCCGTTGCCGTACCACTAATTGTTAAAGTATCACTAAATAACGCATAACCTACTGCTACCGCCAATATAAAAGCTACTACTCCAATTATAGCGATATTTTGTTTTTTCATAACTTATCTCCTCTCTTTATTTTCTATATTGATAATACACTTTATGAAAAAAATAGTCAATATAAAAATAAATAGTTTAACACTATATGTGTTAAACTATTTATATCACCAATACCTGTCCAGGCTTTATAATATCAGGATTTTTTCCAATAACAGATTTATTTTTTTCATACAAGCTTTTTAAGTTAACACCGTATTTTAAAGCTATTTCACTTAAGGTATCTCCTTTTTTTACTACGTAGGTAGTTGGATTAATGTCTAAGTTCCCAGGAATTTTTATTATTTGACCAGTATAAATTTTATTAGGGTTGGATATTTTATTATAACTAGCTAATTTTTGGTATGTGGTCTTATACTTACTAGCTATTCCACTTAGGGTATCCCCTTTTCTTACTACGTAATTTATCTCGGAAATCGTTTCGCTTTCTGTTTCTTCTTTATTAGAGTTAACGTAATTATTAAGACCTTTTCCCCTAATTATAGTCGGATAATCTTTATAAGCTATGTTTAAATCTACGTTTCCATTTATCCCTGGAACACTTCCCTTAGACGAATATTGCCATATCCCAAATGGTTTATTATAAGTTGGTTTACTTTTCCACTCAGCAAGCCATTTATCATACTTATTTAATCCTTCCCCATCTAGCTTATTCTTAAAATAATCTAAGTTTGCGTATATCATAACGTAATAACCTTTATCCTGAACCATTTTGCAAAAAGTATCCGCAATTTGTTCGAGCGTATCACCTCTTACATTTGCTGTTCTATCTGAATATTCAATATCTATTACAACTGGATACAATGGTTTATAATTTTTTATTAAATTTAAAAAACCCTCTGCCTCTTTTTTAGCAGCATCAACACTAGTTGCATATGAAAAATGATATAGTCCATACGGAACTCCTATTTTTTCTAATCCAGAGATATTTTGCTTATATTTTCTATCCTCATAAAAAGCACCATAACTTGTTCTTACCATCGCAAAATCTATGTTTCCTTTTAGTTTATCAAAGTCTATATCTCCCTGGTGATGACTTATATCGATTCCCTTTTTCTCCATATTTATTCCCCCTCACTATTATTAAATGAAAAGAAAATAAACATGAATAATTATTGTGCCAAAGAAAAAAAACACTTTAATAAGCATTTTTATTTTCTTTTATTTAACCATATCTTTTTAATAAAGTTTATACCTAGCGTTGATAAGAAAAACCCAGCACAAGGCACTACCGCTCCAAAGTATGGGTTAGTAGTATCCGCAACTTTTAAGTAAAGTACTGCAAAAATATAAGTTAAAATAATTATTAATATCCTTCTTAAAGTACTTGTTTCCCAAGCTTTATCTCCCTCTACTCTTTTATTTCTTTTTTCAATTTCTTCTATTCTTTTTTCTAAATCTTTCATATTACTCCTTTAATTATTAACGTGTTGATGAACAACAGGACTATCCATGGTAATTGGAGCAAACGTATATCCATTTGCGAGACCGTACTCTATTATTCTTTCTACCGAATCTACGGTATAAGATTTTATATCATGCATTAAAACAACATTTGCACCATCTTCTTTTATACCAGATATAACATTTTGTACAATTCTATTAGAATCCTTAGTATTTCCAGCATCTCCTGATGCAATTGTCCAATCAAAGTACCTAAAACCTATTTCTTCAGTCTTCTTTGCTAAATCACCCATTATTCCCATCCTATACCTTCTGCTGATGGTATTAGAACTTCCACCAGGAAATCTAATTATTTTAGATTCTTCTCCAGTGTATTCCATAACTTTTTTTTGAATCTTTAATAGATCTTCCATATAAGCGTCAATACTAGAATATATAAGACCATAATTGTGTGTATAGCTATGAAGTCCAACGGTGTGCCCTTCCGCATGCTCCCTTGATAGTAATTCATTATATCTGTTATCATACCCAGTTACAAAGAAAGTAGCTTTTACATCATATTTTTTTAATATGTCGAGTAATCTCGCAGTATGAGCTCCTGGTCCATCATCAAATGTTAAATATATTGTTTTAGCACTTACACTACCAGGTTTATAATTATTTTTAGGAAAAACTTTTACAATTCTTTTTGCAATTGCCTCGTTACCAAATTCATCTTTAACGCTATAGGTTATCTCATAGCTACCTTTTTTAGAAGTATCTACCTGTCCCGTAACCTTAACCAATTCGGTTATGTTACCATCGCAATTGTCAATTGCAACATAACCTGGCTCAATATACTTACTTCCAACCGCTATATAAATAGTACTCTCCTCATTTAAAATCAAGGTTGGTTTCTCATTATCATTAATTATCGCATCAAACTCCTTTTTTATGCTATTACCAGAGGAATCTGTTACTTTGTATATTATTTTGTTATCTTTCACCTTATACTTGATTTTATCAGTTATATTACCATCATAATTATCAATCGCCTCATAAGTAACACCATTTGTTTTACCATTTGGACAAACGTTATCAAAAGCACCACTTATGTTTAATTTAGGCGCAGTTGTATCAACTACCTCTACCTTCTTTTTTAAGGTTGCTTCATAAGAACCTTTCTTTGCTTTATAAGTAAGAGTATAAACGCCTGTTTTTTTAGTGTTTATCGTGCCCTGAACCTTATAACTAACATTAACGCATTTAAGCCTATTACCATAACAAGCTTTTGCATTATCGTTTTCCTTATAGTCATTAAATACCTCTACTTTATCATATGAATTTATATTTTTAAAATATATTCTATTATTAAAATAATTTATGTATAACAAAGAGCATAATAATAAAATTGAAAAAAATAAAATAATTAACAATCCTTTGTTTTTCATTTTTACACCTTCATATTTATTATAACACGGTAAAGATAAAGTATAAAGAAAATAACGGCATTATTTGTCGTTATTTAGTAGCACTGTAACAGCTTTCATTACTGCTATTTTTCCATATGAATAGGTTAAACTTCCCTGTTGATATGCAATAAAAGGAACTCTTACTGGCCCATCACAAGAAAGCTCAATTGAAGATCCTTGAGTAAATGCTCCTGCTGCCATAACTACCTTATCATCATATCCTGGCATATCCCAAGGAAGTGGCTTAGAAAAAGAATCAACCGGTGATGCACTTTGAATACCACCACAATAAAGAACTAAGTCTTGTTCATTTCCAAATATAATGTTTTGTACAATATCTGCTCGTTCTTCATTATAATGGGGTTCTACCCTATAACCCAAATCTTCTAACACCTTACTAGTTAATACCGCTGTTTTAAGTGATGATGCAACAACGCTAGGTGCCATAAATATACCTTGTAAAATTGATTTATTAATACCAAGGGTCGGGCCTACTTCTCTTCCTTCCCCTGGAAGCGTTAATCTTTCTCCCGCTAAGGAGACTAATTCCTTTTTACCTACTATATAAGCTCCATTAGGTGCAATACCACCACCAAGATTTTTAATTAAGGATCCAACTATTACGTCCGCGCCTACTTCAAGTGGTGATTTATTTCCAACAAACTCACAATAACAGTTATCGACCATTATAATTATATCTTTGTCAATGTCTTTAATAAATTTAATTATTTTTTCAAGCTTTTCCACAGTAATACTTTTTCTAGTAGAGTATCCCTTACTTCTTTGAATCTCTATTAATTTAACCTTATGGTTAGTGATATATTCTTTTATTCGTTCATAGTCAAAGTCATTATCTATTAAATCAATTTCATGATACTTAACACCAAAAGATTTTAAGGAACTCTTATTTTCTTTTATACCAATTACTTCATGAAGGGTATCATATGGAGTACCAGTTATACTAAGCATAATATCATTTGGCCTTAGGTATGCAAATAATGCTACGCAAAGCGCATGTGATCCTGATATAAACTGACTTCTAACTAATGCATCTTCTGCACCTAAAACTTCTGCAAAAACACGTTCTATAGCATCACGCCCTACATCATCATAACCATACCCAGTCGTGCTATTAAAATGCACTTCTGATATCTTGTTATCACTAAAAGCTTTCAGTACTTTCAAGCTATTCATATCACACATATCATCTATCTTTTTAAACTCTTCTTTTAAACTTTCCTCGGCATTTAAAACCAATTCCTTTGCTTTATCGCTTATTCCAAATTCATTATACATAACTTCACTTCCTTCTTTTTTATCTGTTTTTTAGCATTGACCAATATTTTCTGGGATTTTCACTTTCAGTTAAAATTCTAACCACATCAACCACACTGAAATAGTAATCTTTTTTTCACTATCTCATACACTTCTCATTTCATTACCTTCAAATAAATTTGTTATTGCCTCTAGTTTGTTTTTATTCATTTTCAAAACCTCATTAATTTAATTGTTTTTGGAACAGGAAAGCTAAATACTACAAACTAATTTATCCATTACTATTGGTGATCTGCTCCACCATCTAATCTTAAAATTTCATTATTTACATAACTTGCATCATCACTTGCTAAAAAATAAATTGCCTTTGCAATTTCTTCTGGTTCTGCAAATCTTTTTAAATATATTTTTTCACTTTCTTCTTTTTCAAAATCACTACCTAATTCCTTATTCATCTCTGTATTAACCCAACCTGGAGCTACAGCATTCACTCTAATATAAGGAGCATAATATTTTGATAAATTATGTGTTAAATTAATTAATCCGGCCTTAGATGCATCATAATCTAAACTAAATTCATAATAAGCTTCTAGTCCATCATTCGAAGCAACATTTACAATAGAGCCTTTTTTTTGTTCCATCATATATTTACCGACTTCTCTAGAAACAATAAATGGACCAATTAAATTAACGTCTAACGTTCTTCTAAAATTTTCTACTGTTTTATCTTCAAAAGTAGTATCAATCGCAATACCTGCGTTATTGACAAGTACATCAATCTTACTATATTTTTCTATAATACTTTCCACCATTTTTTTAACATCATCTTCATTTGATACATCACACTTACATAGCATAACATCGACGTCATAGTTTTTCACAATAAAATTTTTCAATGTCTCTGCTGCATTATCATCAGAAACATAATTAATTACTATGTTATACCCTTTCTTTGCAAATTCTATCACGGTAGCCTTTCCTATTCCTCTAGATGCTCCTGTTACTAATACATTTTTTTTCATAATTTTTCTCCTTTCCTATATTATATCAATAATAATTAAAAAAACATACTCATTTTTAAGTATGTTCTCATCGTTATTTAGAAAAATCTACTTTTATATTTTCTTTTTTATTTTCTTCCAATTTGAATAGTTCTTTTTGAGTAAAACCAAATATTTTTGCAATGATGTTTGAAGGCACAGATTCAACCTTATTATTAAAAGAAGTCACCGCATCATTATAGCGCATTCTTGCAACGTTTAATTTATTTTCTATCTCTTTTAAATTTGATTGTAAATCTAAAAAATTAGTATTAGCTTTTAACTCCGGATAACTTTCTGCTATGGCAAAAAGTCTTCCAAACTCTTTATCAATTTTATTTGTTTCATCAACACTAAAGTTAGAATTATTATATGAGCTTCTTAGTTTTGACAAATTTTCGAAAGTTGAAGATTCATGTTTCGAATAACCTTTTACCGTCTCTATTAAATTTGGTAATAATTCAAATCTTTGATTAAGTAAAACATCAATCGCTGATTCTCTTTGTTTAACTCTATTATTAGACCTTATAAAGCTATTATAACTTGCTAACAAAAAACCAGTTATTATAACTATTACTATTAAAATTACATTAATTAACATATAACCCTCCACTACCTTGTTTCAATGGTTACCTTATTAACATAACCATCATTATCATAACTAAGGATAACTTCATAATATTGTATTTTATAATTATTAAAATCCTTTAAACTATTCTTTATACTCCTAATACTATTAGCCTCTGTTCCATAAGAATTTCCATCGAACACAAATTCTATTTGGTGTTCTTTATCTTTTTGATTACTCTTAATTGCATCATCTATAAGTTTACTTACTATACTATTTGTTTGAGTTCCTGACCAAAACTCATAACTATGATTAAACGAATCAATCTTAGCTTTAATAGACTGCTCTTCCATTTCCTTATTTATTTTTTCTTCCTCTTCTTTAATTTTATTCTTTAATTCTTGTTTTTCTTTTTCTATTTGCTCTTGCTTTAAACGTTCTTCTTTTCTTTCTGCTTCTCGTTTAGCATAAATATCGTTTCCTACTCTATAAACAAGCGTACCTAAAGAAAATATAAAAATGACAATTATAATATATAATATAAATTTTCTATCCTTTTGTTTTTTTACATTATTTTTATTTGATTCCACAAATCCACCTTCCTTATATTTAAATTATATCATTATATTTTATATAAGTCTATTAGTTATATAAAATAAATAATTCAAGCAAAAAGGAAACTTTTAATCTACGTTTACACCTTTTTCTAATAGTTTTTTACCTGCTATATAATAAATAACAATATAAATAACATATATAAATATACCTAAAAATAAGACAAGTTTTATGGCATCTATGTTTATTATATCCTTGGTATTTATTATATTCATAACAGAATCATTAAATAAACCAAATATAAAAACTAATAAAAGTGTTACCATTTGTGTTACTATGTATAAAATAACACCCATAACAACTGATTTTGGCATCTTATTTTGATTACTTTTATGACCAATAATTATACCTACGTATCCTACTAGTATTATAAAAATTATTTCTAAAAGTAAAACAAAGAATAAAACTAATAATAATTTTATTACCGTTGTATCATAGGTTCCAGCGGCAAGTTCTAACATACTTTTAAGTACGTTTATGTTTTCTTTTGAGTAATAACAGATAAATAAACAAGCTATTATTACCACGATTGATGTTACCACACAAATAATAGCCGATAAAACTTTTGATGCATATAATTTATTTTTGCTTACTGGAAGTGTATGGGTAAGATATGATTCATCTTTATACATGTTTTTAGTAAATCTAACCCAAGAGCGCATAATGCAGTTTATAAGTGCATTTACCATCATAGCAATCGCAAAGCCAGATGATATGCTTTTTAACACGCTAAATAAAGCTGAATTTGTAACTAAAGAACATAATCTTGTAATACAAGAAAAGATAAGAGCTAACGCGTAAAATATAACCAGTAATTTGTACGTCCATTTCAAATCATATTTTAATAACTTCTTTAACATTTAAACATCCTCCTAAATATTTCATCAATTGATGATTTTTCTTTTTCTCTTAACTCATCTGATGCAACATGCAGTTTAACTTCTCCGTTATCTATAAAAATAACTTCATCTAGTATTCTTTCTATATCTGTTATAAGATGAGTTGATATAATTACGCTTGCCCCTTCACAAAAGTTAGTTAAAATCGTATCTAATATGTAATCTCTTGTTGCAGGATCAACACCACCTAAAGGCTCATCTAAGATATAAAGCTTAGCATCCCTTGACATAACTAGTATCAATTGAAGCTTTTCTCTCATTCCTTTAGACATCTTTGATATTTTCATGTTTATGTCTAAGTCTAAGTCTTTTAATAACTTAAGTGCTTTTTCTTTATTAAAGTTATTATAAAAGTCCTCAAAGTATTTAATGGTGTCTATAACCTTCATCTCGGCACTAAAATAGGTTCTTTCTGGTAAGTATGATATTAATTCCTTTGATTTTATACCTGGCTTATTGCCATCTATTAAAACCTTACCACTAGTAGGAGTTAATAAATCATTAATTAGTTTTATAAGAGTTGTTTTTCCACTACCATTCTTACCCAAAAGTCCAATTATTTTACCATTTTCTATTTTTAGATTAACGTTTTTTAAGGCTACTTTATCGTCATAGTTTTTACATAAATTTTTACATTCTAAAATCGTCATATTATCTTATCCTTTCATATTTTTAAAATATTTTATTATTTCTTCTTTTGTTATTCCTAAACTTTCCATATCATGTATTAAGGTACTTACCTTACTTTTTATGATATTACTTTTTATATCATTAATTATCTTTTCATCATTTGTTACAAACTTCCCACTCGTACTTTCAGTATAAATAAGGCCTTCTTCTTCCAATCTTGTAAGCGCTCTTTGAACCGTGTTGGGGTTTGCTTTAGCAATACTTGCAAAATCTCTAACGGACGGTAATTTTTCATTCATTTTATATTCACCAGATATTATCTTTAACCTTATTTGCTCTACTAATTGAACATATATTGGTCTTTCATTATCAAATGTGAATCCCAAGCTATCACCTTCTTAATTGTATTAACTAATTAATACAATATTAACATTTATTTTTATTTTTGTAAAGAGAACTTTATACTAAAAAAGAAACTGATATAACAGTTTCTTTTATTAATATAATCTATTACATATAATGTCTTTCTTTTAATAATTTTTTTACTTTTTCTTTTGCATCATCTGAGTCTATACTAGAATAATGTAAGAGTTCATTTTTAAATTGATATTGATCATCAAAATCATTAAATCTTTTATTAAGTGGTTCTAACTTTTCAACTAATTGGTCATAATCATCAGAATAGTAAACGTATGTTAATTTTCCAGTTATAAAAGGGGTTTTAATTATTTCATTATTCTTATTCATATAATCATTATAAAGGGGACTATTTATTAATTTTTTAACCGCCATATTAGGATTATTAATAACTTCACTTAAATCATCAATATTAAAAAATTGTTGATCAAATAAATACTGAGAATATAATTCATATTCATTACCTTCTATACTTTTTAAACCATTTTCAAATGCTTTAATCAGGCCATTTTCTTTTTCTTCATTAGAAATATTTATAGAAGAAGATTTATTGCCATAAATATCATCCTTAGTTATAAAACATTCCATAATCAAATTTGGAAAAGCATCACTAGTATAACTTCCATTACCTATATGTTTCAAAACTAAATCATCAGGCACTTCATATTCTAGAATTATAAAAGTAATACTACCATGGATATTATGAAATGATTGCAATAAAGATAGCCCATTCCAAATAGCATCTTCTAAAAATAAGAAAAAATACTTACCACACTTTTCTTGATCATTAAGTTTTCTATATATAGTATTATAATTATGATTAATATGTTGCCTAATTGGGATATATCCCATTCTATAATAAACATCTTCAAAAATGTGTCTATCATTTTTAGTTCCCTTTAAAATATCTTTCATATAAAAACTATTTGGTACTGCCCTATATAATTTCATAATATTTCCCCCCTTTAAATTGCCATTTAGCATATCATTAATTACCTTTAATGTCAATAATAACTAAATTGATGATAAACAAAAAGACCTGATATTAAATCAAGTCTTTCCATCCTAATTATTTACAAGTATATCCTTGTTTTTCTAATTCTTTTTTTGTGGCTTCCTTAGTTCCTTTAGTATCAATAAGGTCTAATTCCTTTTTATCTTCATCACTCATCTTTTTAAGATCAAAAGATAAATCAGCCTTAATTACGTTATCTTTACTACTTACGTTAACGGTAGCGCCCTCTTTTTTATATTTTTCATATTGAGATTCAATTACACCTTCCATTGTTGTTACGTAAGCTGAAAGGGATTCATCA
This sequence comes from uncultured Clostridium sp., assembly GCA_947427095.1. Classification (GTDB taxonomy): domain Bacteria; phylum Bacillota_I; class Bacilli_A; order RF39; family UBA660; genus Aphodocola. Next base: position 115,895 of record CANEGO010000003.1, on the reverse strand, counting down.
ATTTTTGCATCAATGTTTAAATCAATCTTTGTTACTTCATTACCTTCAAAAACAGCTTCGATTTTTGAATTCATAACCATTCCCGATTCATCTTGATTCATCGTACATGTAAGTGTTTCTGTTTTTCCACATCCTGATAAAACAAGTGCTACTGCCACTAAAATCGCTGGCATAATAATTTTTTTTGCTTTTTTCATTATTTAACTCCTTTACTATAACATTAGTATACTAAATTTAAGAATTTGTTTCAATAGTTTTGGCAAAATAGTGACAAAATTTAAAATTCCCAATTTTTTATTTCGTCTAAATCTTCTCCACTTTCTACAATGTAATTCACATGACTATCTAATTTCCTATTCATATCATTAATAATATTCATACCATTTTCGCCTAAATCAAGGTTTTTAACCGCATCAATTACAAGGTTAAACCTATCAATTTTATTTTTAACTCTCATATCAAAAGCCGTTGTAATTGTTCCTTCTTCTTGGTATCCATGAACATGTATATTATGATTATGCCTAAAATAAGTAAGTTCATGAATTAGTGTTGGATAACCATGATATGCAAATATTATGGGTTTATCAGTAGTAAATAATCTATCGTACTCATCATCACTTAAAGCATGCGGATGATTAGTAGTAGAATCAAGTTTCATTAAATCAACTACGTTAATAAATCTGACTTTTAAATCTGGTAAATATTCTTTTAATATTTTAGTAGCAGCGATGGTTTCTACTGTTGGAGTATCTCCAGCACATGCCATTATTAAATCAGGATTAGGATCATTACTAACAAAATCCCAAGTACCAATACCTTTAGTACAATGTTTAGTTGCTTCATCCATATTAAGCCACTGGTATGATGGGTGTTTAGAAGCAACAATCACGTTAACGTAGTTTTTACTTTTTAAACAATGATCCATGCATGATAATAAACAGTTAGCATCAGGTGGTAAATACATTCTTACAACATCTACTTTTTTATTAGCAATATGATCTAAGAAACCTGGATCTTGATGAGTAAATCCATTATGATCCTGTTGCCATACGTTTGATGCTAAAAGGAAGTTAAGCGAGGATATAGGCATTCTCCAGTTTATTTCATTGCAAACTTTAAGCCATTTAGCATGTTGTGCAGCCATTGAATCAACTATTCTAATAAACGCTTCATAGCTTGCAAAAAAACCGTGTCTTCCAGTAAGTAAATATCCTTCGAGCATTCCTTCACACATGTGTTCTGAAAGCATAGAATCCATTACCCTACCATCCTTTGATAAGTATTCATCATCTTCTTTCACATCCATTTGCCAATCTCTATTTGCTACATCAAAAACATCATATAATCTATTGGACATAGTTTCATCTGGTCCAAATATTCTAAAGTTTTTATTTTCTTCATTTAATTTAAATATATCTCTAATAAAACTACTTAGAACTAACATATCTTGTTTTTTAACGGAACCAGGATAAGTAATATCAACTGCATAATCTCTAAAATCTGGCATTATCAAATCTTTTCTTAAATATCCACCATTCGTATATAAACTAGATCCTATTCTTTTACTACCCTTAGGGCAAAAATCTTGTAATTCTTTTATTAATCTTCCATTTTCATCAAATAGCTCTTCTGGTCTGTAACTTCTAAGCCAAGCTTCAAGTAAGGCTAAATGTTCTTCTTTTTCCATAGAGATAGGGACTTGGTGTGCTCTAAATGAACCTTCTATATTTTTTCCATCGACTTCTTTAGGTCCAGTCCAGCCTTTTGGAGTTCTAAGAATTATCATTGGCCATCTAATTTTTTCATCATCTGAAGAATCTTTTATGTGTTTTATATCTTTTATAACAGCATCCATTGTAGCCATCATCTTTTTGTGCATCAAAAATTCTTCTTCACCCGATACTAAATAAGCTTTATAACCTAATCCATAAAAGAAACTAGCTAGTTCTTCGTTCGTCATTCTAGAAAAAATAGTTGGATTACTTATCTTATAACCATTTAAATGAAGGATTGGTAAAACTACTCCATCTGTTTTCTTATTTAAAAATTTAATTCCGTGCCAACTTGTTGCAAGTGGTCCAGTTTCTGCTTCACCATCACCTACTACGCACGTTGCTATTAAATCTGGATTATCAAGTACCGCACCAAAGGCATGGGAAAGAGAATAACCTAGCTCCCCACCCTCATGAATAGAGCCTGGTGTTTCAGGAGCAACATGAGATGGAATCCCGCCTGGGAAGGAAAATTGTTTAAATAGTTTTTTCATACCTACTTCATCCCTTGTTATATTAGGATATTTTTCGGTATAGCTTCCTTCTAAATAAGTATTAGCAACCATGAAGTTACCACCATGACCTGGCCCTGATAAATAAATCATATTTAAATCATACTTATTAATTATTCTGTTTAAATGTGTATATATAAAATTTTGCCCCGGAACAGTTCCCCAATGACCTACTATTTTCTTTTTAATATCTTCCTTTACAAGTTGTCTTTTTAAAAGCGGATTATCAAGTAAATAAAGCTGCCCCGCTGATAAATAATTTGCCGCCCTAAAATAACCATCCAGTATTTCTAATTCTGTCATAATACCCTTCCTATCCTTTTTTATATATTATTTTATATCTTTTTATCATTTGAAACATCTTTTTTAAAAAAGTAAGTTAATATAATTTCTTCCGTCTCATCTTCAGGTGTCGAATATACCTCATTACCATTTTCATCTTCCAAGGTTATGATAGCTAAAGAAAGAAATTGAGTTAATAAACGTTTCCCATCATTAATAGTAATTGTATTATTATCAATTTTTGAACGTAAAAAGTTACAATAGCACTTAAATAAATACATATTAGCAAATTTCATTAATTCAGTAAAATTATTATAATTTTCATTTTTCCTAACTTCTTCTAAAACATTATCCAAAGATTTAATAAATTCTACAGTTTCATCATAACTAGAATATCTTTCTAATTCTCTTATAATGCCATCTAAATCGGCATTAAAATACATCTGAGTCATTTTATCTTCGCCTACAATTAGCTCGACGATTTGTGAACACTTAGAAAAAAATAAATAATAACCACCATGATTAAATATTCTTTCATCTAAAAGTGCAGTATACCCTTCATTAAATCCTTCTCCAATGGATTTTTCTGTAGCTTTATTATATATATAAAAACCAGAACGCTCATACTCATTTGTTTGAAAACCTGAAGAAAGATGAAGTAATTCATGAGATAAACCTTCTATAAATTCATTATTAATTTCAATAATATTATATTTTACTATATAACTACCTCTCATATTACTATTTTCTGTACTTTTAATAAGTTCAACTATCTTGTAATCAAACAGATTTTCTTTCAAATATGGCATATTTATATTTGGTAATGACTCTTTTAACTCATTTACTAATTCATTTACTTTATCTTCATATTTTTTTCTAACATTTGGTACAACTAATGTATTTTTCTTAATAAGTCTTCTAATTTTTTCTTTGTCAAGAACATGTCTATCTCTTTTGATTTTTTCAGAATATGCCCTTAGAAAACCTGAAATAGCAAATGATGCTGCTCCGTATAATATAAATTCCTCTAACATAACAATTCCTCATTAAATATATTTTTTTATTACCTTATCAAAGTCTTCTTCTAGACTTTCTTTTCTTATATAGCCATCAAATCCATCTTCTACGTAATGCTTTTTTATTGATTCTTTATCCTTCTTTAACATCACTATTGTAGGAATCTTAAAGCCTTCCTTAACTTCCTGCATTTTTCCTAAAACCGCATAAGCACTATCAGGTTTCATTTCATCTTCTAAAATTATAAGGTCAAAACTTTCGCCATCTTTTATTCTTTGAATCAAATCATTACCATGCATGGTTGTTAAAAGCTCGATATCATACTTACTTGACAAACCATTTAAATCTTTCAAAGTTTGTAATTTATCACTTACAACAATTACCTTCTTTTGGTTAAATAAATATTTACTGTAATATGTATCTTTATTAACTTTTATTTTTTGATCTATTACAATAGTAAACGTACTTCCCTTTTGTTCTTCACTTTTTATGTTTATGTAACCACCTAATTTTTTTATAATTTTAAAAGCCAATTTCAAGTCAACGTCAAGACTATCCAGTTTTAAAAGATCCGTATCTTCTAAATCACTATTACTTTTTAATAATTCGTTTAACTTTTCAACAGTCATTCCAACGCCTGAATCTTCGATTTCAATTATCAAACGACAAACATCATATTTAACTATTTCATTTACGCTTACTTCTATATATCCGGTTTTAGTAAACTTAACCGCGTTAGCTAAAATACTTGCTATAACTTGTTTAAGCTTAATTGGATCCCCATATAATTCTTCTGGAATATTTTTACTTATGTTATCTCTTAAAACCACGTTACTACTCAAATTTTTTTGTGCGTTTTTTAAACACGTATTAAGTAGTGTGTAAACATTATAGGTATCTTGCGAAACAACTAGTTTACTAGAGTTAAGATTTGAAATATCAAGTACGTTATTAATTATGTTTTTTAAACCTCTTGCGTTATTTTCAATAATCTTTAACCCCTTATTAATATTTTCCATGTTAGTTTCACCATCAAGCATGTTTTTAACTTCTATTATATTATTTATTGGTTCCTTAGTTTCCTGTGACATACTAAATAAAAAGTTGGATTTTTCCTCGCTCATACTTTCTAATAATTTCTTATTTTTATTAAGCTCATATATCATCTTAACGTCTGGATTTTCAATCGTAAAGAACATAATTAAATCAGCATAAGCTGAAACAAGAGAAATTAATAATATTTCTGGGGCAATACTTCTTATAACAAGTGAGGCAATACCCATAACAGCTAAGACAAACAAAGGAATAAACTTCTTATTGGTAGAGCTTTTTATATTTCTTATTAAAGATTTTAAAACCAATATAACAATTAAAATAACATATACCGCTAAAACGGCAAACAAAACGTTCATTGCCGTGCCATTAGTATCAATAATACCATTTTCATTAATTACGTTTACATCTAAAAAAAAGAAAGATAAAGAAACAATAACATTTATAATAACCGTAATTTTCTGAATTGTATTTCTTATTTTTTTATTGTTATTAACGGATACTATCAAAACATAATTGAATAGTGCCCATACCCAAAATAACATAAGAATATAATCTACCCTATGAATATTATATATGAACGTTGGTATACCATATAAATTCATTAAAATAACCAGGATACTCGCTACCACTGACTCTAAAAAACCAACGATTATCAAATTAGAATAAGCCTTTGTTTCATCGCTTTTAATCCTTTTTTTAGAGTAAAACACAACTAAAATCAAAACATTTATAAGTACTGCACAAATTGGAAAATATAAATTATTCATAACTCCTCCATATTATCTAATTAGAGTATATCACAAATAAAAACAATATAGCAATTAAAAAATCATCCATTATATTAATGATGATTTCTTTTTGATAATAAAAATGCATTATTAGAATTTAAATTCAAACAGTCGAGATGTTTAAAAGCCTCTTCCTGCTCCACTTTAGTTTTATCAACAAAGTGTTTTTCTTCTATATCTTTTTCAGTAAATTTCCACTCTTTTAGAGCTCTTTTAATATACTCATCCCAGTAAGAATGTAAAGGACTAGGCATTTTATAATCCGGAGTAAAATAATCACTCGGTGTTAGTATTTTTTCATATTTCCGAGCTAAATCATCTCGTCTAGTATAAGAATGTTCTTCCCATATATCAAATAAAAGTTTACCAATTTGTCCTTTAAGTAAATCGAGCCCCTCAATTTTTTCCTCTTTAGATAAGATTTTGTTACCATATATTTTTCTATAATCTATTAATTCACCAAACTTAACGCATGCTTTTCTTTTTCCAAAAACACGATCATTATCAATTAAATCAAATGCCACTGGCAAAACAAGTGCATTTTGATTTACCGCTGCCTGAACCATGTAATTATACCCATCATAGTAAGGTTTGTTTTCAGAAAGGTTCCAAGAAGCCTCATAATACCATAACATATTATAGCCAGAACCTAATATATCATTTATAATAACTTTTATATTTTTTCTATCCTCTGGATCTTTCATATCAAGATATATAATACCATTTTTTTCTAGTAGTTTACCCGAAATATCTGGGTGTACGTTTTCAAAATCACCAGATAATAAAACCATATGATAAGGTATAGCTTCCATTTCTATTGCAATGTCCTGCATTCTAACATGGTTAGGAGCAAATATAACCGGTCTACCAGAAAATGAGGGGAACTCTTTTTGGAAGTCCTTTTTATACCAACTTAAAGTATTAAAAGTTTTCATTGTATGATATAAAGGCTTATGTAAATGCAAATTCTTTTCTATGCTTTCTAATTCTTCTGCTAAAAGGCCATTATCTATCCTAAACTGCCTTCTTTCTTTCAATTTTTTTTGCTCTATATTTATTTCTTCTTTCGTCACCAAAATCACCCTTTTATTTCATTTATTTTTACTACTTAATACTACGGTTAGATATTTTAGCATAAAATAATGAATATATCAATCAAAAAAAATAAAAGCATCAGCTTAAAGCTGGTACTTTTACTTTATTTCTATATATTTTTTATTTTGGTTTTCATCTTTTTTAGGAACCATAACTTTTAGAACCCCGTTATTGAATTCAGCTTCTACTTTATCTTGATCCAAATCTCCTAAATAAAATGATCTTTGATATTTACCATAAGTCCTTTCACGATGAATATAATTTTTATCATCACTTTCATCTTTGTTATCAGTAGATTTTTCAGCGGTGATTGTTAAATAATCATTTTTAGCTTCGATTTTTATTTCATCCTTACTAAATCCAGGAACATCCATTTCAATGTGATAATTACCATCCTTTTCATAAATATCACACTTCATGTTTTCCTCTCTTGCTGTAGGCATAAAATCATCAAAGATATCTCCAAAATAATTTCTTGGAACTAAACTCATATTTATCATCTTCCTTTCAATATATGTTATAACACTTTTATTAGCACTTGTCAAGTTAGAGTGCTAATAATTTTAATTCTATTTTATTTTATGTAAATAATAGTTAAATATACAAAAAACAAAGATTAATTTTTATCCTCGTTTTCATACAAAGTTTTATAAACCTTACTTGTTTCAAGTAGTTCTTTATGGGTTCCAAAAGCAGCAATCTTTCCTTTATCTACAACGTATATTATATCTGAATCAACTATGGTAGATAATCTATGTGCAATAATTATTACGGTATGGTCTTTTACTAAGTCATCAATAACTTTTTTGATATAGCTTTGAGACTGGTTATCGAGAGCACTTGTTGCTTCATCAAATAAGATTACTTTACTTTCTTTAGCAAGTGCTCTTGCAATCGAAAGTCTTTGCTTTTGACCACCCGATAGATTAACACCACCTTCTCCTAATTTAGTGTCATATTTATCTGGAAGTGTTTCAATGTATTCATCTAAATATGCCATTTTACAGTATTTTTTAATTTCTTTTAAAGTAATATTTGGTTTTACGACTTTAAAATTCTGTTTAATCGTACGATTAAACAAGAATGGTTCTTGTCTTATAACTGATATATTTTTTCTTAATGAATCTTCCGTTAAATCTCTTATGTTGATATTATCTAAGTAAATATTTCCTTTATTTACGTCAAAAATTCTTGTAATTAAATTAAATAACGTGGACTTCCCTTGCCCTGATTTTCCAACTACTGCTATTTTTTTACCAGTTTCAAAAGAGACGCTAAAATCTTTTAAAGTAACATCTTCATTTGGGTAACCAAAACTTACTTTATCAAAGGATATATTACCTACCGTTTTTCTTAAATTTACGTTACCAAACAAATCATCTTGATATAACGTATTATCTATTATTTCATTTATTCTTCTAAGTGATACAAATAATCTTTGATACATTCTATTCATACTAGTTAAATTATCAATAAGCCAAGTAAACTTATATATGTACCAAGTCATTGCCATAAAAAATCCAATCGTTGATCTTCCATAATATATTTCAATTAAACAAGTTGCAAAAACTAAACATTCCATGGTAAATTTTATTGTCCACATAAGCATTGAATACTTTCTATGCAAGTTTATATCTTCAATATCCTTATTAAATATTAACTTTCTTAATTCTTTTATTTCTCCAGTTAGATTTTCTTTTATACCAAGAGTTTTAATCTCTCTTATGCCACGAATTGATTCTGTAGAAAGAGCGGTAAATTCATCTTTTTTCTCTTTTAATTCTTTATTTATTTGTTTAATTTTAGGGTTAAATTTCTTTGTAATTAAAAATATAATAATCAAAAATACAACTATTTCAAGTCCTACTATCCAAGAATTAAAGAACACGTAAATTAAAATAAGAAAACATCCAAGTGCGTTTATTAAAACCTGAATTATACTATTAAACATATTAGATAATGTTTCTGTATCGTAAGTTATCCTGTTAATAAGTTCTCCACTTGTTTTTTCTTCAAAAGCATAGGCTGGTAAATTAAGCATCTTCTTATATACCATAATGCTTAGTTTTCTTGACAAGTTGGATTCGACCTTGCTTGCAATCATAACACCAATATTATCTAAGATGTTATCAAAAAATACACATGCTATAAAATATAAGCTTAAAAACATTAATGCTTTTCTTATATTTAAAGCAATAATTGATTCTATTACCTCACCGTGTAACCAACCATTAGTAATCGATAAAAGTGAACTTATAAAGATACATATAAAAGCAATTATAAGTTTTACCTTATCCTTTTTAATCAACTTGTATACGTTTTTTAATTCTTTTAAACTCTTCTTCTTTTCTATTTTTTCTTCGGTCATATAAATACCTCCTTTAAGTTTTTACATTTCTTTTTTATTATCAAGCGAGTTAACATATAAATTAAATTCTTTATAAGATAATCCCGGTTCCACTTCATAAAATTCAGTTACTTTCCTTTTAAAACCTCCTAAAGGTTCCGGTAAACTCTTCTTTTTATACTCATCTCTCATCATATCTTCATATATTTTTACTATTTTATTTATTGCATCCTCTTCACTTTCGTACTCATAAAAACCTTTTCTTTCAAAGTTAGGATGCTCTATTTGATACACGTTATCATTTATATAATATAATAAGAAACAATGCATCCTTTCTTTAGCGTTTAAATCATCAAAGTTTTCATCTTCGTACATTCTAGCACAAAACATCTTTGATGGTATGTTAAGTTTATCAAAAAGTAATTTCATAAGAAATACTTGTTCTATGCATGTACCAACCTTATTACTTAAAACATCTTGCAAATTCATGGTTCTATATTTCAATCTAAAATCATCCATATCATTTACATGTTTAACTCCATCAATTCCAATCCAACCATACGAAATATTTTCTTCCATGAATGTATAGATTTCATTAACGTTTTTTATATCTTTTATTCCCATGTTTATTTAATTATCCTTTCTATAGTTTCTTTAATATTTAAATTAGTTGAATCTAGAATAAATTCTTTATCAAAATTTTGTTTTATAAAACTATCTAATAATACCAAACATCTTTCATTCATTCTATTTTCTTCTTCTCTTAATTTATCTCTTCTTAATAATTCTTCTTCACTTACTAATAAAACCTTGAATATAATTTCATACTCTTTAAACTTTTCTTTTAACATCAAATAGTTTTCCTTATTAATAATATAATTAAAAACTACGTCATAGCTATTTTCTAAACTATTTTTAATTAAACTAATTACGTTTTTCCAAAATAAATCTAAATGATTACCAGGTTCCCAAGCTGAAACATAACTAGATACAACCATGTGATATATATCATCACCCTCAATTAAAACTGATTTGTTAAGATGTTTTGCAAGTACTCTTGATATAGCCGTCTTTCCGACTCCTGCTGGGCCTGTTATTAAATATAATTTGCTCATGTTTTTCACCTTCCCTTAGGGCAAGAAAAAATCTTGCTTTTTTATTAAGCAAGATTAAATAAACATGAATTAAGGTTTTAAAAATTCACGTGATTAATCTTGCATAGTATAAATTTATTAGTAAATCTTATTTTCATATTAATCACGCTCCTTTCTTTGTTTACTGTCATAAAAATAACATACAATAAAGTATAAGTCAATACTTTTTCTAACAGCAGGCTTAAGAACAAATAAACTTACTATAGTATCACTAATAATCTAGTTAAATTAAACTTATTTCTCTATCTATCTCACATGTTAAACATAACTGACACACTTCTTCTTTTTAATCTGGTGATACAATTACATATTTTTTAATATATCCAAGAGCTTGTACGTAAAACAAAGAAAAAAACACAATTATTAATAATTGTGTTTTTTTTCATAATATCCGCTTATTTTATTTCCTATAATGTATATTATAATGAATACAGCACTGAAACAAAAACATAAATATCCAAAATTAATTAAAGAATTTAAGTTTATTTCAGCTGTCCTTCCAATTAAATTTTGACACAAGGGTACTAAAACCATCTCTGATATCAAAGGGGCTATAAATGATAATAAAATGCCTGATAAGAAAAATGATATTGCTAGATTATACGTCCATCTGTAATAAGATTTTTTTAGCATTGCAATAAATAAAGTCAGAATAATAATAACGCCAACAATTATCCACCTAAAACTACTTGTTGTAATCCCATCATATATTTTTATAACCTTAATTTCATCATTTGATAAATTAGACTTTACCTTATTTACAACATTTTCATAAATTCTATCTATCCTTCCATCTTCCGTCAAACTATCTACTATCTTCTCTTTCTCTATTTCGGAAATATAAATATTATTTTCATTTAAAAATTTTTCATTTGCACTTATTATAGACATAATTTCTTCCTTAGTTCTTGGAACAACAACTTCTTTTTGATTAATAATAGTATCAACTACATTATCAAAGTATTTTTCAGTAATAATATCGATTTCTTCACTATTACCAACCCTAGTTTCTATTTTTTCTAAAGTATCATAACTAACATCATCATAATAATCTTTTATCGTATCTATTACACTACTCGATACTTCTTTTTTTACAACTTCTTTCGATAGCGTACTAATAACAATCTTTTTTGCAAAAAAACTTATACATAACACACAAATGAGAAATGATATCAAAAAACTAAATAAAATTATTAAAAAACGTTTCATTATATACCTTCTTCCAAAATAATTATATCATAATTCAGATTTTATAGTATACTTATAATAAGAAAGGTATACGTAATATGGATATTTTAGAAAAAAGGTTATTAGCATATATTAAAGAATTGCCTAGAAGTTTATCTAAAAGAATTAAAAAGAGAAATAATTTAAACGAAGAAGGCGAAGATTATTTGAAAATACACTTTTTAATTTAGAAGTTAAAGACTTAATTTACAAAAATGAAAATAACACATTTTCTATCAAACGCAGATGCAATAATAACAAATAATTTGGAAGAAAAAGTAATAATATCAAAATGTGATACTGATGAAATACTAAAAAAAGATATTATTTGTGCAAAAAAACTTACATTGATAAAAAAGAAAGATATATATGACAGGAAGTCCTTTAACAATCAAAATTAAAGAAGCTTCTAAAAAGAAAAGAATTGTAAAATTTGTTGAAGGAAATGAACCTGTTAAAAAAGAAAAAGAAAAAAAGAACTTAAGAATATAAGTAAGTTCTTTTTTATTAAAAAATAAAAGGCCGCGAGTGGGTACGCACGACCTTAGCAATAAGGGAAGTAAATACTTGTACTTCCAGTTTTAATGATACTATATTTTTAAGAAAATGCAATAGTTTTTTTACTTTTTTCGATCTTTTTTTGCAAAATGTTACATTTTAGAGAGTTTTTACATATTTTTTAATAATTATCATCACTTTTATCATTCACAATTAAACTATTTCCAGTCATCTCAATTGGTTTTTCTAAATTTAAAAGTTCAAGCATAGTTGGTGCTATATCAGCTAATTTACCATTTTTTAAATTAATATTTTTTCTTGTAATTATAAACGGAACTAAATTAGTAGTATGTGAAGTTACTGGAGTTTTATTTTCATCCCACATAACATCACAATTACCATGATCTGCCGTTATTATTAGCGTTCCTTCTTTTTCGTTTATCTTATCATATATTCTTTTTAAACAAACATCAAGAAACTCTACCGCTTTTTTAGCAGCATCATAATCACCAGTATGGCCAACCATATCTCCGTTAGCATAGTTAAGTATTACAACATCATAATAATCTTTTTCTAGTTCATTAAGTAATGTATCGGTCACTTCTTTAGCACTCATTTCTGGTTTCATATCATAAGTTGCCACCTTAGGTGATGGAATAAGTATTTTTTTCATTCCCTTGAAATTTTCTTCTACTCCTCCATCATAAAAGTAAGTTACATGTGCATACTTTTCCGTTTCAGCAATACGAAGTTGATTTAAACCTTTTTCACATAAATAAATTCCCATGGTTTCTGATAGATCCTGATGATTAAACGCATGATCACATAATACGGTATTAGTAACTGGCATCATTGTTAGTACCGATAAATTTCTTAAGTGTTTAGTTTCCATTGGGCTTTCTTTTGGATTAGTAAATGCCGTAAATAGTTCTCTTAACCTATCTGGTCTAAAGTTAAATGTTATAACACCATCATTATCTTCTAATAAGCCTTCATTTATAACAGCGGGTACAACAAACTCATCAGTTATTCCTTCACTATAATTTTTATCAATGCATTCTTCTGCACTATTATATTTTTCACCAACTCCATAACTAATAGCATCGTATGCCTTTTTTACCCTGTCATAATTATTATCACGATCCATTGCATAATATCTACCGCTTATTGTAACAATCTTCCCGATACCTGTTTCGTTCATTTTATCTTCTAATCTTTTTATGAACTCTTTGGCACTTTTTGGATTGACATCTCTTCCGTCTAAAAATAAGTGATAGCAAACATCTTCAACGTTATTTTCCTTTAGCATATCGATAATAGCCATTAAATGATTAATGTGGGAGTGTACTCCACCATCTGATAACAAACCCATAATATGCATTTTTGAATTATTTTCTTTAACGTGATTAATTACCTTTAATATTTCCTTATTATTATAAAATGATTTATCTTCTATAGACTTATTGATAAGTTCTAGTGGCTGATAAACTATTCTACCAGCACCTATATTCATATGACCTACTTCACTATTACCCATTTGACCTTTAGGCAATCCAACCTTTTTTCCACTTGCCTCAAGTAAACTATGAGGATATGTTTTCCATAGATAATCAAAGGTAGGTTTGTTAGCATTTTTAAAAGCGTTGCCATCCGTTTCTTCTCTAATTCCACATCCATCCAAAATACATAATACTAAAGGCTTTTTCATATTTATCATCTCCTTTTCTATTATATCAAAAAAGACTAGTTTTGGTAAAGAAACTAGTCTTTTATTACGCAACAATTCCTCGCGTTTGCTTTATTTTATAAGCTATATAAGCATTTCTATAATTTCTATTATAACACCTGATAAGGCCCCGATTAAATATAGAGTTAAAAGTATGATTCCATTTTCTTTTTTATTTTTATTAACCTTAAACAATACCAATAGAGCAACTCCACTACCAGTAAGTAAGCCTGATATGCAAGATGCAAGTGATAAAGCACCATTTAAATATAATTCAGTTATTATAACACTCGATGCGCAGTTTGGTATTAATCCAATTAGTGAAGAAATAAACGGACTAAAGAAGCTGTCTTTTAAAAATAACTTACCTATGTTTTCTTCTCCTAAATAGTGCATACCTATATTAAGCAAAAATGTTACTATTGCTATAAACAATGTAATATTAAACGTATGTTTAAGCGTAGACTTTAATATACTATGGTTACAATCACAGTGATGTTCCAAACAAAAGTCTTTTATTTCATAATCTTTTTCATTTTTATTTTTCTTTTTAAAAAGAAAATCTATTATGAAACCGACTATAATTCCAATTAAAACCTTTATTAATAATATTTTAAATATTATCCCTGCTTTTGCACCATTAGATATAAGAATTGGAAGCATTTCATCAGACGTTGACAAAAAAATCGATATAAGTGTTCCAATTGTTATTATCCTTGTAGCATAAAGATTAGTAGCCATAACGGAAAAACCACATTGAGGTACTGCTCCTAATAAGCTACCAATAAAAGGTCCAAACTTACCAGCTTTTGTTATCTTATTTTTACTTTTCTTACTAAATTTATGTTCTATGTATTCCATTATTAAAAATGCAATAAATAAAAATGGTATTAATTTTAATGCATCTAATAATGTATCTAATATTATTTCTTTCATAACTTTCTCCTTTAGAATTCAATAGCTAGATAATAGCACATTTTAATATAATATGCAACAAACATAATAAGTGATAAAATCCAACGTTCATATTATAAGGTGAAAGGAGATAAAAAATGAAAGACAACAATAATCATAAAAATCATAATTGTTGTTCTGGAAGCATAATGTGCGATTTTCTAAAAGATAGACAAAATTTTAGAAATGTACGATTCGTTATTGGTGCTACTGGGCCTACCGGACCTACTGGACCTACTGGGCCATCTGGTGGGATAACTGGACCTACTGGACCTCAAGGCTTAACTGGCGCTACTGGGGCAACTGGAGCTACTGGTGCAACTGGAGCTACTGGTGCAACTGGACCTTCTGGTGCAACCGGACCTTCTGGAGCAACTGGTCCTACTGGAGCAACTGGTCCTACTGGAGCAACCGGACCTTCTGGAGCAGCCGGAGCTACTGGTGCAACCGGACCTACCGGAGCAACCGGGCCTACCGGAGCAACCGGACCTTCTGGTGCAACTGGTCCTACTGGAGCAACTGGCGCTACTGGTGCAACCGGGCCTACTGGACCAACCGGACCTACTGGACCAACCGGACCTACTGGTGCAACCGGGCCTACTGGACCAACCGGGCCACAAGGCGAAGAAGGAATTGCAGGATTAACCGGGCCTACTGGGGCAACTGGTGCTACCGGAGCCACTGGACCAGCTCCAAACTTAGCTATAGGAACTGTAACTACTGGTGCTCCAGGTTCTCAAGCAAGTGTAACAATAACACCTGCATAACATTTTAAAATTTTTTAAAGAAAGGAATGATTATTATCAACCCAGATTACTTATTAAATTTTGTTATTCCACAAGGGCCTACAGGACCTAATGGTATAACAGGTGCTACCGGTCCTACTGGAGCTACTGGAGCTACTGGGTCTCAAGGTTTAGCTGGCGCTACTGGACCTACTGGTGCAACTGGACCTCAAGGCTTAGCCGGCATTACTGGGCCTACTGGGCCTCAAGGTTTAGCTGGTGCTACCGGGCCTACTGGAGCTACTGGTGTTACTGGTCCTACCGGACCAGCAAATGGTTTAAATGCTTATGGAGGAAAATATAGTGACGCTCCTCAAACAATCAATTTAGGTGTTGGTACACAAACGCAAATAGCTTTACCTAGTGCAATGCCAAACTTAAATACTACATATACTCCTGCTAATAGCATTACGGTAACTCAAGCTGGTACCTATGAAATTAACTATTATAGTAATGTATCTGTAGCACTTGGTACAACTGTAACTTTAGCGGTCAGAAGTAACGGAACTAATATTCCAGATACCGTTATATCAAGAATATTATCCGTTGGTGTTGGATCACTTTATAGTGGAAGTGTAATCGTTACGTTACCTGCCGGAGCAGTAATCGACATGGCAATATCAGCATTACTTGCAGTTGGTGTTACCCTAGGTTCTGGAGTGAATGCAACACTAAGTGTAAAAAAACTTAATTAGGAGATAATATGAATAAATTAAAAATATGTGTTTATGCAATAACTAAAAATGAAGAAAAATTTGCTGAAAGATGGTATAATTCCATGAAAGAAGCAGATGAAGTATACGTATTAGATACTGGATCTACAGATAATACTGTGGAAAAGTTAAAAAAGTTAGGTGCCAAAGTAACAGTAAAAGAAATAAAACCTTGGAGATTTGATGTAGCTAGAAACGAATCATTAAAACTCGTTCCCGAAGATTATGACGTGTGTGTATGTACTGACTTAGATGAAGTATTATCTCCTGGATGGAGAGAAAAGATAGAATTACTGTGGAAAGATGAAGTTAATCATTTAAGGTATAACTATAACTGGAGTCACGATGAAAACGGAAATCCTTTAGTTAACTTCTACATAGAAAAAATACACGCAAGAAATAATTATGAGTGGGTACATCCGGTACATGAAGTATTAAAATATACGGGTGAAAAAGAAGTATTTGCAACAACCGATGAAATAACCGTAGATCACTGGCCTGATGATACTAAATCAAGGAGTAGTTATTTACCGCTTCTTGAATTATCGGTCAAAGAAAATCCTAATGATGATAGAAACGTTCACTATTTAGGAAGAGAATACATGTTCTACGACAAATGGAACGAGGCAATAGACACATTAATAAGACATCTTTCACTACCTACCGCAACATGGAAAGATGAAAGATGTGCATCAATGAGATTTATAGCTAGATGCTATAAAAATCTAAAAAGATACGAAGAATCTAGGATGTGGCTTGACAAAGCTATTATGGAAGCACCATACTTAAGAGATTCTTATGTGGAACGAGCACTTCTTGAGTATGAACTTCAAGACTGGGAAAAAGTTAAAACCTTTTGCTTAGATGCTTTAGAAATAAAAAGCCATGCAAAATCATACATAAATGAACCTTTTAGTTGGAATTATACACCATATGACCTTTTATCAATAAGTGAGTTTTATTTAGGAAACTTTGATGAAGCCTTAAAATGGTGTGATAAAGCCATAGATATGGAACCTGATAACGAAAGATTACTAAACAACAAAAAAATAATTCAAGAAAAAAAGGACTCTATTAATTAGAGTTCTTTTATCTTATGAAATTTGTTGATATTCTTTTTTCTTTCTCTGGATATTGTATACCGTTTTTCTTTCCTGCTTCAATGCATTTTAATATCCAAGCCATGTTGTTTGCAAGTGTTCTCATGGTTTGAAGACCTTCTTCATCTTTAATAGCTTCTTCTTTATTATTACCATGAATTTGATTCCAATACTGGCTTCCTACAACAATCATATTTTTTATAGTAAAATATTTATTTAAATCATCAAATGCTGTAGCGGCTCCACCTCTTCTTGCGCTTACAACACAAGCTACAGGCTTATAATCAAAACAATTTTTATCATAAAAGCATCTATCCATAAAGGATTTCATAAAGCCAGTAGGTCCAGCATAGTGTACCGCTGAACCAAAAATATATCCATCTACCTTTTCTGCTTTATCTAAAAATTCATTTACTTTATCATTTATAAAACACCTTTGACTTTTGTAACATACTCCGCATCCAATACACCCAGCTATTGCTTTATTACCTATCCAAAATATTTCGGTATCAATACCATTTTTATTTAATGCTTTAGAAACTTCTTCTAAAGCTAAGTTAGTTGCTCCATCTTTATGCAGGCTTCCATTTACTAATAATACTTTCATTTAAATCACTCCTATATCTTTTAAATTAGATAATATATATTCTACTGACGCATGAATAAATTTATTTATAACTTCCATATCAAATACATAAGCTTTATTTTCTTTTGTATTTTCTATTATAATACCTGCTTGATTAATTATTATATCAATTTTATCCATAGGAATTTCTTTTATAATGTTTTTAAACTTTGGTACTTCTTCATAAAAAATACTTAAATCCATATTATATTTATCGATTAATTTTATGTTTAAGTTAGTATAGTCATTATAAAAATAATCTCTTTTTTTCTCAAATGGAATGTTTTCTATAGTACCATCTAATTTATATATAACACCATTCTTATAAAAATCCGGTTCAAAGTACTTAAACCATAAATAATCAGTATATAAATGAATGTAATAACCTAGTGCAAAATCATCATTTAGATTATATCTATACTTATTTAAAAATTTATCTAAGTGAGGTAAATCCTCATCAGTATCTTGAAAATGAGAATCTTTTTTTGTCATTCCAATATGTTTTGTAATATCAGGTGCAATACTTCCTATTAAAATATGTTTATTATTACGTTTTAACACTTTATTAATTTCATTTGCTACCGCAATGTGTATCATGCTACTTGCCATATTATTAACCCTCCATTATTATTATAGCATGCTTTTGAGCACAAAAAAAGAATTGCTAACCAGCTTTAGCAGCAACTCATTGATTGTTAATCATAATATATTTTTTTATAACATTTTATTTTAGTTAATGTATTTCAATAACTCTTCAAATTTATCATATCCCGATTCAGAATTTAAATGTCCACCACCCAGGATAACAATTTCTTTAGCATTTAATTTTTCAGATAATGAATGTAAAACAGGTTGTGGTATATATGGATCATCATCTCCATACATGCAAATAATTTCATTTGCATAATTTTTAACATCCTTTAATAAGGCATCTGATACATAGAAAGTAGGATTAACCTTATTATGTAAATCATCTGGATCTGGTGCTAAAAGACCATTAAAACCACTAATTAAAATTAACCTATTAATTTTAATCTTTTCATCTAAAATATATTTAATAGCACATGCACTGCCTGTAGAATGACCAATTAAAATCGTTTCATTGTTAATCATTCCATAATCTTTATATACATCAAGCATTTTTTTCCATTCATTATAGTTTTGTTTTTCTATTTCTATTGGGAATTGAGGAATAACACATAACGTATTTTCTGAATCAACTTTTCTCTTAAACCATGGAAACCAATTTTCTATATTACTTCCCATGAAACCATGAATAATAAATATATTTTTCATATTAATTTCTCCCTTTTAATAATAATTTTAACACACTTTCTTTAGTTTCTTCTAAAATAGGACTCGAAGCAGCATAATCATGGCCTCTACCACCAAAATATTCGGCTATTTCTCTTACTTTAAAGTTTTCTTTTATTCTTCTATATGAGATAGTTCCATAATCAAACGCGGACATTATAACTAAGTCTATATCAGTATTTTTATTTCTTATGTATTCTGCTAAATCATTTCTATACTCATAATCTATAAATATAATTCCAGCTCTATATCCTAATACATCTTTTATAAGCATTTTTTTATAATACTCTTCTAGTTTTGAACATACTTGTTCTTTTTTATTATTAATTAACATTTTTTCTAATTCATTAAACTTAAATTCATTACCTTGTAAAGATAATTTATCTAACATTAATTTTATATATCCATCTTTACCCACTGCGTCAAATAATAACGTAAGCGCGTGGGCTTTTTCATCATTATAAATGTTTTTCCATTCCCAAGTATCATACCTTCTAGTTAGTTCAACAAATCCAGCTGTATCATTGCTATCAACAATTATTCTATTTTTTTTCAAGTATTCATAAAACAACTGCGTTCCACAACATTTACCTTTTTCATCTTCAATTTTAATGTTTATAAAATCATACTTATCTATATTGTTTTTTAATGCTGATTCATGATGATCAAAAAGTAAGAATTTACCATTTAATTTTTCATCGTTTGCCACTTTAGAAAGCATAGGTTCTTCAAGCCATAAATCAGTTACGTAAACAAAATCATAATCATAGATTTTACCATTATCGTAAAATTTTTGTATTTCATTTTGTAATTCAAAGGTTTCACATAATACATAATCCACATTTTTAAAAGCAAGTTTAGCAAGTACCGCGCCGCCCATTCCATCTATATCACTTTTGTGTGTGAAAATAAGTACTTTCATTATTTCACTTCCTTTTACCCAAGAGACTTACCTTTATCCAATTCATCTGCTAAAGAGTCTACCATTTTTATAGGCATATTATATCCAAACTTATAAGGATCACCTATAGCAATACCATTATTAATTCCCGACATAAAACAGCCACCCCTACATAACAAATAATCTTTACAGGCAAAACACTTTGAAGTTAGGTGTACTCTATTTCTACTAGCGACTAATTCCTTATTATTATTCCAAAATTCATTGAATTTTCTAGGTGTATCTAAATCAAGAAAGTTACCAATTACATTAGACGACATAGCACATCTTGTAATATCTCCATTTAATTTAACCGCCACTATTTCTTCTCCCCAGTTACAGCCACCTTTAGGCAAAAACTTTCTATTTTCCTCTTTAACAGCACAATAAGGTACAACATCAACAAAATTAAATTCAACATTTGGATATTGGTTAGAGGCCTTATTAATAGCATCCATGATCATGTCTAATTGTTTATTATTTATAGCATAACAAGTTTTACCCTCAGCGCGACCTGTTGGCGCAATTCTTTGTATAAGAACGTATTCATAATTTATTCTTTTAGAAACTTCATCTATTATATCTTTAGTAAAATTAGCCGTCTCGGGCATCATGTTTACAATAATACCTAAACTCTGATTTTCTTTATCTCTTAATTCATCGTACTTCTTTAAATTTCCTATTACGTTCTCATAGGCATTTGGCATTCTACAGAATGCATCGTGTGTTTTAGAACCAGGGCCATGTATAGTTGATTCAAGAGAGTATACAAGTGGCACTATTGTTTCAATTGGAACTTCTTTTCCATCTTTTCTATAAACGTGAGTATTAGATAAAATACTTACCTTTATTTCTTTTTTAAAATAATCTGAAACACCTTTAATATACTCTAAAAGATTTACCATATATGGATAGTCACAAGGATCTCCACCAACTAAATTAATTGTTTCAACACCATTAATTACGGCGTTTTTAACTATCTTTTTTAAATTTTCTAAATTACCATGTTCTCTTATTGTTCCTTCTTCTGTAGCATAACACATTGGGCAATTATGAGTACAAGATTCTGTTATATGTAGTGCTATTTCTTTTAATTTTTTTTCCATCTTATTTTCCTCTAAACAATTCTAAAATTTATACGTATTTATTATGTCTCCATCCGAATCTGCTATCGTTACATCAGCATCTTTTATGTATAAAGCAGCAAAATCAGGGTTATCTAACGTATAACCAGCTTCTATAGCCCAATCAAACTCTTCTATTATCGCTTTCTTTGCTTCTATGTTATTACTATCATCTATTAGTTTACATCTTATTCTAATCCAGTTTTCTTCATCATAAGCAACAATACAAACATTATTGTTTTCTTTAATTTGCTTAAAAACATTTTTAGTCTTATTTGTTAATACATATATTTTATTATCAAATAAAACTGGATCTCCAAATGGTCTAAGACTCGGCTTATCACCATCTACTGTCGCAACATAATTCACTTTTGTTTTTTCTTTTAAAAATTCATAAGTTTCTTTCATTTTATCCTTCCTTTATATAAAGTTATATTTCTTTCTTTATATTTTCTATTACGTCATCATAATTTTTAACTGCATTCTTTATATCTTTATCTTCCTTAGGATCACTTGTTGATATATAATCTAGAAAATGAAATTTAAAATTCATCCATTCACTAATGCCCTCAAAGTATTTTACTATTCCTTTTATTTCTTCTTCATTTTCCTCTTTAGTACCATGCCCAGTTAATATCAAATATATCTCTTGGCCCTTAAATAAACTATGATTATAAAATGGATATAATCTATCAAGTAAGTTTTTTAATAAACCACTTATACTACTCATATAAAGAGGACTTGCTATAACTATTTTACCAGATTTTAATATTTTATCATACAAATTGTTTGTTATATAATCATTTAATATACAATGTTTTTCTAGTGGTTTTATACACGAATTGCATCCTAAACAAAACTTAATATCATAATCTGCTAAAGAAACTAATTCATCATCTTTATCCATTAAGTCTTTTAATAACGTATAACAATTCTTTTTTCTACTACTTGCATTTATAAATAATTTCATATATTTATTCTCCTTTCTTTATTTCAAAGCAAAATGCGACATATTTCCTAATACATGTATAGTATAACATAAATTAAAAAACAATTTTTATGAAATGGAAAGAATCATGAATAATAAAGAAAAAGAAAACAAACATAAAAAGCTCATTAAAGCGCATCATAATAACATCATTATATCAGACAAAAATTTAATAGATAAATATACTCATTTTGAAGATTCAACCCTTAATAAAACAGAAACTTTATTATATGAGATTAAAAATAAACCTTTAAAATATAAAAGATATTCAAGAGGTAGTATCATAAAAGCTAAATTCGGTATAAATATAGGTAGTGAGTTTTCAGGAGAACATTACGCTATAACTGTTTCAAAAAAAGACACAATGATGTCTCCTGTATTACATGTAATACCTATAACTTCTAAAAAGCATAAAAAGAATCTTTATGTTGGAAACATTTTATATAGTAAACAAGAATTAGAAAAATTAAAAATATTATCAGAAAATTGCCATAATTCTACGGAAAAGTCAAAAATAAAGAATTGTATAAAATATTATGAAAAAAGAATGAATAATAAATCTTATGCCTGCATAGATCATTTAAAAACAATAAGTAAATTATCAATTTGTAAACCAATTAATGAATTCGATTATTTACAAAAAATAAAATGTCCTAACGACATCATGAATAAAATAGATAAAGAAATAACTAAGGAATATACAATTTAATAATTTTATGAATAAATTTTATTGACTTATATATACTATTATAGTAGTATATGAGTACAGGAGTAGAAATGCTTTATATTGTACAATATCTTTTGATATTATACTATGACAGGTGCCGTTAGGCATTTTATAAGACTAGTCGTTCGACTAGTCTTTTTAATTAAAAATCATATACCATTGTTTAAAATAAGTACATTTACCTTTCTCGTTTAATTCTATTTCATATATCATATCAACTATTCTTCCACTATCGTTCATAATGTAATTTGCAATGATGGTATTATTCTTTTCTCCTATTATTTTATATTCTAAAGATTGTAGATTTTGTGATTCGATATCTTTCCAAACTAATTTTATGTCATTAACTTTTTGAAATGGAGTTTCGTAATAATCTGCATTTTCATCAAATAAAGATATAATTTTTGAAATATCCTTTTGTATCCAATATTATTTTAATTTTTCACACCAATTATTCATCATCTTTAAAAGCCCTTTCTATTTGCTCTAAAGCCCATTTTAATTTTTTTCTTGGGAGTGCTATATTTAATCTTTGAAACCCTTTACCCGTTTTACCAAACATAGCGCCACCATCAAGCCATAGTTTTGCATCGTTTAACATAATCTTATTTATTTCATCATCAGAAAGTTTTAATTCTCTAAAATCTAACCATAACAGGTAGGTTCCTTCTGGATATATTAATTTAACCTTTGGCAATCGTTCTTTTAAAAAGTTATCTACAAAATCAATATTGTCTTTAAGATACGCTCTTAAATTTTCTAACCAAGAATAGCCACTATCATAAGCTGCCTTACACGCTACTATTCCCATTGTATTTACAAGACTATAGCCTGTTTTCCATATCTCATTTTGAAAACTATCTCTTACCTTTTTATTAGGAATAAAAATATTTGATACTTGAAGTCCTGCTAAATTAAAAGTCTTACTAGGTGTTGTACAAACCATCATATTATCTAAATAATCTTTGTACTTTAACAAGCATCTATGTTTACCACTCCATACAAAATCACTATGTATTTCATCGGATACAATAAAGACTTTATTTCTTTTGCATATTTCTATAATTTTATCTAACTCTTCTTTTTTCCATACCCTACCAACTGGATTATGAGGTGAACATAAAAGATATAATTTTATTTTATATTTTTTTATCTTTTCTTCCATATCGTCAAAATCAATGTGATATCTACCATCTTCTAAAACCAAGTTACTACTTATTACTTTTCTATTATTATCGGTTACTACTTCAGAAAAAGGATAATATACTGGATTATTAATTAATACATAATCTTTTTCCTTTGTTAAAACTTTGACCGCGGTTGCTAGTGCAAATACAACGCCTGGTGTTTTAATAAGCCATTCTTCTTTTAAAGATACATTAAAGTTTTTCTTATACCAATTATAAACAGATTTAAAATAATCTTGATTAGTTTGTGAATAGCCAAAAATTCCGTGTTTTACTCTTTTATTCATTTCCTTTATTACTTCTTTAGGACACTTAAAATCCATGTCTGCAACCCAAAGCGGAAAAACATCTTCCGGTTTATTTTTAGCTTTTTTAAAATCATATTTTAAACTATTTGTACCATACCTATTTATTTCTTTATTAAAGTTCATAACACCTACTCCTTACTTATTTTATTTTTCTTAGCTTCTATACTCCACTTTATTATTCCATAAACATTTATTAAGAAATATGCTAACGATGATAAAAGAACCATCCATGAACCAGGGCCATGATTAATGATCATTATTATCCATATAGCAAGATCTATTATATTATTGAAAATAAATACCCACCATGATTCTTTAAATCTTAATACCATTAAAATAGTAGCACATATATTTATGCAATTAGATGATGCATCCATAAATGCTAAATTTTGACTTGGTATTAATGATAGCAAATACCCTAAAACAAAACTTCCTATTATACAAGAAAATATTATTATAATACTATTTTTAAAAGTAAAATCTCTTACCTTTACGTTTTTATCTTCATCTTGGTTTCTATTCCAATTAATAAAGCCTATGATTTGTGATGGCGCAACAAATAATATACAAAGTAAGAAAGTACCATATAAATTGTTCTTAAAACAAGCATAAGCCATTAACAAACAATTTATAAGTCCAATTATAAAACTGCTTTTCTTACCTATACTTTGATAATAAGGGCATAACAAGCTAGTTAATAAAATGGAACCACCAATTATTAAATCATGGGTTAGAATACCTGATATTATCGAAACCATAATACTTAATACAACCACTAATAAATTTCTCTTATTTATTTTCATCATTATTTCTCCTTTTTTTTATATTTCAATATCTAACCTATATGGGCAATGATCAGAACCCAATTGCTCTTTTATGTATTTTACACCTTTTATATTCTTTTCAAGTGTTTTTGATATAAATATATAATTAATTCTCCAGCCCATGTTTCTTTGTCTTGCATTAAAACCATTTGGCCACATTGAATATATATTATCATCTTTAACTAAGCACCGGAAGCTATCCGGCTAACCCTAAATTTAATAATTCATCTATTTTAGCTCTTTCTTCATAAGAAAACATATTATTCTTATAATTAGTTTTGTAATTTTTAACATCAGCTTCCTTATGTGCAATATTAAAATCCGTACAAATAAAAACTGGTTTATTTAATGTTTTAATTAATTCTAATAGTTTATCTATCGCTGCAAATTTATAAGGATGATTTTCTTTTTTTCTTCCACCATGCGGTATATAAATGTTTATTAAGAAAAAGTTTTTATATTCTAGCAAAAGAAATCTACCTTCTTCATCAAATTTATCTAAACCTATTTTACTAATAACTTTAACTGGTTTATCTTTAGTAAGCACCATTGTTCCACTATAACCTTTTTTATCTGCAAAATTATAGTAGCAGTTATATCCAAAATTTTCTAAAACCTCTTCATTCATTTTTATTTCTTGCAAACAAATTATGTCTGGACTATTTTTATCTATTAAATCTTTTATACTATTTGTTTTTTCTGCACTTCTATATCCATTTATATTCCAAGATATTATTTTCATATATATCGTTCCTAATTATTCATCCATCAATATTTTACACATGTCTTGATACGTATCTTGTGCATCTAAGCAAGTATCTATTAAATACCTAGAATCTCTATCATATTCTTGCAATCCTCTAATATAAAATGCTTTATTTTGATCTAAAATGATAAATGGAAAAACATTATTTTTTAAACATTCTTTAAACATGACTAGTCTTCCTACTCAGCCATTTCCATCTGAGGATGGTTCCTTAGTGCAGAATTGTGGTATATATTCTTATACATTATCAATTATTTGTTTTAATCTGTTTTTATATCTAATTGGAAGAAGCTTTTTTACATAACCAGCTTCGTCAACACTCACTTCAGGTATATATATTCCAGTACTCATTTCAATATAATCAGCGATTAATCTTCTATGGCAAAATTCATCTACTCGTTCGTGGCATAAAAGAATTATATCATCTCCAAATCGTTCATGTAGTATATTTAATAACTCTATTACATCTAAATTCTTAAGTCTAATATCATAATAACTTTTTATATATTCATCTTCAATTTGTTTTCTAAATTCTAGATATTCCTTTAATTTTAAGGCATCATGTCTTAATTTTAATAACTCTTCATACTTTTCGGCATAGGGAACATAGGTAACTAATTTTGGTGCTAATTTTTTATATGAAGGTCCAAAATAGCCCCATGCATTTCCACCATCACCTGTAACTGAAACAGTGTTACCATCCTTAACATTTGCATAACTTCCTGTTCCTAAAATAATTTTTGATAACTCATTATTGCGCATAAACACCTCTACATTTAATTATTTATTTCTTCATTTTTCATTTCGATCATAAATTTATCAAAATCGGATTCAAATAATTTATCTTGTACAATTCTATATTTTTCAAACTCTGATAAAGCAAAACTTTCTGCTACTTTATGCGAAACTTTTCCAGGATTATCTAATACTTCTCTTTCATTGAATTGTAAAAATACATCTAATCTTTTTTTCCAATCTTCCATAGTCATTGGAATATGCCTTTCAGCTTGATCTTCCGCATAATCTAAATACATTGTAACGATTCTTTCCAAAGACTTAAGTTCTTCTTTTGTTAAATAATTTTTAGCAATAACTACATCTGTTGCCATTATTTTACCATTAGGAGAGTTTTTCCAATTAGTAAGTCCCATATGTTCTTTTTTGTGGTTGGCCCTTTCTACTATAACTTCTGCAGCAGTACTACCATGTGTGGCATAATGCATCTTATTTTGAACTGTTTTGAAAAACTCTTTTGTTATTGGTGAAGAAACATTATAATCTAAACTAGTGGCATAAATATCAGTAATCTTTTGATAAAAATTTCGTTCACTAATTCTAATTTCTCTAATTTCTTGTAATAGTTCATCAAAGTAATTTTCATTTAAAAAAGTTCCATTTTTAAGTCTCTCTTTATCCAGAACATAACCCTTAACAGAATATTGTTTTAAAACATTAATTGCCCATAATCTAAATTCTATAGCTCTTTTACTATTAATTTTGAAACCAACTGCAATAATGGCATCTAAATTGTAATATTTAGTCTTATATTTTTTTCCATCACCAGCAGTATGTAAGAAATCTTTACATACTGAATTTTTATCTAATTCATTTTCTAAAATATTGCCAAGATGCATTGTAACATTATTTCTAGTTGTATCAAAAAGCTCAGCAATTAATTTTTGACTAAGCCATACTGAATCTTCATCCACTATAACTTCTATTGTTCTTTCTTTATTTTGCTTTGTAAAAATTAAAAATTCTGCTGTTGAATTTCTTATCTGTAAAGTTTGCATAATTCACCTCTTGAATATATTATAAAAATACCTAATTAAATTATAACTTAAATCACATACAATTACTATAACTTCAAGAAAATAGTTAATTTTTTTGTTACAACAGGATATGGGAATGCACCACGAAACTTTAAAATTCTTATAAATAAAGACTTTTAAAACCTCGTTTGTGCACCACAAACCATTTTCGTACTTACGAAAAGAACCTTTTTGATATATTTTAAGGTTCTAAATTAATTAAAATGTACTTTTTTCTCTTTATTTATATATAATTTATAATAACCCTTTTAGAACCCACTCATTTAAACTCTTCAATTTTATGAAACATAAATATTATTTTATCTACCTTTTTATCAGTATGATAATGACCACAATACCATAAATTATAATCAATGGATTCTTCTAGTTCATCTAAAAAATGTTCTGTTGAATTATCAACTGTACTTTGATCAATTCCATCTAAAAACATTTCTCTTGGCAAATATTTATAAGGACATGTATGAGATAAAATCATATCAATTTTATTATCTAAATTTTTCAATACTCTCTTTACCTTATCCTTTGTTTTTTCACTTGGTTGCTCACTTTCATACCAATTATATCCTCTAGATAATCTAAAATATTTATCAACACTATAAGCCCCACCTATAACTAAAACTTTATGATCATTAAAATTATAAATTTCTCCATCTTTAGCAAATAATATATTTGGATACTCTTCTTCATAATACACAATTCCATTATGAAATTTTTTTGTTTTATAAGACTCAATATTCTCTGGTCTTTCTTCATGATTACCATGTATACAGAAAAAAGTTATTGGATATTGTAATAAACTATTCTTTAACATATCATCTTTTTCATTAGCATAATAATTTATTCCAGCATCTCCTAAAACGATTAAAATATCATCTAACGTTGTTTTATTAGCATAGCAAAAATAAAATACTTCTCTAAAATCAACATGTTTATCTCCAGTTATATATATCATAGCATCACCATCCAATAAAAATTATATCGCTTATCACAAAAAAGTCTGCATTTTAACTTGAAAATTATTAAATTATTGCAAAATAAAAGATCTACCTAAATTAGTAAAATCCTTATTTTGTAAGTATTTATGAAGGTATGTCGTATTCTACACTAATGCATCATTCTCATCACCAAAAGGGTGAATTCTTTCAAATCTAACATGAAATTCTATTATATCTTCTATGGTTATTATATTTTTAGAATTATACCAACTAAGTAACTTTTCTATATCTCCTTTGGCATCTTCTGGTTTAGATGTATTAATTACGTTTATTGTTCCTATTATATTAGGCGCAGTTTTAAAACCACCAACGTTATATTTTGGATTAGATTCATAAGTAGTATTTTTCTTTAACATAACATTCATTTTTATAAGCATATCTTTTGTTAAAAGTTCATCAATATTATCTATTATATAATCAAATAATTTAAAATGGTTTTTTGTTTCTATTAAATCATCTTCAATTACTAAGCCATCTTTACCCAGAACATAAAAATTATTCTCAAAAATCTCTTTGGTTTGGTCTTCTGTTAATCTACTTCCTTCTATTTTATTAGAATTATATGCAAAGATAATTTGTGAAGTATGATATATGCCACCTTTAACCTTATTAACCTTTTCGTTTATTAAAGTACCTTTTAATTTCTTTGTATTCAATTACCATCACCCCACTTAATTTATATATAAATTATACTATCTTTTTTAAGAAAAAGATATATTACAGATATTTTAAATATTTAACAATGTAATTATTCTTTTTAGTACTTTTTATTATTCCAACAAATTTATACTTACCGTATTTTCTTATACTAAATATATCATTTTCTTTAAGCACGTAAGAGTTTTTATTCATAACTTCATAGTTAACTATTACTTCTTTGGTTTTTATCTTATCTACCACCTTACTTCTAGATGAATTAATTATCGCTGAAACCACATTATCAATTCTAAGACTTGATATTATAATTTCATTTTCTTCATACGTTCTTTCATAATTATGCAAAGTATTTAAACTTACTTCTTCTAAAATAACCTTACTTTTACCAATTTGGTTTAAATTATCCTTTATATATAAAGCCATTCCTTGGGTAATAAACACATAATAATCTTCATTATATAAAACAATATCTCCAAAGCAGGATGAATCTATGTTAAGCGCAAATAAACTTCCTAATATATCTTGATGTCTTATTTTTTCCACAGTATTGATTTTAAAAAGTTTAACATCGGGAACTTTTCCTATGTATAACATTACTTTTTCACTATCTTTGTATGGATAATATACGTTATACTCACCTTTTTTAAGTTTTGCTGTGACTAACTTAAGTTCTCTTCCATCTAAAAACGAAGTACTTTTACCAATTTTAATTTTTTCCACAGCATTATTAATTTTATAAGCATCTGATTTCATGATTTTTCTCTCATTTCAAATTTAGGTTATTATATATTATTAGGAAACGCTTCCTTATAATTAAGACAAACATCTAAGCTTTCTAACAATCTAACAGATAAATTATTATACATAATTCTTCTTACATATCTATGATCATATAACTTTATAGTTCTATCTGTAAGGTCGTAAATAGTATAAATAAACTTACTTAATACTTTCATATCTACTCCAAAAGTTTTAAAAATCATATTATTGTTATGAACTCTTTCACTTAAATAATTAAAGTCCTTGTATAAGTTTTCATCAACTAAATTACATGCTTGTTTAAAATTATACTTTTTTAAAAACACAACTTTTTTAAGCCAGCTATAAGACTGCATATCAAAAATATCCGTATCCTGTATATCAAGTATTTCACACATTTCGAAGTATTTTTGTTTCATCATACTTCTAAGAGGTTCATGACCTATAATCCTATACGCCTTATAAGAACCATATACATACCAATACTTCCACAAATCTTTTGATTTATACTTTTTAATTAAATAAAAAGTTATATAATTTTCAATCATAATTCTAATCATACAAGAAAGGCTATTGTAATTACCTTGAAGCATACATGATAATGCCTCCTGTACATAATCGAGTTGTTTCATCATAAAAAAGCTTTTCATTTTATCATAAGACATACTAGTCATATCATAATCTCTTAAAGTGTTTTCAACATAATCTACATACCTTTTCAAACATTTAACTTCATCTTGTTCAATATTATAAATATCCGTCCAAAAATCTATATATCTATCATGTAATAATTGTTTTACTTCACTCATTTTATACCTCTTATACCCATTATTACACATAATTTAATTAAAGACAAATCTCTTGTTACAATAAAATTAAAAAACTTACCTTTTAAAGGTAAGTTTTACTTTTGTTTATTTTTCTTAAGGAAATCTATTATTACTAATACTATATCTATAAACACCGGAATTACAAAGATAAAATATAAAAAATATAAAATATATTTTGCTTTAGAATCAATTAATCTTATTTTGTTAATTAATAAATTAACATCTTTATTTTTATAACCATAATATATATTTACTATTAATAAAATTATAGTAAATATAAGTGGTGTATTACTTTCTTTTTCTTCTTTTGTGGTTACTTTTTCCTTAGTCGTTTTTTTACGATATTCAACTATTTCATTTACTGGTTCTACAATAACAGTTTCATTAACCTTTTCACTTGAAACTTCAGTGCCGTTTTCATTTACTATTTTCTTAAACGTTACTTCCTTTTCACCATTTTTACCTTCTCTTATAATTTCTTTTTCACCACTAGTTAAAGAGCCTTTTGTTTCCGTACTATAATAAATATTTTCTTTAGATGTTTCTATTTTCTCGTACTGACAACTTCCATCTGATACGTTTGCACTATAATTATAATTTATTGCAGTTTTATCCATACACCCATAAACTTGTCTTATAGTAGTTGTTCTTCTGGTTGTTGTATTATAACTTCTACTACCAGAAGATGATCCTCCACCATTATGACAGTGATATTGACCGGTAGAAAGTCCCCATTTAGCACAGTTGGTCCTACAAGTATGGCATCCTCTCGAATCTGTTCTTCCTGGATGAGCTGATACTAATAATATAGGAATTATAAAGATGAAACTCCCTAAAAATAAAATTCTTAATACTTTTCTCACTACTCTTACTCCTTTATCAAAAAAGCTAATACAAACATCAAAGTCTGTACTAGCCCTTCAACTGCTTTAATTATAACATATAAATTATATTTTTCAAATTTACAAACTTTGTTGTATAATATACTTGGTGATACTATGAATAAAGAGATTAAATTAGGGGATATAAATAAATATCAAAAAGAATATTTAAACAATAAAAATAATACTACTTTAGAAAATGATATTTATGAAAATGGTTTAGAAAATGTATGTTTAAATAAAAAACTTATAAAAAATACTTCTTACAAGTTTAATATACAAATACCAGAAATGAAAATGTATGATCAAAAACAAAGCTACGAATGTAATATTTACGCATTTTTAAGAATGATAAAAAGTATTATGAAAAAAGATAATAGTGTAAACACTAAAGGTTTAGATTTATCTGCAACATACATAGACTTTTATGATAAATTAGAAAAGGTAAATACTTTTTATAATGAGTTATTAAAAGAAAATGATATAAGTTTAGAAATGATTAATGAAAAAGCTAATAAATATATTTGCATAGCAGGTACTTTTAACTCTTGTAAAAAAATAATTAATAAGTATGGTCTTGTTACATCCAAATATATGAAAGAAGTAACTAACAAATATGATGCAAATAAGGTTATAGAATTGTTAAAAAGGAAAGTAAAAACAGACGCAACCGTTTTAATTAATAGAAATGGGGAAAATGATGATACACTAAAAGATATATTAATAAATGAGGCTTATATCTTCCTATCTAAAGTAATTGGTAATCCACCTACTATGTTTGAGTATAAAAAAGAAAAACTAACCCCTTTAGAGTTTAGAAATAAATATTTGAAAACATCTTTAGATGAATATGTTACGGTAACTCCTTATGATAAATATGATTTAATGAATAGTTACTCATTTATTCCTAGTATGTATTTAAAAGAAAATGAAGAAATAATAACACTTTCCCAAGATAAAATTGAAAAAGCTATTATTTCTCAATTAAAAGATGGAATCGGGGTTTGGTTTTCAGCAGAAAAATCTACTTCTTTAGATTACGAAACTAACATATTAGATGATGATATTTTTAAATACGATGAGACATTAAACATAAGAAAACTACTAAATATTTATAAACTTAGTTTAGATATAACTAATTATGATCATGCTATGTGTATTACTGGTGCTTATATTAAAAATGGTGAAACAAAGCAATTTAAAGTAGACAATAGCT
Source organism: uncultured Clostridium sp. (assembly GCA_947427095.1). Lineage (GTDB taxonomy): Bacteria > Bacillota_I > Bacilli_A > RF39 > UBA660 > Aphodocola. Next base: position 82,896 of record CANEGO010000003.1, on the reverse strand, counting down.
TTGGTTATCATGGGAAATATAAAGGTCATTTAATAATGACCAACAACTTTCTTAAAAATTGTGTAATAACATTAATAATAAATAAAAAATATATAAACAATTAACAGAACTTAATTAAGTTCTGTTAATATGAATTATTAATCAATATTGTTATCAAATCAGTATAGTTAATACCGATACTTTCAATTAGTTTAGGATACATACTAATAGATGTAAAACCTGGTATGGTATTAATTTCGTTTATATATATTTCTTCACTTTTTTCATCATAGAAAAAGTCTACTCTAGCATATCCATTACAGTTTAATCCTTTAAATATTTTTTTAGCATATTCCTTAATTTTATCCACTATGCTTAACGGTATATCATCAGGAATTATAGTTGTAGATTTACTATTTACATATTTAGCATCATAATCATAAAACTCATTAGCTGATTTTATTTCTCCTGGATTAGAACATAATATATTTCCTTTATTTTCTAATACTGCAACTTCTAATTCTCTTGCTTTAATAAATTTTTCTATAATAATTTTTTTATCATACTTTTTAGCTTCTTTAATAGCTCTTACTAACTCTTTCTTATCATTCGCTTTATTAATACCTATAGAAGATCCTCCATTAGCAGGTTTAACAATAACTGGAAATTCTATTTGTTCTATAATATCATTTATTTTATAACTCTCATTAATAACTAAATATGGTACTTGAGAAATACCTAGTTTATCAAACATTACTTTTGAAACACCCTTATCCATTCCAATACCGCTTGCTAAAGTCTTACATCCAACAAACGGAATATTAAATAGTTCTAGCATTCCTTGTAGTTTCCCATCCTCTCCATTTGTTCCATGAGTTATTGGAAATACTACATCAAACTCTTTTATATATTTTATTATATTATCAATTTTTAATATGTTAGCTTCTTTCCAATTACCACTCTTCAAATAACTTAAATCATCACTAAACTTATACCAAGTATTATCAAAATCAATACCAGCAACTTCAACTTCAAATAACTTTTTATCTATGTTTTCAATTATACTTTCAGCAGATTTACAAGATACATAATGTTCACTTGAATTACCACCAAATAAAATTAAAACTTTTTTTATAAAAAACACCTCATTAAATTATATTTAATAAAGCGTCTATTATGTAATTTTATTTAATTAGAACTATAAAATTTTATACACCCTTTAAATAAAAACTATTTATTTGGTTTTATCACCTCATCATATAATCTATTTAGTTCACCATAAGTTTGTGCTAATCCTGCCCTGTCATCTAATAAAATATTATAATAAACTTTTCTTCCTTTAAATGGTATAAAGGGTGCATCTTCATTAATGCCATCATATGGTAAATTTAATTCATCTAAAATTTTTCTAATTTCATCAAATCTATCACTTTCTGAAGAAGTAAACACAATGAAATACGCATGATTTTTCCACTTTCTAATAAGTTCTCTAACCATTTCATAAGATGAACCGGTATTATGATAGTCAAAAACAGTACTATCAAAATCATATGCAATAATTAGCTTTCCGTGCTCCATATATTCTTTCTTTAATCTATTATAACTATTTTCTAAATTCAAAAACTCATCTTTCATCATCATAATATTCCTTTCTATAAATAGAACTTTAAGTCAATTATATAAAATAAAAACTCACGAACCTTTTATAATCCGTAAGTTATTTTCAAATGTGTCCGTTAACTAAAGGTGGCTTAAAACTTTAATGTATCTTATTTCTTTTACATTTTTTATTTGTTTTAACTAATCCTTGCGGATTATAACCTAATAACTCAGATAAACTTTCATCAATTACTAATAATAAACTAGTATCATATATCATACCATCAGAAACAAGCCAAGCATGTTCTCCATTTGGAGACCTTTTTGTATTTTTAATTGCCGGCAATATTCCTTTATATATTTCATATTCATCAAACATCTCCGCCAAATAATTGCAAGCTTCTAAACAAAAGCCGATATTATCGCCATTTTGAAAATAATCATATAAAGTACAATCTATAAACGGAATATGATAATCTTTCATTTCATTAATAAAATTACTTGAAAATGGCATAATTAAACCATTTTTTATGCCATAATTATATACATTTTGAAACTCGTTGTTTTTAAGCGCATCAGTTAAAATTGATTTAAGCATATTTACTATCCTCTTTATTAAATAAAGCCTAATTTTCTTTTAGAAACATTAGGCTTTCTTAATATTTAAAAACCAAAAGGTTTGATTTCACAATAATGGGGCGGAGTGTGGGAATCGAACCCACGTATGCTGGTGCCACAAACCAGTGTGTTAACCACTTCACCAACTCCGCCAAATAAATTATGCATTAATTAAATGCTAGTAGTATTTTAACAAACATAATAAATAAAATCAATATATAATCACTAAATTATTGATATTTAGCATTAATTGTGATATAGTAATCAAAAATTAAATTAATTAGGGGGAATTTTATATGAAAGAAAATCAAAATTTAAAGAATAAATTAAAAAAGGGAGCTTGCATTTTACTAGCTTGTACTTTTATTGGTTCCTTTTCCGGTTGTACACCTAAAGAAATGGCCGCTAATGAACAGTATGATATTGTAGAACAAAATGGTGAAGATATAAGTGCTGGATTACATCAATCTTTAAATATTCCAGGAGAAAGTTTCAAACTAGAAACCGAATATAGTTTTGATGATGAAACAAAAAGAGAATGGAGAATAACATCTGATAAATTCTTATACTTAAAAGTCTATACTTCTGGTTTAAAGTCTGATACGGAGGTATACATCGATAACATTCATATTGATACGTCAATAAAATCAAAATATGCGGCAATGGATGGTATATTACAAGATTCTATGGATGACAGAATCCATAACACGCAAATGATAGGTTTTCCTATTTCAAATGAAATATCATACTATGGTGTTAACGCCATAGAAGGGTGTAACCAAGATTTTATAAGTGGAAGTTATTATGGTTTATATGGTTATACAAACGGTTCTGTAAATCAAAGAAGATTTACGGAATCAGATTATCTTGAATCAGGTGTTTATGCCAATAAAATACAAATTGTTTATGATTTATTAGTAAAGGGGCCTAATGATAAAACACCTAGAAACATTAGTGTATGTACTGATTTTATAGTACCAGTTAACTCAAAAATAGTATACGCCGACTCTGAAGGACAAACAGAAGTAAAAGATTATTCTTATAGTAAATAAAAAATCCTATCAATAGGATTTTTTTATGCATTATTATTTTTATATGATTCTTTGCGTTTGTTAAAAGCAGCTTTTTTAGCTTCTCTACACTCTTTACATCTTACTGGTTTATTTGTTAAACCATTACGATCATAAAATTCTTTTTCTCCTGCTGTAAATACAAATTCCTTACCACAGTCTTTACAAACGATAGTTTCGTCTTCGAACTTTTTGTCCATTTTAATCCTCCTTATTAATATTGATTTAATGTTTTATGATATAGAATACAACTTAAATAAGGAGTTCTTGTCAGTAAAAATATAAATCTTTAATGAGTATATCATATTCATTCATTATCGTCAAATAAAGCTGCACTTCTTATTGTATTATTACCATACTTTTTATTTATATCATCTAAAGCTTTCTGAACCTTATTTCTTTTATGCATTTTACCTGTTTCATCAAACAAAGAAATTTGTTCATAAGTTTTATCGGTTAAACTACTAACCCTTAATCCTATCAATCTTATAGGTTCTTCCTTCCACATATTTTTTAATAACTCACAAGAAACTTCATATATATCTTCATTTGATGATATAGGATTCATTAACTTCTTTTGATGCGCATAACTAAAAAAATCATTATTTTTCAATTGAACAGTAACAACCATAGCATACTTTTTCTCATCCCTAAGCCTCATTCCTACCATACAAGATAGTTTATGTAAAATTTTTTTTAAATAGGACAAGTCAAGAACATCTTCTGGTAAAGTAGTTGAATGTCCTATTCCCTGATTTTTAGGTATCGGTCTTTCAACAGGCGAATTATCTATTCCATTAGCATATTCATACATTGTTTTTCCCATTGATTTAAAATGTCTAATAAGAAGATTAACGTCTGCATGAGCTAAATCATAAATTTTATTAATTCCCATTTCATGTAATTTCTTACTAGAGCTTTTTCCAACCATAAATAAATTATCAACCAATAATGGCCACATCTTAGTTTCAATCTCATTATTAAAGAGGGTATGAACCTTATCAGGTTTCTCAAAATCACTAGCCATTTTTGCACATAATTTTGAATTTCCAATTCCAACGTTGACTGTAAAGCCAAGATTATCCTTTATCTCTTTTTTTATTTTATAAGCTAAAGACTCCATGTCTCCAAACATTTTTTCCATACCAGTCATATCTAAAAAACATTCATCAATAGAATAGCGTTCAACCATCGGGCTATATTTACATAATATTTTATAAAACTTTTCAGAATACTCGTAATATTTTTGCTTATTAGAACTTACTACGTATAACTTATCAACTTTCCTCCTAGCTAGATAAATAGGTTCTCCAGTTACTACACCAGCTTTTTTCGCCGGCATACTTTTAGCAAGTACTATTCCATGTCTTTTCTTTTCATCCCCACCTACTACCGAAGGAATTGTTCTTATATCTATTTTGCTACCATTTTTAAGTAGCTCTAAAGCTGACCATGATAAAAAAGCATTATTTACATCAATATGAAAAATAATTCTCTCCATCAAAATCACCTCTGTTCATAACAATCTACCCTCATACTACCACACATACATTTGTTTGTAAATTATTTTTTTATAAAATTTTAAAAATCCCAATTTGGGATTCATTTTTTTAGACAAATATATAATATTACCGCTAGTAAAGCAAACAAGGTAATTAAAATAATAATTAAAATGGTATTATTTTCTTTAAGCTTCTTTGTTTGCACTTTAACCTTTGTATTTCTCACGCTTTGTCTTATTACTTTAAGTACGCTTTCATCACTTATCTTATTTAAAAGATGCATGGTTTCCGTAGTAGGGTTACCAGGTTCTTTTTCCCTTATTTCCTTATCCGCCAAAACAAACTCAGGACTCATTATTCTAATATTTTTATCGTTATTAAACTTAGTTAGTCTTATAACACTACTTTTAACAACGTTGGGAATGACTTTTGTTTTTAACCTTACTTCCATTGTATTCTTATTTAAACCATATGTTTTTATCGTGAATTTATTATCAATAAGAGAATATGGAAAAAAACCAACCGTTGTATTCTCATACTTAATTTTAAATCCATAGTCAACTTTAGAATAACGCTTAGAGTCAGACACTACATCAAATAGGTATTCATTAGATAATTTTTTTATTTTATCGCGAATAGCACCTATCTTCCTTTCCTTAACTAAAATATAAAAATCAGTATGTTGTTCAAACGATTCTTTATTTGTTATAATGTATGGAACAATACTTCCAGATACCAATATAGAACTAGCTATCTCATCATCTTGTATTAACGTAATAATAATATCAATTATATCGTTATAATTACCATTCATATTAAACCTTCCGTTCGTTAGTGTATTTATATCTTTATTATATAACAATATAATTAAATTGCAATTAAAATTAAAAAAATAAACAAACAAATAACGGTCATTATATAATGAATTATACTTTTAAATTTAATTTCCAAAGCAAATTCGGTAATACTTGGAATAAAAATAATACTAACAAGAATCATGGAGAATAGCAATCTTATATCCAAAGTATCAAAATAAAGATTAACCGAAGAAAAAAGAATAATAAACTGAATTAAAATATTAAAAATCACATATGCCTTCATACTAATATTATATGAAGCAAAAAAATTAATGTTATATAAAAACATGTTTATTATTAAAACATGTTTTTTAAATTTAAGCTTGCATTATATATATCTTTTTTACTAATATCTTCATTTTTATCACTAACTTTTTTAATTGCATCTTTTAATGAGCAATTATTTTTCTTCATCTCTTCTACTATTTTAGCTTCTAAACTAATAGTTTCGTCCATTTTTCTTCTTATTGGCTCGTTATTTATTAAAACTACATACTCCCCCTTTTGAGAATCTACGTTTGAAGATATTTTTTCATATACTTCCTCTATTTTTCCGTATACTGCATTCTCATGAATCTTTGTAAGTTCATTACACACGCACACCACGCATCCTGGTATTTCCTTTTTTATTTCAGAAAGTAGTTTTAAAATGCGTTTAGGAGACTCATAAATAACCTTTGTTTTAACATCTGAGTGTTTTATTCTATCAAATAAATGTTTTTTATCTTTCATAACCGTTGGAACAAAACCATAAAAACAAAATGAAGAAGTATCTAATCCGCCAATAGATAGTGCCGTTATAACAGCACTGCATCCAGGAATCCCGATTACATCTATGTTTTCTTCCCTCACCTTTTTAACTAAAATATATCCTGGATCGGATATACAAGGTGTACCAGCATCTGATACTAGTGATATATTTTTACCTAATTTTAATTCTTCTATTACTTCTTCTGTTCTTTTACTTTCATTAAACTTATGATACGAAACCATTTTAGTTTTAATATTAAAATGATTAAGTAGTTTAATAGTTTGTCTTGTATCCTCTACTAATATAAGATCACTTTCTTTAAGAGTTTTTATTGCTCGTGGTGAAAAATCATTTAAATTTCCGATTGGAGTTGCAACTACGTATAAAGTTCCCATTAAATCACGTCCTTAATTAAAATTATATCATCTAAAAAGGACTTATTAAAGTCCTTTTTAGATGGTTAATAAAATGTTTTCTATTTCAATTTTAGCATCTGAATACCTTTTATTTTGAAGTTTTAAAGATTCATTATTTTCCTTTAAAGTTAATATTAATCTATTAGCTTCATCTATTTCACTTTTTAATCTCAACAATTCTTCTCTTAAATCTTTATTTTCGGTTTGCAACTCCGAATAACTCGAATGATCAATATTCAAAGAACCAGTAACTAAATCATTATATGAATTAACCAGTTCAATCATTGAATCCGATAAGCAGTCCATCGATGTTTCCATTTCTTCTTCGGTAATAATTCTGCCTTCTCTAATCATCTGTGCAATTTTTTTATTAACATCTTGTATCACTTCATTATTATTATGCGATTTGCTAAATAATCTCAAAACTTCTAAATAATCCTTTTTTACTGATGCAACACATCCATATTTATTGCAATACTTTTCTAAATCTTCGATTCTTTCAATTCTAAGTGGAACATAACTAAAATATTTTTTTAACTCACCATTATAATTTAACGAATTAATCCTCGTTAAGATGCAAATTTCTTGATTGTGCAAAATATCATATAATTGGCTACCCTCAAGTACTGGGTTTTGAATATATATACTGGATCTCGGCTTATAATTTCCCGATTCTTCTTTAACTATTCCTAATATTATAATATCGCCATTGTTTTGTTCCCTTATAATAAAATAATCTGAACTATAACTATTTTCACTAGATGCAAAAGTTTTTGAACTATCATATTTGCATACGTAACTAACTGAATGAACAGTATTAGATAAATTTGCTTTAAATATGCTATTTTTCTCATTAACATATTTAGAAAACAAATCATTATACGATATTATTCCTTTACTAATTTTTTGATACAACTGATAAGGATTAGAACATACCTCCTTTAGAATATCAAAATAATTTTTATATTTATATAAACCTGTCGAAACAAGATATGGTACATTAACTCCCAAAAGATGCGGAATAACCTCTTTTGGATATAATAACCTTATTCTATCGCCATTAGATAGGAACATATCATAGCCCGTATTTTCATATGTCCCATTTTCATAATACCTTATGTTATCATTAATACTATCAATAATTGCTTCTAATTTATCTAATCTTATGTTTTCCACACAAAAACACCCCTTTTAATGGGGTATATAATACCACAGCCCCCCCCCCAGTTGTCAAGTGTCTTTTTGTGGAAAATAAAAGGGACTCTAAGAACCCTAAAAGTTAAACATTAACCATTCTGGTTTAACAATTAGTAAAATCCCAATAATAAACATCAATATTCCACCAATAAGATGCGAGTATTTAGTGTATTTTGTTGAAATTCCAGTTAACTGCATTGTCTTAACCGCTATAGCAAAAATAATTAAATCATCAAGCATAAAGAAGAATATATAAATTACTATATAAAACCAGTACTCAAGCGTACTTAAATCATTCATTGCTAAAAGCCCTGTAAAAATAACTGGTAACCCCGCGGAACAAGCAAGCTCTATTAAATTAACTGATATAGCTAATAATATAACACCCAACAATGCTATGATAAATGATTTTTCATGAGTAAATTTCTTTATTTTAGAAAATACTTTCTTCCTCTTTTTTGCAGAAACAACGTTGCAACCATCTTCTTTACCCAGTTGATTAGCAAAACTATTTAGGTTAATGGCACCACCAATTATTGCTACAATTGCAATTATCATTCTAACTACCAAAACTCCACTAATCATTTTAGCAAAGGAAAGCCAAGACACCATAAATGCCATGTATACAAGTGACGAAGTAATTAAAAAGGTAAGTCCTAAAGACCATAGTCTTTTTTTATCCTTCATGCTAATTAAAGTACTTATCAAAAACAATAATACCCACATGGCACATGGATTAAAACCATCTACTATACCTATTAAAATAGATAAGACCGGAAGAGAAATGTTTTTCAAATCAACCTTCCCAATAATTGGTAATTTAACTTTATAACTAGCATCTTGTGCCTGATTTTCTCCATTTGTGATTAAAACTCCGGATTCATTAACTATTCCAAGTTTTATTCCCACCTTATCCACGAAATTATCTTTAGCAGCTTCTTTTATATGATATCTATAAGTTTCATCAGTCATCTGACTAGCATAACCGAAAATCGCCGTATTATCAATAATAACAAACGGAACTCCTCGCACGTTAACGTCCAAAAGTAAAGCGATTTCATTCATCAACGCCTTATTTTCATCATTTTCCCAAACTTCATATTTATATATTTTTAAATCATATTTATCCTTAACATCATTTAAGTATTCTAAAGCCTCCTCACAATGAGGACACGTTTTACCATAAAACATATATACATTAACACTTTTAGCACTTACCCTCACGCTAAACGATATAAAAATAGTGACAAAAAGTAGGATACTAAATAATATTTTCTTAAATTTATTCATGCTATCTTTCCTTTATAAACCCTAGTATTTCTTCTTTATTCTTTTCTCCAGTTAATCGTTTTATCTCATTATCATTTTCATCCAACATAATTACAACTGGGAGTTTATCACCGACGTTATATTTAGCTACCTCTTCTTCGTCAATATCGTAATCATACTCGGTAATTTTAATATCAGGAAATTCTTTTAAAACCTCATTCCACACTGGTCTAGATACTAAACATCCCGGACACCACACGGCATTAAACTTTAATATTTTCATCTTTTATTTACCCTCCTATAACATTCATCAAATGCATTCATAAACGTTTTTATTTCTTTTTTAGTAGTAACATATGAAATACTTATTCTTATACTATTTTTAGCCCTATTTTCATCTTCATATAAAGCATATATTGTTTTAGAAATAGCATCATTATTACTACATGCACTTTTAGTAGAAAGGTATATCCCTTTATCATTTAATAACTCAACAATCTTATCCGCGTTATTAGTACTAACGTTTATTATTTGATCAATACTATTTTTAGTATTGTTTATTTTTACATCTTTGTATGAAGAAAAAAAGCCTTTTAACTCCCTGTTTAATTCACTAACATATTTTTGTTTAGAATCAAACTTCTTATATGCTAAATAAAGAGCCTTTTCAAGTGATACAATAAGTTCCAAAGCAGGTGTTCCGCTCCTATATTTTGTGGTTGATGCTCCACCATCGATTAACGGCATTAATTTAACGTTTTTTCTCTTAAGCAAGCCACCAATGCCTTTTATTCCAAAAAATTTATGAGCTGAAAAACTAACTAAGTGGACACCATCTAATTCAAGAATTGTTTTTCCAATCATTTGTGTTGCATCCACGTGAAAAGTAACGTTTGGATAATCTTTTAAAATATCCACTATCTCCCTTATGTTTTGCTTTATTCCAAGTTCACTATCAACACCAACGATAGATATCAAAACGGTATCATCTCTTATTAAAGTTTTCAAATGATTAATATCAATTAAACCATTTTTTGCTATGTTAACAAAACTAACCTCATATCCATTTGTACAAAGTCTATTTATTGGGGCAACAACTGAAGAATGCTCCATTTTTGTGGTAATGATATGTTTACCATTAGATGACAATGCAACTCCCTTGATTGCTAAGTTATTAGCTTCACTAGCTCCAGATGTATAAATAAGTTCATAATCACTCATGTTTAAAACATTAGTAATGTTAGATGTTGCCTCGCTAATTCTTCTTTTTGCCTTAGAACCTAAATCATGTTTAGAGTTAGGATTGCCACGGTACATTTTACATGCTTTAAAAAAAGTTTTCGCAACTTCACTACTTGGAAAAGTGGTTGCGGAATAATCTAAATATATCATTTATATTCACCTATTTTCATTATAACATTCATACTAAAAAAAGCAAAGAACGAACAAAAAAACGTCTTTTATGACGTTTTTATTTACTTACTGATTCATTAGCAGGAATAATATAAGTTATTTCCCCATTCGGACTAATTATTCTAGTAGTCGCTTTTTTTGCTTTAATAACCCTAGTATTATTCAAAGATTTAGCATCAATAATTTTTGTATTTTCACTATTTAGAGCATTTCCTTGAATTTTATTTGGATTGTGGAAAGTTATTATTTGCCAAGGAGTTCTACCAGTTAGAACGCCTGCACCACATATTGCCATTACTAAAGCAACTGATAAGCATGCACCTATTTTGCACCATGAATCTTTAATAAGTTCTGGATCAGCTAATTTTGGTCTTCCTACTTTTGCTTTTTCTTCTTTCTTAGCCATAATATCAACTCCTTACTCTTCTAATCTAGTATAATATTAACACAAAAAAATGCAATTTAAAAACATTTTTCTACAACTTTACAACTTGCTTTACTAACAAGCATTAATTTTATGGTATTAAAAATTCTATTTTATACATAAATTATTTACTTTTTTATAATTTCAAGTTCTTTTTTTACTTCATTAACATATTTATCTAAATAAAGACCAATAAAACTTCCAATTTTAATATTACAATTTTTCAACTTATCAAAAAAATAATGACCATCTACATTTGGATTTTTCATTAAATCATGCATTACTACATCTTTACTTATATATTTTTTTACATCATATACAAAATCCAAATCAATTACTACTACTTCACCCTTTTTCAAAACTTCTTTTTTTCTATCTCCAAAAATATTAACAACTTCATCATCAATAAAAAATGGTTTATCATAATCTTCTATTTTTTCTCTAAAAGCAGTATTTGGCTTTATTAGTATACCTAAATTATCATCTTTAGGATCACTCCATAAAATACCATCGTCTAACATTTCCTTAAACACATCATAGCAGGAAACATCATTCTCTTCAAAAGGCAATGTTCTTTCGTAAACTTCAATAAAATCAAGAGCAACATTATTATCATTAATGCTAGTAATAACTTGTCTTATAATTGGCTGAAGCAATCTTTTATGATATGGTATATTTTTTGTTACTTTTTTTCCGGACTTTATTACTTTATCCTTTATTATCAAAACATTAGAAAACACACCTCTTTTTAAAACCAAGTCACATATGTTAGCGTTTTCTATTCTAAAGACATCCTTAATAAGTTCCGTATAAGTATTTAAAATTTTTTCTTTTTTTAACATTGTTAATTTTTTATTAGTTAAAATAATTGCAATAAATTCCAAATGTTTATTTAAAAATTCATAAATAAAGGGATGTTTTTTTGAACATTCTATTAAATCTTCCAACAAAAAATAACTATCATTATAATAAAATATCTCAGGATCTATCTTACTAAAATTATCAATTATAAAATGCTCTATTTTTTCTTTATTTTGCTTAGCGAAATTAGTATTAAAAAATTGTAACGTGTGAATTAAAATCATTAAATTGAAAACATTATCAATCGGTATATCAGATTTAAAAGTAACTACATTTTTTAATATTACATCCTCATATTTACTGCAAAAGTTTGAAAAAACATTTGCAGTTTTTTCTTTGCAACTTAAAAAAAGCTTAGTATATCTAATATTTTTTGGTAAATTACTTACAAAATTAAACATTTCTTCTTCACTTTTTAGATAATCCATATAACCACCTATCTAAATTATATCATCAAAACAAAAGAAGAACTACAATTATGTAATTCTACTTTACTATTACTAGACTATCGTCTTTTATATCAACGGTTAAATTATCTCCAGTTATAATGCTTCCATCTATTAATTTTTTAGCTAACAGAGTCTCTAGGTTTTTAGATAAAAATCTTTTAAGTGGTCTTGCACCATAATTATGATCATATCCATTTTCAACAATCCATTCTTTAGCTTTTTCACTTAATGTTATGGATATTCTATTTCCCAATAATTTTTTATTTAAATCACTTACTAGTTTATCTAGTATTTCATAAATAACTTCTTTGGATAATGAGTTAAATATTATTATTTCATCAACACGGTTTAAGAACTCTGGTCTAAAGTAAGCTTTTAATTCATTATTTATAACGTCTTCATCTACTTTACCATCAAGTACATATTCGCTTCCAACGTTAGATGTCATAATTATAATGGTATTTTTAAAGTCTATCGTGCGTCCATGACCATCAGTTATTCTTCCATCATCTAGTATTTGAAGTAATATATTTAAAACATCTTTATGAGCTTTTTCTATTTCATCAAATAAAACTATGCTATAAGGATTTCTTCTTACTGCCTCAGTCAACTGTCCGCCTTCATCATAACCTACGTATCCTGGAGGAGCTCCAATAAGTCTTGCAACAGAATGACTTTCCATGTATTCACTCATATCTATTCTAACCATGTGTTTTTCATCGTCAAATAACTCATAAGCAAGCGTTCTTGCAACTTCTGTTTTACCAACACCAGTAGGTCCTAAGAAGATAAATGAACCGATTGGTCTATTTTCATCTTTAATACCTGATCTTGATCTTATAATAGCATCACTAACAAGATTTAAAGCTTTATCTTGGCCTTTTACCCTTAACTTCATGTTTTCTTCTAAGCGAAGAACCTTTTCTTTTTCACCTTGAGCAAGTTTAGTTATAGGAATATTAGTCCATCTTGCTATTACGCCTGCGATAGATTCATCAGTTACCCTATCTGATAAAATTTTATTTTCGTTGGCTTGTTTTAAATTATCAAGCTTTTTCTCTAGTTCTGGAATAGTACCATGTCTTAATACTGCAGCACTTTCTAAATCATAGTTATTTTCAGCCATTTCAAGTTTAAATCTAGCATCTTCTAACTCTTTTTTAGTTTTCTTAATATCAGATTGAATAGCTTTTTCTTTTTCCCAATCATTTCTAAGAGAGGTTTCTTCTTCCTTCATCTCTTTTATTTTGCTATCTAGTTCTTTTACTCTTTCCTTACTAATATCATCTTTATCTTTCTTAATAGCTTCTCTTTCTATTTGAAGTTTCATGATTCTTCTTGTTAAACTATCTATATTTTCAGGTACAGAATCCATTTGAACACGTATTGTTGCACAAGCTTCATCAATTAAATCAATTGCTTTATCAGGTAAAAATCTATCAGTTATGTACCTATTTGAAAGGGTTGCTGCCGCAACTAAGGCTGCATCTGATATAGATACACCGTGATGTACTTCGAACCTAGGTTTTAACCCTCTTAGAATTGTAATTGTATCAGACACCGTAGGTTCTTTTACCATAACTTTTTGGAATCTACGCTCTAAAGCTCCATCGTCTTCTATATATTTACGATACTCATTTAACGTAGTTGCACCAATACAATGTATCTCTCCTCTTGCAAGCATTGGCTTAAGCATGTTACCAGCATCCATTGCACCTTCTAATTTTCCAGCACCTACTATCATGTGAATCTCATCAATGAACATAATTATGTTACCTTCGGACTTTTTAACCTCATTTAAAACGTTTTTAAGTCTTTCTTCAAACTCGCCACGATACTTAGCACCCGCAATTAATGATGCCATATCAAGTTCCCAAATTGTTTTATCTTTTAAAGTACTTGGTACATCACCTTTTACTATACGCTGTGCAAGTCCTTCTATAATAGCGGTTTTACCAACACCAGGTTCACCAATTAAAACTGGATTATTCTTGGTTTTACGAGATAATATTCTTGTAATACTTCTTATTTCTTCATCTCTTCCAATTACTGGATCAACTTTGCCATCTTTAACGTACTGAGTAATATCTCTACCATATTTTTCCAAAACATTCTCTTCCTTGTCTTCGTTCATATTAAACATAAATATCACTCCCCTTATAAATATATTATGCACCTTTTTTATTGCACTATAACCAGTATAAAACAAAAATTAGCACTTGTCAAGTCAGAGTGCTAATAGTATATAAAAAGAAATTTATTTAAATAAATCGTTATGTTTACCCGTTCTAATCAAATGCAAAGTTAATATATCTTTTTCTATTTTATATATAAGTAACCAATCTGGTTCAATATGACATTCTCTTACATTATCATATTTTTTATCACTTATTAGCTCATGATCCTTAAATTTTCTTTCTAATACCTCTCCATATGATAATTTTTCAATAATGTTTTTTAATTTACTTATATTTAATCCTCTTTTAACAGCTAATTTATAATCTCTTTTAAATTTACTTGTGAAATTTATTTTATACTTCATTTATTTAAATCCTCAAATAATTCATCTACTGAATCATAAGTTTTGGAAGTTTTATATTCTTCTTTATCAGTTTCTGCTATTGCCATCTCTGTTTCATAGTTAGGATATTCTTTTCTTATTTCAAATGGTATTTTTTGTTCTCTTACAGATTGTTTTAAAAAAACGTTTATTGCAGAAGACATGTTTATACCTAAATCGTTAAATAGCTTTTCAGCCTCTTTTTTTAAATTATTATCCACTCTTATATTTATATTTGAAGCTTTCTCCATATTTATCACCTTTAATATAATTATATTAAAATGTAATTACATTGTCAACACACAGTAACTATTTTTGGCACTTATTAATATTATTTTTAGAAAGTAAATCTATCTTTTTTATAAATTCATTTGAAAATTTATACCAGTCATAAATTTTCTTTTTTCTTTCTTTATATTTAATTAGTTCATCTTCTGTATAATCCCAATTATTTTGTTTATGATTATCTATCCATCTTGATATTGCTCTATTATAGCAAGTATCAATACAGGTTCTTATTATAATAACTTTCCCTTTTAATATATTTATATCTTTAATACAATGAAATTGTGCACAGTCAATAACAATTGTTTTATCTATATCCTTACAATAGTTTATAATTTCATTATATATTAAGTCAAAATCATCAGATAAATTAGGCAATTCTTTATATTTATTTCTAAAATATTCTCCCAAGCTTTTATTAAGACCTGTAGCTGATAAAAATCTTTTATCAGAAAATATATCATCTGTATCTATTATTACATAAGCGTCACTACTAAAATGTTCTTTAGCATAATAAGATTTGCCAGAACCACTTTGCCCAGTTAAGTTGATAATCTTATCGTCCGTTATTTTTTTAATATAAGGTTCTTTATCAACAAACCTACTTATTAATAAATCTGATTTAATTTCATTTAATAATTCCTCAAGTTCCACAATGAGTTCATTTAGATTTTTCCTATCATTCTTATCTTTATGTTCAATAAAGTCATTCCATTCTTCTAATACTTCATCTATATTTTCTCTATTTATCTTATCCCTTAACATCTCCATAGCAGTATTTTTATAATTCATTACAGCAACCGCAGCAAGTGCTTTGTAATATGATTTTTCCGGGATATTAGATATTTTATAAAAATGTAACGCCATTTCATCAGTTACTTTTCTAGGGTTTTTAACAATTATTTTATTTGTTCTATATATCGTAGTAGCACCATTCATTTTTACATTTTCAGCATCTTCAGGAATTTCTACATCATAGATTGTGTCACCTCTATGTAACCATCTTAAAATGCACTCCTCATCACAATAATTAAAACCGCCAAATTCTTTTGGATTATCAGCATTTGGATTCCAATTATTACTTATATTTACTTCACCTAATTTATATTCAAAATCACTTTTAGCCCCACTAATAGTACCAAACATAACTTTTACATATTTCATATATTATCACCTTGATTTTATATTAATTCCATATAAACTTTTCTTAAATCCATCTCGTCTATTTTTAAATCTCTTAATATCCCATAAGCTTTTTCTATACTCATTTTTAAGAAACAATCTTTTTCTTCTAAAATCTTTTTTATTATCAGTTGCTTATCTAATTCCTTTTTATTATCTTTATTTAATGTGATTAACTGTTTATTTATATCTTTTAACTTATCTATCATTTTTTAGCACCTACTTTGCTCTCGATTCCCGGGATTAACGGATCATCTTTGGAAACATACTCAAATATGCCATTATCAAATTTATCTTGTAATTCTTCTTTAGTAATTGAAACTAAATCTTTATCTGGATTAAAATAATAGTATGTATTTTCACCTGGATTTCTTACTATACTTACTGAATTTAAAGTAATTATCATACTTGCCATAGCAACATTTTCCCTTTCAAATGGTTCATTGTTTCTTATTATAGTAATTCTTACATTTTTAACCCTCTCATCTTCATTAAATAATATTTTCTTTAATTTAAGTATGATTGCTAAAGAATCTATTCCAACAAACTTAGCGGAATTAACTTTATTTATTAGTATAGATAATTTTTCATTTAAACTAACCGGTTTAATGCTATCGGTTGCATGCTCATAATCATTCATTATTTCTTCAAAAGAATTCATGCTGTTAACTTTTTTATTTTTAGCAGCTTCCTGCTCCACAACCAATTTATACATTCTCATGACCATTTCATTAAATTCTATATTAGTACTAAAATTGCAATTCATACATTTTAGTCCATTTAAAGGTCTGTTTAATTTTGCCTCTATAAGATCGCCATTTAAAACAGAGGTTACAGAATCCGCTTTAACTAAAAACTTATCATCCCTAAACGTTAAAGAGGCATGCCCATAACCATATGCTTCACCCACTAAGTTTTTATACTCACTTTCAAAATTAATGCCTAATTCACTTAAAAATTTACTATATATAATATTAAATTCAAAGCATACCACCTTATTATTAGAAGGTGTAATCTTTGATGCATAATTAATATCTAAATGTTTTTCTACTGCTTTTCCTTTTTGATTTACCGCATAGTATTCATCATCATACGTTAATGTTTTACACATTTTTATATAAATATATATTGCCTTTTCTAATTTGCTGGCATTTTCTGGCATTCCATCTAATATAAATTTTTTTAACTCTTTATTAATTTCAAATTCTTTATGTTTTGTATCTTTTGTTTTTAAAAATCTATTTATAGCTTCTATATCTATTTTTTTAAATGTTCTTATATCATCATATCTTTTTATTATGATTTCTGGCATGATATACTCATTTAAAACACCACTATTTCTAAAATATCTATAAACAGCATAAACAAAGTGATTTTTCGCAATACCATTAATAGTTTTAACAGTATTATCATAGCATAATTTATCAAATTCCTTATTATGCATAAGCATTAAACTAAGCATATCTTTAACTTTAATATGATATTTTATACCATCTATTAAGACATCATAAATTTCTTCATTTATTTTTTGTAAAAATTTATCAAATGATATAGAGTTTTTAAGTTCATTAAATCTTTTTTCTTCTTCAGAATTCAAAAATAAGATCTTATTTTGAAGTAAATATTCAATACCTTTTATTATGCTTAGTTTACTGTATTCTATATTGCCAATTGTATCTCCCATATAAATTGAAGCCACATGAAAATCCTCTATTTCTCCATTAAAATATTTCTTTACATATGAATAATATCTATCATCTTCAAGAACTTTTTTTAAAAAGTCTATTTTAACATCAACATCATCTACTTCTATTACGTCACTTTCTTTTAATTCTTCTAATTCACTATTTTCAATAAACAAGTAATTTTTAGTCGCTGCTTTTAAATAAGGATATTTTTCAAGCTGCTCATTAATACTTAAGTTTTCCACTATATCACCTTTTTTAATAATCAATTTTAATATTTTCTATATTAATTAAATTTTTATCCTCAAATTCTAACTTAAATAACTCCGGCGCATCGTAATTACCACTAAACACTAGTTTATTTTTAAAATAAAGTGTCCTTGTTTTACTTTTTGTATCAATAAGATTAAGCTGGCACCACGTCGAAAACAAAAAACACATTGCGGTTGCATGCGAAACGATAACAACTTTTTTACCCATATACTTTTTTAAAACTTTAAGTAAAGCACCATACATTCTTTCTTTTACTTCCTTGGCACTTTCACCATTTTTCATTTTAAAGTTTTCATCGTTATACTGTTTTTCATAAAAATCATCGTCAATTTCATTCCAATCATCTATTCCAAAACGTCTTTCCCCAAAATCTTCATCAACAATAACACTTAAATTATTTTTATCCGCTATATATTTAGCAGTTGCAATTGCTCTTGCGTAATTACTAGATATAACCACATCTATATTACTAAGTTCATCAAGTTCACTTAATTTTTTTGCTTTTTTTCACCAATAACGTTTAAAATCTGTTTTTCATTATTGATTTGAAGTGTTTCATTCATATTTTCTTTCACAATCTGTGTAAAAGGTTCTGAATGTCTTGATATGTAAATTATAGTTTTCATATATAATCACCCAATTTAATTTTAACAAAAGAAGTTTACATTAGTAAATTTTTATTTAATTCTATGTAAATCCACCTGTAAAAACAAATTATGACACATTTCTTTTTATTTTTTTATATAATAGCTACCCAATAGAAAGGAACAATATACATGAATTATTATAATGAAATAAAAAACGAACTAATAAATAATGAAATATATAAAAAAGTAAAAGACTACTCTAAAAATAGAAGTGATTTAAAAACATATTATAAGGTTGGTAAATTATTAAGTGATGCTGGAAAACATTACGGGGAAGGGATAATTAAAAAATATTCTAAAAAGTTAACTAAGGAACTGGGAAAAGGATATACAGAAACAAGACTAAAATATATGAGGCAATTTTATGAAAAGCGTCCGACGTTGTCGGACTTTTTAACTTGGAGTCATTATGTAGAATTACTTAAAATAAATGACATAAATGAAATTAATTATTATATAAAAATAATTGAAAATCAAAACTTATCTATAAGAGAATTAAGAAATAGAATAAACAATAACGAATACGAAAGGTTAGATGATAAAACCAAATTAAAATTAATAAAGTATGATAATTCTAAAGAAAACATTAGTGATTTCATTAAAAATCCAATACTAATAAAAAATAGATTTAATAAAGAAGAAATATCAGAAAAAGCATTACAAGGACTAATATTAGAAAACCTAAAGGACTTTCTTTTAGGATTAGGTGAAGGTTTTACCTACATTGCAAATGAATATAAGATAAAAATTGGCAACACTTATAATTACATAGACATGCTTTTATATAATATTAAATTTTCCTGTTACGTTGTTTTAGAGCTTAAAACAACCGAGCTAAAAAAAGAGCACATAGGTCAAATACAGGCTTATATGAACTATATTGATAAAAACATTAAAACTAGTAATCCAAATAAAACTATAGGAATTATCATTTGTAAAAAAGATAATAAATTTATTATGGAATATTGTTCTGATAAAAGAATTCTTTCTAAAGAATATGAATTAATATAAAACTTAAATTTAAAAAGAGAAGAAATTAACTATATTTTAGTAATTTCTTCTTACTTATCTCTGTTTAATAAATAATTTGCAAATTTCATAAACAAATCTTTGTTTTGAACATCCATAGCATCAATTATACTGATTCCGTCATCCGTGTATTTTTTAACTAAGTTTTCAGCATTTTTTCTTGCTCCTAATTTATCAAATAATTCAATTATAATATTACTTTCTTCTTCTGTAACATTAGGGTTGCCATAATACTTGCTAATTACATCTAATTCTTCTTTACTAGCATGATCTATAGCATACTTATAAATAATAGTTTGTTTTCCTTCTTTTATGTCATTAAGCGTTTTTCCCATACTGCTAACACTTGAATACAATCCTAATAAATCATCCTTAATTTGAAAAGCAATACCTAGATTAGTACCCATTTCTATTAATTTTTCTTTATCTTCAGCACTTGCACCAGCTGATGCTGCTCCAATAAGGATTGGACCAATTATAGTATACCAAGCGGTTTTGTTGATGTATATATCATATATAATTTTATCATCCATATTTTTATGATATTCCAATGATTTTAAAGGAAGCTCTACGTCTACTATTTCCCCATTTACAGTGTTATGTAAGGTTTTAGAGTATATTTTAACAATCTCATCTTTTAGTTCTTTACTAATATTGGAATTATTTATTATTCTATATGAAATAAAAAAACCTAAATCGCCAATACAAATTCCCTTAGCAACACCAATATGGCCTTTATATTTAGCATTTATAGTATCCATACCGCGCCTTTTATCTGCTTCATCAATAATATCATCATGTATTAGAATCGATGTTTGAAATATTTCTACAGCAGCTGCAATATCAACGTAAGAATCATCATCTTTACCAAATAACATTTGTCCTAATTTTATTAAATATCCACGAACTCTTTTTCCGCCACTAGAAAGCCTTTTAAGTTCCATTAATGATTCTTTTATAAATGAATTATCTTCATATTTTTCTATTTCTCTATCTAATATTTCGTTTATTTTATTTTCTATTTTTTCTTTGCTTATTTCAAATAAATTTTCTTTCATTTTAATATATTCACATCCCACACATAAATTATAACATATGATATAATTAGTTTCCACATTAAAGGAGAATTTTATGGAATTAACTACTTTTATAATTAGATTAATAATATGTTTTTCGCTTAGTATTTTAGTTGGTTTAGAAAGACAATTAAGACACCGAATGGTAGGTCTTAGAACTAACGTTTTAGTATGCATTGGTGCTTTTTTATTTGTATATTTATCATTCGGAATAAATGCAAAGGACCAAACTAGAATAGCCGCACAAGTAGTATCAGGAATTGGTTTCTTAGGAGCTGGTGTAATATTAAGGGATGGTAGTAAAATAAAAGGACTTAACACCGCTTCTACTTTATGGTGCGTTGCTGCTATAGGGGCTTTATGTGCATCAGGACTAGTAGTTGAAGCATCACTGGGAACACTTTTCGTTTTGCTATCAAACATTATATTAAGATTAATTTCCTTGTTTATAATGGACAAGGTAAAGGCGTCATTAAAAGAAAAATATACAATTAGAATAAGCTGTAAAAAAGACAAAGAAGAAAAAGTACGCACTAATTTCGCTAAAATAATTGATAAAAATAATTTGGTTTTAACAAGCTTTGAAAAAAGTGAAATAGCAGAAGAAAAAGTTAAGTTAAAGGCGATTATTATAACATCTACGCCAAGCAAAGTAGAAATGGTTATTAATAAAGCCAGCATGGATCCAGGTATCATAAGTATAACTTGGAAGCACGAAAAAGAATCTAAAACAGATAACGAAGATAGTGATGAGGAATAAGGTTTTATTTCCTTTTTTATTTTTATATGTTATAATTGGGTAAAATAATAAGGTAGTGATAAAATGAAGGAAAATAAGACAAAATTCTACGAACTAAATGAATGTAAAACAGAATTTCTATTTGAAAGTGACGCTGAAAAAGTTATTTTAAAAGAGGCAGCTAAACCAAAAAAAACAAAAGTATATAAAAAAATAATAGTAAATACTATCATTATTTGCCTTTTTATAACGGGAATGTCACTTACTTTAAATCAATACCAAGCAAATGAAACAAAAAAGATTTCTGCATCTTTAGGAAGATTAAATAATTTAAAAAAAGTAGATGAAAAACTAAATGCTTCAAGCAATAATCTAAAAAAGATAAATAATAACTATGAAGATAAATATTCTATAATAATTAATAAGGCTAACCCAATTAGTGAAGATTTAGTTAATGATTATACATTAGTTACTGTTCAGGATAATATATACAATAATATAAAACTAG
The DNA here is from genome assembly GCA_947427095.1 of uncultured Clostridium sp. Classification (GTDB taxonomy): domain Bacteria; phylum Bacillota_I; class Bacilli_A; order RF39; family UBA660; genus Aphodocola. Next base: position 60,507 of record CANEGO010000003.1, on the reverse strand, counting down.
AGGAAGAAACATATAATAATTATTTAAAATTAAAGGCCAATTTAATGGATCGCGGCTACTACATAAATATAAGAAGTGGTTATAGAACTTTTAATGAATCTACACTTATATATAATAGTTATGTAAAAGAAAAGAGTATTGATTATGCAAATAAATATGTTGCAAAACCCGGAACTTCTGAACACAATACTGGCCTTGCATTTGACTTTATTATCTCAAAGAATAAAAATACATATAAAACAGATTATGAAAGTGATGAGTATTTTTATTTAGAAAACATAGCTTATCTATATGGTTTTATAATAAGGTATCCTAATGATAAAGAAGAAATTACTGGTTATAATTATGAACCATGGCATTTAAGATACGTTGGTACCAGTCTTGCTAAATATCTAAAGAAAAACAATCTAACACTAGAAGAATATTATGAAACAAGATAGTGAAATTGCTATCTTGTTTTTACTATAATTTATTACATAAAAATTAATAACTTTACAATTATTATAAAAATAAATATAATATATACCACAAAAGGAAGTATTTTTATGTATGATTTAAGTTTTTACGATTTATATAACAATTTTGAATATGAAATAAACCATGAAAAACCATTTAATACACTTAATGAAATAAACTCGCTTTTCTGCGAGTTTGGATTACGAGCAGATGAAAATGAAATCAGATTATTAGAAGAAAAAATTTTTAAAATGTATGAAGATAATAAAGACAATATAAGCTTAGAAAGTATAATTGACTGTATTTGTACAATTCAATTACATCAACCATTTTATGATGGTAACCATAGAACATCTATTTTGTTTTTTAAATTGATTATGAAAGAGCTAGTTCCTGATTTTAGTTACCATGCTACACATCAAAATAATCAATTTTATAATTTTTTTGATATATATTACTATGATGATGAAAAACCTTCACAAAAGAACATAGAAAGTGTTAATAAATACATAAATAAAAAATAAAAAAGAATGTATCCAAGCTAAACTTATACATTCCTTTGCAAAATTTTATAATTCATCTAGTTCCCATCTTACTGGTAACAGCTCACCTACCGTTTTAACTTCACCATTTTTAAGAAGTACTTTTGTATTAATATTCTCGCTGTTAAGTTGTCTTATAAATTCTAAACATCTGCCACAAGAAACAACCACGTTATTACTACTTGAAGAAACAATTTTGACTATACGAAATTCACCTGCTTTTAGCATATCTGCAATCGCACTATGTTCTGCGCAAAAACCTATACCACATTTAGCATTTATTGATATGCCAGTATAAACATTACCAGCATCGGTTAAAAGCGCACAGGCAACATGACCACATCTAACGTAATTACTAACCACCGTATCTCCAGCCAACTTTTTTGCAACGCTTTTTAATACCTCGAATTCCCTATCCACATTATCACCCTTTTATTCTAATGTAATTATACCACGACTATTTAATTTCTTTAATTCTTTTATTAAAGTATGTAAACTAACACAGTTTTTCTAATAGTGTTTCAAATAATTCTAAATGCCTTTTTTCATCTAATATTATTCTCGAGAGCATTTCCTTTATGTACTTATCATCAATCAATTTTCTATGATGCTCATAGTTTTTTATTGCCATTTTCTCAGCTCTAATATTCGTCTTAAGCATATCTCTCATATCATTATCGTAAATCACATTGTTAGAAGACCACATAACGCAATCTCCCCTTGAAGATTCACAAGTTTTATATACTGGAGATTTGCCTAATAATTTGATTGTTTTACCCAACATTTCCAGGTGTTTCATTTCAACAATAGAGATTTCTTCTATAATCTTAGAAAACTCTTCATTTTCCTTAAAAATCTCAAAATGTTGATAAGAATAAAGTAATGAAGCAGTAAGTTCGCTTACATCTCCCGCATAATCTTGACTTAATAGATCTGCATAATATGGATTTTTTTCCTCTACCTTTACTTCTGGATAAGGAATGTCTAATTTAACTTTCATTTTATCACCAATTAATTATATTCATAAAAAAGATATAAAATAACATACAATTAATTGGAGATAGCAATGGATAAACATTTATTGGAAATTAACGAAAAGTTTAAATACAAAATAAACATAACCCATCCTATAACTAAATACGTAAATATTAATTCTACATGAATCAATATCTAAATAATAGCGTAAGTAATAAATCAATTATCATTATAATTCCTATTAAAACAGATAAAATAAAACCCCCTTTTTTACCTATCTTCTTTATTAAAATATCGGCTATTGGAGAAACTATATAAACTACCGCTAAAGAAGCAAATGCGAAGCACATGACAGAAGCAAGACAAATATAACCATTTATATTCATAAAAAATCCAGTATAATTCCACCATCTACGGTTATACAAGTTCCACATCCAAAACCCTGTAAAATACTCTAATACTCCGGTAACAAAAATAGATAAGCAAAAGAAGGTAATAGGTTTTCTTCTATATTTATTAAGTAAAACATATACAAGTAAAGCTCCTAAACCATAAACAGGTAAATAAGGACCATATAAAAAACCACTATTAATTATTCTGCCCTTTGACAAAAAATTGAAAACAAGTTCATAAAACCAACCTATTATACAACATGAGAAAAAAATAAAAGCACACTTATTTATGGCCTTGGTTTCTTTACTACTAATACACTTCATTATACTACTCCTACTTCCATATTAAAATAATATCATTAAAACATAATTTTTCAAAGTATATATTGATAATTTATTTAACTTTATGTTATAATTTATTTGTTCCATTTAGGGGATTAGTTAAATGGTATAATAATGGTCTCCAAATTACTTGGTCGCCTTAACATTATGAATTTCTAATTTCTATATTTTATAAGGTATTAATCTCATACAGGGGATTAGTTAAATGGTATAATAATGGTCTCCAAAACCACTGTTGGGAGTTCGATTCTCTCATCCCCTGCCATTTAGGAATTTAAGCAGCAGTGGTGCTGCTTTTTTATATTTTTATGCAGGTGATGACTTTTAACTAGACCACTGGTCACCTTCGGTAGTCCTATCGCCTAGTTAAAATCATTTTCTATATTGTTTCTTCTGATGGTTGTTTTGCTATATAAATTACAAATATACTTAAAAGGAGAATTTATATGACAGAACAGACCATCAACGAACTAACAAACTTTTTTCAAAAATTTGGAAAGGAAGATGCAAAACAACCTGCGCAAAGTAATCTATCTTTTGATGACGCTATGAAATACTTTTTTAATAATATGGAAGAACGTGGATTGGCCGAACCCACTAAGCATTTCTATAAAGATAAACTTAATGCATTTCGAAAGTTCTTAGTGCAAATTAAAAAGGTTGGGTGTTTAGAAAAACTAACTGGAGAAGAAATAAAATTTTATATTGAAAGTAAATATTCAAAACATAAAACAAATACCTTTAATTGTCATGCTAGAGCACTAAGAGCTTTCTTCAACTATTTAGAACGAGATGGGTATTTAATAGCCAATCCTGCACGCAACATTAAACCTAAAAAGATTAGAAAAGAAAAAATAGATTACTTTACGGTAGACCAAGTGCGAAAGTTAATTACTTCGTTTGATTTACGGTACAAGTCAGAATTAAGAAACTTACTAATAGTTATGGTATTACTTGATACTGGTGTAAGAAATAGTGAACTTGTACGCATCAAACTAGAAGATATTAATATTAAGGAAAGAAGCATATACGTATATTCTACTAAAACCAATACCTTTCGCATGGTCTACTATTCAAAAGAAACAGAGAGAATATTCAATGTTTATAGGCGTGAAGTTTTAAAAGGAACTGAAAAAGGTTCACTTTTCGTTAAATTTCATAATCAGTTTAACGAACCTATTTTAGGTTCATCATTAAATACTGAAATGGTTTATGGATTGTTAAGTAGAAAAGCCAAAAAAATATTTGGTGATGGATTTAAGATGAACCCACATAAATTTAGACATACGTTTGCAACGCACTTTGTAATAAATGGTGGTGATCCTTTTTCACTTCGTGATCTTTTGGGACATACTAATATTGAAACAACAAAAATATACGTTGATATGTCACCAAAAGATCTTAAAACCAAACACGCCAAACATTCAATAATCTCAAATATAGAAAATGATGGGCAAGCAGGTGTTTATCATGAAAATTAGGAAAATATCTGTTTATAAAGACTTTAAAGAAAATCCATACATTATGTTAAAAGGTAAATGGTTACAAAAATTAGGATTTAATTTTCATGATAATATAGAGATATTAACTTGTAAGAATAAAATAACCATTAGAAAGATTAAAGACCCAAAGCCAAAGCTTTGAGTCTTTTTTATCATTTATTTCTGCTTGTCCAATCGAACTTTATACAGTAGTTTTGGAGACCATTATTATACCATTTAACTAATCCCCTGTATGAGATTAATACCTTATAAAATATAGAAATTAGAAATTCATAATGTTAAGGCGACCAAGTAATTTGGAGTTGATGACCTAAATATCATAGTCCCGTCATTATATATTTTATAATTTAGTGTAGCAATGATCAACATATAAATTACACTTTTATTTTAACCAATTTATTTTCATTAATCAATACAAATGTTAACATTTGTATAAATATTTTTAAAATCGCGGGCTTCGCCCGAAAGCGATAGTTTCTTCATAGTTTTTCTTTTTAAAAAGTATTAGTAAATAATCTTAAAAATCAAAAGTCAGAATCGAAATAGGTGTGGGGAAAGCGGTTCTTTTATTTTTATTTTCTTATAGCTATACATTATTAAGTAATTATTCTACAATTACCTTTCCATCCAAATTACAAATATAACAATTAGGAAGCAATTTTTTTATTCTTTTTAACATTTTATTATCCACTTCATATTTTCGTCCAACTAATATACCTTCAATAAAACAAGATGGTAATCCAAAGATAATTGCACTTTCTCTATTAGTAAAGAAATCATCTTTTTCTTTTCTATCTTTTAAAAATCTTTCATAAAACCATTCATTTAAAAAAGGCTTAACAGCTATATCACTCATACTAATATTTAAGATATCACCTTTTAATAATTCCTGCGAAAAACAGTTGTTTCCATTAAAAATAATTCCTATTTGTACGTTTTCCTGTTGATAACTAGGCATAAATCTAGCTTCCTTAGTTTGTTCCATAGTCCACATAAAATAATCATCTCTAGTTACAATATTCATAATATTAGTCATTTTACTATATGGAATTACAGAAGTCTCTTTCAAATTTTCGCCTTTAAACATAATAGTTGCACCACTATAAAAATCAATATAATCTTTTAATAAATAATCTTTTTGTAAATTCCAAACGCATATCGTTAATGGATACTTAGAACTCCTACCTTCAACTACTAAATCACATATTAAACCCTCTTTAGCTATTTTTTCTAATCCTTCAATGTTTTTATAAGTCCCGTGAAGAAGAGTACCTTTTTCTAACTTAACTAAATCTCCTGTCTTATAACTACTTATTTTAGGTTCATAATTATTTACAGCATCATAATATCTTTCTATTTGTTTTAATAGTAATTTTCTTGCATTATTATCTATCTTTTCATTTACTAATTTAATATATTTTTCCTTATTCATACTCAACTCCATAATTAATTTTAATATTTTCTATATTAATTAACTTTTTATCTTCAAATTCTAATTTAAATAATTCAGGAGCAAAAAAATTACCATCAAAAAAATCTTTATTATTAAAAGTTAATATCCTAGCCCACTCACCTTTATTGCTAGCTTTAACGTCACACCAATTCATAAAAAGAAATGACATTGCAGTACCATGTGATACTATCGCTATTTTCTTTCCTTCGCATTCTTCTAAAACTTTATTTAAAGCATTTAACATTCTTTTTGTTACTTCTTTTCTTGATTCTCCATTTGGCATTTTATAATTTTCATCTTCTAACTGTAAATCACCAAAATTATCAGGTAATTCATCCCATGTATTAATACCAAATTTTCTTTCTCCAAAATCATCTATAACATATAAATCTTTATTATTCTTTTCTGCTATATATTTTGCTGTTGACATTGCTCTTATATAATTACTAGAAATTACAACATCAATATCTTTTAGTTCATCAATTTCACTTAATATTTTAGCTCTTCTTTCACCTTCTGGTGTTAGTAATTGTTTTTCATTTTGCAATTGTAAATTATCATTACTATTACAAAATTTAGGTTTATATGGCTCTGAATGTCTAGATATATAAATTGTCGTTTTCATAAACTTATCCTTTCTAAAACATCTATAATTCATATTATTTCACTAACGTATAATAAGCTTTTATTTTTTAATATTTTTATCAATTCCTAATTCATCTTTCAATTGTTCAAATATTTCAGGATTAACATCTGATTGTTTTTTAAAATTTTTCTTTAAAAACTTTAAAATATTATCAAAGTATATTTTCAATGCTTCAACATTCTCATATTCATCATAATAACATTTTTTAGAAAGATTATATAATGTATTCATCATACCCGCAAAAGCGTCAAACTTACCACCTGTAATTTCATTAAATTTATTTTCAAAACTTAAATCATTACCTAAATATTGGCTAGCAACATACTGCTCACCAATTAAAATTTTACAAACTCTCATACAAGTTTTTACAAGAATTAAATAATCTTCATCTTCAGATAACCTTATTCCAGTAATATCTTCTGCATACATTTGTGTAGCCGCTTCATTAAGCCCAATCATTTCTGTTTTATGTCCAATATGGCCAAAAAATTGTTGCGTTCCATCTTTTTTATTATTGGCTAAACTATGACAAATCTCATGCATGATTTGACAAACAAGTATATCAGCATTATTTGGATCTTTAAGAAAGTTTTCATCAATATATATTTCATTACCATTAGCAACTGGCCAAGTAACTAAGTTAGAGCCATGTATCTTTAATAGTGGTGAACTATAAACTGTTATATTCTTTGACATATTACTTTCTAAACTCGTAGTACTAGTTATATTTCCAAAATGTTCCCAAGCTTTTCTCTTTAAATTTTTAACAAGTTCATTATAATTAGATAAAGCAGTCCTACTATTCAAAAGCAAATTATATTCTTCTTTGTAATCATGCTCATTAGATGGTACTGATTGTTTTTTTTCTGTTGGATTAAGTTGATTTTGTAATTTTGGTATTGCATATGATACCCAATTAACAGTAGAAGAAGCATTTGTACCACCACAAAATATAAGCTTACCAGCAATTATTAATCCATCACTATCTAAACCATTTTCTATAGCTCCTTTGGTTTGGATAGTAAGATTACCTGACGAAAGATAATATTTATCAATACCATTTAATAACTGTTGTTTAACATTTTCCATCAAAGTAGCATAAATTTTATGGCCATGATCTCCAAAAGCTAAACTTTCAACGTTTTCCGAAATAGTATTAGAATAAATATCTCCTCTTTCATAGCTTGAATTAACGGCCTTTAACCAAGCAAATACCATCCTATACTTATTTATAAGATATTCATCATAAACAGCATTTCCCGTTGATTTTTCAATTAAAATATTTTTCCCGTTCTTATCTTTAGTAAAAATATAATTATCTTTTTTATGCCAAGCATCTTCTAGTCCTTTTAATGATACATCATAATTATTCATTTACAATATCACCTACCTTAAGTACATTTTAGCATATAGCAATTATAAAGTAAATCGCTACAGGACTTTTTAGTTCCCGGACGTGTAAAGTCTTTTGTAGGAAAATATAATTACGAGGTGATTATATTGGCAACGTTTAAAAGAGAATTTAACTTTGATGATAAATTTATGGTAAAAGTATCTAATAATATTAGGAAATATAGATTAGAAGCTGGTATTACCCAGGAACAATTAGCTGTCGATGTAGGTAAATCTTATGACTTTATAAGAAGATTAGAATATAAAAAAGGAGCAATCGGTTGCTCTGTCGATACACTATATAAAATATCTGTAGTACTAGGAATAACTATGGATAAATTCTTTGAATAGCTTTTATTATTTTGTCGAATTTGATATAATATAACTAGTTAAAGGGCTCGTATTAGACTTTAATAAGTTTAATACGAGCCTTTTTTGGAGGTATTTATGTTCAAGGATATTAAATCTATTAATATTAAAGGTGGTTTTTTTGAAGAAGAAAAAAATATCAATTTATTTAAAAATAAAGATGATAGAATTTCATTTATATATGGAAGAAATGGAAGTGGTAAAACATCAATTTCAAATGCTTTTTTTGATTTGAAAAAAAATATTAATTCTAATTATAGTGTTTTAAGACTAAATGATTTTGATCAAAAAGAAATTACATTAACAGAAGAAGAAAAAAGTAATATATATATTTTTAATGAAACTTTTATTGATAATAAAATTAAATTTTCAGAAGATGGTATGAATACAATAGTTATGTTTGGAAAACAAATAGAATTAGAAGAAGAATTAAAAAAATATAATGAAGAATTTTTAAAATTAAAAAAAGAGTATAAGATTGAACAACAAAAAAAAGAAAAGATTGAGAATGAAAAAGATTCTATGTCCCCTATATATTATAAAAATAAAATGCTAGATATATTAAAAAGTGAAATAAGTTGGGCAACTAGAGAGCAAAAAATAAAAAATTTATCAAGAAAAAGTTCTGTAGGTGAAAATATTTTAAATTCTATAATATCTATGCCGCTGAAAAAAGATATTAAAGCAGAAATTACAGAATTAGAAGAAAATATTACGTTTTTATCAACTATGCCCCTTAACAATAATAAATATCCAGAATTAATTTTTGAATATAAATTAAAAGAAAAATTTGAAAAACACTTAAAAGAACTACTGTTAAAAAAAATTGAAAAACCCAAATTAAACGAAAGAGAAAAATTAATATTTGAAATTTTAGAAAAAGGTATGCAAGAAATTATAGATTCAGCTAAAAATTATTTTTCAAAAAACATTTCTTATTGTCCATATTGTTTTCAACCAATAGATTATAATTATAAAGAAAAATTAATTAATTCATTTAAGAAAGTATTAAATGAAAATGTTCAACAACATATTGAAATATTATCCGACTACATACTAACACATATTGATATTGACCTTTCTGACTATATGTCTCTAAACTCTGGCTTATGTATTACAATTTATTCTAAAATTGATGAAGTAAATAAACATATGGATTTTATTAATAACAGTATTGATAATAAAATCAAAAATGTGTATATTCCTATATCGATTTCAGGATTAGAAATAGAAAAATTAATTATTGAATTAACAACCTTAGTTAATAAATTAAAATTAGAAATAAAACAATACAACCAAAAGATAGATAACATAAACGAAACTATAACTAACAGCCAAAATTTAAACAAAATAATCGCTAGAAATGAAATAGATTCATATTTAATAATATATAATGAAAAGCTAAAATTTCAGCACGAAAATAATGAAAAACTTTTAAATCTAAAAAAACTTGGCAATGAAATAAAAAATAAAATAGATCAAATAAACGCACAGAAAAAAAGTTTCGATATAGCATTAAAAAAAATAAATGAAGATTTAGAATATATTTTTTTTGGAAAAGAAAGATTATCATTAGTTTGTAAACATGACAAATATATGGTTTTATCTTATGGCCAAAAAGTAGAATTAAAAAAATTATCTATTGGAGAAAGAAATGCCATTGCATTATGTTACTTTTTTGCTCAAATTCTCGAAAACACTGATGAAACTAATGAATATACTAATAATTTTTTATTAATAATAGATGATCCAATTTCAAGTTTTGATTTTGAAAACAAAATTGGTATGTATTCTTTTTTAAGATTAAAATTAAGCAGAATTTTAAATAATAATCCTATTAACAAGGTTATTATATTTACTCATGAGATTGATGTTATGATAAATTTCCAAAAATTTAAAGAAGAGTTAAAAAAATTCAATATGTCATACTTAACCTTATTTGATAAACAAACTAAAGATTTTGGAAAATTCGATAAAAATTCATATACACAAGCCTTTAATATTATGTATCAATATGCACTAAAGCCTAATGATGAATATGACTTAACAATCGGAAATTCAATGAGAAAAATATTAGAAGCCTTCTCAACTTTCCAATGTAAAAATAGCATGGAACTCTTTATGAGAGATGAAGATATTTTGAAATTAATACCTTATGAGTTAAGAAACTACTTTGAAAATTTTATGTATAGGTTAGTATTAAATAGTGAAAGCCATTTAAGTGATCAAGCAATTTCATTTCCAGATAGTAATTTTTATGAGTTTATATCACAGAAAGAGAAACAAATAACTGCTAAAAACCTAATATCATTTATATATATGATTAATCCTGTGCATGTAAAAAAACAACTTGGAAATAATTCTGAATTTATTAAAAATGTTGATAAATGGAAAAATGAGTTAATAGAAAGTTATAAAAAGAATTAATATAAATAAATCATTTCATTTAAGATAAAATAAAAGACCCGCTTTCCCCACACCCCTTTGCGGTTCTTTTGTTTTGATTTTTAAGAGTTATTTATATACTTTTAGAAAAAAGAATTAACTACTCTCGAAACTACACTTACCGGCGAAGCCCGCGATTTTAAAAATATTTATACAAATGTTAACATTTGTATTGATTAATGAAAATAAATTGGTTAAAATAAAAGTGTAATTTATATGTTGATCATTGCTACACTAAATTATAAAATATATAATGACGGGACTATGATATTTAGGTCATCAACTCCAAAACCACTGTTGGGAGTTCGATTCTCTCATCCCCTGCCATTTGAAAGCAAAGCGACTTGAAAAAAGTCGTTTTTTTATGCGGTTTTTCTGAGTAAATAATTGTTCAAAAGACTACTGTTGTTATTTTTATATCTTACTAGTGGCACTTTTGGTGGCATAATTAAAAATTCAAAATGAATCACATCAAATTTAAACATTATAAAGTAAAATCAAACAAATAAACTATAAACATAACTTTTTCCGTTTTAAAGGTCCGTTTAATTGAAGAAAAAATATTAATATTTCTTATCCTGCTTTATATGATATTTTAAAATCCAGTTTTTAAAGAATAAACCGGGCAAAATGGTTCGGTTGTGTTGATATTTTCAACTACTGCATCTTTAGCATCAGATAAATAAATAATATTTTTCGCACAATACTCAGAAAGCTCTTTTCTTAAAATAGTAATAAATCCATTTATATCTATTAATTCTCCGCTTTTTATAGACTTATACATCTCATTTAAAAGTTTATTTTGTTTAACAAAATTCATAAAGTAAAAATCAACTAAAAGTGTTACAACATCATCATTAAAATAACTTATGTTTGATTTATAAATATCGTCTTCGTTCTCATCACTAAAATAATAATGAATAGTATCAATAGCACCAAAGTTAATACCATCATACATAAAGTTTGATTTCATATCATATCCTTTTATGCCCATACAACTTATTTTTTTTGTTTCTTTATAAAACCTATTAATTGATTTAATGATAGTTGATAAACTTATTGATAAAGCATCTATTACATTTAATACAAAACCATTACACATATCCATAGTGCAAGCCCTTAAATCATCGTCAACATATATAACTTTCTTTACAAAATAATAATATTGGCTTTTGACATCAGAAAACTTAAGTAAGTCATTTTCAGTGTATATCATTTCATCAGGAGATTTAAATTCATATAACGCTTCAGCTTTTAAATCTTTTAAAATGGTATCATTATCAATCTTATAAACGATACTCTCACTAGAAGTATCTCCAATTATTTTCTTAAATTTTAAAAAGTCGTCAAATTCTTTTTTAGTTAATCTTAGTACCTTTTCCATAATACGCCTTCTTTAATAGCTTTATATTATAGCATTATCTTTTTAAGAGTCAAGTTGCATTATAAAAGAAATTTAGAGTAAATAAATATATCAAAAGTATTACTTTATAATATTCAATACATGTTATAATACAATTATATACGGAGGTTTTATATGTTGAAAAAATCAAATGCAATTGATAGATTATTAAGAGAGAATTCATACTTAGGAGAAAGGCGTTTTGGTCTTCCATACATTGGTAGTAGAAATGATGGAGATAATTTTAATCCAACCGTGCAGGATATTGCAAACGCAATTGATTTCTATGGTTTTGAAGTTCGAGATGAAAATATAACAGTTATTCCTGATATTGACTTAGGAAGTGGTAACCCTACTAATTTTCCACCATTTCCTATGGCGATTGATGAAATGAAAAAATATTTAGAATCTTCTAATATGTATAAATATCCATACACCGAAGGTGATGATAATATAAGAAAAGTTTTACTAGATTACGTAGAAGATGAAGGTTTTATTAATACAAGACCATATTCATACGAAGACGTTGATGAAAAAGGTTTATCAGTTCATAACATTACTTTTTTACCCTCTACCTCTATCGCTTTTAATATGATTATAAACGTAATTTCTAAACCAGGTGATGTAGTTTTAGTTACTGGACCAAATTATGGATTATTCACGATAAGAGCGGAAAGAGCTGGTGCAGAAGTCGAAGTATTAAATCTAGAAAAAGAAGACAACTGGTTAGTAAATCCAGTAAAATTAGCTAATAAGATTGACGACATAAACGAAAGTTTGCAAAAAGTATATAACAGAAGGCGTGGCTATGTTCCTAGAGTTGTTGCATTTTTAAACGCTAATCCAAATAATCCCACCGGAAAAGTAATGGGAGTTAAACAGCAAAAATTATTAGAGGAGATCGCAAACGTATGTCTTGAAAGAGGAGTTTTTATAATTGATGACTTAGTATACCGTGATATAACATATGATAAAGATAATATTGCTAAACCAATAGCAACAATTCCAGGAATGTTTAGAAATACAATATCATTATTTGGTTTATCAAAAAGTTATGGACTAGCAAGCCTAAGGGCAGGTTTTATAGTTGCAGACGAAATAATAATAAGAGAAATTGTTAACCGCATTTTCCAAGAAATGGATTCTTCCCCAAGTATCGTTGGATGTGCCCTAAAAGGAGCCTTTAATACCAGTAAAGAAAGAAAAAAAGAATATGATATATACTTTAAACAGTTAAGAGAAACATACGTTTATAAATTTAATTTACTTAAAGCTTTAGTAAATGGAATATCAAGTATAGACGATAAACAATTATCAAGAAAACTTGAAAAAGAAATTAAAGCTGTAATAGGTAATAATGAAAAAGCTAATAAGACGTTAAGAGGATTACCTTATACGAGTTTCCCTAAAAATCTGCAACCAGAATCCGGTTTTTTTGCAATACTAGATTTTACTAAAGTAAAAGGTATGAAATATAACGGGCGCGTTATTAATAATGAAAAGGATTTATTAAAATTTTTCTATCAAGCTTCTAGAATAAGATTTTTAGTTGGTCAATCAATAAGCTGGCCTTATAAAAATGAACTAGTAGGACGTATAACGTTTGCTATTGATGATGATAAAATAATTAATGCTTTATCGAACATGAATGAAGCCTTATTAAAATTGACTCCTGGAAATGATTACATAATAAGAAAAAATGAATTAAAAGATCAAGAACAAATGGCAAAAATAAAAATAGATGGCTGGCGAAGTGCGTACGATAAAATAATTGAATCGAAATACTTAAAAAAGCTTAACTATAAAGAACAAACAAAACGCTATATTGCTAGTTTTGATGAGTATAAAGACCTTGTTTTAGTAGCAGATAAAAAAGGTGAAATACTAGGATATTCATGTTTTAATCTCAATCAAAATGATAAATATGACGCGGAATTAGTAAGTTTATACATAAAGCCAGAAAAAACAGGTAAAGGCATAGGAACCGATTTATTTATTGAAACCGCTAAAGAATTATATAATAAAGGAAAGAAAAATATGATTGTATGGTGTTTAGCGGATAATGATAACGCAATAGAGTTTTACAAATACCTAGGTGGTAAAAAAGTTGAAACCAAAAATGCAAAAATAGGTGATAAATTATATTTAGAATATGCTTTTTACTTTGATTTAAAAGAAGTAATAGATAAATGACAAAAAAAACATTAGTTTTATAATTAAGAACTAATGTTTTTTCTTTTATTATATTCTTTCTTAGAATCGTCTACTTGTTTATTAGAAGTAATCCCAAGCAAACTTCCAAATTTTATATAATTACCTTTTTCATAATATAATTCCTAACTAATAAGTTTTACAAATAAGTCATTACAGATGTATAGGTTAATAATATAGGTAGTTGTCATGACTATTAAGAATATTAACCCATCATTTTTAATATTACTTACTATCTTTTTAATAATTATTCCAAATAAAACTAATTCCATAAATAAGAACAATATCACTTGTAATCTAAGATTAGTAAATCCAAACTTTCCAATATATAAGAACATCCTATAATATGAATTAAATATTAATAAAACCTGAAATGCAATTAAAAGTAATACCAAAATCCTAATAGTCTTATTTTCTTTAATTAAATTCGTTTTATACATCAAATATAATATTATCGAAAAATTTATTAAAGTTACAAACAATAACTGAAAGAAGCCTTCTCTTGCATAACTAGAATATATATAGCCTTGTGGGATATGTAAAAAGTTGCCACATAACTTAGATATTTCTGATACTAAGAATAATATAAACACAAGGTTAATAACTGATAACATAGGTATTATCATTGTTTTATCTATATTCTTTATTTTACTTTCTTTCATATTTATGTCTTTATATTTAAATAAATTTATTCCTATTGCAAATAAGATAATAAAGAATATTATAAATTTAATAATAAGCCATATATTAAAATTAATGTTTATATTTATCATTATTTTTGATAAAAACTTATTAAAGTAATCATCCGCACTAGTTAGTAAAAATAATATTACCCACGAAAATAAAATACCTATTATAATGCCGAAGATAATGTTTATTATTTTTTTATTCTTCTTTTCTGATATATTAATTTTTATATACTTTAAGTTTTTAAATAAACCATTTGGAAATAACTTGAACATAAGAAAGATGTTATCAAGTGAAATTTTATAATTTTTATTTATTAATAAAAATAAATAAATTGAAATAAGAATTGGCAACACCACTATGTTTAATAATTCATTATTACCATCTAAGTTTCCTTTTAAACCAAGTAAAATAAGGTTGCTAAATATTATTAATGTTATTGGGATTAACATATAATATGCTTTTTTATTTATGCCCTTTTCATCCATAACCAAAATGGTACTTGATATAACTATCATTAAAAAAGGAAATATTAAACTCTTGAAATACCAGTCAATGTTTAATTTACCGACAATTACTATTAATATAGCAGATATTATAGGAATAAATATGTTTTCTTTTTTTATTCTACTGTTTTCCATCTTCTTCACCTCTATATTCTAATATGTCACTAGGTTGACAATTAAGTACCTTGCATATAACTTCTAATGTAGAAAACCTTATTGCTTTTGCCTTATTAGTTTTAAGGATAGAAAGATTTGTTGGAGTTATACCAGTTTTTTCGCTTAATTCATTTAATGACATCTTTCTTTTTGCCATCATTACATCTAAATTAACTATTATCATGACTTCACCTACACCGTTAAATCCACTTCATTTTTATATTTAATAGCAGCTTTTATAACTTCTGCTAAAAGATAAAAACTAAGTGATATTAAAAAACATAAAAGTGCTACAACAAAAGATAATAAGGTTGGAATAAAAACCGCTTTAACAATAACAATTATAAATAAGATCATAAAGATTACTGCCATAACCTTTAGTGAATTTTCTATTTCTTTTCTAAATGGGCTTTTTTTATAAATTACGTTAAATAAACTTATTAATTTATATACAATTATCAAACATAATACATAGCAAGTAAAAAATGCTAGTCTATAAAGCATACTATGGGTATTAAAAGTAACAATACTTTTATCCTTAAATAAATCATATAACTGTGGTATAAAAAATAAACAAGAAATACCTACTATAAATATAATTACTAGTATAATTGATATTATTCTTGCTATAAAACTTTTTTTCAAATTCATCACCTCTGATTTAATAATATGCTATTTTTTATCTATTGTCAACATATTTTTATCGATTATCGTAAAATTATGCTGATGAATTTTAATAATGATATAATAAATACCACAAAAAAGTGTTGAATTACTACTCAACACTTTTTAAAGACTCTATCATATCAATCTTTTTTAGGGCGAAATGAATTATTTTGTTAACTATTAAAGTAAATGATATTACTATTAAAGCAGTTATAACATAACTAATCCAGTCAATATTTCTTAAAAATCTAACCATTTCAATTTCTACCGTATTAAGAATTACGTTATTTAAGAATATACCAAATAAAAGTCCTAACATAATACCTATTATAGTTAATATAATGGTTTCTTTAGTTATGTAACGATCAACTTCTTTATCAGTAAATCCAAGTACTTTAAGAGTCGCTATTTCTCTTTTTCTTTCACTTATGTTTATGTAAGACAAATTATATAAAACAACAAATGATAAAGCACCAGATAAAACAATTAATATTGCAACAACACTATTAAGTGATTTTAGCATATCATCAACACTACTTATGGTTGCATCAACTGAAATAACCCCCATTATATTATCGTTTTTTAATAATGCTGTGGATAATTGCTTTTCATTTTTTAAATCATCTATTTTTAGATATACAATATTAGTTTTATAATCACCTATATTTTTTTCATAAGTATTTTTATTCATAAACACATAATGTCCAACGTAATTTTCACATACAGCAGAAATCACAAATGTATAAGTTTTTCCATCTGCTGATTTAAGAGTTATCTTATCTTTTTCTTTTTTATTAACAAGCTGTGCTAACTTATCAGATATTATTACTTCGTCATCTTTTAACTTTAGTTTCTTGCCAGTTTTTAAATCTCTTAAATTCAAAATTTGTTCAAGTTCGTTTTCGTCATAAGGAACAAAAGTATTAACGCTATAACCACCAGCCATCATGCTAGTATCCATATTTGTATAAACACTATTTTTAATATGTTTATTATTAAAAACAACATCAAACTCTTCGTTATTTTGATTAGTTACATAAATCATTTCATCAAAGTTAAATACGTCTTTATATTGTTTTTCAGGTATTCTAACAATTGAATCACGAATTCCAAAACCTGCTAACATCAAAGCAGTACAACCTAAAATTCCAACAATGGTCATTAAAACTCTTTTTTTGTACCTAAATAAATTTCTAATTGTTATTTTATTTGAAAAATTAATACGTTTCCAAATAAATGGAATATGTTCTAAAATAACTCTTTTCCCGTTAGAAGGAGCCTTTGGTCTCATAAGATCTGATGGTTTTTCTTTTACTACTTTTCTAATCGTAAGTAAAGTAGTTCCACAAATACATACCACTGCTATTGTAATACCTATTATAGTATTTGTTGGATTAAAATCATATTTAAACACTGGTACATTAAACAAAATCTTATATATGTTCCAAATGTATCTTGTAAGTAAGAAAAAGCCAAGTAAAGCACCAATTATTCCACCAGATAAAGTTGCTATTCCAGAATATAACAAGTATTTTTTTCTTATGTGCTTATTACTAAAGCCAAGTGACTTAAGGGTTCCTATTAGCCCTCTGTCATCTTCTACCATTCTAGACATTGATATTAAACTTATTAATATAGCAACCACAAAGAATATGGTAGGAAATATCTTTGACAAGTTAGACACGCTTTTTCCGTCATCAATAAAACTAGAATATCCAGTATCATCTATCCTTGAATATGTATACCAAGTGCATTTAGGTATTTCATCTAATTTCTTTTTAGCTTCTATTATTTTTAAGTCGAACATGTTTTTGCTTTCATAATATTCAGTAATTTTAGAATTATATAAATTTAGGTTACTATTATAAGTTCTAAGTCCATTATTATATAAACTTAAACCATTTTGATATTCATTATAATAATTAAGATAAGTAGCATATCCATCATTATATTCTTTTTCACCTTCGTTATATAACGCTAATCCTTCATCATATTTCGTCTTAGCATCATCAAGTTTTTCTAAAGAATCTATAAGCTCTATAACTTTATCCTGATTATCTTTATAAAATCCAAGTACCTTTACTATCTCATCATAATATGGAGTATCTTCTGGTATATTGTCAATTATATTATCAACCACGTCTTTATTATTAATTAAGTCTTTTATTTGATTTTCTAAAGACTTAATATCTAACTGATTTATAATGTTTACTATTGTTTGATAATTTGGAGTATCTTCTGGAATTTTACTTATTAAATCATCTTTATTAACGTTTTCTAAAGTTTCTTTAACATTATATATATCATCTAATGTTATTCCATAATTATTTAATTCATTATTAATTTCATTTTCACCATTTAATATTTCTAATTTAGCAGTTTCTAAGGTTAACTTAGTAGCATCTAAGGTATTTCTTGCACTATCTAATCTTTTCTTTGTATCATTTAGACTAACTATTCCTTGATCTAATTTAACTTTAGAGGAATCTAATTCTTTTTTACCAGAGGCAAGTTTACTATTAGCATTATCTAAACTTACCTTTGCAGCGTTTAACTTAGCTTGTCCTTCGTTTTCTTGTTTAACTATTTCATCATTAATTTTATTATAAATTTCTGCATACCTAGCATTTTCTCTATCTTTTTTTATTTTATCTATTTCATCTAAAGTGTTATCTACTAATTTATTATATTCTTTACTATTAGTAACCTTATTTTTAGCATTATCTACGGTAACATATATTTCAGTGTAATAATCAGTATTAAAATTATCGCTAGGAACATATGTGTAATAGTTTATCTTACCTGTACCTAAGTTGGTATTTCCCCTACCCATACTTCCAGTAGAACTTGTTATATAAAGCGGGCTTTTAACCGTTCCAACAACTGTTAATTTTGTTTCTTTAAACGTATCTTTATCATTTAATTTTATAGTATCCCCCAATTTTATATTTTCATTTTTAAGCATTGACTCTTCTACTACAATTTCATTATTGTTTTTAGGCATTCTTCCATTTTTTAAGTCTATTTGGTTAACGTCATCAGTAACTGACATAACTTTAATAACAGATTCACTATTATTTATGTTTACTAAAACATCCTTAGAGTAAGATGGATATACGTTTTTTACTCCTTTTAAATTTTTTATTTGGTTAACGTCATCACTAATCAAACCAAGTGTAGAAATTACTTTTATATCGTATACGTTATTATCATCATAATATTTATCAAGTGAAGCCATCATGTCTGGTGAAGCCATCTTTATTCCAACAAAAACACCAACACCTAACATACTCATAACAAGAAGAGATAAAAATCTTTTAAACGAACTTTTTATTTCCCTAACGCTAGTAGTATTAATTCTATTCTTCTTCATATTACCACTCGATTTTCTCTATACTTTTAGGCTTTTTGTTTATTGTTACGTCTTCTACACTACCATTTTTAAATCTTATTACTTTATCTGCCATCGGTGCAATCGCTGCGTTATGAGTAATTATTATAACGGTCATTTTTTCTTTTCTTGCGGTTTCTTCTAGCAATTTTAATATTTGTTTACCAGTTTTATAATCTAATGCTCCAGTTGGCTCATCACACAAAAGAAGTTTTGGATTTTTAGCAATTGCTCTTGCTATCGCAACACGTTGCTGCTCTCCTCCTGATAATTGTGATGGAAAGTTATCCGTTCTTTTTGATAACCCAACTTTATTTAAAATTGTTTTAGGATTTAAATGATCCTTGCATAGTTGAACCGCTAGTTCTACATTTTCTAATGCTGTTAAGTTTTGAACTAAATTATAAAATTGAAACACAAAACCAATGTCATTTCTACGATACATTATTAAATCTTTATCATTGTAATTAGTTATATCTTTATTATCTACCATAACGGTACCACTAGTTGCAGAATCCATTCCACCTAATATGTTAAGACACGTTGTTTTACCCGCTCCAGAAGGACCAAGTATTACAACAAGCTCTCCTTTTTCTATCTCAAATGAAGTTTTATTAAGTGCCTTTATTTCTACTTCACCCATGTTATATATCTTATTTACGTTTTTAAATTCTATATATGCCAATATAACCACCCTCTTTAATGCTATATTATACAATAAAACAGATAAAATTGAACAACTTTTAATAATTCTTAATAAAAAAATAAACAAATAGATAATTATCTATTTGTTTAAAAGCCATATACCAAAGTTTAGGTAAGCTGCAAATATAATCCATAATATGTAAGGAATATTTAAATAAGCTGCACGTTTATCTATTTTATAAAATTTATATACCATAATAATTACCATTATTAAAAGTAAAATGATCCATATAAAAGCAAATAAATATGCACCAAATCCAAAGAATATCAAACTCCAAAGAGAGTTAATGATAAGCTGAACACCGTACCAAATAAGAGCTTTATTTTTATCTTTATCACCTGATTCACTTACTATATAACAAGAAATACTCATTAGAAGATAAAGTATACTCCAAACAATCGGAAATAATATTCCTGGTACATTAATTGGTTTTGCAAGTTCTTTAAAGGTATCCATGTTATTCATCGTAAACCAGCTAAAGAAACTACCAACTATAAAAGTTATTATCGTTATTATAATTAATCTCTTCCAATTTATTTTTTTCATACTATCACCAATATTATTATACTAATAAATCAAGTACTTATACTAATCATAATAATTTTTTATAAACTTACCAGTTATTTTCTCCGAAGATAAAATTGCTTCTTCTTCATAAAGATTATATTGTCTAACAGCGTTATTATAGGCAAAATTAGAAATAACTTTAACCCCTACGTACGGAATTTTGTTTTGATGGGCAAATTGTCCTACAACGCCACTTTCAACATCGACGGCCCCTGCGTTATACTCCCTTCTAATACTGTTAGCAAGTCCATTATTACAAACAAACATATCACCAGATGCAATTAAATCATTTGTATAATTAACTCCACAAATAGAGCAAGACGTTTCCATACATTCTCTTAAGTCTTCGTTAGTAGGGTAAATTCCCTTAATTTCATTTGGAATAACACCCGGGGAATATCCGTTTGGTGAAAAATCCACATCATACTGAAGGGCGCCACCAAAAATCACTGCACTAAATATATCATTTGCATCAGATATACTACCTGCTGTCCCCATTTGAACAATTACTTTAATATCATAATTATCACATAAGTATCTTAAAGCATTTATTATATTTACTTTACCATAACCAGTAGTAGCAATTAAGAATTGATGTTCTTTATAAACGCAATTATAAAGGTTCACCCCATTTATAGCTTGCTTTTTAGTATAGTCAAACTTACTCACCAGATTATTAACATATTTATCCTCTGGCGCAATGATTAGTAACATATTATTACCTCCTTATTAATGTATATTTGTTTTAAATTAAATTTATTTACATAAAATTATTTTAGGAAAGGATGATTTTATGGCTTATAAAGTTGCAATTGACGCAGCGGCCGGAGGAATAGATAATGGAGCAACCGGAAATGGTTTAATAGAAAAAGATTATACACTTTTAATTTCTAAATATATAAATGATAGATTAAATAGTTTGGGTATAGAAAACTTTTTAGTTAGAAGCGGGGATGAAACGCTAAGTGATAATCAAAGAGTTAATATTATAAAAAATAAATACGGAACAGGTAATAACGTAATAGTTATATCTAATAGGTTAAACACTGGAAGTAGTAATGGTGCAGAGATAATGTATCCACTAAGAAGTAATAGCAGACTAGCTTCTAGTATCGCGGGAAATTTAGAAAGTGCGGGGCAAACAGTTTTAAAATATTATCAGCTAAGAGATAGCGATAACACCGCATTAGATAGTGATTATTTAATAAGAAATACTGCTAATAACCAAACTATTGCTATAGATTATGGTTATGTAGGAAATGCTAGTGATGCAAACTTTTTAAAAAATAATTATGAGAAATTAGGAGAAGCCGTTGTAAAATCTATCGCAGATTTTGCAGGTGTTACTTATACACCCTCTAATTTAGAAGGATACTACGTAGTTAAAAAAGGAGATAGCTTATGGTCAATTGCAAGCAAAAATAATATAACGGTAAGTGAACTTAAAACCTTAAATAACCTATCCTCTAATACCTTACAAATAGGTCAGTTATTAAAACTCCCTACTTCTAATAATGATAATACAAATAATGAATCCACTACCCCAAACAAAAATGTTTATACTGTGCAAAAAGGAGATAGTTTGTGGCTAATCGCAAATAAATATGGTACTACTGTGGATAAATTAAAAAAAGCTAACAATCTAAATACTAATAATCTATCTATTGGACAAATACTTGTTATACCTAGCACCAACGTTCCAAGTCAAAATGAGATTACTTACGTAGTTAAAAAAGGAGATAGCCTATGGCTTATTGCTAATAAATATGATACTACTGTTGAAAAAATAAAAAGTACTAATAATTTAAGTTCAAATAATTTATCTATTGGACAAATGCTTATAATACCAAGCACTTCTAATTTTACAACTTACACTGTGCAAAAAGGAGATAGTTTGTGGTTGATCGCAAATAAG
Source organism: uncultured Clostridium sp. (assembly GCA_947427095.1). Taxonomy (GTDB): domain Bacteria; phylum Bacillota_I; class Bacilli_A; order RF39; family UBA660; genus Aphodocola. Next base: position 37,786 of record CANEGO010000003.1, on the reverse strand, counting down.
TATAACACTACCGTTGATAACATTAAAAAATTAAATAACTTATCTTCTAATCTGTTATCAATCGGACAAAAACTTTTATTACCAACATAAACAAATTCCGTTTAGATATTATTTATGTTATTATATAAATAATGAGGTGATGACAATGACTTTTGATAAACAAGTAGAAGAAGCTAAAAAAAGAAAATTAGAAAGCAGAATAATTAGGGATATGGTATTTATAATACTAGGAATAATATTTTTAGCATTATCCTTTTTAGCGGCTTATAAAGACAAAAATAATAATAAATCAGATAATAAAAAAGTAAGCATAAATGAGAAAAATAGTTTTATAAAAGGTTGCATATAATAAACTAGGTGATGCAATTGATAGTAAAATATACTGAAAAAGAGCTAGACTTGCTAGCAAGACTTATGCGTGCCGAAGCTTTAGGAGAGGGAAACCTTGGTATGTTAATGGTTGGAAACGTTGGAATAAATAGAGTTATTGCTAATTGTTTAGATTTTAAGAACACAAGAACAATAACTGATATGGTATATCAATCTCCCGGGGGTTTTTCTGGTACTAATAGTGCCCTTTTTCAAAGTTCGTCAACTACCGCTGAAAAGAACCTTGCTAAAAGAATAATTAGAGGGGAATATTTTCACCCGGCAACAAATGCTTTGTGGTTTTACTCTCCGGGAAGTGGAAATGCTTGTAAAACAACTTGGTTTAATCAAGCAAACTCGGGGAAATATAAAAACCATTGTTTTTATGAACCAGAATCTGGAGTATGTAAAGAGTTACATTAAAAAAACTTATCTTTTGATAAGCTTTTTTTATGGAATTATAAGAGTTTGCCCTATACTTAATACGTCTGAAGTTAAATTATTGATCATTCTAATTGCATTTATACTTACGCCAAACCTATTAGCTATTGACCATAGGCTGTCTCCTTTTTGAACGACATATAAATTAGTTGTATTATTACTTACACCGGGTATTGTAAGCACTTGACCAATGGTTAGTACGTCAGTTGTTAAACCGTTTTCTTCACGTAATCTTTCCACCGAAACACCATATTCTCTTGCAATAGAATATAAAGAATCTCCTCTTTGTACTACGTAAGTGTTAGTTACTATATCCTCTCCTGTACTTTCCACGTCAGCCGGAATAGTAAGAGTTTGCCCTACACTTAATACATCAGTAGATAAATTATTTAAACTTATTATTGCACTTGGTGTAGTATTATACCTTTGGGCAATTGAATACAAAGTATCGCCTTTTTGAACAACGTATACGCTTTGGGTATCTGGCACGTTAATATCTGAACCAGAATTTGGAATTTGTAAAACTTGACCAACATATATTGTATTTCCAACAAGGTTATTTAAATTAACAAGTTCATCAACGGTAGTATTATTTGCGTTAGCTATTGACCATAGGCTATCACCTTTTTGAACAACATATGTAACGTTAGTTTGATCAGATGGTGCAACTCCTGGAATAACAAGCTGTTGCCCAACACTAATTAAATTAGACGTTAGATTATTAGCAGTTTTTATCTCGCTTACGCCAACGTTAAACCTTTTAGCGATTGACCATAAGCTATCGCCTTTTTGAACCGTATAAGTATCATTTACAGTATTACCACCAGGTGCTACATAATTATATCCTTTGTATTCTGCTACCGCTTTAACAACAGCTTCAGCCCATTTTTCCCAATCATTTTTTATTTGATTACGATCATCCTTAGTTGAATCTAAAAACGCGTACTCTATTAAAACAGATTCAGCTGGAGAAGTATTTCTAATTATGTAATAATAATCTTGATTTTGATTAGATGGTAATCTTCTTTGATACCATTTTCTAATATTTTGTCCAGTGTCTTCAATATTATCAAGAATCATTTTTGATAATGTATCATTATTTCTTAAGGCATACACTACTTCAGCACCATCGCCACCTCATAAGTTTAGTATCCATTGTTTGTTATTTACTATTGTTCCGCAACTGTTCCGTTTGCGGTACAATCGTTATTTAATTCACATATTTTTCATCATAATATTTGTTTCTTTTAACAAATTTATCTATCCATGTATATATTAAAACTTGTTCTACCTCATTAAGTTCAGTTCCTAATTCTTTCACCATTGTCAGTTGAAGTAAATTCAGTTCTTCTTCAGACATTTTTTGATTTCTAAAATATATTATAGAATTTGAATACGAATATGATACATATAAAAACATCATATATCTATATAATTCTGAATATCGAGTCCAATTTTCATAAAATTCATCATAATTAATTGTTTTTTTGTAAGTTCTTTTATTAACTTTCGTTTCAATAGCATATCTGCTGTTTAAAAAAGTATTTTTACCAAGTACGTTGCCAAAATAATGAACTTTTTCTTTGAATTCACCAAAAATTCTTTCAAAATCTTCTATACCTTCATAATATTTTTTTAACTCATCTCTTAATAATAAATCATCTAAACAATGTGTATTGTGAATATTCAAGTCCTTATACGTTTGGGCATTATAATTTGATTCTGCAATCAAATATTTCAACTCGTTTTCTATTGTTTGATGCACCAAATTTATTAATGGATACTCATAATTCGATATATCTGATTTATCCATTAATTTAAAAATTGATTTATGATATTGCTCTATATATTTGTTTTCTTCTAATAGCAATTCTTTTTTTAACATAATATAACCTTTCTTTTTTTATTATTTTCCTTTTAATATTATTTGTTGCAATATCTAATTAACTATATATCGTCACATAAGTATCGTTTGTATTAATTACTTTTATTATTTAATTTATCATTTAATTCTTCTATTTTTTTATCCAAACCTAGTTTTATTAGCATTTTCCCTAAAGGAATTTGAATTAAACATTTAAACATTACTACAATCATTTTAAAAGGTAATGATATGATACAATAAATTATCCTTAGTGGAACGAGTTCTATAATCTTATACAAAAATAATTCAAATTTTATTAAAAATACTCTTAATTTATTATCCCACCATTTTAAATTTATTTTTGGATTTAAATAAATATCATTTGCATAAAACGCAATAGACTTATAATTCAACGGTATTTCAAAATTATACATACCAATTTCTTTTCTTATTTGGTTAAGCATATCAGCTACTAAAAATAATGCTATTCCATCATAATAGAACCTTGTTTTTTTACAAAATCACAACTACATTCTCTAAAGAAGCAATATTTTTTATACATTTTTTTTGAACCATAAATAAATATTGTTGAACCGAAATCAAAAAATTTAGTCTTTTGGGCTTTATTTAATTCTATTTTCCCTTCCTTTAAATATATTTCTTTAAGCATATCTATGAATTGAAAATACTTTTCTTTTTTCAACTCATGTTTTTTAAATTTTAATTCATTAAATCTTCCAAAAATAAATAATAATATGGTTACCATTACAGAAATCAACGCAACATGTTCTGAGGTTAAATCTTTCAATATATCTTTTATACTTTCCATCACAAGTAATCACTCCTTATGACTAACTATTATAACATTAATCTTTCTTTTTACCAATTCTGCCATAAGGATTTCTTACTTTATTTTCTTCTGCATAAGTAAAATCTATTTGAAATATAACATCATATTTAAATTTAATAGTAATATTCCTATCTTTATCTATTACTATCTTATCTATTAAAGCTTCTATTAACTCTCTTTTAGGTTTGTTCAAATCTAACAATTCTTTAATCTTTTTAATGTAGTTTGGTAATATACTTTGATTATTTTTAGAAGTATATTTTTTTAATTCTTCTTCATCTATTTTTTCAACAATTTGTTTTAGTTTTAATTCATACGGACTAGCTAATTCTTTATAAACGTTAGCAGATATTACCCCATCACACCTATCGTTATATAACATAGTTATTTTATTGGTAATCTTTTCTTTTTCAACTTTTAAACTTTTAATAACTTCATCTATATTTTCTTTTTCTCTATGAATATTCTTTGTTATTTCATTATTTAATTCTTCTAAATCTAGTCCATTAATTAATTTAGATACAACATTATTAATTTTATCTAATATTTGTTTTTCTAAATAATTGTAAGGAAAGAAATGTGAATAACATCTACCTCTTACTGGATCTCTTGAATATCTGTTACAATTAATAGACCAATAATCTTGATTTCTTCTATAAAGTACTGTTAGTCTGTTACCACATTCCTTACAAAATAATTTACCTTCTAATAATCTTTTTTCCCTCTTTGTTTTTATTTCATAATTTCTAGTTTTTCTTTTTCTTAAAATATTAACATAATTAAAAGTTTCTCTATCTACTAATGCTTCATGTGTATTTTCTACTATAGTCCATAACTTTTCATCAAGAGTTATTTTCTTCTTTGATTTATAATTAACTTTAGTTTGAACATGTTGTACCATATCACCAGTATAGATTCTATTTGATAATATTTTTTTAACTGTTGTTATATTCCAAGTATCTCTATCAATAAGTTGTGATGAGTAAGAAGTCTTTTTATAGCCACTTGGAGTTGGCACTTTCATTTCATTTAATTTATTTGCAATTTCAGTAGGTCCAACTCCGTTAGCTCTTAATTTAAATATTTCTTTAACTATCCAATCAGTTTCTGGGTTAGGTATTAAATGCCCTTTATCTTCTGGATCTCTCATATAACCAAAACTAGGTAAACTTCCAACAAACTTTCCATTTAATCTTTTTTGATTTAATACTGCTCTAATTTTAACTGAATTTTGTTTACTATAATAATCATTACAAGCAATTATAAAAGTAGATGAATCATTACTAGCTTGTTCTTTAAAAGTATCTACTGATTCAGATATAGAAATAAATCTAATATTATTCTCTGGAAAAAATGTTTCAGTATAATAACCAGTCATAACATGATCTCTACCAAATCTTGATAAATCTTTAACTATCACGCAATTTATTTTCTTATTTTTTATATCTTCTAACATTTCTTTAAATGCTGGTCTATCAAAATCAGTTCCAGAAAAACCATCGTCAACATATTCCTTAACTAAATTAAAATTATTATTCTTAACATAACTCCTTAATAATTCTTTTTGATTTATTACACTTTCACTATCAGATTCATATTTTTTGTCTTTATCTTCTTGAGATAATCTTATATAGATTCCTACTCTGAAATCTATATTATTTAAGTAAGTATTATACATCATTACCTCCTTTTAACTTACTTAATTGATTATTAAGACGACTCGATGATACCATCATTAATGAAAAGATGCAAATCATTATTTAGAGTCTCCTTTTTCTTTTAATATTTCCTCAATAAGATACTTTAAAATAAGATCTTTAAATGTAATTTTATTTATATAGGTTTCCTCCATATATATCCCACCTATATAAATTTATGTTTTTTATTTTATATTTAGATATTTTTTCATACATATAATCCCTCCTATTCTAAAATAAAATTAATAATTTAATATTATTTGTTTTCTAACATTTTTATATAACCAATTTCTATTAATTCAACCATCATTTTTGTAATAGACTTGTTATATGTTTTAGCCAATAGCTTTACTCTTTCAAAAAGTTCGAATGGCAAATATACATTAAATTTTTTCATATAATTTCTCCTTTCTTTTAAATATTAAAAAAATTTAAATATTATAAATTTTATTATTAATTATTTTATATTTATTATATATATTAGATGCTATCATCCTAACCAAACAAAAAAATCATCCATATTATTAGAATAAATCTTCTACATTTATGGATGATGTTGGTACATCTTTAATATATATTTTTCTTTTATGTTTATCATTTGTAATATAGATATAATCATTATCTTTTAATTCTTTAATTAATCTAGTTATTGTTCTTCTAGTAGTATTTAATGTTTCTGCTAAATAAGCATTATCTGCAAAACAATAGTTTCTTATATAAGACAATACTATTATTACACCATATAATAATTTAGCATTAGCACAAATACTTTTATCCATTAAAACACTAACTGGTATTTTAACATACTTATTATTATCCATTATATTCCTCCTTTCTTGTAGGATGATAAAGCTATAATTTTAGTAATATATAAAAAAGTAGGATAAGATGATGACCCCGCAACATAAAAAGAAGCCTTATAAAGCAAGACTTCTTTATGGTGTCAAACTGATTTTGCACTTACAAAATTGCTCCTACTATGTAGGTTGATATATAGGATGATTACTATATACAACCCTTTATTTTTAACAAATTTAAAACTTCATTTATCATCCTAAATATTAATTTTTCATTATTTATGTAGGATTATTATTTTTTTATCACCTCCTTTATTGCAACAAAAAAGAGAGCCATAAGCTCCCTAGATATAAATATCGCAATTTTACTATATTGTATCACCCATAATTTTTAAGTCAACAATTTAATTTTATACTATTTCATTTTATTTCTTTTTATTTTATTTTTGTTTATAAAACATTTTCTTCGCTACTATCAATATCAATTATCCCCATTTTTCTTGCAACTTCCATAGTATCAAATACTTCTCTATGATATTCCAAATATTTTTTTCTTTCCGGAGTTAAAATATTTTTAAATACTCTATCCGTTAATCTCAAATTATTCTTTAACTTTTGATCATTATCAATTAAGAAAGAAAAGATAATTTCACCATCATCATCAATTGTAATTAAATGCTTATCAAATAATGCGTCTGCATTAGCAACCATTATAATTCCATTATTTATATCAAAAGCTTCATCAATATCACAATTAGCAAATTCTTTTATATGTGAAGCTCTAAATAATGTTCCAGCGCTATTAAAATTTGTTGTAATGTATGTCAATGGGCAAAAAATTTCTTCTGGAGTTGATGTAAAGTTCATCATTTCTTCAGCAAGTAGCCTTCTCCACTTACTTTGATTTTTTCTAGTTTTAACAACTTCACCAGCACTTAAATTATCTTTTTTTAGTAACTCAAATATTTCTTGTTTGTTATTTTGTTCTAAATATTTTTCCCACAATTCATTACTTTCTCCAATAATTGTATAAAATTTTGGATTTTTTTCTAATAAAATAAATACATATTTAATATTTTTTTCATTATCTTTAACAAGTAATAAATTTATAGTATCGTTTTTAAACATAGATCTTCTAAGTTTGTGAAATACTTCATCTTCTTTCGTACCTATACCGTGAATAGCATGAGTTAGTTGAATATTTGTAAACTCGTCATCTGAAAGCTCCACTTTATATTTTTCATAATCCCAACCGGATGTTTTGTTTAATTTTTCAAAAACCATTTTGGTAAATTCTATATTAAAATATTTTAATGTATCATTTACTAAATATACATTTGCATAATCATTAACAATAGGATGATCATGTTGTGTTGTTTGAGCACCTTCTCTTCTTGTTAATTCGGGCATTTCTAGAAATTTATAAAATTCTGATGGAACAAAAATATTAGATTGTTTAGCAGATTCAAAAGGTTTATTATTAACACGTTCTGTTTCTTCCATTTCCTCTACTGTTAAATAATATAATAAATTTCTATCAAGAGTTTCTCCCATACCATTTCTTTTTCCAGAATTAGTTAAATCAGAATGAGTTAAATGTTTTGATATAAGCATATAATCACAAAATGGATTATCTTCCATAAATTTAATAATAGATGCTGATTTATCTGATAAATACTCTTTGATTTTTAAGTAATCTTCAACTACTATATTTCTTGCTGCCATTTTACCACTCTCCTTTTTTATTTTCTTCTATATGCTTATAAACATTTTTTGCAACTGCATATACAACATCAACAGTTACTGCATTGCCAAATTGTTTATAAGCTTGAGTATCTGAAACAACTTGCTTCCAATCGCTTGGAAATCCTTGAATTTTTCTACATTCGTTTGGAGTTAATTTTCTAATATTGGTTTTATTTTTTTTACAATATTTTTTATGATTTTCTATATCAGTATAATAATTGTCTTGGCTTGCCCTATGCATCTTATGCATCGTAGCAGTCAAAGTTTTACAAATTTCTTGGTCAATTGTTGGTTTTACAATATACCCTTTTGTACCTTTTCCTAAAATGGTCCCTATCATATTGGTACTTATAAAGTATTTTTCTTCTACTTCTTTATCTAATAAATCTTGTGCTTTTAAAGTAAGCTTAATAGGTTCTGGATATTCAAAATCTTTATCATTAAAATACTTTTTATTAAATGCTACTATATAAACACGATTTCTTCTTTGTGGAATACCAAAATCAGCAGAATTTAAAACCTTGAAATTTACATAATATCCCAATTCTTCTAAATCTTTTTTAATTTTTTTAAATGTCTTCCCATTATCATGATTAATTATATTTTTTACATTTTCTAAAACAACTACTTTTGTATCATGTTTTTTAATAATTTCTTTTATAGTGAAAAACATTGTACCTCTGTCATCGTCAAATCCTTTTAATTTACCAAGCGTCGAGAATGGTTGACAAGGAAAGCCACCAACCAAAACATCATGCTTAGGGATATCATCTAAGTGTTCATTAATATCTCCTAAAACAATATTATCACTAATATTTTCTTTAAATGTCTGAACGCAATACTTATCAAAGTCATTTGCCCAAATCATATCAAATCCAGCATTTGAAAAACCTAAATCAAAACCACCAATTCCTGCAAACAAACTTATAGTTTTATATTTATGATTTTTATGTTTAATTCTTTCCATATTTCCTCCTATTTATAAATTTCCTTTAAAATTGCTACTAAAACATCTACAACAATTGAATTGCCACTTTGCTTTAAGGCTTGTGCTTTAGATACAACTATTTTAAAATCATCGGGAAATCCCATTAATCTATAAGTTTCTCTAACTGTCAATGCTCTTATTCTACCGTTAGTAGTTACATAATTATTTACACTTGCACGATGTGAGTTCCCTTGTGTAGATAATAAAGCTCTTGCTATAGGTAAATCAATCTTGGCATCTGCATGCATAAAATTTTTCGTTCCTGGGCTTAAAACATACTTTTTTAATTTTTCTGATAAATAATATTTTTCTTCTGGTTCTTCGCCTATCTTTTCAGTAATAATTAATTTACCATTTTTATTAATTACATTACCTTCTTTAGTATTTTCAACTAAAAAATCTTGCATAGTATATTTTAGTTCAATAGGTTCTGGAAATTTAAACTTTTCATACTCTTTTTTATCTTTAAAACCTACTACATATAATCTTCTTCTTCCCTGTGGAATTCCATAATCTTTTGCATCTAATATTTTCCATTGGTAATGATAACCTAGGGAATCAAAACTATTTTGCATTACTTTCCATGTATTTCCTTTGTCATGAGTTAAAACTCCATATACGTTTTCATAAATAAATATTTTAGGTTGAATTTCATTTACTAATCTGCAGTATTCGTAAAATAATGTTCCTCTTGCGTCTTCAAATCCGCCACGTGCACCAGCAATTGAAAAACTTTGACATGGACTCCCACCTACAAATAAATCAATTTTATTTCTAAAATCTGTTCCATCTAGTAGTTTTACATCATAAAAAAAGTTATCATTTTCAACTTTGTAATTGGCTTTATATGCTTGTTCTACAAAATTAGTTTTTCTTGATAAAGTTTTATATAATTTTTCTACATATAGTCTTTTATCTTCAATAGTCTTCATTTTTTTTATTTTTTTAAGTTCTTGATCATGATCAATATCTATTTCAACATCACCATTATCACATGCAAATTCGATTTGATACTCAATGGTTAGTCTTTTTAAGGCTTGTTCAATGGCACCAATACCACTGAAAGCCGTTGCTAGTTTTAACATAAATACCTCCTAAGTTGACCTGCGTCTATATTAATTATAGCATAAAAGTTGACCTGCGTATCAAGAAATTACAATTTTTAAAATTTTTCTTACGAAAAAAAAGAACCTAATTAGTTCTTTTAAGTCTATATAATTTGTTCTCGTTATACTTTCAGATTATTCATAAATAACAAAGTCTATTTTATCTCCCCATATTCTTTTTACATTACTTCTCATTAAAGAAATTGCAGATTCAGACTTTGAACTATTTTCCTCAACAATATAATTAATTATTAACGAATTTTGTGCTCTTGTGCATGAAACATATAATAATTTTTCTGTTCTAATTTTAACAGTATCTTTCATTACTTGATTTTTAAATAGTTTAGAAAAATTATACCAATTCCATGTTGTATTTTCATTAATATTTATCATAACATCATTAAATTCATTTCCTTTTGTTCCATGCATTGTTTGTAATAAAGTTTCTTCAGAATATTGCAAGTAATAATTGTAAAATTCTATAGCTTTAATTTCAGTAATCATAGAAAGAAAATCAATATCATCCGATTCTTCATATGATTTGCACAGTTTTAAATAATTTAAATTAGAGAAAATATCTAATGAAAAAACCTTTTCTAAAAAAGTTTGAATGTTAATTTCTGCCATTTCAGATATAACTTTATTTAATTGTTCTTTTATATCATTTAATATTTCAAAGTTAATATAATTTTTATTAATATTTTTAATAATTTCGTTAGACACATTATTTTTAATTTCATGTATTGAAGGCATAATTTCATTGCAAATATATCTTAAAAATCGCTCCTCTGCATTTTTTATTATATTAGATGTATTATTACCATATCTTTGATTATAAACATTAAAAATATTGGGAAATCCTATTTCATCAGCAATATATCTATGTGTCAAATGTAACTTTTCAAAATCATTATATTGCTCACATTGTTTTAAATATTTATCTTCACTTATATTATAAATAAATTTAATTTCATTTTTTTCTATATCATTATTTTTACATACTTGTATTAAATCCGTACGCAAGCTGTTATTTAAATCAATTATTTCACGGCATGATCTATAATTCTCTTCTTTTTTTATGTACTTAAATTTATCTTTAAATTCTTCTTGAATTTCTCCTATACCGATATGATATATATTTTGCATCGTGTCACCAAATAACCCCATTAAAATATTATTTGAGTTTTGTTTGTATTCTTGAAATGCTCTTAAAAAATTATAAAATATAATTTTATGTGTATCTTGGTATTCATCAATAAAAATATAGTTAAAAGATGAAAATAGAACATTACAATATTGCTTATTGGTTAAAAATAAGTTAAAAATGTTTAATAGTGTATCATGTGAAATCACTCCGTTAGATAAACTCTCATAATCCCTATATGTTATTGGTAACGTTAAATCTGCATTCCTATATTTTTCCAATTTAACTTCATTATTTTCTATTTCATACTTTTGAATCTTTTCTGTTATATATTTGTTTACTTCTGCTCTTAATGGAGCTTGAAATTTGCAGATATTTTTCCAAATAAAATCATGAATAGTTGAAACTATTACATTATTAGCATCATTTAATCTAGAAAGAATTTCATTTTTTGCATTATTGGTATATGTTATGCAAACTATTTTTGCATCTGGATTTATGTTTTTCAAATGATTAATAGTAGCAACTAAAGTATGAGTCTTTCCAGAGCCTGCTCCCGCATCTAAACAAAAGTTTTCATTTGCTTCTATACAAAGTTTTATTTCTTCTAATGCTGTATTTATTTCGCTAACCATTGTAATCCCTCCATTATATACTTTGGAACTTCCCAACCATCAAGTGAAATAATGTCTAGGGAAAAAGAACTCTTTTCTATTTCTTGAATAATTTCATAGCAATATTGACATAATTGTTCTTTTGTTAAAGTTGCAATAGTTAAATTTACATCATTGCCACTGTAATCTTTTTTTATTTTAGGTATTGCATCACTAAGCGAATCTAATTTACCTATATGTTCAATTATCCATTCATCATTCTCTATTAAAAATTGCTCTTCAAGAGTTCTTCCCCATTTAGTTTCTTCATTAATTGGTAATTGAAATGTTATAAAAGAATTTTCTATATCAGAAATTTTTTCTCTACTTGTTATTGTTAAATATTTGTCTTTTATTTCAGTTATAAATAACTTTTTATCTTTATATCCAAACCAATTTTTTATTGTTGGATTTGTAGTTTTTAAATCTTTGATACTTAAATCACAAGGACAACTTTTATTATGAGTACCTACAACAGAATCCAAATCAGTTATAGTTAAACTTTTAATTTCTAAAAAGTTAACTAAATCTTGAAAAATATATGCATGTCTACCTCCAACTTCAAAAATTGTAATATGTTGTGAGGAAAGTTTTTCTTTATTTTCTAAATCATATTTTGCAAAAAAATATGGTAGCATAATTCTTTCAGCCATTCCTTCTAAAAAAATCACCTTATCTGCAAAAAACAAATCACATGTATTTAATATAAAATACTTATCAATTATATTTTTTAAACCAGAATATTCTTCTTTTTCTATAAAGTCTCTTAATGATTTAATTATTAAACCATTTTCACCATTTAAAAAATAATTAATGTTATTTATATCAGAAGATTGAAGTATATATGAAGAATGCGTTGATATTATTGAGCATATATCACTATCTTGAAACATTTTATTAATTTTGTATAGAAAAACTGATTGCATTTGTGGATGTAAATGTGATTCAGGTTCTTCTAAAAATACTATATTGAAAACAGCATTTTTACTTTTAATATCAAATTTAAATGATTCAATTTGGATATAAATATATAGTAAATTGCTATAACCCAATCCATTGGAAGACTCTGATAATGCTATATCTTCAAAAAAATATTTGACTTTCGAATTCTTCTTTAATAAATTTTCTATATCAAAATCTGATACAATATTCAATTTTTTATTTTTATCATCATTAACGATTTCTTCATTTAATACATTAATCAAATCAGAAAAATATTTAGCATAAGTATCATCTAATTTTTCTTTTATATCTTCAATTGCTTCTCTAAACAAATCATCACTATTTAAGTCACCAGTACTTTTTTTCTTCTTTTCTTGATAAAATTTCCAAATTGCATTTGAAAGCGTCATTTTTTCATTATCGGATGTATCGTCCACTTCTCTTTGAGCGGAAATTGTAAAAATATTGAACAAACCGTATATATAGTTTAATTCAATTTCATTTAAATAATCTGATTCCGGCTTAGTTGAATAAAACTTCTTACTATAATAGTTATAAAAATTTCTTAGAAAAAACTCATAAAAGTCAATCTTATCCTTGCCATCTTCAAATTTTTCGTTATATAATTCAAATTCGGAAAAAATTTTTTCTATTTTATCTAATGAATATATACACTTTATAATTATTTTTTCATTATTATCAAACTCATAAAGTAAATCTTTGATTGAAGCCAGATTATCCTCTTTATCTATTTCTAAACTTATATTCATTTCTATAAAAGGAAACTTAAATAAAAGTTCTTTTTCTCCACTTTTATATTTATCATATAAATCATTAACAAAACTTTTCTTGATTATTTTATAATTAAAATCACTTATTTTAAAAGAAGATGTATTTGTCAAAAATTTAGTCATTATTTCTACAACAGACGTTTTTGATGTATTATTTTTTCCCACAATAAGTGTTTGTTTATTAATGCTCAATGTACACTTATCAACAGATTTCCTATAATTTTTAAAATCAATACTATATATTCTCATACTACACTTCCTCACTTCAAAAAATAAGCAGTATCCATCTTAAAAAAGAATGATACTGCTATTCTTATATACATTATACAACAAAATTTGCACTTTTTTAATATTTGAAGTGAAATACCTTTATAATTCTTTATTTTATGTCTATGTAACACATCAAAATTCAATTTTAGTATAATTTATCAATAAACTTGTTTTATTTAAATACAGCCGTCTTAATAACCAATTAAATTATCTAATGCTAACTAAACTTATGACCTCCCGCATTTAAGTGATTAGATATAACTATATCGTCACCACTCATTATATTTGGTCTAATGGTATTTATGCGTTCAGTTGGATTAAGTGTAGTATCACCTGTTCTCGTAATAACCGTTGGTATTCCTAAATCCTTAAATCTGTTATACATATAGTTAGCCATTTTAAGTGTATAATCTTTCTCTACAATATCCCCACTAGATGCTCCAGGATCTGATCCCCCATGACCAGCATCTACTATAACCATATTATCACTCCTTCAAAGTATTTTATGATTAATACCCAACTTCGTGATAAACAAAAAAGAAACTCACTTGTTTCTCTTCTTATACCTACTTTTTAGTATCTTAATGTTAGGGAAAGACTTAATTAGTCTCTTCCCAAATCTAGAGTGATTATATATATAGGCCTTAACCTTTTTAGTTATTTCTTCAGTATTATCCATTACAATATTCTTAGTAGAAACATGTAATTTAGTAATTATACTATACGAAACAACACCATCTATAATAAATAGAACAAATAATATTATTGCCAAAGCATTTAAAATATTAGATGGGATTTTTAATAAAGTATTACACATAAAAGGATTAATAACATACGTTAAAAGACAGCCAAGCAAACCAAAAGGAATAAGTGTTTCAAGACATATTCTTCCATTAATATTAAACTTCCTATCACTATAATTCCACCATCTAGCCTTAAATAATTTTTCTAATATATAACTTACTAGATACTCTAATATAGAACAAACGACCATGGACATTAAAAATAAAACTACCGGATCATGTGCATATCTTTTTAACAATAAAATTATAAGAATGCAACCACTACCATATATAGGACAATATGGTCCCATTAAAAATCCCCTATTAACTAAGGCTTTATCCTTATACAAAGTAAAAACTACTTCCATTACCCATCCTACAAACGAATATATCATAAATAATATGATGTATATACTTAAATTCATTAATACCACCATAAACATTATACCAAATCTAATATAAAAAAATAAGAACCAACATCAAATAGATTTACGTACTTTTTATTTTTTGTAAATCCAATCAATATTGTCTCTTATCTTTTTTATTCACTTGCCTTACTAAGTTTCACCTTTATAGTATTTTCTTTTTTATCCCTAACATAAGTGACCTCAATGGTGTCACCAACCGAATGCTTATAAAGTTCATATTTAAACTCTGATGCCGTACTTATTTTTTCGCCATTTATCTTAGTTATAATATCACCATCTTTTAAGCCGGAATCTGCTGCTGGGTATCCAGTATTAACCTTTAATAAAACAACACCAGCTTCAACAGAAGAGTCAACGTTTATACCATTTCTATAAAGTAAATACTTATTTGTCAAATCAATGATTTGAACTCCCATCATCGGTCTTTCAATAGTCTTTCCATTTTCAAGATAATCAACGTAATTCATCGCATCTTCAATTGGAATAGCAAATCCCATTCCTTCTACCTCTTCATCAACCAACTTTAATGAAGTAATACCTATAACATCTCCCGCCAAATTGACAAGTGGTCCTCCACTATTACCAGGGCTTATTGCGGCGTCAGTTTGTAATACCTTAACAATATATGACTCATTTAGCATTCCATTACTACTTGACGTACTTGTTTCAACCAAGCGATCTTTACCTGACATAATACCTTTGGTTACTGTTCCAGCATAAGTCGCTCCCATTGGCGAACCAACCGTAAACACTGTGTTTCCAACCTTCATGTTTTGACTAGTCCCAATACTTGCAACTTGGATAACTTCCTTTACATCCATTTTCAAAACTGCTAAGTCAGTGTACGAATCCGTTCCCAAAACACTTAAATTAACAACATTATTATTAGATAAAGTCCCTTGTATATTAGTCCCACCATTAACAACATGCGCATTAGTTAAAACATAACCATACGTATCATCCTTACTATAAACAAAACCAGTTCCAGTACTTATTTTATCTCCATTATTATTTAGAACCTCAATACATAAAACCGAGTCATAAACCTTGTCAATTGCATCTTCTATAGCTACTTCCGAAACTTTTGTTTCTGAAATAGTTTTACTTTTAGTTACTACGGTCGGATTATTAACACTATACCAATACATTAATCCTACACCTAAAGCGAAGGAAATAAATAAAAATAAAATTAGTTTTAAATTTTTATTATTTCTAGGTTCTTTTCTTTTCTTACTATATTCATTATTTGAAACTTCTATTTTTTCCACAAAACCTCACCTTTCTCTATTAAATATCAGCTATATTCTCCCAATTAGATGGAAAGCCCATTCTATCTAAAATTTTTGACTGAGGTATTGTTTCTACCCTTCCATCAAGAAGACTTAACTCATAACTAACCTCATTTACAAAATCTATAAAATCACTTTCATCCAAAACATATTTTAACATTATTACAATTGCAAAAATATCATTTTTACCATATTCATATTCATCATTCATAGTTGGAATATCTAATAAACGGTGATATCTAGTATCAGGTATTTCCTTTTGTGTCCTATGATCATAAACTATGTCTTCATGAGCACATAAATTACGATAATTTGACAAAAGACCAATATATATACCAAGCGTTTCAACATCTAGATTATAATATTCTGCAATAGATAATTTATCCTCTGGTTTTAGTATAGAATATAATTCATTAATCATACCAAAAGATAATAATTTTACCAATATCCATAATGGAACATATCCATAATTACTTAAATAGTGAAGTGTTGCACTATGTTGTCTTCCATTTAATTTAATTTGTCTCTTAATCTTATTTAACACATCATTTACCTGTCTAACTTTTTTCACATCCTGTGAAAAATTAGATGGTTTTAAGTAGTCTTTTTCTTTAATACCATACTTTTTAGATAAACGATAAGATATTATTGACTTTAAGTTATTTTCAACGATAAGCAAATTCTTAAACAAGATATTTCTAAAACTCCTATCAAATTGAAATACTGCGTACAATTCTTCAAAGGTAGTGCCATCAATAAACCTATCTTCCTTACGATTCTTTAAAAATATATGTCTATAACCATTTATAAAGAAGTAATTTTCTCTTAATAGCAACTGTTCTGCTTTATCAACATCATTAATAACCAACCCACGGTTTTTCAAAATTACTATTTGCTCATCTAGGGTTTTAAACTCTTTTGTCTTCACCTAGCATCACCTATTTTAAATTATATCACAAATTTATTAAATGTTTATTAAATAATGTTAAAATATGTCTTTTAATAGTGACTATTAAAATAATAAAATAATAGCTTGTATAAAATGTGTCAAATTAATTAAAATTTTAAAACCAGGAATATAACCTGGTTTTCTCGACATACTAAGATTCAACTTATAACTTTTACTTTATTAAATTTCTTTTTAAACAGTAAGGCACCACTTCGTTTTTTAAAGTATTTGATAACATCTCACTCCCATCGCTAGGGCTATACCATTTAAATTTTTCAATTTCTTCTGAAGTAGTTATATTTCCTTTTAAAAGTCCATTATATAGAAACACATAAAAATGAATAGGTGTTATACCATCACTTGTTGCTATTTCATCAAACTCCATAACTAATTCAAATGAACTATCATCAAATATAGCCTGTGGCCCAAGTTCCTCGTGACACTCCCTAATAGCAGCCTGTAAAGGACTTTCTTTCTCTTCAACTTTACCTCCTATCATTTGATATGTCGGTCTTTTTCTTGGTTTGTCTATCAATAATTTATTATTTTGAAAAAACATTGTTCCAACAACTTCCATTTTTCCTCCTTTTTATAATATTAAAGCTTATAAATTAACTTTTCTTTATTTATAGCCGTTTTGTAAACTACTCGTAACCTACCTATAGTGTCTTATATGTGCTTAACAGTACCTAAATAATTTTATTCTATATTCTTTGATAAAGCCGCTTCCATAATTTCTTTCCTCAATCTTGCAGGTTTTAACATTAAAAAGTCATTATTATAACTACAATCAAATAATTCGCTTGCAGTTTGTCTTACCTCATCATCAGAGCACATTATATAACTTGTATTTTCTTTTAAAGAAATAATATTAATAATCCATTTATTTCCATTATCATTCATTATTTGTTTTACCCTATCAATTTTATTTCTTAATCTATCAACATCCCATATAGTTAGTTGACCAATTATATCAGGAAGATATTTACTTGTTTTTTGATGTTTTAAATCATTAACAATTGATTCTTCCAAATTATGTTCAATAGTATTTTGACATTCATTAAAATATTTATCAGCAAAATCTAACTCAGCTGTTATTGTTTTAAGCATGTAGTAAGCTTTTCTATCTCTATCATTAGTTATCTTAGCAGTAAAGTTTAAGGTATTATCTAGTATTGCAGCCATCAATAATTTCGCAATACTTTTATCCATTTTTTGAACCAAGTTACTTTGTTCATACTTTTCAACTATAATAGTTGCTACAGAACCAATTCGTTCTATTATTGCATTTTTATTTAATCTATCATCCCAGTATTTTTCAAATCCAGAATGATGGTCTATTAATTCTACAACATTTTCTTTTTTTACAAAATCCGGGAAGAAATCTTTATTAGATAAATCCAATATTATAAATTGATCTTCACTATTAACTTCATAATCATCTATACTATAAGGTAAATCCAATAAACTTTTAGTAATACTATAATTTAAAGTCGCATGAGTAACAAATTTTGATTCTATTCCTTGCATTTTTAACAATTCTCTATATGCTAAGCAACTTGCATAACCATCAATATCGACATAACTTTTACCAACGGTCAAAACTATCATATTTCACCTCTCAAATTATATATTAATTATATCACACAACTCTAATTTTATTCGCATAACTTGTAAACCTTAATGCTTACTAAATTAGCTTCCCTTTATTTATATGGGGTTGCAGGCATTTTGTAGCCTACCCAACGCATCTTATAGTGTCTTAACGATATCTTAGTAATTTTCTTCTCATTTGTTATTAAAGCCTTAACTAAAAATTATTATATATTTCTTTTAAATTTTTTCAAATATTGAGATTGTAAATCATCTAATTCAACCGTGCCATAATCATGTACATATTCTATTAATTGTCCATTAGAATCTATATATGAATCCCATTTATTAGGTTCAACTGCAATTTTAATAGAAATATCTTTATTGATTCGGCTTCCAACTAAACCATTTATTGCTTTAGTTGAAGATAGCGCTATATCTTTTTGTTTATCTATTATTATTCCAAAATATGAATCATTGTTTATAGCCCTTTTTAAATACCTAATAAACATATCAAATTGCATAAAAGGCAAAGGTATCTCATTTATTGATGCAGCCTCTATTTCTTCTCCGTAGTATTCCATGTAGTATTTCTTGTAAAATTCCTTTGATTGTATTAATACTTTAATTAAATCATCAAAGTCCGCTATTGGAGGATAATCTCTATTAATGCTACATTTATTTAGAATTTCAATTAACTTTTTAATTCTTTCATTGAGCATACCTACGTCGTTCGCTACTTTAGCTTTTAAAAGAATATCACTAGCAATAGAAAAATATAAAAACTCACTACTTATTAAAGCTATTTTAGTTTTATCATGTTCTCCCTTAACAACTGAAATTTTAGGTAATCCAAAATCAGTAACATATATTGCCATTGGAGATTCTTTATCTAAAACTACAGGATAACAGTTAGCCATACTTTCTAAAAACCGTTTTCTTTGAATACCATCGTATCCATATATAAATTGATGTCTGTTTTGCCCCATTATTTCATGTTTCAAATATTCTTCATGATTATACTTTACCATAAAACCACCCGATAAAATTATATCATAAAACATTTAAACAAAAAATCTTATATTGGCAAAAAGTTAATCATTAACTCTACTAGCTTTGTTTATAAATAGATTTTCTAACATAGAAAAAAGTCCGAAAATATCGGACCTTTTGAAACATTGAAATACGTAAATATTAACGTTTACTAAATTGTGGTGCACGACGTGCTTTTTTAAGACCATATTTCTTACGCTCTTTAATTCTAGCATCCCTAGTTACAAAGCCTTCAGCTTTTAAAATCTTTCTAAATGAAGAATCAGAACTTGGATCAGTATTTTGATCATATTGTAATAATGCTCTTGTAATTCCTAAACGGATAGCTCCTGTTTGACCAGAGAAACCACCACCGTTTACTGTTACATCAATATCAAATTTATCGCGAGTTTTAGTTACATCTAGTGGTTGTGTTAAATCCATAACCAAAGTTTTAAAAGGAAGATATTCGTTTACATCTCTACCATTAATGGTAATTTTTCCTTTTCCTGAAGTCATTCTAACACGTGCTATTGAACGTTTACGACGACCTGTTCCAACGAATGTTTTAGCCATTTACTTTCCTCCTTAAATTTCTATTATCTCTGGTTTTTGAGCTTGATGCTTATGATCAGAACCTTCATATACAAATAATTTTTTGTACATTTGGCGTCCTAATCTTCCTTTTGGAAGCATTCCTTTAACTGCTCTTTCAACCATTTCTACTGGGTAATTCTCGCGCATTTCTTTGGCGGTTCTTTCTCTTAAACCACCGGTATAACCACTATGGTTATAATAAATTTTTTGGTCTAATTTGTTACCTGTTAACGTTACTTCTTTTGCGTTTATAATGATAATGTTATCTCCACAATCAACGTGAGGAGTATAAGTTGCTTTATGCTTTCCTCTTAACATAATAGCAGCCTTGCATGCTACCCTACCTAATGGTTTTCCTTTAGCATCAATAACATACCATTTACGCTCAATGTTTGCGGCATTAGCCATAAATGTTGTCATAAATAATTTCCTTTCCTTAATAAGTTTGTTTTCCCATGACAAACTTACGTGGGTTGTAAAATGTACCAATTTAAATTCTACTTTAAATCGGTACATTTGTCAACTGATTTTTAATTTTTTTGAGTTATTCTTAGCTTTATTTTAGTTGTTTTTGAAGAATATTTAACCTTGGCATCCGAACCACTTACTTTTACAGGTATTTCATGCTCTCCAACACCCAATCCCTTTAGATCCACGTATGCTTTGATCGTTGTTGGATCTAGTTCTTGTAACACGCTTGGAACACCCTTTACACTTACCGTAACCTTAGTACTATCAGCGCTTACTGCCTGTACTGTTAATCCATCGCCTAAATTTTCATACTCTAAATAAACATCGTTAATTTCCTTGGTTGATTCATCACCAATTGATACACTTACACTTACCGATGTTTCGCTTATTGCTCTTACCCCGGTTGGTTTGGTAATTGTTATTGAATATTTTTTATCTTCTTTCAAATCACCAACATCAACATAAACTGGTATGTATGATATTTTTTCTAGTTTAGAAGCATCTCCATATATAGTAACCCTAGATATATCTGGAGTTATATTACTAATTGCCTTACCAAATACAATCTTATCATAATTTTTAGGAATAACCCTTATCGGAACTTCCTTTTGTGGAGAAGAAATTGTTACGGTTGCGTTTACTTTAGACGGAACAATCTCAACGTCTACCTTTTTACCATTATTATCATATGCAACTAGTTTAACATCTTTTAACTCTTGATCCCCAACTACTGGATCAACTAAGTTTTTAAGATCAATTAAAGCCTTAACTGACGAAACTTCTTTTAACTTAGCTTCGTTACCCTTAACATATACTTTTTCAGTGCTTAAAGCAACATTTTCTACCATTAATTTTGAATCAATCTTATCTTTATTTATTACTTCGTAATTAATTTCCTTTTCTTCAGAAACCTTTTCATATATAACAATTGTTGCGACTGAGGGATCTAGCTTATACTCTACGGAGCTTAAAGCCTTCTTATACTTCAAATTAACTTTGTGAACACCTGGTTGTAACCCGGTTAAATCAACGGTTATATCGTTAGTTGGTAACTGCTTAGCTAAATAAACGTCAGACTTTCTACCAATCAAAGTTATGTCTACTGTTTCAGGAAGACCTTCTACCACGTAGGCCTCTTCATTATAAGTAGCAGATATTGGTTGTTCATATAGAACCTCAGCTGAAGTTTCAATTAAGGAAGTTGACTTAGTATCAGCGATAAAGAAAACACCAAGTGCAATTAATAACGATACTATTATAAGTCCAGGCTTCCTTGTAATTATTTTTTCAAAACTTCTTCCGTTACCCTTAAATTTATTAGATATTCCAACGAAGAACTTTGTTATTGGAAGGATTACTTTCTTATCAATGAAACGTCCAATGCCCCTGAAAAAATTATTAATACCCTTAAAGAACTTATTCATCTTCTTCACCTTCCACTTCTTCTACTTCATAATCAAATTCAGCGGTTTTCTTTGGTTTTAATTCATCTAAAATCATCATTTTAGCTTCTTCTAAAGATAGGTTGTAATTTAAATCACCATTTATAGCAATTGATATTCTACCAGTTTCTTCAGATACAATAATTGCTATAGCATCAGATTCTTCACTAATTCCAATTGCTGCTCTATGCCTTGTACCAAGGCGTTTACTAAACTTCATCTCTACCGTAGTTGGAAATACCGCACCCGCAGAAGTTATCTTATCACCTTGAATAATTACTCCACCGTCATGAAGTGGATTATCTGGGAAGAATATTGCAACTAATAACTCATTAGATATTTCCGCATATAACTTCTTTGATCTTTCAATGTATTCGGAAAGAGAATTATCTCTTTCTATAACTATTAAAGCTCCTATTCTATGCTTCTTTAAATACTCTAATGCAAGTCCAATCTCATAAACAATCCTTTCTCTTTCAGAAATTGTTAAAACCTTATGTCTTCCAAGAAGTTGGGATCTTCCTAATTGTTCCAAAACAGACCTTATCTCTGGTTGGAAAATAATAACAAGTGCAAGTGGTCCCCACATAACAACATATTCTAGTAAAAGACCAATTGCGGTCAAATCAAATAAGTCACTTAATAGTTTAATTATAACTATAATTATTATTCCTTTAAATAACATGGTAAACTTTACGTTATTTTTAATACTTTTTAAAATAAAATAAAGCCCCGCCCATACTATACATATATCTATTATATCCTTTATAATTGTTAAAACATTATCTACTGTCATATTTCCTCCTACATACAAATAAAACTTAAATCACCATCATAAATTTAGTTTGCTCAAATGATAAGTACCTTGTTTATTATATCAAAATTATAACATAATTAGTTGTTATTTTTTAAATAAATTGATTACGAAATTAAAAAGCCCTTATTTTATAAGGGTTAAAACATGTTATTAAAATTATCATCATTGTTTATATAAGGAACATCTATATCCTGGCTAAAATTAGTGTTTTGATTAATGTTTATGCTTTGAGGCTCATTTTGTGACGGATAAATATTGTCCGGCATAAAGTTTTCCGAAAGGTTATCATTAACCAAATCATTTTCTTTTAAATCATTATCTACATCCGCTTGTGATGTAACTTTTTCTGTTTCCTTAACTACCTTTTGTACATATTTTGCATCATCTTCAGGTTTGCTATCCATTGATTTATTAATTCTACCAGTCTTTTTCAAATAACGTTCTCCAAAAAAGCCAATTATTACACAAAAAATAAAAACTATAATCGCTATTAATAAAGTTGGACTATCCATAAAATAATTTATAACTGTCTGCATCATGTCATCACCCTTTTATTCTATTACAATATTAACAAAAAAAATTAAAAAAAACAAGATTAGTCTTGTTTTAGTCTTAAAGTTATAATCGTTTTTAACCCAATTAACTCGCCATCTTCATAAACTTCACTTACTTTATAGTCTAAATTATCTTTTTTTATTGAGCCTTTAAACCGGTTATCAAACGCGTCTTTTATTAAAGTTTCGGAAACATTAACTTCAAAATTATCAAAATAAACTTTTATCTGTTCCTTAATAAGCATTTCGGAAAACATTTCATTTTGAGAATATACTATCGCTTGTACAGAAATAACATCACTTGAATCATATTTAGTATGAATTTCAATATCATTTGAAATACCATTATAATCAAGGTATGTTTTTCTTATTATAAAATCCCTTACACCACCTTGATTAATCGTCTCGTAACGATCACATACATAAGCATCACAATATAAAGTTAACTGATCTGCAATCTTTTTATACCCAGAACTTAATGGCTTGTTTATAATAACCATTCCAACCGTATTAATTATAACATAAGCAGAAAATAAAACGCCCATTAAAATTATAGACTTTTTTTCATCAAATTTATTTGGTCTAGCAAACAAAATAAAATTAAAAACAATACCAGTAGCAAGAAATACAATATTAATCCCTAGCATTATGTTAATTAAAAGAGTTGAATATCCTACGCTAGAAAAATACAACTTAAATAAAATCGTCAATAATAAAACACATATGTTTAATACAAATAATATCATACAATTTTTTCTTAATTCTATACTTTTGTTCATATTCATTCCTCCACACTTTATATTATAACACTTTATACTCAACTTATCTATTGAAGAATTAAAATAATTATGATATTATATTACTAGCGCCAGAGGGAGGCAAGATGCAATTATTTCTGTTATGCATTAAAATATTCATAGCAAGAATAGTAGATGTATCACTTGCGACGTTCGTAACGGTCTTAACGGTTAAAGGAAAACGATTAACTGCAACATTAATTGGATTTGTAGACGTCATAATATGGTTTTTAGTAGTTAGAGAAGCATTAAACACAAAAATGGATAGTATGTGGATTGCACTTTCATACGCAGGAGGATACGCAGCCGGAACGTTTATTGGAACAACCTTATCAAACGTTTTAATAAAAGGTAAAATATCCGTTCAAGTAGTATTAGATTATCTAGCTAGTAACGAAATTGAAAAAATAAGAGGCGCAGGATTCGCAGTATCACAAATTGAGTGTACTGGTAAGGATAGCAAAAAGAAGTTAATGCTTTTTATAGAAGTTGATAAAAAGCGCTTAAATGATTTAAAAAAGACCATAAACGCCATTGATAAAAACGCATTTATGGTTGTTAACGAAACAAAATTTGTTGAAAACGGGTTTTTTAAATAACCCTTTTTGCCGCTTTAGTTTAATGGTAAAACAAGTCACTCGTAATGATTAGCTGTAGGTCCGATTCCTACAAGCGGCACCAGATTTAAGTATGACTCGAACTAATAGGTTCGAGTTTTATAATAATTAAGATTATACGATGATGCAAATTTTTATATTAAACCTTTAACAAATAAAAAATAACTATAAAAGCTGCTATGTTTAAAAAAAATATAAAAAATCTTCTTATATTAGCCAAATAAACATTTATTATTAGTGTCTATTTTTGTTGTATAATGAGCATAGAAAGGAGCTAATAATGACCGAAGAAAAATTTAATAAAATTATAAAAGAGATAAACATAACCGAAAACACTAACTTAGATTTTAGTTTTAAAGATTTTAATAGTTGCGTAAAAATGATAAAAGATAAAATAAATTATAATAAAAACATTTATAAAAAAAATAAGGAACTTTATGATTTAAGTGAATTATGTATTATTATTTGGGGACTACTATCATTTTCTACAATAGATAAAACAAGCGATGATAGTGAAGATAAATTACCAATGATTTTTCACGCGTTAACAGCACAAATATCTAATAACTTACTATCGATAGTAATTCTCTGTAATAAATCTTTAGATCATCAAGTAGGAATATTAATGAGGAGCACTTGTGAATTATGCTTTACCCTATTAGTTATAATATTAAACAAGGAAAAGCAAATAAAATATTTTAACACCGCCAGATTAAATAATGAGCAGCAAATATGGAAAGAAGAATTTAGATTAAGTATTTTAAATCAAGAATTAGAAAAAAATGAAAAAGAAATAATTAAAGATGATTATCCTCTTTTAAAAGAAATAAAAAAATACCGTTCAGAAATTTATAAACACTATTCAACATATACACACAACTCCTTTTTAAGATGCCTTTTAAACTCATACACTTATAACAAAAATTCAAAAGAAACGTTAAGGTTTAACGTATGGGGAGAAGAATCAACTAGGGACGATAAATTTTTAATATCATTATGTAAATTATGTTTTTTTACATATTCAGAATTATTTTATTACTTAGTTAAAAAAACAAAAATACAAGAATTTATTTTTAAAAGTGAAGAATCTAAAGAAATGTGGCAATCAGCCATTAAATTTTACTTAGTTTTTAAAACATATATAAAAGACGTAATAAAAGATTAAAAAACAACCGGTTTAAACCAATTGTTTTTTAATCTTGTTTCTTTTTACACGATTGCTATCAAATCTTATAATTTTATCGGCTTTATTTAAAATATTTTCCTCTCTTGAAATTATAAGTATTGTATGATCTTTTTTCATATCATCTAACATATCTAATACGTTATTTTGAAGATCAAATTCTAAAGTATCTATTATCTCATCAAACATAATAATCTTAGAATCTTTTAAAATAACCCTTGCTATTGCTATACCTCTTTTTAAATTAAGAGATATTTTAGAAGACGAACTATTTATATCAGTATCATATCCATCTTTTAAATTCATTATTTCCTCATGGATACCTAATTTCTCACAAACTTTTTTGACCTCTTTAAAATTACCTCCAACAAGCATTAAGTTATCCTTAATACTTAAATCGAAGAAATTAGGTTCCTTTCTAACTAATGATATTAAATTATAAAAGGTTTCATCATCTATTTTTTCGTAAGGAACATCATCTATAAAAATACTTCCTTTATGTTTTCTGTTCATTTTCATAAGTAAGTCAAGAACACCTGTTTTACCAGATCCAGTTGGACCAGTAATAACAGATATGGTTTTATCATTAATAACGAAAGAAACATCATCTAAAATTGGATCTTTTTTATCACCATATAAGACATTTTCAAACTTTATTTTACCCTTATAATCTTTTTTATCTGCATATTCAAAATTAGAATTACTAGATCTGTACTCAATTAATTTATTAAGTCTTCCAAGTGATACTTTAGCATCTTGTATACCAGAAGTTAACGTACCAATAATTTCATAGTTTTCTATTATTTTTGTATAATACGTATAGATAACCAAAATTGTTCCTATTTCCATTTTACCTACCGAAAATAAATATATACCATATGCAATTAAAGCATATCTAGCAAACTCTATAATTATAAATACAATTTGTTTAACAACAGTTGAATATGTATTAAGTGTAGAATGCGCTTTTAAATAATTAGCACACTTTTCTTTTACTCTTTCATTAACACTTTTAAATACATAGAATCCTTTTATTTCTTTAACAGTATTAAAAACTTCATGTGTAATTGTAGTTTTTTTATCTAAAGCCGCTTTCCTTTTTGCGTTTAATTTACCAGTTCTTTTATTTAAAATACCTAAAACAAATACCATTGTTAATGAAACCGCAACCGTTACAATGAACATTTTTATATCTATAGTGTAAAAGTAATAATATATAATTAAGAATTCCATAATTTGAATAACCTTAATTATAGTATCAGAGAAAAATGCTACGATTATATCTATATCATTATTAATGATATTATTAAATTCGCTTATTTTAAATCTAGATATACTGTGTATTGAGTTATTTATAAATGAAGAATATGCTAATTTAGAATATAATTTATACATTTTATTATATAACAAGTAGTAAAATATTTGGTTTAAAGCAACACTAGCATAATAAAATAACATAACCCCAATTGCAATTATTATCATTCTATATGAAGCTGGAAAATTTTTTACAGTTGCATAATCAACTATTTTTCCCCACATTATCGGAATAATAAGTAATGACCCACGATAACAAACAGAAATAATAAATTTTAATAAAATTTGAGGAGAACACTTTTTAAGTATTCTTTTGGTTTCTTTTGTAACACTATTCATAATTATTTAATGTTCTTATCGTATTCGATATCTTGAATTTCATATTTTCTGTTTGATGAGATTGTTTGCATTAACTTATTAACTGCCCATCCTACAAATGCTAATATAAAGAAGTATATAACCCCAAACATAGAAAATGACGGAGCTGATTCAGTAAATAAATCAATTAATGAAGCACCAACACCCATAGCAGTAACAATAGTTAAGTTTCCAATAGATTTTTCTGTTATTTGTGATTCTAATCCATTAAATAACTTTTCTGCTTGTGCTAAATAGTTTTTAGTCATTGACCATATTTGTTGCATGTATGAAACAGTGTTTTTTAAAGTTTCATATCTATAACCAATTAAATCTAAAGACTCTGTCAAAGAATTATCACTCTTTGCGATTTTCTCTCTGGTACTTATGTATGTATTCATTTGATTAATTCTTGAATCAATTAAAGTAACCGTCTTCTTATAACCATCTAATTTATTGGTAAATGCAACTATGTCTTTACCCTTAACTTTAGCGTTTTCTTTAACCGCATCAATTTTTTCCCAAATAATTCTATGTAAGTTAAGGTATCTATGCAATTGTCCTTTAAACTCTCTTATAAATATTTGCTCTTCTATATATCTTTCAATTTGTTCTATAGATTTTGTTTTGTTGTTAATGAAATAATATTTATTTCCCCTTACAACGTCATAATCACTATTACTAAATTCAAAATATTTTTCTTTTTCCGTTTTAGCAAGAAGCTGCGCCACATCATTTCTAGTAGCCTTATTTAAAACTATAAAATAAGGGAATACCGTTTCAATGTTTGCAAGTTCTTTAGGCACTGGAGCACCTAAACTAAATATATAACTAAGTGCTGGCGATAGCTTTGTTTCATAATAACTAGCTAAAGAATCTATATCATTAAATAAAGAAAACTCAGTTACGTCAGAATCATTTAAAACAATAAGACCATCTTCAAATATTTTTATATTAACGCCAGTTCTTGTTGTAACCTTAATAAATTCTAGCCCATCAATACCATAATCAATAGTACTTAAATCTAAAGCATCATGTAACTTTACTAATTTTTTCTTATCTAATGCAAGTTCTGATTTACCTTCCCTTAAAAAATCGTATATTTCACTTAATTGTAAGGTAGTTCTTTGAAACCATCCACCTATATAAACCTTTTCTATTCTCATAATACTTTCTCCTACAATAATATTTTTATCTTACACTCATCGAGAAAAATCCCGCATCATCTAATTCAAAACCATAATTATAATAGCATGCATGTGCAGCAGTTCTTACGTTATTACTCCATAATTCTACCTTTTTGCAACCATGTTCTTTTGATATTTTAAAAGCAACGTCTAGCATCTTAGTTGCAATACCATGACGACGATATTCTTCTTTAACGCCAACGTGATTTAATATAGCATAAGTGTTCATGTTTTCATATATAGTATTAATAACTGTTATTTTAAGATGTGAAACTATTTTCCCATCGACAACACCTACTATATAAGTTGAATTAGGATCCTTTCTATGCTTTTTATAAGTTTTCATTGCATATTCTAAAGATGTTTCTTCTTTAAATACTTCATTACAAAGTGCTATTACTTCGGGGACATCTTTCTTTTTCATTTCTCTAAATATTACTTCCATAAATACTTTCCTTTCTTATTTTATTCTTACTATCATCTAGCATAATCTTACCACGTGAAATTACACCTTAATTAACCTTGCAATGTAAAGTATAAAATTAATACTTCCTATAACATTATCCTATGTTGATAATATCATTAACTCCATCCCCTGGTCAATACGGACGCTTTTCCACAGTAAAGAAATATGTAAAATATTTTTTTGATAAAGTTTTAAAAATGTCTTTTTTTTACAATAATTTATGTTAATGGTGGTATTATATATTTAGGAGGAAAACATATGGAAAATAATATATTAAATAAAAAAACATGCGGTTGGTTAAATTTAAACACCGAAGAGAAAAATAAAATTTTTGATTTTTGCGATGGTTACATTAAGTTCTTAAACGAATGTAAAACAGAAAGAGAAACTTCCCAATTTATAATAAATAAATTGGAAAGCAATGGATTTAAAAATATAAATAATATAGATAAACTAAACGCGAGTGATAAAGTATATATGTCTAATAGGGGCAAAAGTGTGTATGCTGCGGTTATTGGCTCTAAAAGCATGGCAGATGGAATTAATTTAGTTGGAGCTCACATCGATTCACCAAGATTAGATTTGAAACCAAATCCACTATATGAAGATGCAAAACTAGCATTATTTAAAACACATTATTATGGCGGTATTAAAAAATATCAATGGACAACTATTCCACTTGCTATTCATGGTGTTGTTGTTAAACCGGACGGAACTAAAGTAGAAATCGTAATTGGTGAAGATGATAACGATCCAATCTTTACAATAACAGATATATTGCCACATTTAGCTGGTGAACAGTACGAAAAGAAAATAGGTAAAGCTATTGAAGGTGAGGATTTAAACATTCTTATCGGTAGCATTCCAAACGAAGAAGATAAAATAAAAGAAAGTATAATGAACTTAATTAATGAAAAATACGAAATTAATGAAATAGATTTTTATAGTTCAGAGCTTGAAGTAGTTCCAGCTTTTAAAGCAAGACATTTGGGTTTTGATAAATCCATGGTAGCAGCTTACGGACAAGATGATAGAGTTTGTTCTTACGCTGCTTTGGAAGCTTTGTTAAAAGCAAGTGCAAGTGATAAAACAATGGTTGCAATATTCTCTGATAAAGAAGAAATAGGAAGCGTAGGAAACACGGGGATGTGTTCTGATATGTTTGACTTATTTATCAATGAAATCTTAAACAAAAAGAAAGAAAATACACCAGGTGCCTTAAACAAAACGTATTGCAATTCAATTATGCTTTCAGCGGATGTTGGAGCGGGAGTTGATCCTAATTACCAAAGTGCTTCTGAAAAAAATAATGCATCATACATCGGTTATGGCGTTGAACTAAATAAATACACTGGTTCTCGTGGCAAATCTGGAGCATCTGATGCTAACGCTGAATTCGTTGCAAAAGTAAGAAACATATTTGAATCAAATAACGTAAAATACCAAGTATCAGAGCTTGGTAAAGTAGACTTAGGTGGTGGTGGAACAATCGCATACATTCTTGCTAACAAAGGAATGGACGTTATCGATTGTGGTGTCCCAGTTATATCAATGCACTCTCCATACGAAGTAACAAGTAAATATGATATATACTCTGCATATGAGGCTTATAAAGCTTTCTTTGAAGAGAAATAAGAGAAATTTAAATATTTCTCTTATTATTTTACATAATAATATTGGTGATTACTATGAAAGTAAGATTAGGATACGTAGCATTATCTAAAGCAATGGATAATATAACAACTTCTAGTACAATAACGTATACCAATTATGTTAATAAAAATTATACTGTGGATAAGTTAATAAATATAACAGAAAATAATCTTAATAATCTAAAAGAATTAATGGTTTATAACGTCAAAAATAATTATCATTTTTACAGATTAACTTCTAAGCTGGTACCACTTGCAACACATGATAAAGTAAATTTTGATTATATTACACCATTAACCTATAAGTATAAAGAAATAGGAAAAATAATAAACGATAATAAAATAAGAGTTGATACACACCCAGATCAATATGCAGTATTAAACAGTATGGATAAAAGAATAGTAACCAATACTTTTCAGATTTTAGAATATCATTATAAAGTACTAAATGCTTTAAACATTAAAAATCCAATAATAATATTACACGTTGGAAGTAGTGCGTGTGGTAAAAAAGCATCTATTACAAGATTTATAAATAATTTTAATAAACTTACAAAGCATATACAAAAATGTATTGCTGTGGAAAACGATGATAAAGTATATAATATAAAAGACGTACTTAGCTTATGTAATAAATTAAACATTCCTATGGTGTTAGATTATCACCATTATATATGTAATAACGATGAAGAAAAAATAGAAGACTACATAGAAGGGATTATGAACACTTGGAAAGAAATTAACCCTAAGTTTCATTTTTCCACACCAAAAAGTAAATTAAAAAAAGAATTTAGAAGCCATCATGACTACATAAACGCTGATGATTTTATAAAATTCATAAACATACTAAAACCATATAATAAAGATATAGATATAATGATAGAAGCAAAGGCTAAAGATGATGCTATATCAAGATTAGTTAGAGAATTAAAATATAAAACCAATTATAAATTCATCGATGAGACCTCTTTTATTATTTAATCATAATAATATCCTTCGCAAATAAATTCGGCTGGCCCTTCAAGATAAACCCTGCCTTTATATGTTACATATAATCTACCGCCTAATAGATCAACTAAAATTCTTGTTTTATTTTTTAAATAGCCGTTTAAAACACCTGCTACAACACTAGCACAAGCACCAGTACCACATGACATAGTTTCTCCACTACCAATTTCTAAAACTCTC
Organism: uncultured Clostridium sp.; assembly: GCA_947427095.1. Classification (GTDB taxonomy): domain Bacteria; phylum Bacillota_I; class Bacilli_A; order RF39; family UBA660; genus Aphodocola. Next base: position 5,413 of record CANEGO010000003.1, on the reverse strand, counting down.
ATTTTAATATGTTCATCATCAATTACCTGAACAAAAGAAACGTTACATTTCATTGGAAAAATACTATCTTCCTGAACTAACTTTCCAATTTTTAAAACATCAGTTTTATCAACATCATCAACGAAAATAACGGTATGCGGATTCCCCATTGATAAACAGTTAATTTTTAATATGGTACCTTCAAAGTTATATTCTTTACCTATTATAGACTCTTCCTTTGTTAAAACAGGTATTAAAGCCGTATTAAGTATAGGCTCCCCCATATCCACGGTTACTAAAAAGGAATCACCTTCGTCATCAATCAAAACACTTTTTATACCGGACTTAGTTTCTATTGATAATTTTTGCCTTTTTAATATATTTTCATATACATATCTAGCTACACACCTTATTCCATTACCACACATCTTACCTTCACTGCCATCTTTATTAAACATTATCATTTTACAATCGGCTATTTCTGAGGAACAAATAGCAATAAGCCCATCGGACCCAATACCATAATTAACATCACTAATCTTTTTAGATAGGTCACTAAAGTCCATATCTTTAACATTTTGATTAAATAAATCTATATAAACGTAATTATTACCAGTACCATGCATTTTTATAAATTTTAACATAACATCACCAGTTAATTATATTTATTTATGATGTTAAAAATACAACATATATAAGACATTTAATATATTTAATTTTAACCAAGTAAAATATAATATATTAGAAAGGAGTGTTATATATGTATTATCCTGGATATCCTGGTGGTTATGCTTATCCAGTTTATGAAAATAATAATACCGGCGGTAGTTGGATTTGGATAATAGTAATTGTATTTATAATTTTCTTCTTATTCTGGGGCTTTGGTTCTGGAAATAGAAATAATTGTGGCTGTGGATGTAATCACAATAATTGGCAATAATAAAAAGGCTTTTAGTTAGCCTTTTTTTGATTCTTTATATCTTTTATTATATTAATAACAAAGAATAATATAAATATTAACATAATGGTAATAAGTGATTTAGAAAGTAAGTTACTTTCAATACTAATTAATGATTCTTTAAATAAATCTATCGTGTATTTCATTGGTAAGAAATTAAATAACTTTTGGAATCCATTTGATACCGTTTCAATCGGGAATGTTCCACCTGCCGCTGCTAATTGCAACACTAAAAGAATTAAAGCAACAAACTTACCAACGTCGTTAAAGTGTACTATTAAAAATTCCATAATAGCTTCAAAAGCACAAGCAACAAGTATCATAGATGCAAAGTACAAGAAATAATTAGTTACGTTAAATCCTAATCCAATCTTTAATAATATTCCTAGTATAATACCTTGTAATGATGCCAAGCCTAAATAACAAAATGTTCTTTTTACCTTATTCTCAGCGTTTCTACTACATAATTTAAATCTATCATTTGCATCATAATATAAAATTATAAATAGCATTAAAGATCCTACCCATAAAGCAATTGATATAAAAAATGGTGAGAAAGCAGTACCATATTCGGTAACTTCATTAACATCTTTTTCTTCTACTTTTACAGGATTAGCAGTAAACTCTTCTAAACTAGTTAGCTTTTTCAAATCATTATTAGTAGAATTTATAGAACTTGTAACTTCACTTTTAGCAGTATTAACACCATTATATAACGTGTTAGTTCCACTTGCTAAACTACTACTTCCTTTATTTATTTCATTTATTCCAGAAAGTACGGTATTTGATCCATCCTTTAAAGTATTAGTACCAGCAGTTAAAGTCTTGGTACCGCTAACTAACTTAGTAGAACCCATCTTTAACTCATCTATACCTTGCTTTAAAGTACTAACACCAGTTTGTAATTCTGGCAATTTTTCTGTACCAGTGCTTAATTTATCTACACCTTCCTTAACTTGTTTATTACCAATTGATAACTTGTTACCTGCGTTTTTTACAAAGTCACTTATTGTAAGTACTTTTGCAGCATTATCATCGATGTTATTATCATTCATTATCTTAGTTATAAGCACGCAAGTTTGCATGTTATAAGTTGGAATATTAGAAGTACAAGCACCTAGTTTTGCATTTTCAAAAGTAACTTGCAATAAATCTGGATTAGATGAAACATAATTAACCAAAGTAATATAACTATTTAATCCTTCGGTAAAACTATCTTCACCTTGCTTTAATGCGCTTACACCATTTTGTAAGTCATCCAACTTAATAGATGCACTACTAAGTGAGTTAACTCCTGTTTGTAATTTACTTATTCCTTCATCAAGTTCTTTAACTCCACCATATAAAGAGTTAGCACCATTATTAACGCTTAATACACCATTATTAAATTCATTATATCTAGAACTTAAAGTACTTGTTCCATCTTGAAGTTTATAAGCACCATCTTTAAGTGTACTTGTTCCATCAGATATTTGTTTTAATCCATCGTCTATTTTTTCTACTTTTTTAGGAACGCTACTTAAATTATCGGTTAAAGTAGAAACAACTTCTTTAGACACGTTGCTTCTAACTTCTTTTTCAGCTTCTAAAACCACCCTGCTTATTATTTGTGATGCTAAATAATTTGATTTTTGGTTTGGAGAATAAGTAATAGTTGCTGCTTTCTTATTTTCCTCACCAGCACTTAATAAATTGCTAGTAAAATCACTTGGAATTGTAATAACAGCGTAATATTCTTTATTATTTAATCCGTCTTTGGCTTTTTTACTATCAACAACACTAATACCAAGTACGTTTTTTTCTTTTAAGCCGTCAATTAAATCTTGGCCTTTACTCTCACCATTTACTTTTTTATCTTCATTTACTATAGCAACTGGAATATCATCCATGTGTCCATAAGGATCCCAATAAGCTTTTAAGTAAAAGAAACTATACATAAATGGTATTAATAAAACCGCTGCAATAACAACATAATTAAACCAAGTTTTGTTTTTCTTTTTCCCTTGTTTTTTATTTTTCATTTTCTCTACCCCACAATCTCTAATTAAATAATCCTTCTTTTAAAATTTTAGTAATGTTTTCAGTTACTTTCTTTTCATCAAGTTCTTTATCCCATTCAAATATTACTGATACGTATACTTTATAAATTATAAAAGCACATAAATCTACGTCACAATCTTTAATGTATCCCTTATTAATAGCCCATAAAAGGCGCATCTTTATAAAATCAAGTATGCCATCATCAAACATTTTTATGGAGTTTTTAGATGAAATAGTATTTAACTCATCAGCCTCTTTTGATAAAGTAATAAATAGTTTAGCTTCTTTTTTATATTTAAGAAGTTCATATAAGACTTTATTTACTCCCTCAAAAAAGTCTGTTTCATTAGAATGCTTGGTTATAATACTTTTCATTTGCACAAGTTCTTCTTCTATTAATGATTTTAATAAACTCTCTTTATCATTAAAATAAGAATACACAGTTTTCTTAGTAACGTTTGCATTTTTTGCAATTTCATCCATACTAACTTTCTTATAACCATAATTCGTAAATAATTCTCTTGCTGATTTTAATATTTCATCTTTTTTATTACTCATAATTCCTCCAGTATACTGATACACCATTTCGGTATACCAGTATAGTATATGATCATAATAAAAGAAAGTCAACTAATTTTGACTTTCTTAATAATTTTTAATTATTTAATTTCAATTTCCCATAATCCATGTTTATTACAATATGAATATAACATACCATCTTTTGCATTCTTAAACATTGCATTTGCAGAAAATCCCGGTTTTAAATAATAAAACACTTCCTTTTCTCCATTTACTACGGTATCACTACCTTTTATCTCATATGTTAAAGCGTGTTTTTCCACTACGACATCAACTGGATTTACTTTAATAATAATACTTAATTAAAAGTTATTTCACTTTTGTTTTTTCTAGCTTATGAGTTCCTATATCACACTGATCTAAAAATTGCTGATATAAATCATTTGGAATTACTTCTATTGGAATCTTTATTCTTTTAATTTCTTCAAACATTTCTTGCATTCTTTCTATACCGATTTTTCCTTGGGCATCTTGCATTCCAAATGGAGATAAATCATACATTAAAAATAATTGTTCATATAAAAATTGATCAGAAGTTTCAAATGCCAACCCGGCTTTTGCATTTATAAAATCAATGTAAAAATAAGTCCATGCTTCTCCTAATTCTAACCTATAATATAGTTCGTTTGACAAAGATAATACATTTTTATTTTCAACATAAAAATCAATTAATTCTTGAATATCTCCATTATAATTAACAATACTATACATATTACTATAATTTTGTGCATCAACTTCATTAAAATTATTTATAAAAAAGCTATCATCAAATTCATTTTTAAATTGTTCCTCTGTTATATTTTCTTTTGTTTTAAGATCTATTATGACATATCTAAGCATTCCTAGTTTTATAATCAAATAATTCTTTTGATTATGCTCTAAAACTTTAAATTGTTCCAAACTATTAACCGGACCAAAGCATCTAATGTTTTTTTCACATAAAACACGTAATTCATGCCATAATTCTGGTATGAAAGCCAATTTACCAACTAAATCAGTAGCTAAAATCCCATCTTCTACTTCAAAATATTTATCAAACAATTGATTCCTCAATTCCTCTTTTTCCATTAAAACCCCCATCAATAAATTATCATGTAACATTTTATGTATTAAAATTCGATTAATTCGAATAAATAAATCAAAATGGTGGAGCTGACGAGAGTCGAACTCGTGTCCGAAAAATAGTCCACTATAGCCTCTACAAGTTTAGTTAGTAATTAAAGTTTAATTAAATGATAAAGGTAACTAACATACCCATCAAATAACGAGTTTAGTATTATTCGTTATCTTACCCTAAACAAGTAAAATAATATAACTCACTAAAAATGAGCCTCTTTAAAAGCACGTGAGTAAAACTTAAAAAGAAGCGCTTTCTCTATTAGAGACTAGGCAGCGCAAGCTGCGAAAGCATAATTATTTGTTTTGTTATTTATTTTTGTTTGCACGTAAGGAGTGCCTTCCACTTGCAACTATAGATTCATACTTTCCGTCGAAACCAATAACAGCCCCATAAATAAATAACATACATATTATAGCATATATTTATAATTTTTAATTGTTAATTTTTGACATATTATGTATAATTAAAATAGGTGATAATATGAATTATAGTGATAAAACTGAAGTTTTAAATTTAGATGATATTAAAAAGACTACTAAAAAAAATAAAAAAATATTTTGTTTCAAGGTATTGCCAATAATATTAATACCCATATTAGGAAGTATGACAATTGTATCACTTCATTCAACTAAGCTTATAATAAAACCAATAAACTATATAGTATATATATTACTTTCATTATTTATATATATGCTAATAGTAGGATTATTTATTTTAAGAAAAAGAAAAAAAGAAAA
>CANEGO010000002.1 GCA_947427095.1 uncultured Clostridium sp. | reverse complement strand
AGGGGGGGGGGGGGGGGAGAGCCCCAAAAAAATATAAATAATAAAAAAACACAACTAGAGAAACAACAGACCCACAACACCACAACAAAACAAAAAACAAAGAAGGCCAAAATAAAAAAAATAATATTAAATATTATTGTAGCATTATACATATTATGTACTTGCACTTGCTTATTCTTGTTATATGGACCATATGATAAATTTAGAACTTGGTTTATATCAACATCTATGAGTACGATGAGTCATCAATATATATGTCAGTGGTTTTATAGCGATGAAGAAATAAACAAAGTCATAAATAGTAATTACATGGTTGAAGTTAATGAAGAAACTGATACTGATTTAATTGATATGGAAGAAGAAACCTATGCTAACGAATATGAAAAGCAAATATTACAAAGAGATAAAGATGCAGATTATAAAATAATAGAACTAGAAGTAAATGGCCAAAAGGCTTATTTGGCGGCCGTATATGATCCTTCAAAAGTTAAAGTAGCAACATCAAGAGGTGTCGGAACAACTGGTCAGTATGCCACTAAAATAGCAGAACAAAATAATGCAATACTTGCTGTTAATGGTGGTGGTTTTGGAAATGCTCCTGGTAACCAGACTGGAGGACGTCCTACTGGTGTTACACTTTCAGGCGGTAAAGTTATAACAGATAACACATATTCATCTGATTCACAATCTGGCGGTCTAATTGGTATGACCTATGATAATAAGTTAGTTTTAATTAAAAATGCTACAGCAGCTAAAGCTAAAAGTATGAATGTCCGTGATGGCGTATCTTGGGGACCATTCTTAATAGTAAATGGTAAAAAGTCTTTTATTAAAGGTAATGGTGGATGGGGATATGCCGCAAGAACCGCAATTGGTCAAAGAAGTGACGGCATAATACTACTTCTTGCAGTAAATAGTAATTCTACTAGAACAAAAGGCGCTGATATGGGTGATTTAACCGAAATAATGAGTAATTATGGGGCTGTTAATGCATCAAACCTAGATGGAGGAACGTCAACCGTTATGGTTTTACCTAAAGCAGAAGCTCTAAAATATAGATCTGATTGCACTGACGCTTATTGTTATATAAACGATCCTGTTGATTCAGCATTAAGACATAGAACTCGTGGTATACCTACTACAATAATTGTTACAAAATAAAAGATTCCAAATAAGGAATCTTTTTTAGTCTTCACATGTAGCGCCTAATGATTTATACATGGTTTTTAAACCATCTACAGTAAGTTCATTATTATCGTTCATGTAATTTTTTAACACACTATTATCATTAGCAAATTTAGTTAAATCCATTATAGAATAATCAATCTCAACATTAGAAGTTACCGTATTATTATCTTTTACTATTTCAAAATTATAACCACCATATTCTTTACTATAAGTCTCATATGTAGAATTTAATGTTGTCTCAAAAGCATTTAAAATAGCCTCTTGATCACTTGTTACAACCTCTTTTGTTTTTACACTTTTCACAACATCACCTTTAGCATAAATATTATATTCAGCTTTTATTTGGTAACCATTTGTTAAATCACTTTGACTAGCCATGCATTTTATTATCCTTTCTTTTTCTTCAGCACCACAACCACAAAGCAAAGTAACAACTATCAATGCTGTAAACACTTTCACTATATTTTTCATCCTACTCCTCCTTATACCTTGATTATAACATAAAAAGCCAGATTAATATCTAGCTTTTATCTTTTCTAAATCTCTTTTAATATCTTTTTCTTTTATTGACTGTCTTTTATCATATAACTTTTTACCACGAGCTACACCTAGTAATATTTTAGCTTTACCCTCTTTTAAGTATAACTTAACTGGAACTAACGAATAACCTTCTTTTTCTACCTTATCTCTTATCTTATAAATTTCCTTTTTATGTAAAAGAAGTTTTCTTTCTCTTCTTTCATCATGGTTAAAACGGTTACCTTCTTCATAAGTGGATATAAACATGTTAGTTAAAAATATTTCACCATTTTTAACCCTTGCATAGCTATCTTTTAAATTGGCACTTCCTTTTCTAACCGACTTTATTTCAGTACCAGTTAAAACAATCCCACATTCATAAGTATCTTCTATAAAATAATCAAAAGAAGCTTTTTTATTTTTTATTTCTATCACTATCTCACCTCTACTATATCAGAGTATCTGGTTAAAACAGACTTATACTTATTATAATATGTTTCATAATTATTTAAAAGACTATTATCAAGTTTTGTATATGGATATACTTTGAAATTACGGCTTCCTTTAAAATATGTATAAGTTAAATCTGCTTTAATATCATTAAATGTTATTTTACCATCCTTATCTTTATTAATGTTTAATGAAACAATAACACCAGTTTGCTTATCATTTGTATCTTGTGCAGAAATAAAGTTTCCTAAGGCATAAAACACAAGCGTATCATCTATCATTTCTACTGGCTCAATACTATGGGCATGATTTCCTATCACAAGGTTTACTCCCATGTCAGCTAGTTCTTTTGCAACCTGTTTTTGATTGTTATTTGGATTGGTTGTGTATTCTTCTCCCCAGTGCATAGAAACAATTATTAAATCTGCCTTATCCTTTACTTTATCTATATCCTTCTGTACTTTTTCCTTAGAATAAATATTAGTTAAATACTCTTTACCAGCAGGTGGTAATAGTCCATTAGTTACCGTTGTGTAAGCAAAAAAAGCATACTTAATACCATTTTTCTCTAACACTTTAATATTACTTTCTCTATCCTCATTAGATAAAGCCTGGCCAGTATAATAAACTCCTGGCTTAGTTTTCCAAAACTTTACTGAATTTATTACGCCTTGTTCTCCTTTATCCATGGTATGATTATTTGCTAAACTAACTAAATTAAAACCAAGATTTACCATGTCATCTCCAATTTCTTCTGGAGAATTAAACCTAGGATAAGCAGATAAGCCCAAAGCCTTACCACCAATATTACTTTCTTGATTATAGAAGGCTAGATCATGGCCTTTTATTAAGCTTTCCACTTCCGTAAACATCTTACTAAATGAATAAGTCCCATCCCCATTTGAAGCATCGGTATAAACAAATCTGTGAATTAAACAATCTCCTACCATAACAATAGAAAGGGAGTTTGATACCTCTTCTTTTTTTAGGCCCCTAGTAACTACTTTTTTATCTCTAGGTTTATTTTTTTCTTTATCTTTAATAACACTATATACCCTTATACTCACTAATGTAATAATAGCTAATATTGAGATTATAAAAGTTATTTTAACCCATTTCTTCAGTTTTCTTTTCTTCCTCTTTTCCCCCATCTTCTTCACTGCTTTCCTTCTTTATTTCAAAATCAATAAATGATTCTTCTTTAGATGCTGATTTCACAACTACCTTTATTTCGTCTCCTATTCTATATCTTTTCTTACTTTTTTGGCCTATTAAAGACATTGTTCTTTCATCGTAATTATAATAATCTCCTGATATATCACTTATGTGCACCAAACCTTCTATCATATTAGGAATCTGAACAAATAAACCAAATGATGTTACACCACTTATCATACCAGTAAATTCTTCACCAACATGATCCATCATGTATTCAGCCATTTTCATATCTTCTACTTCTCTTTCACATTCAATGGCATCTCTTTCTTTTAATGAAGCATGCTCTGTTAAGACAGGTAAATATTCTCTGAAGTAGTCCAATGTTTTCTTAGATTGGTCATTTTCATATAAATACGTCCTAAGTAATCTATGAACCGTAGTATCCGGAAACCTTCTAATTGGAGATGTAAAATGCGTATATATTTTACTTGCAAGACCAAAGTGACCTATGTTTTCTGGTTGGTATACCGCCTTTTGCATTGCCCTTAACATTAACGAAGATAATATCTTATATTCTTTCTTATCTTTTAATTGATCTAATATATTTTGAATAGAAGATGGATACTGTATATTTATCTTACCTGTTATTTTATATCCTAAAGAGCTTACAAAATCTAAAAAGTCATTTACTTTTTCTTCTTTTGGAGTTCCGTGCACACGATATACAAAAGGAAGTTCCATATAAAATACGTGAGATGCAACCGTTTCGTTTGCAACAATCATAAAGTCTTCTATCATCATTTCACCAGACGCACGTTCTCTTAATATTACATCTACTGGTTTTCCTGTTTCATCAGCGATTATTTTAGCTTCATCCGTTTCAAAGTCTATCGCACCACGTGCTTCTCTATTATGTCTTAATATATCAGCAAGTTCTTTCATAAGTGTTAGCTTTTCAGTATATGGTTCATAACCAACTTCCGTAATACCTTCATCTAACCATTTGTTAACCTTTTTATAAGTCATTTGTATTCTAGACTTTATAACACTTTCAAATATCTCATGGGATACAACATTACCCTTATTATCTATTTCCATCACACAACTTTGTGCTAAACGTTCAACGTTTGGATTTAAAGAACATATTCCATTAGATAACTTATGTGGAAGCATAGGAATTACTCTATCTACTAAGTATACACTAGTTCCTCTTTCATATGCTTCATCATAAAGTTTGGTTCCAGGTTTAACATAGTATGACACGTCTGCAATATGAACACCTAATTCATAGTTTCCGTTATCAAGTCTTTTAATAGAGATAGCATCATCTATGTCCTTTGTATCATCACCATCAATCGTAAAAATAACCTCACCAGTTAAATCTTTTCTACCTACTTTATCTTCTTCTCTAACTTCATCTGGTATATCATTTAGTTCTTCTAATACTTCATCAGGAAACTTAGGAGAAAACATATGTTTATACACAAGAGCTTCTATATCTACACCAACGTCATTTTTATGACCAATGATAGTAGTTATTTCTGCTAATACAGCATTATTGCCAAGTTCCTTAATTACGTTTGAAACAACTATATGACCTTCTACTGCGTTTTTAGTGCTTTCTTTTGTTAACACTATAGTTTGTTTAAACTTTCTATCATTTACTTTTATCGTAGGTTTGCCATCATTATATATATATTCTCCAACTAATGGCCCATAATTTCTAGAAGCAATGCGAAGTACTCTTCCTTCTTTTTTAGCACCTGTATTCTTGTTTGTTATCTCTGCAATAACCATATCACCATCTACCGCACCATTTAAATGTTTAGCATCAACGTGAATATCTTCTTCATCTTCCATAATGATAAAACCAAAACCTTTTTCGGATACGGATATTTTACCTTTTTTTAAATGACTATACTCAAAAGCCATATACTTATCTTTATTAGTATGATAAACCTCTAAATTCCCCTCAAGTTCATTTAGCACTGAAAACATTTTCTTTATTTCCTCTGTCGTATCAAATCCTAATATATCCTTTAATTCAAACGCAGTAAAAGCTTTATCTTGTTTTTTTAATACGTTTAATATCTTATCTTTCATATGTTTCTCCTATCTATCCATTTATATTATAAAACAAAAAAAGACTTCTAACCAAGTCTTTTTTACTTTACCTGTCCATTATTATACATATAACGAAGAAAGCAATACCTAAAGCATAAGTCAATCTAGTAATAAATAATTCTCCGCCACGTTCTTTTCTATTCATAAATAAATCAGCGTTACCACCGGTTATTATACTACCACTTTCTGCTTTGCCACTTTGAAGTAGTACAATAATAATAAGTAAAACAGATATAATCATTAACACGGTAAGCATAAATAGCCCTCCTTAACTAATAGTTATTTTAACACATTATACTATAAATATCAAATAAAATTACTATTATACACTATTTATTATTTTCCATGTAAGATTTAATCGCACCATCTCTTTTACCATCAAAATATATTAAACATATGATAGATAATAACAAAATACCATATGATATATAACTATAAAGACTCATGCTCAATTCTTCAATTATTATTTTATTTAAGTCAAATGACATCACAAAAGTATTATCCGATACTACGGTAAGTATTACACTCAAAGCTAATGCCAAGAAAAAACATATGTAACTAATTAAAATATAAGTATTTGTTTTTTTACCATAATCTGTTTTTTTAAACTTTTCCCTTGCTTCTCTTTTAGTAAATTCGTACATGTAATAACCTCCCTTATTCTAGTTCCTCTTCAATTCTCATCAATTGATTATATTTACAAATTCTATCCGTTCTAGACATAGAGCCGGTCTTAATTTGCCCTAGGTCTAATCCTACTGCTAAATCAGCAATAGTAGTATCTTCTGTTTCACCACTTCTATGAGAAATAATTGTTTTATATCCATTTTCTTTAGCTAGTTTAATCGTTTCTAAAGTTTCAGTAATAGTTCCTATTTGATTAACTTTTAAAAGAATTGCATTACCAGCTTTCATATCAATACCTTTTTGTAAACATTCTTTATTAGTAACAAATAAATCATCACCTACAAGTTGTACTCTACCGCCTAATTCTTTTGTTATCTTAGAAAAACCTTCCCAGTCATTTTCATCTACTGGATCTTCAATAGAAATAATTGGATATTTATTTACTAATTCTTTATAAAATTCGATTAATTCATCTGTGGTAAGACTTCTGCCTTCACCAACTAAATTATATTTACCGTCAGAGTAAAATTCAGAAGCTGCAACATCTATTCCCAGTTTAACGTCTACACCTGGTTCATATCCAGCCTTTTTAATAGCTTCCATGATAAGTTCAAATCCTTCGGTATTAGACTCTAAATCAGGTGCAAAACCACCCTCATCACCAACACCAGTAGATAATCCTCTTTCATTTAAAACACTTTTTAAAGCATGAAATACTTCAGCTCCTACTCTTACTCTTTCATGAATGTTATTTCTTTGCGGAATTATCATAAATTCTTGAAAATCAAGTTTGTTATCGGCATGTGCACCACCATTTATTATGTTCATCATAGGTACAGGAAGAGTTTTACCATCACCTACGTATTTATAAAGAGACATACCTTTAGCTTTCGCCGCAGCTTTTAAAACCGCCATAGAAACTCCAAGAATAGCATTTGCGCCTAGATTACTTTTTGTTTTTGTACCATCTAGTTCTATCATCGCAGTATCAACTCCATACTGATCAAAAACATCCATACCAACAACAACTGGTTTTATTTTTTCATTAACGTTTCTAACCGCGGTTAATACTCCTTTGCCATTAAATCTCAACTTATCTTTGTCTCTCATTTCAAGAGCTTCCCGTTCACCAGTAGAAGCACCTGACGGAACAGCTGCTCTCGCCATTATTCCATTTTCTAACACTACATCCACTTCAACGGTCGGATTGCCTCTCGAATCAAGTATTTCTCTTGCTTTTACATTAGTTATCTTCATCATATCACCCTCCTTAATTATATAATTATTATAACATTTTAAATCACAAAAATTAACCCCTTTATACACACCTGTAAATTGACTTTGTTAATACTTATGAGTTATAATAAAGTATAAGAATAAATAGGAGGGGTGTCCATGCAAATTATATTACTTGATGAAGCCAGATTTGATTCTTTTGCTATTAATCATCCCAACTATAACTTTTACCAAACAAGTAATTATGGCAGGTTCATGACAAAACACGGCTATAATTCATATTATTTAGGACTTGTTGATGATATGAACATAATCAAGGCCGCAACATTAATGATTGTTAAAAATGAAAAAAATAACAAAAGAAAAATGGGATATGCTCCACGCGGTTTTTTAATTGATTGGAATAACGAAGCATTAGTAAATGAATTTACTAATAGTTTAAAAGACTTTTTATCCAAACGTAGCTTTACATACCTTAAAGTTGACCCATTAATCATATATAAAGAACATAATATAGATGGTAGTGAAAAATTAAATGGAGAAAATAACTCTAGCTTTATCCAAAAGTTACAAACTCTAGGATACATACACATGGGATATAATAACAATATGGAGGCTAGTAAACCAAGGTGGAACTCTATTACTACCCTTAATAACAACATAATATCCCTATACAATTCAATATCAAAAGAAGCAAGAGAAAAAATATCAGAATCCGCTAAAATGGGTAATAAAGTATATAAAGGGAACTTAAATGACATCAACCTTTTATTTAGTATAATAAACAAACCCAATCCCCCATTAGAATACTACTTGGATTACTATGAGTTTTTTGGGCAAAATGGCGGTTTTGAAGTATATTTTACAAAATTAGAACCCGTATCATACGTAAATTCTAGTAAAACATTATACGAAAAAGAAGAACAAAGAAATAACGAATTAAATGCTCAAATTCAAGATTGGAATAACCCAAATAAAGAAATAACCATTAATGAAAAATTAAAATCAGATGAACTGGTTTCAAAATATAAAAAAAATATGTTAGAAGCAATAAACTTATTTCAACAATATCCTAGTGGTTTAGTAATCGCTGGTGTTGCAGTTATTAAATATGGAAAAACCGTAACATTCTTTGCGAGTGGGATAAATGATAAATTTAAAGAACAGTATCCTGAATATTTACTTAGGTGGCAATTGATGCAAGAATTTGCAAAACAAGGTTATGAAATCGTTGATTTCAATGGAATGACTGGTGAGTTTAATAATAAATATGATAATTTATTAAAAAGAGAACTATCAAATAAAATTGTAGAATACGTTGGAGAGTTTGACTTAGTAATTAATAAAAAAGCATATTACACCGGAAATAAATTAAACCCAATATTAAATTGGTTAAATACTCCAATTTAAAAGAGCTAAAATTTTAGCTCTTTTTTTCATTCTTTAAAGAATGAAAAAAAGACATTCATTTGAATGTCTTTTTATTTACTATAATTAAGCATCAATCTTAGTAACAACACCAGCACCAACAGTACGTCCACCTTCACGGATAGAGAACTTAGTACCATTTTCAAGTGCGATTGGAGCAATTAACTCAACTGACATAGTAACGTTATCACCAGGCATAACCATTTCAGTTCCTTCTGGTAATGTAACAACACCTGTTACGTCAGTAGTTCTGAAATAGAATTGTGGTCTGTAGTTTGAGAAGAATGGAGTATGACGTCCGCCTTCTTCTTTGCTTAATACATAAACTTGACCCTCAAATTTAGTATGTGGTGTAACTGATCCTGGTTTAGCAAGAACTTGACCACGTTGTACTTGTTCACGAGAAATACCACGTAATAATACACCAGCGTTATCTCCTGCTTCAGCATAGTCTAGTTGTTTACGGAACATTTCGATACCAGTAACAACTGTTTTTTGAGTTTCTTTTAACCCAACAATTTCAACTTCGTCATTTAACTTTAATTGACCACGTTCAACACGTCCTGTAACAACTGTTCCACGACCTGTAATAGTAAATACATCTTCGATTGACATTAAGAATGGTTTTGAGTTGTCTCTTTCTGGAGTTGGAATCCATTCATCAACAGCATCCATTAATTCATCAATCTTCTTAGCATATTCTGGATCACCTTCAAGTGCTTTTAAAGCAGATCCTTTGATAACTGGAGTAGTATCTCCTTCAAATCCGTACTTATTTAATAATTCACGAACGTCCATTTCAACTAAGTCTAACATTTCAGGATCATCAACCATGTCACATTTGTTCATGAATACAACCATTCTTGGTACTCCAACTTGACGAGCAAGTAAGATGTGTTCACGAGTTTGAGCCATTGGTCCGTCTGTTGCAGCTAAAACTAGGATTGCACCATCCATTTGAGCAGCACCAGTGATCATGTTTTTAACATAGTCAGCATGTCCTGGGCAGTCAACGTGAGCATAGTGACGCTTGTCAGTTTCATACTCAACGTGAGCAGTATTTATAGTTATACCACGTTCTCTTTCCTCAGGCGCTTTATCGATGTCTGCATAGTCTTCGAATTTTGCTTGTCCTTTTTCAGCTAATCTTTTTGTGATCGCAGCAGTTAATGTTGTTTTACCATGGTCAACGTGTCCGATGGTACCAATATTAACGTGTGGTTTAGAACGATCAAATTTTTCTTTTGCCATATTAATTTTCCTCCCTATATAAATTACATATCTATTTTATCTAATCTAAGGGAAAATATCAAGTATTTTCCCTTAGGATTATTTATTATTGAGCACCATTTTTCTTAATGATGTCCTCAGAAATACTCTTTGGTACTTCTTCGTAGTGATCAAAGAACATAATAAATGTTCCACGACCTTGAGTGTTTGATCTTAATGATGTAGCATAACCAAACATTTCAGATAATGGTACGTAAGCGCTAATCTTAAGTGCGTTACCAACAGATTCCTGACCCATTGGACGACCACGACGAGATGTGATATCTCCCATTACGTTACCCATGTATTCATCTGGTACGGTTATATCCACTTTCATTATTGGTTCAAGAAGAACTGGTTTACAGTTTTTCTTAGCCTCTTTAAGTGCTAACGATGCAGCTACCTTAAATGCCATTTCGTTAGAGTCAACATCATGGTATGAACCATCAAATAATGTTGCTTTAACATCAATCATAGGATATCCTGCAAGAACACCTGTTTTTAAAGCCTCTTGTAATCCTTTGTCTACTACTGGAATGTATTCACGAGGAACAACACCACCAACGATTGCATCAACAAATTCATATCCTTGATCTTTATTAGGTTCAAATTTAACCCATACATGACCGTATTGACCACGACCACCAGATTGTTTAATATATTTACCTTCACAATCGCCAGCTTGGGTTAAAGTTTCACGGTAAGCAACTTGTGGTTTACCAATGTTTGCTTCAACACCAAATTCTCTTCTCATTCTATCTACTAATACGTCTAAGTGAAGTTCACCCATACCAGAGATAACAGTTTGACCAGATTCTTGATCAGTTTCTGCTCTAAATGTAGGATCTTCTTCGGCTAATTTTTGTAATGCCGTAGACATCTTTTCTTGGTCTCCCTTACTCTTTGGTTCAATTGCAATTGAGATAACTGGTTCAGGGATAACCATTTTTTCTAATATTACTGGATGTTTTTCATCACATAAAGTATCACCTGTTGTAGTGTTCTTAAGTCCTACTGCAGCAGCTATATCACCAGCATAAACTTCAGATATTTCAGTACGGTTGTTAGCATGCATTTGAAGTATTCTACCAACCCTTTCCTTAACTCCTTTGTTTGCGTTAAGTACGTATGAACCACTCTTTAACGTTCCAGAGTATACGCGGAAGAACGATAATCTTCCTACGAATGGGTCAGTCATGATTTTGAATGCTAACGCTGCAAAAGGTTCGTTATCTGATGCGTGTTTTTCAATTTCATTATCATTTGCATCATGACCTTTGATTGCAGGAATATCAGTTGGAGCTGGTAAGTAATCGATAACTGCATCTAGCATTAATTTAACACCAATGTTACCAAGTGCAGTACCACACATAACTGGGAACATCTTAACTTCAAGAACACCTTTTCTAATTGCTCTCTTAATTAAGTCTATACTTATTTCAGCACCTTCTAAATATTTTTCCATTAATTCTTCATCAAACTCAGCCGCATCTTCAATCATAGCAATTCTCTTTTCTTCTGCTATAGCTTTTAAGTCAGCTGGTATTTCGATTTCAATAGCATTTTCCTCTGGTTTACCATCATATTTATAAGCCTTCATGGTAACTAAGTCAATGATACCATTAAAATCAGATTCAGCACCAATTGGCCACTGTATTGCTGTTGCTTTAACACCAAGTCTTGATTTAATTGACTCAACACTAGCAGCAAAGTCAGCACCCATCTTATCCATCTTGTTAGAGAAAACAAGTCTTGGAACGTGCATATCAGTTGCTTGACGCCATACGTTTTCGGTTTGTGGTTCAACACCATTTTGTGAGTCAAGAACGGTTACAGCACCATCTAATACTCTAAGTGACCTAGTAACTTCAATGGTAAAATCTACGTGACCTGGAGTATCAATAATATTAAGGCGATTACCCTTCCAGAATGCAGTAGTTGCAGCAGAAGTAATGGTAATACCACGTTCTTTTTCTTGCTCCATCCAGTCCATTTGTGATTCACCATCATGTGTTTCACCTATTTTATGGATCTTATGAGTATGGAACAAAACACGCTCTGTACATGTGGTTTTTCCGGCATCAACGTGAGCCATAATACCAATGTTACGAGTGTTTTCTAATGAATATTCACGAGCCATATACTAATCCTTTCCTACCAACGATAATGTGCAAACGCTTTATTAGCTTCTGCCATTCTGTGAGTATCATCTTTTTTCTTAACAGCTGCTCCAGTTCCATTTGAAGCATCTATAAGTTCATTTGCTAATTTTTCAGCCATAGTTTTACCACCACGTGAACGGGTAGCATTAACGATCCAACGAAGTGCTAAAGCTTGTGCTCTATCTGGTTTAACTTCAACTGGAACTTGATAGTTTGCACCACCAACACGACGAGCTTTAACTTCCAATGCTGGAGTTACGTTTTCCATAGCTTTTTTAAATACGTCATTTGCGTTTTCCCCAGTTCTTTCATGGATCATATCAAACGCATCATAAACGATAGTTTCTGCTTTACCACGTTTACCATCTAGCATAATTTGATTAATTAATTTTGTAATTACTTTTGAATTATAGACTGGATCTGGTAATACGTCTCTTTTTACAGCACGTCTTTTACGCATATATTGTCCTCCTTTTATATTTTTACTTTAATTATTTTTTAGGTTTTTTTGCCCCGTACTTAGATCTTGCTTGCTTTCTGTCTGCAACGCCTTGAGTATCTAAAGTACCACGAATGATGTGATAACGCACACCGATAAGGTCTTTTACACGACCACCACGTATCAACACAACGCTGTGCTCTTGTAAATTATGTCCTTGTCCTGGAATATAAGCCGTTACCTCATAACCATTACTTAAACGAACACGGGCATACTTACGTAATGCAGAGTTTGGTTTCTTTGGTGTCATCGTTCCAACACGAGTACATACCCCACGCTTTTGTGGAGAATTAGCAGGCAAGTTTTTCTTTTTTAGAGTATTAGTTCTAACAAGTAAAACTGGTGCTTTTGGCTTACGCTTCTTGTTTTTTCTTCCATGACGAAGAATTTGATTGATTGTAGGCATATTTTCTACTCCTTTCTTAACACACTACCTGGTGTTTCTTTTTTGATATATTTTTAAGCCTTACTAAAAAGCAAGACTTAATTAATCAGCTTTAATAATATAACACTTTTTCGTGTTTACTGTCAATATATTTAATCTAATTTAGGTTTAAAATACTATGCGTTTGTTTGTGCGTCAGTATTATTGTTTAAACCATATTTCTTGTTAAACTTTTCTGCTCTACCAGTCTTAGATTGCATAGTAGCTTGACCAGTGTAATATGGATGACATTTCGAACAAACTTCCACGTGTATTTTATCGTTAATCGATTTTGTTTCAAACGTAGCTCCACAAGTACATGTAACAGTTGAAGTTTTATAAATACTTTCTTTTTTTGGCATACTTTCTAGCTCCTTTCGCCATGACTTAAATTCAAGTCATAGATATAAAATCTCCTATATTATAACAATAGTTAACTTATTTTGCAAGTATTTTTTGATTAATGAGTTTTATTGCACTTTTTGCCATTGCACGATAGCCATCCTTGGTAGGATGAATTTCAAGTACACTTGGAAGATAATTATCATTTGCTAAAAATGTATCATGGATATCAACGTAGGTCATATCATACTTTTTTACAATGTTTTCCATTTTTTTATTCGCATATAAAATAACTGGCTCCACCGTATCAGAAAGCGATTTCGAAAAATTAGTAAACGGGTTATAAAAACCAAAAACCATTATCTGTTCCTTACAAGATTTTCTAAGTTCAAAAAGAAGTTTATCAACATCAAATATCGTTTCATCAACATATGTATAAATATCATCAAACTCATTCATATCAAATTCGTTTCCAACGTTAAGTTTATAAAACAAATCATTTGCTCCAATACTTACGGTAACTAAATCTGCTTTTATAAGAGCATTTTTAATAGTTATCTTTTTACCATCTACTTCTATTTCTTTATTAGTTTTCATGTCACTTAATAAATCTATGCTTCGATAACCACTTTTAGAAAATTTTTTCGTATAAAACTCTAATATTTCCTTATCTTTTAAATAATCGGCAATATAATCTCCATAGCTTTGTTCTATCGTATTATAAGGTGTTTGCCCCGCTGCAAGAGAATCACCTAAGGATAAATAATAAACTTTTCTATCTTTAGTTATAAAAAAAATTGCAAGTAAAATAATTCCACTAATTATAAAACCAATTAAAAGCTTGTATCTTCTTTTCAAGTTTTTCACCCCAAAATAAAATAGTATTTATAACAATACTATTCTATTTCTTCAAGACTTATTTTAGCACCTATTAGCCTAAGTTTTTCTATTATATTTTCATAGCCTCTTAATATGTAATCAGCGTTTTCAATAATTGTTTTGCCAGACGCTATTAATCCCGCAATAACAAGTGATGCGCCAGCTCTTAAATCAGTAGCTTTAACCTTTTTGCCTTTTAGTGTCGTGGGACCAATTATTACCGCCTTAGAATTTGTTAACGTTTCTGTAGTTGCTCCCATTTTATTTAACTCTAATAAATTTAAAAACCTGTTTTCCCAAATAGTTTCATTTATAATTGACTTGCCATTAGCTTGGGTTAAAAGGGTTGCCATCGGTTGCTGCAAATCAGTAGGAAAACCTGGATAAACCTGAGTTTTAATGTTCGCTTGTTTTAATTTAGATGGGGCACTTATCTTTACAAAATCTATTCCTATTTGCATAGGAACTCCCATGTCATCTAATTTTGATATTAAAGATTCAACATGATCTGGAATTATATTAGTTATCATCATATCTTTTCCTATAGCGCTTGCCAAAATCATATATGTGCCTGTTTCTATATAATCTGGAACAACTTCATGAAAACACGAATGTAAATGCTTTACCCCAATAATTTTAATTTCGCTTGTCCCAGCACCGCTTATTTTAGCACCCATATTATTTAAAAATGTTGCGACATTAACAATGTGTGGCTCTTTTGCGGCATTAGAAATAATCGTGGTCCCATCCGCTTTGACCGCTGCTAACATAAGATTAATGGTAGCTCCTACCGATGCAAAATCCAAGTTTATCTTTGCACCCTTTAAATTATCAGCAGTAATAGTAAATAAATTATCGTTCTCTATTACTTTTGCTCCCATAGCTTCAAAACCTTTTAAATGAAGATTTATTGGTCTGGCACCTATTGAGCATCCTCCAGGAAAATACATTTCCACTTTTTTAAACCTACTTAGAAGCGCTCCCATAAAATAATAAGAAGCCCTCAATTTTTTAGTTATCTTTTCTGGAATAAGCTTGTTTTCAACATCCTTCGAATCTATTTTTATTATATCTTCTTTTCTCGTAACCTTTGCTCCTAAAAAATTTAAGATTTCGTCTAAAGCTTCAATATCAGAAATATTAGGTACGTTAGCAATGGTTACTTCTTCATCACATAAAACAGCCGCTGGCACAAGCGCTACAGCACTATTTTTCGAACCACTAATTTTTACTTCTCCGCTTAATTCTTTGCCACCTTCGATTATTATCCTATGCATATTACTCCTCCATATCTACTACTTTATTTTATTGTTTTTTACAAAAAGGGTGATTAATTTGCCCTGGTTATAATTTATTTTTACTACCAATTATATTATTTTTATAATGAATAACCTTTTTTATAGCAAATTCTCCAGAGGAAATTATTTTCCTAGGATCGTAAGCTTCCTTATTATTCTTTAAGAATCTTTTAATTTCAGAAGACCAAGCATACATTAAGTCAGTATTAATATTAACCTTCGTAACACCACAAAAAACCGCGGTACGAAGTTTGTTATCATCAAGCCCAGAAGCACCATGAAGAACTAATGGTACCCTAACGGATTTACATAATGCTCCTAAAAGTTCAAAATCAATTTTTTCATTGCCCTTATAAAATCCATGTACGTTTCCTATCGCAGGGGCAAATGAATCAATACCAGTTCTAAACACAAATTCTCGGCTTTGTTCCAAATCTGAATACGCGTACGAAAAACTAGAATTATCATCGTCTCCCAAACTTCCAAGTTCAGCTTCTACACTCACATCCTTATTCTTTGCGTAATTCACCACTTCACTAGTAACCTTAACGTTTTCTTCAAAATCCATTTGTGAAGCATCTATCATTACCGATGTAAAACCAGCATCTATCGCTTTTTTGCAAGACAAGAAATCGTTTGCATGATCAAGATGTAAAACAACCGGAATTTTTATATCCAGAGTATTTATTAAAGAACTAACCATATTTACCACTACTTGGTACCCACCAAAATAATTGATAGAAGAAGGAGTAACCGCCAAGATGACAGGGCTTTTATCCTCACTACAAGCTTCTAAAATATATTTTGTCCATTCTAGGTTATTTATGTTATAAGCAGGGATAGCATAACCATCCTTTAAAGCACTCAAAAAAAGTTTTTTACTATTTACTATCATGTTATCATCCTCTTATTTAATTTTAGTATATTTAAACCTTATAGTCAAAGAAAAACACTAGAGTTTACGCCTCTAGTGTATACATTCTTTACTATTTTTTTCTTTTTTTAGAAAATACTGCGCCTAATGATCCTACGCCCATCATGCCATAACCAATTGACTCAAAAGGAGATTTTTTATAATCTTCTATATCTTCATCAGTGGCTTCTGCAAAAAATTCTTTATCATCCATCACAGGGATATCATCATCAGCATCAATATAAGTTGTTGTTTCAGTCATAGAAGGTGCCGTTACTGACTCAGTAGTATGTTCTTCTACAACGTCACCACCAGGAACAGTAATCTCCGAAGTTCCTTCGTTTGGTACATCAACAACAAATTCGCTTGTACTAACATTTGTAGTACCATTATCAATTACTTCTTGTTTACCATCTGAACCGCCAGCAGGGGTTCCACCATTATCTACTATAGTCGTTATTTCCGAAGCAATAGTCTCTATTCTCGATTCAGCATCCTGCCTATCAGAAATCACATACTTTTCTTCTAATTTAGTAATACTTTTTCCAAAATTTCCGTTTTCAAGACCATCTTTTAACTTTTGAGATAAATCTAAATTCTCAGAAGCTGAGCTAAATAATTTATTTGTAGAAGTTGTTATAACACCTAAAGCATCATCTAAATCTCTTGCTTGTTCCTTACTTAATAAAGTAGTAAAGATTGGATTTATTGAACTAAATTGCTTAAATACTAAGATTTTATCACCAGTTTTGAACTTAATATCCTTTGCTTTAGAATACAAATCATAATAATCATTAGCAGTAATTGTCATTGCCGCTAAGTTATTATCTCTTATGTTAGCACGTTGTTCATAATAAACTTTAGCAATTTCTATAGCAGTTTTTTTTGCCTCACAACTAGCTGGCATCCACATATAAGCACATGGAACAGAGTTAGTAGTCCCAGCAAAAATAGGCTCACTTATTTTTTCATCTAGTATCTGATCCATTGTAACAACATAATCTGCTAAATAATCATCTAATGTAGCACCTAATACTAATGCTAATTGTTGTAAATATTCAAATTTTTGATCATCAGTTTTTGAGACTTCTGGATATTTTATTTTATCATACATCTCATTTAATACGTATATTGAGTTTTGAATATCAAACACACTAATTTTTTTCTCAGATAAATTATATATATCCTGTGCTCTTTTAGATACCGCTTCAGGATTATTAATATCAAAATCCTCAGTTAAAACTAACTCCGTAGACTCTGGAGTAACCATGGTTGTTTCTGGTTTAGTAGTTGTAGGAACATCTTTATCTTTATTTTTAAAAATCATACTTCCAACCTTAGTACCACCAAGCAATAAAGCCCCTGCTACCGCAAGTGACACAAATGCTGCCGTTGTACTTTTTTGCTTTTTGTGTGTTTGCTCATAAGTTTTTCTATGTTCCATTCAAATCTCCCCCCTTTTGTTTGAATGCCGTATATGATAGCACTATTTTATTATTTTGTCAATATCCATATAGAATAAAGAAATAAACTAATACTTCCAGCTAAAAACGAATACTTACCTATTTTTTCTGATAATTTTTTACCAAGAAAGAAACCTAAAGTAGTAAAAATAGCACTTATAGTACAAAAAGATAATAATGCTGTTAAAATATTATCATAGATATACTTAAGGCCTAGCCCAACCGAAAGACTATCAAAGCTTACTGACAATGCAAAAAAAAGCGTTCCAATAACATTTAAATCTCGTATTTTAGGCTTTTCCTCAAAAAATTGAACAAACATATCAATTGAAAGTAATAAAAAAACTAAAAACAAAACAAATCTCGGCCTGATTATCGTGTATTCAAATAATGGGGTTCCAATAAAACTTCCTAATAATGGCATAAAAAAGTGAAATATACCAACTGTTAGAGCGGTTATTATAACATTTTTTATACTAACGTTTTTTATTCCATATGATAAGGAAAGGGCAAACGCATCCATGCTAAGACTTACGGCTATTAATATAATGCTTGCGATATGAAATCACCTTCCTACATTATATTATTACTATTAAACTAAAAATATTTTTCAATTAGCTCTTTTATAAAGGATTTATATTCTACTTCGTTAGTATCAGATGTTTCTTCTGCTTCTAGTAAGCAAAGTGGCGGAAATAAAACGCACCACCAATTATCACCTTGGCCTTCCCCTAAAGTCACCAATAAAGATTCATATTCTCCTGCCTCATAGGTAATTCCTTTATAAACTTTACTTGGAAAATGATGCATACCATAATCAATGGTGTATGAATAGCCAGCATCCTTAATCTCTTCTGCTACAATATCATTAAAATAAGTAATCTTATCATTTATTAACACCCTAGCCGCATTAATATCGCTAGTACTTTTCAAAAGATTATAAAGTTCATTTTGCATTCTATTTCGTACATCCTCTTTTATTTTTTGATCCCTTGGGGAATTACTATTAGCCAAAACCCTAAATCTTATTGCAGAATCTGGTATTTTTACCACTTCTTTTTCATTGACTTTATTAAAAAACATATATAGTGATAAACACGATAATATAATAATTATTAATTTTTTCATTTAAAAATCACCCTCTATTATTTAGTGAGTGACTTTTAATAATTATATACAAAAATAAACCTATTTTTATCTGACAAATCCTTTTTTATTTCTACATTTACGTTCCCTAAGTATTTTAATGCCAATGCTTTAATATCTTCACCCAACGTTTCCCCTATTTCAAATGCTATTAAATATTTATCATTAAGCACTTTATTAGCATCTTTTAATATGCTTTCATAAAACTCTAATCCATTATTTTTTGCATACAAAGCAATGGTTGGTTCATTATTTTTTACAATATCTTCTATTTGTTCATGTTCTTTAATATATGGTGGATTACTAACTATAATATCCACTTTAATATTATTTTCTACATATGGTTTTAACATATCCCCTTTTAAGAAAGTTACTAAAGATTTATTATTAACACAATTTATCTTTGCAACTTCTAATGCTTTATCACTTATATCAGAAGCATAAACATGGCTTTTAAGCTCATTTGATAAACTAATGGCAATTGCCCCACTTCCAGTTCCAACATCTATTATCACTGGTTTATTAAATGATTTAGAACGTTTTATTACTTCTTCTACTAACTCTTCTGTTTCACGTCTTGGAATAAGCACGTTTTTATTAACGTTTAATTCATATCCATAAAAATCAACATTTCCAACTATGTATTGAACTGGCTCACTATTTTGTAATCTTTTTATTCCTTCTTCTATATTACCTTTATAATAACGTTTTAAATATTGTATTTGTTTATTCATTTTAACTATCCTTTTTTGAATATAAAATCAAGGGAACAAGCACTTCATCTTCCGTTAGTCCCGAATGGGATGAAGCATGAGTTTTTGTTTTGAAAAACTGCCTTATTGAAACATCACTAATTCCAATCGCAAAATAATCTCCTAACCCTTCCCTATAATATTTATTTTCTATTCCATTTCCATATAATTTTTCTTTTATCATATCTTCTTTTGTATAATATATAAAATCATTTTTTAAAATCTTTTTTATAGCATAACCAAACTCTTTTTTATACTCCTTTTTTATTCTGAAAGAACAAGCTCTATTATCTATTGAAACATCGCCGTCAATCATTTTCATAATGTTTGGGTATTGTTCTAAAGTAACATAACTAGTGTTTATATGTCCATGATCCGCGATTGCTATAATGGTTGTATCCTTTAATTTACTACACAATTTAGAAAACCACTTATCTATTTTTTTTAAATATTTTTTAGTTTCTTTAGACTCTGTTCCCGTGTTATGCATCGAATGATCAGGCTCATTATAATAAACATATGTATAAGTTTTTTCTTTTCTCTTTGTTATTTTTTTTATTTTTCTTGTAAGTCTATTTAGCTTTTCTGCCGGATGATTACTATAAATAGTTAGTTTTTCAGCATAACAATTATCTATTTTATTTATTTTTTGGGTTATTGATTCATACTTTAAAAGAGTCCTTGCAACATGATAATCAGCAGGTTTTTGATTAGTCCCCTTAATAACATTCTTAGTTAATGTTATTACTTTATCAAAATCTTTAAAATACATGTCCCATCCCATCCAACCATGCTCTACTGGGTTTAATCCAGATTCAATAGATGTTCTAGCGGCCATGGTAGTAGTTGGAAAAACAGAAGAAACGCTCCTTTTTAAATATTTATTTAAAAATGGGCAAACATCTTTATTCTTTTTTAAAATATTATATCCTAACCCATCAAATAAAACCAAAACTACATTTTTACAATTACTCCTTAAAAGAAAATCATCTAAATATTTAAGTGTTGGATGGCTTTCTTTCACGTTAAAATACCTTTCAACAGAATTTACAACGTTTACTATACTTTCATTATAATTTGGTCTTAAGTATTTTATCTTAATCACCTCTTCTAATTTAAAAACAGCGGAATTTTATTCTCCCGCTAGTTTTCTTCTTTGATCTTCTGTTATCAAAGCTTCAATTATATCCTCTAATTTTCCATTCATTACTCTATCTAAAGAATTAGTAGTATAGCCAATACGATGGTCAGTTACCCTATTTTGCGGATAATTATAAGTTCTTATTTTTTCTGATCTATCACCAGTACCAATCTTACTTCTTCTTTCTGCACCGACTTCTTCCTCTTGTTTCCTCATCATCAAATCATAAACCCTTGATTGTAATATTTTCATTCCCATTTCTTTATTTTTTATTTGAGAACGTTCAGTTTGAGAGTAAACGACTATACCAGTTGGTATATGAGTAAGTCTAACAGCTGAATCAGTTGTGTTTACACCTTGGCCTCCGCAACCAGAAGACCTAGTAATATCTATTCTTATATCACTCATATCAAGTTTGTAATCAACATCATCTATCTCAGGCATAACAAGTACCGTTGCGGTAGAAGTATGTACCCTACCCTGGGATTCTGTTGCTGGTACTCTTTGTACCCGGTGAGCCCCTGATTCGTACTTTAATTTAGAATACGCACCTTTTCCTTTTACCATAAATGATATTTCAGAAAATCCACCACTTGTTCCTGCTGTACTTCCTAAGTTTTCAATCTTAAACCCTTGAGATTCAGCATATTTAACGTACATATCATAAAGGTCTCCCGCAAAAAGATTTGCTTCATCTCCGCCAGCTGCTCCTCTTATTTCTATGATTATGTTCTTTCCATCGTTTGGATCTTTTGGTAAAAGCAATATTTCTAATTCTTTTTTTAATTCTTTCTGTCTTTCTTCTTGTCGCATTTCCTCTTCTTTTGCAAACTCACCTAATTCTGGATCACTTGCAAGAGTTTTTGCTTCCTCATAATCACTTTTAGCTTTTAAATAAGCATTATAACACTCAATTATTTCCGATAAGTCAGATTGTTCTTTTGCAAGAAGAGTAGTTTTAGCAACATCACTTATAACCTCTGGTTTAGTTAATTCTTCGGTTATAAATTCGTTTCTTTTTCTTATATCCTCTAGTCTATCAAACATATTATTCCTCTAATTCCTCTTCGCTTACTATTGCTAAATCTTCTAAATCATCCATTTCACCAGTATCATCAAAATCATCTTCAACTGATACTACTGCATCATCTTCTATACCTTCTGGTTCGTCTTCTTCCTCTTGTTCTTCCATGACATCATCATCTTCTTCATCAACAATCGGTTTTATCGCATGAAATTCTTTTAAATCCCATTCTGCATTATCAAGCAAAATAAATCTTTTATCAGTTGTTAAAGTGGTGTAAAAATCACCTATCAAATCAAACATCGTATCATCGCTTATTTCTAATAATTTACATACTTCTCCAAATAAAACAGGAGTTGTTTTAGTTTTTTTATCTAACTTAAGAAGTTCATACGCTATATCAGTATAAGATAATAGCTCTAATTCCTCTAAAGGCATTTGTCTTACGTTCATTTTAATTCCTCCTACATTTTATCAGGTGCACTAACACCAATAAGTTTTAACGCGTTTTTTATTGTTATTTGTACGGTTTTTATTAAACCTAACATTTCTGATGAAATAACCTTATCATCAGTTAATATTCTATGTTTTCCATAATAATTATGGAACATACTAGCTATTTCATACACATAATTTGTAATTAAATGTGGTTCTTTTTTTAATGCCGCACTTTCCACTACACTGGTAAACTCATAAACCTTAAGTAATAACACCTTTGAATCAGCATCAATCATATGTTTTATATCAGTATTAATAGATAAACCTTTTTCTTTAGCTTCTTTTAGAATTGATGATATTCTAGCGTGAGCATATCCAACGTAGAAGAATGGATTATCGTTAGATTTTTTAACCGCTAAATTTATATCAAAATCCATTTGACCATCTAGGCTTCTTGTGGCAAAGAAATATCGTGCAGCATCAACACCTATTTCTTTTACTAATTCGGAAATAGTAATATTGCCTCCGGTACGCTTACTCATCTTAACAATTTCCCCATCACGAAGAAGTCTTACCATTTGAAGAAGTCTAACCTCTAATTTATCTTTATCATAACCTAATGCTTCAATACTAGCTTTAAGTCTCGATACATAACTATGATGATCTGCGCCAAATACGTCTACTAAGGAATCAAACCCCCTATCAAATTTATCTAGATGATATGCAATGTCTGGTACCAAATAAGTTAGACTTCCGTCTGATTTAACTAAAACACGGTCTTTATCATCACCATAAATAGTGGTTTTAAGCCATTTGGCATTATCTTGCTCAAATACTAATCCCTTTTCATCCAGTATTTTTAAAGACTCTTCAATGCGGCCTTTAGCACGAATGGATTTCTCACTAGTCCATACGTCAAAAGTAACTCCAAAGTTAGATAAATCTGTCTTAATTATATTAAGAAGGTAATCAACTGCTATTTCCTTAAAAAATTCTATATCTTCTTCTAATTTTTTATCATCATATTTATCTTTTATACTTTTGGCAATATCAATTATTTCACTACCATAATAACCATCTTCTGGCATGTTTTCTTCTTTTCCACATAAACCCTTATATCTTTCTTTAACAGATATTCCTAAGTTATTTATTTGATTTCCAGCATCGTTTATGTAGTACTCTTTAGTAACATCAAAGCCTGCGAAAGACATAATGTTAGCTAAGTTAGAGCCATAAGCTGCACCACGAGCAGTACCTAAATGCAAAATGCCAGTTGGGTTTGCACTAACAAATTCAATATTTACTTTTTCATTATTACCAATTATGCTTTTACCATAATTATCTTCTTCTTTTAAGATATTTTCTATACCGCTTAAAACATATTCATCTTTTAAATAAATATTAATAAAACCTGGCATTGCTATATCTATTTTTTCAATTTTATCATTTTGAGAAATAACTGATGCTAACCTATTTGCAATATTTCTTGGGTTATCTTCTAATACTTTAGCTAATTGCATTGCAACATTACTAGAAAAATCTCCATTATCACGATTTTTTGGTACTTCTACAACTATTTTATCAGTATCAAAATCTATAGAAAGTTCTTTTAAAGCATTTTCTATAATTTCTTTTATCTTTTGTTTTATATTCATTTACATTCGCTCCATTCTACGCTGTAATTAAAAGTATCGCTAAACTCATCATTTATAAATAATTCATATTCTATTTCAAAACTATTATTATTGATAAGTAATTTTTTTGTTTTAACGTCTACTTTCATTTCTAAACCCAAATCCTTAATTACGTATTTCGTAGTTAAAGTCTTATTCTTTTCAAATTCCAAAGAAAGTTTCATGTCATCATTTTCCCTTAATAAAATAATCTTACCATTTAATATAGTAATACTAACAGTTACATTATCTTTTTTATAATTTATTTTGCCATCTTTTAATATTGCTTTTATATTAGTTAATCGCTCTTTTTCATCTTTAGAAAAAACACTTGAATTAATAATGATTTTAGACATAAAAACACCTTTAAAATTTTTCTAGTGTCAATATAGCATAGAAAAGAAAAAAGGTCAACAAAATACTTATATTTTACTTATTTTTACCAATACTAAAATTAGAAAGAAGGCGATTAAATGAAAAAAATTAAAATAATTTCCAAAGTATTAATTGCCTTAATGCTTATATTTTGCGTTTGTTATAGCGCATTATTCGTATGTGCTAAATATGGCAGTAAAATAGACATTGAAAACTCTAATAGTATATATATGTATGATACGGCCGGAAAAAGCTTCTATGAAGGTAATAATGGCACTAAAAAATGGATAAAATTAAAGGATATATCAAAACACTTAATAAATGCAACAATATACTCTGAAGATAAAAATTTTTATAATCATCCAGGGTTTGATATTCCTAGGATCATCAAATCGACAATTGTAAATATTAAATCAAAAGATTTAAAAGAAGGTGCCTCAACCATTACGCAACAATATGCAAGAAATTTATTTTTAACCTTTGATAAAACATGGGAAAGAAAAATAAAAGAAGCATGGTATGCTTTCAAACTAGAAACACAATACTCCAAGGATGAAATATTAGAAGGATACTTGAACACAATTAATTATGGTAATGGAATTTTAGGAATAGAAAACGCAGCCTTATATTATTTTAACAAATCCGCCAAAGATCTTAATCTAGCAGAAAGTACAATGTTAGCAGGAATACCTAAGTCTCCTAATAATTATTCTCCTTTAAATGATGAAACAGCTGCAAAAAAAAGGCAAAAACAAATATTACAAGCAATGGTTAATAATGGAATAATTTCAAAAAAGACAATGGACGATACTTTAAATGTTAAACTAACTTACCATGGAAAAAAAGAAAATCTTAATTTATCAACAATTATGTATTATCAAGATGCTGTAATTCGTGAGCTCGGATCACTTAAGATAGTTAGTGATAATACAATTAGACAAGAAGGGCTTAAAATATACACTAGCCTTGATGTAGAAGCACAAACCAAATTAGAAGAAAGCATTCAAACTAATTTGGAAGGAAAGGGCGAAATGCAAGTGTCCGCAGTTATGATGTACCCTAATAATGGAGAAATAATCGCTCTTGCCGGAGGAAAAGACTACTCGAAATCACAATATAATAGAGCAGTTCAATCCAAAAGACAAGTAGGTTCAACGATGAAGCCTTTACTTTATTATGCTGCTTTGGAAAACGGATTAACTGCATCTTCTACCTTTTTAAGTAAGCCAACAACTTTTACGCTAGATAATGGTCTTTCATACTCCCCTAGCAATTATGGAAACATATATCCTAACGATGATATAACAATGGCTTTAGCAATTAGTTATTCAGATAATATATACGCTATTAAAACTCATCTTTTTCTAGGACAAGATACACTTGTTAAATACTCCAAAAAAATGGGAATTACTAGCAAATTAGAAGCTAATGCATCACTGCCCCTTGGAACAAATGAACTTTCTATAACAGAATTTGTAACTTCCTATGCAACCATAGCAAATACAGGATACAGTGTTAATGGACATTTAATTAGAAAAGTAGAAGATGGAAACGGAGACGTAATTTATGAATACAATAATAAAAAAGAAAAAATATTAAATAAGTCATACACATATATTTTAAGCGAGTTATTAGCAAATACATATGACGTTTCACTTACTAGCTACACAGCTCCAACTTGCGCCTCTATCGCTCCAAAATTAACAAAAAAATATGCAGTAAAAAGTGGAACGACAGACTATGACTTATGGACTGTTGGTTATAATCCAGATATTGTAGTCGGGGTATGGACTGGGTATGATGATAATAGAAAATTATCAAACAAAGAATATAAATATTCTAAAAACATATGGGCAGATGCGATAGAAAGTTACCTAAGGGATAAAAAACAAAGTTGGTATGAAAAACCAGATAACGTTGTTGGAGTATTAACTGATGTTCAAACCGGAGAAGTAGCAACAAACGAATCAAAGCTTAAAAAGATTTTATATTATATTAAAGGAACTGAGCCTAGTTATGTAAATAAAACAAATAAAAAGAAAAAAACTACCACTAAAAAAGCGACTAACAATTAGTCGCTTTTCTTATTATTATCAGTTAATTCTTCTGTTAAAACTTTCTTTAGTTCATCTTTATTCATAGAACTAAATCCTTTAATTTTCTTCTCTTTTGCCATTTCTTTTAATTTAGATAGTGAAACATCATCTAACATATCATCTGCTGGCATTTTACCATTTTCTGCTAAATAGTCAATTTGTTCTTTTGTTAAAGTTTCATGTTCAATCAAAGAATTAGCTATTAAATCAAGTAAATCTCTATTTTTTTCGATAATTTTCTTAGCTTTATCGTAACAATCATTAATTATGTTTCTTACTTCATTATCTATCTCAAGAGCAACTTGATCAGAAAAATTACGGTTTTTATTATAATCTCTTCCTAAGAAAGAACTTCCTTCTGGAGTTTCTAATTGTATTGGCCCAAGCGTAGACATACCATATTCGGTTACCATGCTTCTAGCAATTTTAGTTGCTTTTTCAAAGTCATTATGAGCACCCGTCGTAATTTCGTCGAAAACCACTTCTTCCGCAACTCGACCTCCAAGTAATCCCATTATTTGTTCTAGTAACTCGGTTTTAGTAGCAGTATACTTTTCTTCTTTTGGTAACATTAAATTATAACCACCAGCTTGACCTCTAGGTATTATTGTTACTTTTTGAACGTCATTGGCATCATCAAGTTTAATACCAAGTACGGCATGACCCGCCTCATGATATGCAACAAGCTTCTTTTCCTTTGCAGTATACTTTTTAGTTACCTTTGCAGGGCCCATTATAACTCTATCTATTGCCTCATCTATTTCTGACATGGTAATAGCCCCTTTTTCTCTTCTAACTGCAAGAAGTGCCGCTTCATTAAGCAGATTTTCTAAATCTGCTCCTGAAAATCCGACTGTTCTCTTAGCAATACTATCTAGGTGTACACCCTTTGATAACACTTTGTTTCTTGCATGTACTTTTAAAATTTCTTCCCTTGCTTTTTGTTCAGGAAGTGCAACCGTAACCTGTCTATCAAAACGTCCTGGTCTAAGTAAAGCTGGATCAAGTACGTCAGGTCTGTTGGTTGCAGCGATAATTATAATACCTTCATTTGCTCCAAAACCATCCATTTCCGTTAATAATTGGTTAAGCGTTTGTTCTCTTTCATCATGCCCGCCACCAATACCAGTACCACGCTGACGGCCTACAGCATCAATTTCATCAATAAATATTAAACAAGGTGCATTTTGCTTAGCTTGTTTAAACATATCTCTAACTCTAGATGCTCCAACACCAACATATAATTCAACAAAATCAGAACCCGATATAAAATAAAATGGTGCGTTTGCTTCACCTGCAACAGCCTTTGCAAGTAATGTTTTACCAGTTCCCGGAG
This sequence comes from uncultured Clostridium sp., assembly GCA_947427095.1. GTDB lineage: Bacteria > Bacillota_I > Bacilli_A > RF39 > UBA660 > Aphodocola. The sequence goes on along the minus strand of CANEGO010000002.1, from coordinate 162,099 downwards.
GCCCTACTAAAAGTACTCCTTTAGGAATTCTAGCCCCTAATTTTTGGAATTTTTTAGGATATTTTAAGAAGTCTATTAGCTCCTGCAATTCTTCTTTTTCCTCTGGAAGGCCCGCAACATCCTTAAAGGTTATCCTGCCCTTATCTGGATTTAGTTTAGCCTTACTTCTTCCAAAGTCCATCGATCCTTTTTGACCATTAAGCTGCTTAGTAAAAAACCAAAAAGCAAGGCCTATAAGTAAAAGCGTAGGAGCTACATTTATTAAAAATGATAGCCATGGGCTAGCGGATGGATCAGCTTTAGACACTATTTTAAAATCTTTTTCATCACTTGCATCTACAATTTTATTAATTACTGTATCTGATAACGGAGTCTTTACGCTAAAAGTTTCTCCCTCTTTAGCATCTTTTAACTTACCAGTGATTTGATAAGTATATGCAGCCGTAGATGGGGTAATTACAACCTCTTCTATATTATTTTTAGATAATGCTTTATTAAACTCATTATAAGTTAATTCCTTATTAGTTCCACTAGTCATACTATAAAAGAACAATATTGATAGTCCAATAGCTAGTAGTAAAAAATAAGGAAACATTCCCTTTTTCATGTTTTGACTATTTTGTCCTGTCATTTTTTTCCTCCTTGTAATACTTTAATATTATATCATATTTCCCTTGTTTTGACTTATCATATTTAGATTTTTTAACACCAGGTATCCAAAGTATTTTACCTTCACTATCTACTAATAATGGATATACTTCTCTAAATCGTTTAGGAATCTTTTCCGTAATAAAAATATCATGTACTTTTTTTGAACCATTAAGTCCTAGAACCTCGATTTTGTCACCATTAATAACGTTTCTTATGTATAGTGGAAAACTAATATCCTGACTATTAAAAGCAGTAACGTAATTAGTGGTATTTTCTAGATTACCAATCTTATTAATTATAAAATCATTAGGCAACTTTTCATAACCATCAAACACAAAACAATAATCATTATATTTAAAACCATTATCGAAATATATCTTATTATAAGACTTTATTAACGTTTTTTTTCTAGGTAAAGAAATTTCACTACATGTTTTTTTACTTTTAACAAGAGAAAGGACTAAATCGATGTTATCACTTTCTACGTAAGTAATTTCTTCTTTATAATTATCGTATAAATACCTCATAATCAATCTTTTTATAATCAAATCATCCTGTTTTAAAAGTTCACTTACGTTTATTTCATTTTGAGTTATAACACTAGGATATAACTTATCAATAACTTTCTCAAAGTAATTATCATATTCATTTAATACTGTGGAAAACTTTAAAAACTGTTTGTGAACTAATGGATTTTCTTGTTTAAGACATGGTAATACGTATTTTCTATACCTATTTCTTGTATATGAGTCATCCGAATTGGACTTATCCACAGCATAAGAAATATTATTTTCATTACAATAACTTAATATATCATCTTTGGTAACAAAAAGAAATGGCCTAATAAGATTATAACTTTTTCGTTTACTAATAAGTGGTATTCCAGCATATCCTTTAAGCGAAGAACCCCTTATTATTCTCATCAATACGGTTTCAACTAAATCATCACCATGGTGTGCCGTAAATAAATAATTAGAGCCATATTTTTTTATCAAAGAATCAAAGAAAGAATATCTTTTACTTCTTGCTTCCTCTTCGGTAAACATATCATTTTTATAAGATTCTATTTTCATAAATTCAAAATCTATCTTGCTTTTAACACAATATTTTCTCAACTCGTCACATTCTATATCACTTTCTTTTCTATGATTATGATGTACATGAGCACAAACTATTTTATTATTAGGATACACTCTTTTTATAATATTTAATAATGCCATAGAATCTGGCCCAAAAGACACAGCAACAATTAATGTATCATTCTTATTTATATTTAAAGTTTTTAAAAATTCATTAACGGAATCCATAAAATCACCTTAACGTATATTGTATCATAAAAGCAAAAAAATACCATATCTTATCTAAGATTATGTCAAGTTTTAAAATAATTTTTTATTTACTTAATAGTATTAATACTGTATAATTTAATTAGCGAGAGTACCTAACTTAAGGTTAGTAACTTTCCATTAACACTTTAATGAAAAAAGCGTACACCCCCTGGGTAAGTACGCTTTTTCTTTTGTATTTTAAAAATCAGCAATGCTAATAATAAAATCAAAAGGATAATTATTACTCTTTGAAACTTTGTTTCACTTTTCATAAACATCAACACCTTTCTATTCTTCATAAAAAGACGGAAGGCTACTACCCATTTTAGGTACTCTCATATTATAATTAGATAAAACTTTTGAAATTCCCCTAAAATTCTAAAAAAAAATAAAAAAAGAAGGTTAAAAATAACCATCTTAAATATATAATTACTAATTTTATTTATTTTTTCTGTGCTTCTGGTATAACTACATCCTCAAAATAATTGAACGCATTTTTTTCTTTATTGCCATCAGCTAATGAATTAAGTACACTTTCATATTTTTTATACTTAGACATAGTTCTTAAATCACCTATTTTACATGTAATGGTATTAGATGTCTTATTGATAAATACAGTTAATTCATCTTTATCTGAATCATAACCTATTATAGAAACATTACCATATATATAGTGTACAAAGGCTTCCTTAGAAATAAGTCCCTTTATAAACTCTTCTTTTGTCATTGGTTTTTCTATGTATTCCCTAATTAAATAATCTTTATCTATGTCCAATCCCTTATTACCAACAGTCTGCATTAAAGCATTCATCATTTGATCTCCAGACCCAACAATAGTTAAAATTTTTTTGTCGCTCATATAATCATCCCTTAGTTAAAGAATAACAAAAAAAAGAAAGAAAGTCAAAGACTTTCTTAATCTGTTAATTGATCTTCTAATACGTCTAGCGCATCATCTTCAACCATTTCACTTTCTAACTGATATTTAACATTAGAGTAAAACTTAGAACCCGTACCCGCTGGAATTAATTTACCAATGATAACATTTTCTTTTAATCCAGTCAAATTGTCTACTTTACCCTTAATAGCAGCATCCGTTAGGATTCTAGTAGTTTCTTGGAATGATGCAGCTGATAAGAATGAATCAGTTTCTAATGACGCCTTAGTAATACCAAGCATTATAGGTCTACCAGTAGCTGGTTTCTTACCTTCTATAATAGCTTCTTTGTTAATTCTAGTAAACTCATGCATTGAAACTAACTTACCAGATACAAGTGTAGTATCTCCACCATCTACAATCTTAATTCTTGCAATCATACGACGAGCAAGGATTTCAATATGTTTATCAGAAACATCAACACCTTGAGATTTATAAACTTTTTGTACTTCTGCCAAAATATAATTTTGAGCAGTAATAGGATCCGTTACCGCAAGTAACTCTTTAGGATTTATAGAACCTATGTTAAGTTTATCTCCAGCCTTAACTTCATCTCCTACTTGAACACAAAGTTTAACACCATAGTTAGTTGTATGTTCCCTTGCTTCAACATCATTAGTAATTTCTATTTTATATTTTCCGTTAAGATCATCTATTTTAGTTATCTTACCATTTATTTCAGCAATAGTAGATTTTGCTTTAGGTATTCTAGCCTCAAATAACTCTTGTACACGAGGTAAACCTTGAGTTATATCCTCACCTGATGCAACACCTCCGGTATGGAACGTTCTCATGGTAAGCTGAGTACCTGGTTCACCAATTGATTGTGCAGCCATAATACCTACTGCTTCACCAATTTCAACTACGTTACCAGTAGCTAAGTTATTACCATAACAATGTTTACATACTCCGTTTTCAGTTTTACATGTTAAAGCTGTTCTTATTTCAACTTCCTTAATACCAGCTTTATCTATCTTATCCGCAATTGGTTCGGTTATTAACTCATTTTTATCAATTATTAATTCCTTAGTTTCAGGATTAACAACCTTTTTATTAGTATAACGACCAACTATACGTTCATGTAAACTTTCAATTACCGTTCCAGCATTCTCGTCAATGAAAGCTTTAACTAAAACACCTTGAATAGTTCCGCAGTCTTCTTCTCTTACGATAACATCTTGTACAACATCAACTAAACGTCTAGTTAAGTAACCAGAGTCTGCTGTTTTAAGTGCTGTATCGGCATTACCTTTACGAGTTCCATGAGTAGATAGGAAGAATTCTGATACAGATAAACCATCTATAAATGAAGATGTAACTGGAATTTCAACCGCTTCACCATTAGGTTTTGCTTTTAATCCTATCATACCAGCTAGCTGTCTAAATTGAGATAAGTTACCACGCGCTTTAGAGTTCATCATCATCATAATAGGATTATCAGATGGAGCCTCTACTTTAGCTTTTAATTCCTTTTCTACTTCGCTTGTTGCCTTATTCCAAATTTCACAAACCTTTTCATAACGTTCTCTATCAGTTATTAAACCACGTCTATATTGCTTATTAATTGTATCAACTATCTTTTGTGATTCTTCAACTATTTCATGTTTCTTTTCACTTGTTTCAACATCAGCGATAGATATTGAAATACCTGCAAGAGTTGAATATTTAAATCCTAAATCTTTTAAACGGTCTAGCATTACCGAAGTTTCAGTAGTTTTATAACGTTTAAATATTTGGGCAATGATACTCTTTAAAGCTCCCTGAGGGAACGGTTTTACCAAAGGCATACTCTTTATTGCTTCTGGAATATTTGTTCCACGAGGTAAGAAGAACTTCATTGGAGTTAAACTTTCAAAATTCTCATCCGTAGGTTCGTTTATATATTGGAATCCATCCGGTAACACTTCATTAAATATAAGTTTACCAACAGTTGTTACCAAATACATTTCTCTTTGCTCTTCAGTAAACATTTTGTATTTTAATGATTTAGCTGGTAAGGCTATTCTAGCGTGAAGAGTTAACTCTCTTCTTTCATAAGCTTCAATCGCCTCATTTGAGTTTCTAAATACCCTTCCTTCACCTTCAATACCAGCTTTTTCCATGGTTATGTAATAATTACCTAGAACCATATCTTGCGATGGAGTAACGATAGGTTTTCCATCCTTTGGTGAAAGGATGTTATTAGCACCAAGCATTAATATTCTAGCTTCTGCTTGAGCTGCTTCAGAAAGTGGAACGTGAACAGCCATTTGGTCACCATCAAAGTCAGCGTTAAAAGCCGTACAAACAAGTGGGTGAAGCCTAATTGCTTTACCACTAACAAGCTTCGGCTCAAACGCTTGAATTCCTAACCTGTGAAGTGTTGGTGCACGGTTTAACATTACTGGATGCTCTTTAATAACATCTTCAACAACGTCCCATACCCTTTCATCTTGATTTTCTATTAATTTTTTAGCAGATTTAATATTATGAACAATATCCCTTTCTACTAAACCATGAATAACGTGAGGCTTAAATAACTCAAGAGCCATTTCTTTTGGTATACCACATTGGTACATCTTAAGTGTTGGGCCAACCGCGATAACGCTACGTCCTGAGTAGTCAACACGTTTACCAAGTAAGTTTTGACGGAAACGTCCCTGCTTACCTTTTAACATAGAAGAAATTGATTTTAATGGTCTATTTGATGGACCAGTAACATTTCTACCACGTCTTCCGTTATCAAATAAAGCATCAACTGCTTCTTGAAGCATACGTTTTTCATTTTGAACAATGATAGATGGAGCGTTTAATTCTAATAATTTCTTCAAACGATTATTACGGTTAATAACACGCCTATATAAATCATTTAAATCACTAGTTGCAAAACGACCACCATCCAATTGAATCATTGGTCTTAATTCTGGAGGTATAACAGGAAGTGCTGTTAATATCATCCATTCAGGTTTATTTCCTGATTTATCAAATGAATCTAAAATATCTAATCTCTTTAATAATCTTGTTCTCTTTTGTTCTGTAGCATCTTCTAATTCTTTTTCAATCTCAGCTATTTCAGCCTTTACATCAATTTCTTTAAGTAATTTTAAAATAGCTTCAGCTCCCATGCCTACTTCAAATGTATTACCATACTTTTCATAATATGCACGGTATTCTTTATCAGATAAAGTTTGTTTCTTCTCTAATGGAGCTGATCCTGGATTGATAACAACATAAGAAACAAAATATAAAACTTCTTCTAAATCTCTTGGAGACATATCAAGTACTAATCCCATACGAGATGGAACGCCTTTAAAGAACCAAATATGAGATACTGGGGTTGCAAGTTCGATGTGACCCATACGCTCACGACGAACTTTAGCTTTAGTAACCTCAACACCACATCTATCACAAATTATATCTTTATATCTTAATCTTTTGTACTTACCACAAGCACATTCATAATCTTTAGTTGGTCCGAAAATTTTCTCACAGAACAAACCATCTCTTTCAGGTTTTAAAGTACGATAGTTAATTGTTTCAGGTTTTTTAACCTCTCCATATGACCACTCTCTAATTTGTTCGGGTGAAGCGATAGATATTTTTATTCCTTCAAATCTATTTGCATCTAACATTACTCTTCATCCCCTTCCATTAAAGCATCATCCATTTCATCTAGCTCATCTTCGATTTCTGCTTCATAATCATCTTGTTCTTCTTCACTTGCAAGCTCATCTGATTCTGATATAGCCTCTTCTTCAGAAATAACATCCACCGTTTGTTTTGGATTAACCATTGAAACATTATCTATTTCTTCAATCGACAATGGAGAAACTTCTTTTTCTTCCTCTTCTTCAAGAGTTTTAACGTCAACTTCTGTACCATCTTCAGTAATCATTGCTATGTTTAAACCTAAAGCTTGGAATTCTTTAACAAGAACACGGAAACTTTCTGGAACTCCAGCCTGATTAATTGGTTTTCCCTTAACAATTGATTCGTAAACCTTTACACGACCTACGACATCATCTGATTTTACAGTAAGTATTTCTTGAAGTACATGAGCAGCACCATAAGCATAAAGCGCCCAAACTTCCATTTCACCAAATCTTTGTCCACCAAATTGTGCTTTACCACCAAGTGGTTGTTGTGTAACTAACGAATAAGGTCCAGTTGCACGAGCATGTAACTTATCATCAACCATATGGTCAAGTTTAATCATGTACATAACACCAACTGCTACTCTATTATCAAACGGTTCTCCTGTTTTACCATTATATAAAATAGTCTTACCATCTGGATCCATACCAGCTTCGGCCATCATTTCCTGAATATCTTGCCATGTTGCACCATCAAATACTGGTGTTGCAGTATAAACGCCTAATTTTTTAGCAGCCATACCTAAGTGCATTTCAAGTATTTGGCCAGGGTTCATACGTGATGGAACACCTAATGGATTAAGTAAGATATCTACTGGAGTACCATCTGGTAAGTATGGCATGTCCTCTTGTGGTGCAACAAGTGAAATAACACCCTTGTTACCATGACGACCAGCCATCTTGTCACCAACTTGAATCTTACGTTTTTGAACGATGTATACACGGATTTCTTTAGAAACTCCACTTGGAAGTTCATCAGAATCTTTCTTAGTATAAATCTTTATATCATGAACGATACCAGCTCCACCATGTGGAACACGTAAAGACGTATCTCTTACTTCACGAGTTTTTTCACCAAAGATTGCATGTAATAATTTTTCTTCAGAAGTAAGTTCTACCATTCCCTTTGGAGTAACCTTACCAACTAAGATGTCACCTTCTTTTACCTCTGTACCAATTCTTATAATACCATTAGCATCTAAGTTTTTACGAGCATCCTCACTTACGTTAGGAATATCACGGGTAATTTCTTCAGGTCCTAGTTTAGTATCACGGCATTGTATTTCATAATCTTCTATGTAAATTGATGTTAATACATCATCCTTAACCATTCTTTCATTAAGGATTACAGCATCTTCATAGTTATATCCATTATAAGTCATGAATGCAACAACTAAGTTCTTACCTAATGCTACCTCACCTTTATCTGTTGAAGGACCATCTGCAATTATCTGACCACGAGCTACTTTGTCTCCAACCTTTACGATTGGTCTTTGATGATAACACGTACCAGCGTTTGAACCTTCGAAATTTTTAAGAATGTAAATATCTTTAGCTTTAGTAGTTTTAACAACTATTTTTTTACCGTCAACATATTCTACTACACCATCTGCTTTTGCAAGTACGGCAACACCACTATCTTTTGCAGCTTGCGCCTCTACCCCTGTTGCAACAAGTGGAGCTTCTGCTCTTAAAAGTGGTAATGCTTGACGTTGCATGTTAGATCCCATTAACGCACGGTGTCCATCATCATGATCAAGGAATGGAATACAACTTGTAGTAACTGATACTATTTGTTGTGGAGCTACATCTATATAGTCTATTTCACTTGGCTTAGCTAAAATATTTTCACCATTAGAACGAGCCGGAACATGCTCTTGAGTGATTGTATCTCCATCCATTTCTATCTTAGCTTGTGCTATGATGTGGCCATTTTCTTCATCAGCTGTTAAATAATCTATTTGGTCTTGTAACTTACCATCTTTAACTCTTCTATATGGAGTCATAATAAACCCATAATCATTTACCTTTGCATAATTAGCAAGAGACGTAATAAGCCCAATGTTAGCACCTTCTGGTGACTCGATAGGACAAATTCTACCATAGTGAGAAACATTTACGTCACGCACTTCCATAGCAGCTCTATCACGTGATAAACCACCAGGTCCTAAAGCCGATAAACGACGTTTATTATTTAACTCTGATAAAGGATTTATTTGATCCATAAATTGAGATAATGGACTCGATCCAAAGAATTCTTTAATAACCGCTGTAATTGGTCTTATATTTATTAAAGTTTTTGGAGTTGCTGTTTCAATATCTAGTGTTGTCATTCTTTCACGAATAACCCTTTCCATACGAGCAACACCAATTCTAAATTGATTTTGTAATAACTCACCAACCTGTCTTAAACGACGATTAGATAAGTGATCTATTTCATCAATTGAACCAACGTTATGTAAAAGGTTCAAATAATATGATACAGATGCATATATATCAGATATAGTAAGTGTTTTAACATCAATATTTTGATCGTTACCTACCACTTTTATAATTTTATCTGGCTCTACTGGAGAGAAAATATTAATAACTTGAACCATCGTATGATCATCAAGCTCTTTATCCATGGTAGCATCAACCATACCATAACCATTAGCTAAAATTGGTTTTAAAGTATCCATTACTTCATTAGTGATTTTAGTTCCACTTTTAATTACAATTTTACCATCAACTTTAATATCCTCGGCTAAAGTTTGATTTAGCAAACGATCAACAACATTAAGTTTCTTGTTGAATTTATAACGTCCAACCTTAGCTAAATCATATCTGAAATTATCAAAAAATCTTGTAATTAGTTGGTTTTTAGCACTATCTAAAGTAGCAGGTTCACCTGGTTTTAATTTTTCATATATTTCAAGTAAAGCTTCGTCGGTATTCTTAGTAGAATCCTTACTTAAAGTATTAATTAAATATTCATCTTGACCAAATAACTTTAGTATTTCCTCATCAGAAGATAAACCAAAAGCCCTTAAAAAAGCAGTGATAACAACCTTCCTATTACGGTCAATTCTAACATCTACAACATCTTTACTATTTAATTTGTATTCAAGCCAAGTACCTCTTGTTGGAATAATTTGTGATGATATTATAGAACGTCCATTCTTGTCTATTTCTCTTCCATAATACACGCTTGGAGAACGTACTAATTGAGATACAATAACACGTTCTGAACCATTAAATATAAATGATCCTGAATCTGTCATAAGTGGCATATCGCCTAAGAATATCTCTTGTTCCTTAACCTCACCTGTTTCGTTGTTAAACAAACGAGTTTGAACCTTTAATGGAGCAGCATAAGTAGTCTTCTTCTCCTTACATTCTTTAATCGTATGTCTTGGTTCATCAAATGAGTATTCACCAAATTCTAATGATAATGTTCCAGAGAAATTTTCTACTGGGCTTATTTCCTCTAACACTTCTTTGATTCCATCTTGAATAAACCAATTATAAGACTTTGTTTGTATCTCAAGTAAGTCTGCTAATTCTAATGATTTTTCAACTCTTGAAAAGTCTCTTCTTTCACGGTATTCGTTTACTTTTTTAATCTTATAAGCCACGCAATTCCACCCCTAAACTATAAATTTTTAAAGAACATGTCTAAAATTAAAGACACAGTACCAATTTAAAATATTACAAGAAAAAGCTAGTATTGTCAATAGATTTTAGAAATTATTACAAAAAAACACAAATAATTGAATATTTGTGCTTAAATCCAGTTTATTTTGCTCTTATTATATAAAATCCTTTTTTCTTTTCCACTACATCAACAGTAGAATATACATCTTTCATATCCCTTATTAAACTTTCCGCACCCTGCTGTTTTCTAACAACAATCCACAAATTACCATTTTCTTTTAAATAAGCTTTAGCTCCCATTATGATTTCATATAACTTTTCTTTGCCTACCCTAATTGGAGGATTAGATACTATGTAATCATACTTATTATTTATACTTTCATAAGCATCTGACTCAAAGACATTTGCTTTTAGTTTTTGTTCGTTTAAACTTCTTTTAGATAGTTCCATCGCTCTTTTGTTAACATCAGACATATCCACAGTAAAACCTAATTTTGATGCATATATTCCTATTGGACCACATCCGCATCCAATGTCTAGGAAATCTTTTTCTTGTGGAAAACTATATTCAAATGTATTTAAAAGTAATTCTGTTCCAAAATCTAGCTCACCTTTAGAAAATACACCATTATCAGTATAAAAATAATAATTAATACTGTGGATAAGTACATTTACTTTTTTTATATCATGAGATAAATTTTCATCATTCGTAAAATAATGTGCCATAATGCCCCCGTTAAACTAATTAAATATTTTATTTTTTAACTTTTACCTCGTTATAAAAACCTATTATTGATAAAATTAGCGCAACAAATTCATCAATACTTGCGATGAATGAAGCAACTGAAAGATTATATATTACCCATAATATGCAATTTGGAATAGATAATAATTTATAAATCTTAGGACTTTTTTGCCATACGCCTATAGTATATAATACAATTGCAAATATAGGCAATAAACTAAAGAAATTAGTATAAGTTATAATTCCAGTAACTCCTATTACAAATAATAAAGCAAATAATAATAATTTATATGACGTTGTGTACTCTTGTTTGTTCAGTTTAAAGAAAATTAAATTCCTAATTATAGCTATAATTAGAGTAGCATATCCACTAGTTGCATTTAAAAACATATAACTTATTGCTTGAAAAACATTCATAAGAATTCCTAAAAATCTAATATTTTTCTGGTTTTTAGAAAAAAATGTTATTCCAAAACATGTAAAACATAATAAAGAAAATATCTGGGATAATACATAATTTAATGTTAACTCCATAATTAAAAACTCCTTTTCAAACGCATATAACTAATAATAAACTAATTATAACACAAATAAAAAGAATACGAAATAATTCGTATTCTCTAAGTACTTATTTACTAAATTAAGCAAGTTCAACAGTAGCGCCAGCTTCTTCAAGCTTAGCTTTAATGTCGTTAGCTTCATCCATAGCAGCGTTTTCTTTAACGTTACCACCTTCGTCAGCTAGCTTCTTAGCTTCCATCAATCCTAAACCAGTAATATCTCTAATTACCTTAATTACTTGAATTTTAGTTGCTCCAGCATCTTTTAATACTACAGTTGCAGAAGTTTTTTCTTCAGCTACAGCTCCAGCAGCTGGAGCAGCAGCTACTGCTACAGCACTTGGATCTACTCCAAATTCTTCTTTCATTGCGTCTACTAATTCTTTTACTTCAAGAATTTTCATTTCCTTAATTGCATCAATTATTTCTTGTGTACTTAATTTTGCCATTTTTAAATTCCTCCTTATTTTTAAATTAAATTATTCTTCCTCTAGATTTTGACTATGTAAGTCAAGACATATTGCAACATTCTTAACATGTTCCATTAAGCCTGCCGCAAACATTGTAAGTAATCCATCCCTTGATGGTACTTTTGCTAACTCTTTTAACTCTTCAAGTGTTGTTTCTTTCCCATCTACATATCCACCTTTTAACTCCAAGGCTGGATGATCCTTTGCAAAATCAGCTAAAACCTTTATTGGAGCTATAGCATCATCTGATGTTGCTAAAGCAGATGGACCTTCTAAGCAATTATCTAAATTAATAGATAATTTATCAAAAGCTCTTTTTGTTAAAGTATTTTTATATACCTTATAAGAAGATTCTGATTCACGAAGCTTACGACGAAGTTCAACTATCTCAGCATCAGTTAAACCACGGTAATCAAATAAAACAACGCTATTAGCATTCTTAACACGTTCTGTTATTTCATTAACAACTTCTTCTTTTTTAGCTATGATTGCTTGGTTTGCCATGTTTCTTCCTCCTTCTTTAGTAATAAGTACCTAAATTAAAAGGCCTTCACATCAAAGACATGAAAGACCTTAAAATCCTAATTATGATTTTTGTCCTCGGTAGGAATATAGTTATGCGTTTTGCTCCTACTGTCTTTGGTACTATATAGTTATGCTTTACCGGCAATAACTATTCATATTTTAAAACATTTATTATTATTTGTCAAATGAAGTTAAATCAACTTTAACTCCTGGGCCCATAGTTGATGCTAAAGATACATTCTTTAAGTATACCCCTTTAGCAGCTTGTGGCTTAGACTTAATGATTACGTCCATAAATGCATTAATGTTATCCATTAATTTTTCATTCGTAAACGAAACTTTACCAACAATGGCATGAACGTTTGCATAAGAGTCTGTACGATATTCTACACGACCTTTTTTAACATCTTCAACAGCCTTCTTGGTATCCATCGTAACAGTTCCTGTTTTTGGATTAGGCATTAAACCTTTAGGACCTAAAATTTTACCTAATTTACCTAAAAGTGGCATCATTTCAGGTGTTGCTATAATTACATCAAACTCAAACCAGTTTTCCTTTTCAATTTTAGTAATCATATCAACATCACCAACAAAGTCAGCCCCTGCTGATTCTGCAGCCTTCGCAGCTTCACCCTTAGCCAAAACTAAAACCTTTTTAGTTTTGCCAGTTCCGTGAGGTAGTACGATTGCTCCTCTTAATTGTTGATCATTTTTCTTAGTATCTAAGTTCAATCTAACCGCAATCTCAACAGTTCCATCAAACTTAGATACAGAAGTTTCTTTTACTAATTTTACAGCTTCTTCAAGAGAATAAAGTTTACCTTTTTCTAGTTTACTTAAAGCTTCTGTATACTTTTTACTTTTCTTTTTCATTTTCTTACCTCCCTGTGGTATAAGCGGATTTTCCTCCCACATAGATAAATCTATATGATATTTAATTTAGTAATTAATTTTTTATTAATCTTTAATTTCGATACCCATATTTTTAGCAGTACCAGCAATGCTCTTCATTGCTTCTTCTACCGTGTACGCATTTAAATCAGGTAATTTAATTTCAGCAATCTCTTTCAATTGTGCTGTAGTAATACTTCCAACAACCTCACTAGAACCCTTAGCAGAACCTGCCTTAATTTTAGCATACTTCTTAAGTAAGAATGGTGTTGGTGGAGTTAAAAATCTTAAGTCAAAACTTCTATCATCATAAATAGTAATCTCAACTGGAATTATATCTCCCATCTTATCTTTAGTTGCATCATTATATTTAACACAGAACTCACCTGAGTTAACTCCTGCTGGTCCTAACACCGTTCCTACTGGAGGAGCTGGTGTTGCTTTTCCGGCTGGTAATTGCAACTTAATCATCTTTACAACTTCTTTTGCCACGAAAAACACCTCCTATAATCATTTTTTCGCGAGTGGTCAAATAGCTTTTATTTTAAATCCGCGCCTTCCACTTTTTTCTTTCATCATCTATATACAAATATAGCTGCGCATTAATTTTATCACAGCATACATGATAAAAGCAATAGTTTTTTTACTTTTATTCCTTTATGAACTTTGTAAGTTCTAACTCAACGTTCGTTTCTTGCCCAAATAAATCAATTGAAACGTTTGCTATACCTTTATCGATATCAATTTCAGTAATTTTACCCGCAAGCATTTTAAACGGACCATCAGTTATCTTAACGTTGTCTCCAACTTCATAATTAACAACAACATTTTCGCCAGTATAACCAATTTCTTTAAATATTCTTTCTACTTCTTCGTCATATAATGGAACTGGTTTTGCCCCTTTACCAGATGAACCTAAAAATCCAGTTACACCAGGGGTATTACGAACAATATACCAAGACTCATCAGACATAATCATTTCAACTAAAACATATCCTGGAAATAATTTTTTTATTTTTTCTTTTTTCTTACCATCTTTTATTTCTACTTCTTTTCTTTCAGGAACAATTACTCTAAATATATTTTCTTGCATTTCCATAGAGTTAATTCTCATGTCTAGTTTTTCTTTTACTTTAGATTCATGACCTGAATATGTATTAACTACGTACCATTTTTTTTCTTCCATATTAACCAACTAACTCCTTTACGTATGATAATAGTGCAATAATTAAGTCCGTTCCAACAAAAAATACACATATGAAAAACATAAATGCTAGTGTTGCAATCGAATACTTAAACAAGTTCTTTTTAGATGTCCACATAACCTTACCGGCCTCTTTTTTTACATCTTTAAAAAAATCAGACAAAAACTTAAACATGTTTCTTTTTTTATTATTTTTTGCCATATTAATATCTCCTATTATTTCAAAATAAAAAACACTTTTCGTGCTTACTAATTAAATAGTAACACAAACTTTTAAAATAGTCAATTTATTTCATTTAATATATTTTTCAACTTTATTCTTATCCTAAATAAAGCACTTTCAATCGATTTTGTGGTTTTACCTAAGTTTTTAGATATCTCATCATAGTTAAATCCATACAATCTTAATTCATATACTTGTTTTTCAAAAGGTGTTAACTCCTCACTAAGTCTTTTATTAAAGGTTTCTGTATTTTCTTTACTCACTAATAAATCTTCAATTCCACCATCATTATTATAAACCACGTTTCCAAAACCATTCTTATCATCATCATTATGATAGTCTATGGAATAAGATTCATTTAATATACTATGTTTTTTTCGATTTGCTTGCTTAACTGCTGTTATTATCTTCCTTTTAATACATATAAATGCAAAAGTAGAGAATTTTATGTCCTTTTGATCCTTATAACCTTTAATTGCCGAATCAAGTCCTATCAATCCCTCTTGATATAAATCATTATAATCTATTCCCTTCCCCTCAACAAATGGAGAATACCTTTTTGCATAATATTCAATAACAGCTTCGTATTTCTTAAATATAGTTTCGCTTGCTTGCTCATTACTATCAGAAATCATATATAACAATTCAAAATCGTCCTCATATTGCTTTTTCATTAAATCCCCCTTACTTGCTATTTCTTTGTCTTACAACCTCATATATCATTATTCCCGCCGCAACAGATGCATTCAAACTATTTATTTTACCGTACATTGGAATTCGTGCAATAAAATCACAGTTTTTTTTAACTAGATTACTCATTCCAAAACCTTCACTACCTATTATTAAAGCAATAGGCATTTTATAATCTATGCTATCATATAAAACGCTATCTTCCATATCAGTTCCCACTATCCAAACACCTTGTTTCTTTAGTTTTTTTATAGTGTTATTAATGTTGGTTATTTCAACTATTTTTACGTTATCTAAAGCTCCCACACTGGTTTTCATTACAGTAGAGTTAACCCTAACACTACGGTTTTTTGGAATCACTATATAATGAACACCAGCAGCTTCAGCGGTTCTTATTATTGCCCCAAAATTATGCGGATCCTCTACGTGATCTAAAATTAAGATAAAAGGGTTAGAAGATAAATTATCAAACATTTCACTTTCACTTAAATAATTGAAATCAGGAATTTCTAGTATTATTCCTTGATGATTACCACTATCTATTTTATCAAGTTCAAACTTACTTAAATAACTTATTTTTACGTTTAAATTTTGTAATTCTTTCTCAATATCAGAGCCTATCATATTCTTAGATAAATATGCCTTTTTTATTTCTTTTTTATTAAATATTAGTTCCTTTGCAACATTCTTACCAAACACATGCATATTAATCACCTAAAATTTCTTTCATTATATAACTTATTCTTTCATAATCTTTTTTTAAATATAACATCCCAAATAAAGCCTCTAATGCAGTAGCTTTTTTATATATCTTTATTGATGTATTCTTGGGTTTTGAATTTGGTTTATAATTTCTGGCCCTATTAATTGTATAAAGTTCCTCATCCGTAAATATTTTTTTAGATATCAAATTATCAAGAATTATTGCTTGATTATTTGCACTAACATATTTTATAGCCTCTTTATCAAGCACATTAACATTACCATACTTTTTTTCAATTAGATAATTTCTTATTTTAACCTCGTATACAGAATCTCCTAGATATGCTAAAATACCCGCATTTATTTCATTTATATTCACTTTTCTCACATCCATATGTATTAAAGCACATTAAAACGCAAAAAACAAGGAAAACCTTGCTAATCTATTTTTAATATTTTTTCTCCGGTCTTAGAATATAAATATTTTTCCCTGGCATACCTTGCGGCATATTCAGGATTTTTTAACTTTTCTACGTCATCAGAAAGTATTTTTTCTTCTTCCGCAAGTGTTTCTAACTGAACCGTTAATTGTTTTTTCTCCTTAGTTTTTTCTCCTATTTTAAAAACATTACCAATGGATGATATAATCGATAAGGTTATTATAAAAAAGCAAAATATTGAAGTTAACACAATTCTTCTTCGTTCTTTTGCAGTTAATTTGTTACTCATTATACCATCTCCATTATATAGTATATTATATAATGAAAAAAAGTTTTTTTCTAGGTATTTTTGTCTTTAAAGTAAAGTAATTGACAAAAGATTCCTCCAAGTATTACAAATACAATAATATAATAACTAAGAATCCCATAATCTATCCTATATAACAAAAAATAAAAGGTAATAGCATGAAAAAAGCAGAATAATAATTCTAATAACACTTTAAAAAAATTCTTTTTAAGTGTTATTATTTTTAATCCTTTAAAAGTTGCAATAAAAAACATTCCGTACACAAACGAATAAAAAATGACTTTAAATTGGGTTTCCAAATTCATTACTTAAACAACCTCGATATTACTGAATCCTCTTTTTTATTTTTACCCGCATCTAGATATGAAAAGCCATCTATAATACCTTTAATAACAATCGTGCCATCATAGGTATCTAATTTTACTATTTCAAGTTCTTTTCCCTTGATTCCAAGAGGGCCAGAACTTGTATCAAGAAGGAATTCTTCGCTATCAAAACTCTCTATTTTAGTTATGCCACTAATTGTTACGTTTTGCCTCTGTGTTATCGTAATGTTATGATTTATTAACTCCATTTTATCAACATCTTTATCCATAACTACCTCCTGATAAATTATATTAAAAAAAAAGAAAAATATGATAGCATATTATTCTGCCTTGTTATAGGCTTCCTCAATCGCATCATCTATTTTCTTTCTTAGTTCGGCATTAATTGGATGAACATAGTCTTTATATTTCCCGTCTTGTAACTTTTTATTTGGCATGGCCGCAAAAATTTTTGAGTTTCCCCTTATTATTCTAATTCCATTAACCTTTAGGCAATCGTCAAAAACTATTTCTGCATAACCTATCATTCTGGAATTTTCCTTAGTTTCTTTTTGAACTGACACACTAGTTATTTCCATATGAACACTCCTTTTAGTTGATTATTAAACAATATAATTTTACCACATTATTAAAAAAAATAGCAACCTATTGCTATTTTTTTATTTTTTTTCTTATCAATATAGCTATTACAAGCATAATAACTAAAGCAGAAATAATAAGTATATAATTTGGAACCTTTCTACCAGTTGTGATCGTAACTACAAGTTCAGCGGAGGATTTACTTCCATTTTTCCTAACCTTTTGGTCAATCATTTCTACTAAATAATATCCTTCTTTATCACTATCTTTTATGGTAACTAAAGATTTGGAATCCTTATCTTGAATAAGTTCAAATCCTTCTGGAGCCTCTTTTTCTACCACCCTGTATTCACCAGGTGCTAATTTTGAAATGCGTGCTATACCTTTATTAGTAAGAATTATATAAGTAGCTCCTTCGTCTTCTTCTTTTAGATTAGCATCGTAAACATAACTACCATCTTCTACTTGTTTTAGTAAAATATCACGATAAACATTATTTACCCTTCTTTGGAGAGAAAATTTTCCTCCTTCTACAAAGTTACCATCCTCATCTTTTTTTTGAAATTCTAAACCTGCAAATCCATTGGTAAATGATACGTTTTTCCCAGAACCACAAACGTTAATTGCTTTTGTTGGTTCGGATGGCAAAGTAAGTCCTTCTGGAGCTTTAGTTTCCGATATGGTGTAATTACACTTTGGCAAAGTATAAACTTTGAATTTTCCTTTGCAAGTTCTAAGCTTTGTTGTTGCACCATCAGCATCCTTACTTGAAACATCATATTCACCTGGTTTTATTTCTTTAAAATAAAGACTACTTCCGTTTTCTTTAATCTCAAATTCTGGACCAGTATAATTATCTGTTCCACATCCATCATCTAAATCAATAACGTTTCCATTTTCATCAACTGTCTTTTTTGTTAAGTTAAATACTTTATTCGCATCAGTTAAAGTTATCACCCCATAACTTGATGATCCCGCGATACTAGAAGATGAAACAGTAACGGCACGTGGTGTTGAATCAAGTTCATACCCCGGCGGAGCAACTATTTCCTTTACATAATAAGTACCTGGTGATGGGATACTTTGAAATGTTGCAGTTCCATTTTTATCCGTTGTTACCGTACCTAATATTTTTGTACAGGAACTATTTGAACAAATATTGAATTTTGCTCCACTTAAAACCTTTCCATCTAAAGAAGCTTTTTTAGTGATTTTTAACTGATATTTTGGTGTGTATACCTTAATATATCTTTGTAATGTAGTACCTACAATAGTAGTAAGATCTTGCAAACTATCATGATAATATGCCTTCGCGATATTAGAACTATTATTTTTATTAATAATCTGAATACCAACCTGCTTTGCAGCATTTTCATCAATTGGATTTTTACTTGAAATAGTAATATAATTTGAACCTTTTTCTACTTGAAGACCATCGGTTTTGATTACTTCCCAATACGAAAAATTATAATCATTAATTCTTAAAGTATATTTTGAACCATCCCAAGAAAGAGCCACTTTGTTTTCACTACCACCTGGTTTAAAAGTTTTACCAGATTCCCCCGGATTACTATCTAAAAACGTAGATTGGATTGCTTTTACAATACGATCATACTCTTGGGAGATCACGCTCATATCATTACCCTTATTACAACCATTTCTGCTATGAACAACATCGTAAAAACTACAAGCCGTTCCCTGATGATTTTCTGGCCACAAATTATTAAAAGAAGTTCTCTCCCCAGTCATAGTTTCCCAAATTAAACCTTGAGCAGCATAAATTCTTAACGCTTGAGTTTTATTCATGGCACTCTCTGCCGGAACAGTACCAATATTTTCAGCAAACGTTAATATATAAGCGATTCTAGTACTTCTAGCAGCTCGTTCTGAGGCACTTAAATTCTTGAAAAAACCATATGAATAATCGTTAAAATCAACGTTATTATTAGGATCATACCCAGGAGATAGAGGTGTTCCTAATTCTATACAATAAGCATGTTGCCCATTTATATTATAAATTCCAACCCAACCTATGTTCTTATCTTTATTAACACCATTCATTCGATATACTGCATTTTTATAATTCGTATTACTATGAGGGTGTATTTGCCCTGTTTTAGCAAATAAAATGTTGTTAAAGCTAAAGAAGGTAGTAATGGAAAGAAGAATAACTAATATAATATTTTTAACTTTTTTATTCATTACTATCACCTTCTTCTCCTTCATTTCCAGCAACAACTAAAATTTGTAAATCTTCATCATCCACTGCCGCATAGTTAACAAAAGAGCCAGCTTCTTTTCTTACGATATCAAAGGCGACTGTAAGATATTTCTTTTCTCCCCCAGCAACCAACTGATCAAATAAAGTGTTATTTTCCAAATAACCATATTCAGTCATTACCCAACCTTTATTTTCTTCATAATTTTCATTAAACTTCATCCCATCTGGAATATAATCCTTCACAGAATAAATATAACCAGGATAATAACCAGTATTTTCTAATTCTAAAGTATAAACAACCTTAATACCTAAATTATTTATATCCTTTACGTCCAATTTTGCCAAAGAAACATTACCATAATCTTTTATTGTTGATACACCAAGATTATTAGTCGTAATTGCCTTTGTTACATACTTTGTCAATTTAACAGAATATGTCTTTCTAAGTGCAAGACCAAGATTAACATTACTAACCATTCTAGTATTACTATTTATTTCTATATTTTCGGTCCTAATAACAGGCTGAGTTTCTTCCAGTTTATCAGAGGGGTCAAGATCTGTACACTCATCACCAGTGCATTCTACATCTTCTTTTGTCGATTCGGAAGATACTATATCATCTTTTGTATTACTATTTTTAGAGTCAATATTATCTTCGTTAACCTTAGTTGCATTAAACGAGGAACTAACAGATTTATCTAGTGTTACTTGATATGGTGATAAACCATATTTTGCCGTATTATACTCTGCCACTACATAATAGGTGCCCGGAATCAAATCAGATAAACTATATTTACCCTTTTCATCAGAAGTAGTAGTTTTTACAAGTTCGTCAGTTTCCGCATTGTATAATTTTAAAGTAACCCCTGACACCTTTTTTTCTTGTGCATCCATAATACCGTTGGCGTCAAAGTCTTCCCAAACCGTACCAGTTATTCTTTTACTAATAACATCAATATTTAAAGCTTTAATATTTTTTACAATCCTTTTACCATCAGAATCCATGATTAAATACGAATTAATTTGATATGAATCATCTGTTTTATTACCTATTGGATTAATTGTTATACTTTGTTCATAAGTTTTTCTAGCAGCAAGACTTATACCATTAACCCTAATGGCCGTAATGCCAACATAGTTCTCAGATTGATATTTAGAACAATCTTCCCATGTTATTTCATCACCAGATAAAAGTTTTTTAGAGTCACTTATTACGGATGGAATACTAGTTGTACATAAAGCTCCCTTAGGTAAATTAGATATAGTATATGTGCCTGTATATTTATTTTTTTCGTTACTTACATCATTATACGGAAGTAGCGTTACAATATCTAAATTTGAATGCGTTACTTCTTTACTATCATTATTGTATAATTTAGTGCTTACATTAAAACTTGTCTCTTTAGATATTGCTGTATATGGAGTATACTGTGCATATGTTATTACTTCGTTATTTTGATATGTCACTGCTCTCGTTGTTGTTCTTAAGTTTTTACTAGATGCATCAGATATTCCACTGGTTGACGTTGCTTGT
This sequence comes from uncultured Clostridium sp., assembly GCA_947427095.1. Lineage (GTDB taxonomy): Bacteria > Bacillota_I > Bacilli_A > RF39 > UBA660 > Aphodocola. The sequence goes on along the minus strand of CANEGO010000002.1, from coordinate 140,498 downwards.
ATTAAAACGTTAACTTCCTTTCTTGTTCCAGAAGGAATATCTATATCATAACTAGCCTCAAACGTTATCGGATCAATCCACTCATTAACGTGTTTCCCCTTTAAAACATAAGTTAGGGTTTTGCCATTATTACTTACTGAAGGAATATCATAATTTTCATTATATAAATAATTAATTCCATCAGGCAAAGTAACAACGATTGTAATATTAGAAAGTTCATCTATAGCCGCTATATTAGTATTTACTAACTCTGCTGGTAAACTTATTGTCGGATAAATAGTCCACGTTGAGCTATTTACATTAGCGGCATTTATTATGACGTCTTGTTCACTATTACCAATAAACACTTTAGTCCTTGCCTTAAACGCGGTAACGTTTATAGTACTATTATCAGATATATTTTTACTTTGACTAGTTCCATTTTCTTGCTTTTCATCAAATGTAGATGTTGATGTCATTGTAAGTACTCCATCATGATTTCCAACGTTAGCAACTAATCTAATCCTAAAATCAATTTCAGAGCCAGGTCTTACGTCATTAACCACGTATGTTAAATAAGCTAATCTTAATTTATCATTTTTCTTCAAAGCGTCATTTAATGTATCAAAAGTTTCATAAGTTGCTCCGGTTTCACTAATACAGGTTGTCTTAGATTCTTCCATTTCACATGCATAATAGCTAACTTTTACTTTATCTTTTAATTCCTCATTTACGTAATAGGGTTCACCATTCTCCACACTATTATTATACTCAACCATAGTAAACGGAGCGGTCGGATTATTTGCTGATGAAACAGCCGTACCAATCGGAATCCTAGTTGTTAAAGTTCCAATATTATCATCGCCATCACTAGAATAATTAAATACCGATCTTAAAATAACTTCTTCACCATAAGCTAAATAAGTGTCATTTGGCAACTCTGTTAACATTCCAGAGGTATCGGTATTAAATGTTAAATGATTAGTTTTCGTTCCTGCCGAATAAACTTTATTAATAACATTTTCTGATACTACATCACCAATTCTTAGATTAACTGCAATATCACCACTTGCTTCAAGAGCTCTAGGAGATGCCGCATTTACAAAATAAGAACCTAATGCAACAAAATCGTCTCCATATAAATTAATAGTTCCATCAGATTTTATTCCCTCTATATTAAAATCATATTTAGTTTGAATATTAATAACATTTCCCGTTTGTAGTTCAAATCCATTTTTATCGGTTATTTTATATATAGCATTATATGTTCCAGCTTTTTGTTTATCAATAGTTGTTTCTTTTTTACTAATTGGATCATAATATTTAACCTCACATCCACTATCGCTTGTACATTCTATATCCTTGCCATCAAGATTTATTAAAGGGTTAGTAAATGAACCATCTGACGGAGCATAAATAGTGCTGGAAGTAATCGTTTGTGCTTTCAAATACTCCAAGCCTTCAACTACTTTAACCGTCCTTGTTAACGAAACTTCTTTAATGGTAGATTCCTCTGCCAGGGTCTCTTCACCAGTTTCTGGCGTCTGACTAGTAGCATCAGTAATTTTATAAGTTATTACATAGGTACCAACTATGGTTGCGTCTATTTTTTCAATAACATCTCCATCTTTTGTTATGATACTTTCATAATTATAATATTTAGCACCATTTTTTATTATTCCACTTTCAGAATAAGCTGTACCTTTTACTAAAGTAATGATTTTATTACCGTTTAGTTCATACACATCATCATTTAAAGTAGCCGTTGTTTTTTCAGCAACTTTGATATTTCTGTTAACCTTAGTAACACCACTTGCCGTATTATATTCATAGCTAACAATATAATTACCAACCGATTTGGTAACGTCATTATCAGCGATTTCATTTCCATCTTTATCTTTTATAACACGGGTGCAGGAAGAACTGCTTGTTTTGCAAATAGCTGAACCACCATTTGTTGTTGACACACCATATTCTTCGTATTTTTCTCCAAGCTCTAAATTCATGGTTTTATCACCTATTAAATATAAATCTGGATTTTTATTTTCAGTAACAACACCGGAAACCCCACTTTTTGACTTGATTAAGTTTGTAACCTTACCGGAATTATATACTGAATAATATTGATAATTATTTATATGATGTGGCATCAATGGCAATAAATTAGATCCTTTATCATATAATCCAAAAAATTTATTACTATCATTTTTTAATTCTATTTGAGAATTAACTCCATTTACAGTCTGAGTTGCTTCTAATATTAAACTCAAATTAGGATCAAAATAAAGCCCCTCTAAACTATCTTTATTCTCTGTTTTAAGATTACTTTTATCAAATCCAACTAATATACCAAAAGGAGCTAATCGTCCTTCTTGATAGTCAGAAGATTTATAAGCTGTGCCAGATATTATTTTAGTAGTTAAATCAACTTTTTCACTTTCTATTACTACACTTTTTTGACCTAAATCAGTAAAATCTGCGGCGGTAGATTCCTTTATTCTAATATTCGTATTTATAACTGTTCCATTTTGTATATTTTTTGCTTTTAAATACAATTGCTTGCTGTTAAGTTCCCCAACCTTAGTTTGATAAATAGTTACCGTTAACTTTCTTTTATCTTCTGACAATTCATAAGTTGCATCCTCGTCCTGGAATATCCATTCAGCATCAATACCTTCGTTAAATTCTGCTTCAATTATTACTTTTTCCCTTACAACCGTTTCGTTGGCAGGTAAGTCTGATATTGATAATCCATATGATATATCATATATGATGTTGCTAAAGCTTTTAATATGTGTAATTTCCTCGCTTGAAGATACGTTTTTTTGCTCAACTTTAGCCGTAACTGAAACCTGACCATCATACTTGTTTGCATCAACCGCGTAAACTATGAAAGCAATTAAGGAAGACATTAAAAAAACACCAATAAACGCCGAAACATACTTATGTTCCTTCATAAAATTAGTTATTCTAATTCTCTGAATAAGAAACCAATCACTTAATCTGCTTTTAATATTCGACTTTGCCATGTTCATAGTATAGTCCTCCCATTTTAGTTTATACATTTTAATTTAACCACAAATGGGGATAAAAATCAATAAACACAAATAAAAAAGTTCATATATCATGAACTTATAACAACCGTATTAATTAAAACGTCTGAATAACCAAAACTTTTTATATCAGTATCAGTCTTAAGCGTCCAAATATTATTATATGTATTCAAAACTATCCCTTCATACGTTTCACTTTTATTTCTTCCTACATCAACATAAACTCTAATTTTTTTTCCTTTAAGAGCTTTTATTTTACATTTTATTTCGTTTATCATTTTTCTCCTTTACCTAGGATACCCGGTAGTCATAACACCCCTTGTATTAACACCACCAATACCGTCCTTACCGTTGCTCGTTTTTTCTAAAAGCGCTAGTAAATCAACATTTTTATTTTTATCAGACAGACTTAGGGATAAAGCAATAATTGCAGGATCAAGCGCATGAATGTTTATCCTCTTTGGGCTTGACGCGAAATTGGCTCCCGCTTTTATAAGGTGTTCATAATCCGATTGACAAGCACCAGCAATTATTATTAATTTATCATAATCCCTTTGGTACTTACGGCAAGCCTTTACAGCTTCTGAAAAATACTTTGAGTTCTTTTTTATTTCCGAATCATGACCAGTTATAACAACAATATCAGGGTTAATATCATCTAAATACTTTTCGATATTTTGTGCCATTTCACTTTCCGGTGAGTAAACTCCAAAAGCCAAAACATTAGCTTTTTTATAAAAATCTAAACACCTATTTAAATATTCTCTATCCCCATCCACATGTAGAATTTTACCAGGAATATAAAAATAATCACTTCTTTCAAAATTCCTTATCGTCTCTAATTTTTCGTAAAATATTCGGTCTTCTTCATTATTCTTTGAATCAACCAAAATTAGGTCACTTACACTGCTATCGGCGCACAGTCTTACATTTACACCCTTCAAATAAGCAATTCCTGAATCAATTTTTTCTATCTTAAATACAACATCATTATCATGTGATATCCTAGTGACTAAATCTCCTACTTTAAACAATATCATCACCCAATAAAATATATGCAAAGAAAAAACCAGACATTCTATCATCTGGTTAATTCGTTTGAAATTTTAGCAAATTCTTCTATTGTAATACATTCTGCTCTTTTAGTTATATCTTTACCTGATATTTTTAATACCTCATTAATTTTATCTAAGTCGTAGTCTGATAAGTTATTTTTCAAAGTTTTTCTTTTTTGAGTAAATGCTGCTTTTACAAGTCTAAAGAAATAGGCTTCATCATTTAACTTTAATTTTTTCTCTTTTTTTGTAAAAACTACAACAGCAGAATCAACGTTTGGTTTTGGATAAAATACATTTCTTGAAACGGTAAAAGCCTTTTTAATATCAAAATAATAATTCAAAAAAATAGTTAAAGAGTTATATGATTTAGTTCCAGTTTTTGCACAAAATCGGTCAGCCACCTCGTTTTGCACCATAACTACTATCTTTTCTACGTTTATTTTTTCTTCAATAAATTTAGTTATTATTGGAGTCGTTATATAATACGGAAGATTTGCGACTACTATAATGTTTTTGTATTCATACTTACTTAAATCTTTTTTTACGTCACGATTCAAAAAGTCATCATAAATTATATTAACATTTTCATAGCCCGTAAGTATTTCATCAAGCGGTTTTTTCAAATTTATATCTATCTCATAACCCAATACTAGCTTTGCTTTAAGGCTTAATTTTTTAGTTAAAGCAGCTGCTCCTACGCCAACCTCTATAACAAGAGTATCTTTTGTTATATTACCTAAATCAGCAATATTATTTAAAATATTATTATCAAGCAAAAAGTTTTGACCAAACTTTTTCTTAAAAATAAATCCATTTTTATTTAAAATATCTTTAACACTCATAAAATCTCCTCTTATACGAAAAAACAAATAAATAAATTTATTTGTTTTTATTTTATCATAAATTTAAAATTATCTCCAAGTAACAGCAACATCAATTTGGGTTGGATTTGTTTTCGCAAATCCTCCAGTGTCACAAACTATGGCATAACCAAGTGAACTTTCTAATATTGTTCCTCGCGGACGTATATCATAATTTGCGGCAACCATAACATAATCGCCTAGCATCTTAACACCATCCTCACGAACCCAATAAGGATATTCTGCCTCAGAGTATCCAGCACGTCTCATGGTGTTTATTACTTTTGTCATATTTAAGTTATAATAAGATTCCTTTCCAGAAGGTCCAATAACAACACCTTTAGATTTAGAAAGAACTTCTCCAGCCCAACTTATTTTAGGTGCTTCGGTTGTAGTTTCCACTGTTGTAAACACCTTAGTAGTTGTAATTACTTTCGTTGTCGTGGTTGTAATAGTTGTTGTCTCTTGTTTCGTTGTAGTTGCAACTATTGATGCCGAAGCAACATAGTTATTAGGATCAAACGTCTTTTTTGTGGTAGAAACAGTAATTACATCACCGCCACCAGCCGAAAATAGTATTCCGGCCTTTGAAAAACCAATAAATGCTATTAAACAAATCACAAGGATTAATAATGCACCCTTAATTTTTCTATTTAAATGTTTCACTTTTTCACCTCATAACCCTACTAGGGGGTCGTTATTAATAATATCATAAATGGTACTACAAGTCAAATTTAGAGCAAACCGAGTTTCCGGTTACACTAATAACATCATCGATTGAAATACCTTTTATTTCAGCAATTTTCTGCGCTACGAAGATAACATTTTTAGGATTATTTTGCTTGCCTCTATAAGGCTCTGGAGATAGATAAGGACTATCAGTTTCCAAGGATAAATAACGTAGGTCTATTTCCTTTACAACGTTTATTAATTCCTTTGCATTTTTAAAAGTTACTACTCCACCAATTCCTAATAGAAATCCAAGATTAATAAAATCTTTTGCCATTTCTAAGCTACCTGAGTAACAATGTAGTATTCCATTTATATTATATTCTTTTAGAAAATTGTATGTATCTAAAAAAGCCTTTCTTGAATGAACAATAACCGGCAAATTATGCTTTTTTGCAAGGGTAAGCATACTTTTAAAAACATCAATCTGAAGATTTTTATTATCCTTTGTCCAATAGTAATCCAAGCCTACCTCACCTATTGCCACCACCTTATTTGCGGATGCCAAATCATCTAGTTTTTGAAAAACAACATCATCGAAATCATCGACGTTTTGTGGCCCTATACCTATAGCAGCATAAACATTCTCATATTTTTGGGCAAGAATAACAGCCTCTATGCTACTTTGCATATTATAACCATTTATAATTATCTTTTTAACCCCATGATTAAACGATTCTATTATTACGGAATCTGGGTTGGAATATTCACTTTTTAGAACATGACAATGTGAATCTATTAACATTATAAATCACCAAAAAAAATTATACCATATTATCGGTATAATTTAATTATTAAAAATTTTATAAATAATATTAGTACGACAGCAAAATAAAACGCATCTTTTAATAGTCCACTTTCTAAATACATAAGAGCTATAAAAGATAGTAAAACCAAGAAAAATACAATCTTAAACGCAAAACTTCTTTTATCATCCGTTAAAGCGTTATGGTGCATACTCTCTATCTTCCTTTCATAGGGTTTTTACAGCAATCACAACGATAAAAATATAACATATAAAAAAGACCGTGTAAACGATTTTGACAATTAAATTTATAATTAGACAAAATTTTACAATTATAATATTTAAATTGTTTCAAAATAACTTTCTAAAAACATAAGAGAAAACTTGATTAACTCTTGATTTTTAGAATTTAAGTCCTCCAAAACCAAATACCCAACTAAATCCCCATTAGGAGAAATAGGAAAAACCTCATGCGATTTTTTTAATTCATAACCTTTTGTAAGAACTAAATTTTTTCCGATATTACTAAAAGCGTTATTTTCAAACTCTAGTGAGAGTTTCATATTTATCATTTCAGTTACATTTGAAAAAACTATTTCATCTAAATTAGCAACAAAAACATTAGTATTTATCTTATTTGCTAAAATTTTAATATATGTGTTTAAAAATTCCTATTTTTTATCTATTGTTATATGTTTTCTAAGAGAAATAGTTTCTGTGTCGCTTAAAAAAATCTCTAATAATTCCCCTGTTTTAATATGCATATTTTTTCTTAATTCCTTTGGTATTACAATTCGTCCTAATTCATCTATTCTTCTTGTTATTCCCGTAGTTTTCATACAATTCTTCCCTTCCTTTTTAGAATGTATAAAACTACCAATTTTATTCAATAACATCAAGCATTTTTATTAAATAATAAAGAAAGTGATCTTCAAGATTTCTTGTATTTAGTGTTATTTTTAAAATATCATTTATATATTTAACCTCAAAATTGGAACTTATTTTAAACAAACCAGCCAAAAGATTAGCTCCATTTTGTCTTTTCGAAATTATTTTGTCAAAATATATGATTATTTTATTAGTCTGTTGTTCAACTTTAAATACACCTTTTTCTTTTGCTTTAACTTCAAATAATTCTTCTAACATGTATATTATTATATCTTTATCTAAAGACCCAAAACGATCAGTAAGTTCATCTTTTACTTTAACAAAACTATTATAATCATTGATCATGTTTATTTTCTTATGGATTTCTATTTTTAAATCTTCGGTATCAGCATATTTATCACTTATATGAGTTGCAACATTTATAAATGACTTTTCATCTAATGTTGAATCATCTTTTTCATCATACCCATTACCTTTTAAGCGTTCTACTTCTTCGTTTAAAATTTTTAAATACATATCGTAACCAACTGTATCAATAAATCCAGACTGTTCAGATCCCAAAATATCTCCAGCTCCACGAATTGAAAGGTCTCTTACCGCTAACGCGTAACCACTTCCTAATTCGGTAAATTCTTTTATCGCTTCTAATCTTTTCAAAGCCACATCATTTAATTCTTTAGCTTTATTATACATTAAATACGCATATGCTATATTTTTACTACGACCTATTCTACCTCTTATTTGATATAGTTGACTAAGCCCAAAATGATCAGCGTCTAAAACAATTAAAGTATTGGCATTTTCTATATCTATTCCTGTTTCTATAATGGTAGTGCAAACCAAAATATTATATTCCTTATTAATAAAACTTTCCATTGTTTTTTCGATTTGACCTCTATTCATTTGACCATGAATATACGTAATCATCGCTTCTGGTACTAATTTTTTGATTCTTACTACCTGATCTTCTATCTTTGATACGTTATTGTAAAGAAAGAAAATTTGACCATCACGTGATAACTCTTTATAAATAGCATCTTTTATTACTTGATCATTTTCCCTTAGCACATAAGTTTGTATTGGATATCTAAAAGCCGGTGGTGTTTCAATTAAAGATAAACCTCTAACACCAGTTAAAGACATTTGCAAGGTTCTTGGAATTGGTGTTGCAGAAAGTGTTAGGACATCAATATTCTCTTTATATTCTTTTATTTTTTCCTTGTGAGAAACCCCAAATCTTTGCTCTTCATCTATTACTAAAAGACCTAAATCCTTATATTTTACATCCTTGCTTAATAAGCTATGAGTTCCTATTATTAAATCGGTTTTTCCTGTTTTCAAATCATTTAATATATCTATTTTCTTCTTTGGAGTAACAAATCTATTTAATACTGCTATGTTCATACCAAAGTTATCAAATCTAGACACGGCATTATCATAATGTTGTTTTGATAAAATTGTTGTAGGGCATAAAAAGCAGGCTTGTTTACCAGATTTTATAGCTTTAAAAATTGCTCTAAAAGCTACCTCCGTTTTGCCATAACCAACATCTCCACAAAGCAACCTATCCATTGGATACGGCATTTGCATATCCTCTTTTATTTCTCTTATTGCCCTTATTTGATCAGGAGTTTCATCATAACCAAACTTATTTTCAAAAACAAGTTGTTCCTCATCATCTTCTAAAAATTGAAACCCTTTTGATAGCTTTCTTTTTGCAGAGGTTTCTAATAATTCCTTTGCAATATCTTTAACCCTACCTTTTACCCTTGCCTTTTGTTTTACCCATTCTGTACCACCAAGTTTATTTAATTTTGGTTTAACTCCTTCATTAGAAGAATATTTACTTATGTACTCTATTTTTTCTACAGGAATATATAGCTTATCTGCACCAGAATAAGCTAGGTTAAGAAAATCTTTTTTTAAACCTTTTACAGTCAAAGTAACAATTCCCATATAACGTCCAATACCATGTGATGCATGAACTACATAATCACCTGGTTTTAATTTATCCACATCTTTTATTTTAGAACCATATCTAAATTTGCTGCGATAACCAGAAAGAGTATTAGCTTTATAAAGCTCATTTTTAGATAAAAACACATATTCATCAAATATAAATCCATTAGGAATATTCTTTTTTACAACGTTTATTATATTATCTTTTATATCAGTTTCTGGAACTAATATTGTTTTAAGATTAATTCTACTTATAAAATCAGATATCAATTCACTTTCTTCTAAATAAACAATAATCTTTTTGTTTTTCCTTAACATATCGGCTAAAAAAAGACCAATTCTATTATAATTACCATTAAATTTTTCTATCTCGGATGAAACATAATTCTCAACACTAACCATATTTTTATTATAATTATCAACAGATAAAATATTTATATATTTACTTGGAACAAGCGCTTTTAAATCATGCATATATTTATCAATTATAAAAGTATCACTTTCTTTAAATTCAACTACTTCTTCCATAATTTTAGAATATGACAAAGTTAACACGTCTAAATCTATAAAAACCTGAACTCCAGCTGAAACATATTCTGATAAAGATGATACGTCATTTATTACCCTTGGTAGTAAACTTTGTCGGCTAGGAATATCATCTATTTCTTTTTCATTTATAAACTCAGTAAATGGCATTATTTTAATATTATCTTTCTTCGTAATAGATAACTGACTAGAAGGATCAAACTCTCTAATATCATCTATTTCATTATCAAAAAACTCAATCCTCACCGGATTATCACAACCATAAGGAAAAATATCTAAAATATAACCCCGATTGGCAAATTCTCCAGTTTTAGTTACTACACTTTCTTTACTATATCCAATTTTAGATAATTTTTTTATTAACAGATCACGGTTCACTATATCATTTTCATTAAGTGTTACATATGATGCTTCCCACAATGATTTTGAAGGTAAAAACCTTAAATAACCCATAAGATTAGTTATAACTATTTTTTTTTCTTTTGTAAAAGTTAATTCATTTAAGGTTTCTATTCTCTTTGCCATTAAATCCGGGGAAATTGCAAGAACTTCACTAACAATAAAATCATCCATAGGAAACAACAAAATATTATTAATTCCATAAAAAGAAAGGGATTTATATAAATTATTTGCTTCATATAAAGTATTGGTAACGATTAAAAGGTTATCTTTTGTAACATTAAAAAGATTCCAAACATATGTTGCTTGGACCCCCTTACATAAACCTGAGACAGTCACCGGATTATTATCATATATAAATTTATTTTTAAAAATGTTTTTAAGCATTTTATCACCCATTCTTAATTTTTTATTCTGGTATTATATTTACTCATAACAACAGAAAAAGGATGCCCTATAGATTCTAATACTGCATCTGCAGCTTTTTCTATTACCGGTTTAAGTTTATTTTTTTCTTCTTTACTTAATTTACCTAAAACATAATCTTTAGTATCAATAGTGCGATCATTAGAAATTCCTATTTTTATTCTTTTATATTCGTTTGTTTGTAACCTATTTTCTATATTCTTTAAACCATTGTGCCCACCAGAACTACCTTTTTCCTTTAATTTTATAGAGCCTATTGGCAAATCCAAATCATCACTTACAACAATTATATCTTCTGTTTTAATATCTAAAAAGTTAACAAATTTGATCATTACATCTCCTGATAAATTTATATACTTTTGTGGTTTGATAAAAATAACACGGCACATATCTAAATGACAATCAAAATAAAGTGCCCCATCTCTTTCTTTCCATTTATATACATCTAATCTTTTTGCTATTTCATCTAATACTTTAAAACCAATATTATGCCTGGTATTTTGATATTCCTTGCCTGGATTTCCTAAACCAACAACCATCTTTATTTTCATTAAAATCCTCCGTTAAATATTATTTTTATCTCGTCAGTATATGTACCATCAGGATTATGAACCACTATACTTGGTTCTATTTCAAGTCCTGATTTACCATTTTTGCTACCCTCTATTAAAATCAAATTTGACTTTGAATCCGAAAAAGGATATATCATTTTTAAACGTTTTGGCTCAATATTATTTTGGCGCATTAATGATATTATATCAACTAATCTATCCGTTCTATGAACTAAAGCAATTCTACCATTATTTTTAAGTATTTTTCTAGCACACTTAAAAATATCTTCTAAGTTAATAGAAATCTCATGTCTTGCTAAAGCTTTAACTTTGTTTTCATTAAGATTACTAGTTTTGTCAACCTTAAAATAAGGTGGATTGCATGTGATTAAATCAAAGTAATCAGTTTCGAAGCTTTTGTCTACATCTTTAACATCCATATTTAAAATTTCTATCTGCTTTTCAAGTTTGTTTATTTCTATACTTTTAACGGCTAAATCATAAACCTGGGTTTGTAATTCCACACCTATAATATTAGATTTTGTTTTAGTACTTAAAAAAAGCGGAATTGGCGCGTTTCCACAACAAAAATCAATTATTTTCATCTTATTATTAACCTTAACAAAATCAGCAAGTAAGACAGAATCTAAAGAAAAACTGAACCAATCTGAATTTTGGCATATCTTTAATTTATTAAAATTTAAAAGATCATTTATTACTTCCATCATTACCTACCATGAATTCCATTTCTTCTGATTCCTCAGTCTTTAACTTATAACTTTTTTTAAGTACATTAATTTCAACTACTTTACCCGTTTTACCATTTACTGTAATGGTTTCCCCAACTTTTGGCAATTGTTTCTTATATTCAGAATATACATTATCTTCATAACTTAGGCAGCATAGAAGCCTACCACAAGATCCATTTATTTTTGTAGGGTTAAGAGCAATCCCTTGATTCTTGGCCATATTTATTGAAACACTATTAAAATTAGTCAAAAATTCACTACAACATAATGGCCTACCACAAGGGCCTAATCCTCCTATTTCTTTTGCTTTATCTCTTACGCCAATTTGTCTTAATTCTATTCTGGTTTTGTATTTTGCAGCTAAAGCTTTTGCCAGATCTCTAAAGTCAACCCGTTCGTCCGCAATAAACTTAAATATTAATTTTTTTCTATCAAAAGTATAAGAAGCTTCGTATAGTTTCATATCTAAATTTTCTGTTTCTACTAAATCTTTGGCATATTTTAGTGCCTTTAAAGCATCCTTAGAATTTTTATCATTTAAATTCTTGTCTTCCTTTGTAGCTATCCTTATAACATCTTTTAAAGGTAAAAAAACATTATTTTCTTCTATGTCTTCAATATTAGTTACTGCTTGTCCAAATTGTAAACCCTTTTCAGTTTCAACAATAACGAAGTCACCAAGTTTAACACTATTTTTACCTGGAGAAAAATAATAAGTTCTACCACCAGTCAAAAATTTAATTCCTATTACCTTTACCATCTGTTATTTCTCCTATTCCAATCAGAAAATCACTAATAAACAATGTTATATTTACATTGTACTCTAATTTTTGTATATTTTCTAAAACAAATTTAATTTTTTTAATTAATATATCAACGGATTGAGATTCAGAAATATTTTTAATTCCCGTTTCATTATTAAAATATTCCATTTTACTAAAAATACTATAATTCAAAGCATCTTTATATGCTAAGAGCATTACCATAAATGCTGATTTCAATAACTCTCTTGTTTCAAACTCATCTAAAAATAATTCCTTAAATTGTGTTACAGCCTTAATTTTATTATTTTCAAGAACAAATAAGAAATCTAGTATTTTATTTATTTGTTCATCATTCATTTTTGTAACAATTTTAACGAAATCCATCCCTTTTTTAGGTAAATCATTATTTAATTTTATAATTTGACAGCGTGAAACAATCGTATTTATAACAGAATTTAAGTTAGTTGTTGTAAATATAGCGATTGTATTACTATCGGGTTCTTCTAAGAATTTAAGTAAAGAGTTTGCAGCAGAAGAATTTAAATTTTCTACATTGTTCATTATATAAACTTGATTTTTACCTTCTATTGACCTAGTTTGAAACCTTTCTTTCAATTTTATTATTTCCTCTTTTTTTATTACTCCATTTATCGGATTTATAATACTTAATTCACTAAAATTTCCAGATGTTATTCTCAAACAAATATTACAACGAGAGCAATTATTTGAATAATTATTAGGGCAAATTAAAACTTTTGCAAAAATAGTAGCATATTTTTGCAAATCCTCCTCGTTACTGCCAACTAGCAAGTATGCTTGGACACCATTAAAAGAGTTATTTAATTTTGTTAATATTCTACTTAAAATAGGCTGATTTTCAATTACTACCTCATTCAATTTATATCACCTCTTTTAGTAGTTAAAAAGGAGAAATAATGCTAGTCCAATTATACCTGGAACATCAAAAAGACTTGCTACAACTATAGTTACAACGTTTATCGGAATCATCAAATTAAGAGATGATAAAAACGTATTATAACCAAATAACAAAACCATTCCTATAACTACTTTTTTCAATACTTTCAATAAAAATTTGAACATGTCTTCACCTCTAATAAAAAATATGTTCAAATATTTTTTTTATGATATTTCACTTCTGTTTTCTAAAGCCATTTCCAATGTTAAGATGTCTAAATATTCCATATCAGCTCCAATTGGCACACCTTGTGCGATTTGTGTGATTTTTACATCTATATTTTCAAGTAACTTTCTAATATAAAGAGAGGTTGTGTTTCCTTCTATACCCGGTCTTAACGCCAAGATTACTTCTTTTATATTTTCTGTCTTTATACGATTAATTAATTTTTCGATAGATAAATCTTCAGGATTAATACCATCCATAGGGGATATCAATCCACCTAAAACATGATATTTTGTTTTAAAAACTCCTATTTTTTCAAAAATAAACACGTTTTTTTGATTCTCTACCACGCAAATTGTAGCAGGGTCACGGTTCAAGTCATTGCAAATCAAACAATTGTTTGTTTCTGATAAACATCCACAATTTGGACATGTTACTAATCTTTTATTTATATTTAATATACAATCACTAAATATATTTAATTGTTCTTCTTCTAATTTTAATATAGAAAAAGCATACCGTTCAGCAGTTTTTTCACCTACCCCTGGCAGTAATTTAAATGAATCAATAAGGTTTTGAAGAGATTTAGGATAATTCATAATGTATTTCTCCTACAAAAAGCTTCCTAAAGCTCCTGCTTGACTACCTAATTTATCATTTATTTCTTTATCAATTTTTTTCATAGCATCATTAACTGCTATTGCAATCATATCTTCTAATATTTCTAAATCTTCTTTTTCAAGAGATGCATCATTTTTTATTTTTACCGAAATAACCTCTCTTTTTCCGTTTAAAACAACACTTACTAATTCGGAATTACCTTCAAAGTTTTTTTCTTCTATTTTTCTTTTAGAATCCATCATATTTTTTTGCATTGCTTGTGCTTGCTTCATTAAAGCTTGTATATTCATTATTTTTCCTCCATTTCAATTAATTCATCAAATTCATTAACAGACGTTTCGCTTTTAATTTTATTTATTTTAGAAAGCAATTGTAGTTCATCCTTTATCTCTAATTCATTATTTTTTACTAATTCCACATATTTAGGTCTTATACTTTTCCAATACTCATCTGTTATATATACAATTTTATACTTTGAATTTAATATTTCTTTTATCATTTCTTTGCTAAAGTCATAATTTTTTTCAATCTCCACTAACAATGACTGTGCTGGCAGTGTAATTATAATTCCATTTTTTGAAGCTGCAACAGGTTTACATTGTAATAGTATGCCCGCGCATTTTTTATATTTTTCTTCCACCAAATAATCATTTATATTTTCCCATAAATCATCTATATATTTTAATTCATTGCGTGAAGACTCTTTTAATATATTATTTATTCTAATTTCTTTTAATTTCAAAATAAATTGATCTAATTTTTCAACTACAGATGTATTATCATTCAATGTTCCACGTGGAACATCATTTTTTATGATAGGCTTTGATTGCTCTGTTATTTTTTTATTCAATGTTTCACGTGGAACATTGAATTGATCAATTAATTTAATCATTTGTATTTCAAATATTAACTCCTTTTGATAACTAAATTGTAATTTATTTAGTGTTTCAGTCAAATTATCAATTATTAAATATAAATTTAATTCATTATATTCATCAAATACACTTAAATTATTTATTCTTGTTTCTCCTATATCAACATTTTTCTTATACAAAATAGCATTTCTAGTAATGTTAATTAGTTTTTGAGATATCACAAAAAAATCCTTTCCTTTATTTGACCAATTTTTTATCATATCTATAATTTCATTGTATGATTTTAACTTTAAATTTTTAAAGAAAGAAGATATTTCTGAAGTTGAAATACTACCAGATAATTCTTGAATATCATTTAAAGTGATTTCTTTCTCACAAAAAGCAAAAGCTTGATCTAACATTCCTATGGCATCTCTCATTCCACCGTTAGAATTATCTATAATTTCATTTAATGCATCATCGCTAATATTTATATTTTCCCCCATGATTATATTTTTAAGGCATTCTTTCATATTTTGCTTAGATATGTTTTTAAAATCGAATCTTTGGCATCGTGAAATTACTGTTACGGGTAATTTTTGAGGCTCTGTAGTCGCCAATATAAAAATAACATATTCTGGTGGCTCTTCCAAAGTTTTTAACAGGGCATTAAACGCACCTATAGAAAGCATATGTACCTCATCAATTATATATACTTTATACTTTGACATTGATGGAACTAAACTAATCTTATTTTTTATTTCTCTTATTTCATCCACGCCATTATTTGAAGCAGCATCAATTTCAATTATATCCGGATTTTTATTATTATTAAATGAGTTGCAATTATCGCATTCATTACATGCATCTCCATTTTGATTGTTTAAACAATTTATAGCTTTTGCAAAAAGTTTAGCACTACTTGTTTTTCCGGTCCCTCTTGGCCCAGTAAACAGATATGCATGACTTAACTTATTATTTTTAATTACATTTTTTAAAGTTCTTACTATAGTATCTTGGCCATATACTAGTTTAAAACTCTTTGGGCGATATTTTCTATATAACGTTTGATATGCCATGCAATCTCTCCTTTCATTTACTTTTATATTATATCATTTTAACTATTATTTTTAAACTAAAAGATAATGTTTCACGTGAAACATTATCTTATTTTTTTAAAAAAACTATGTATCAAATCTAAGGAATCTTTTTTATAATCTTTTAAAAATATATATTTTTCTTTATTAATAAAAATATTTTCTTTATCTTTAGGTAACAAATAATAGACCTTTTTAATCCTACTTAGTTCTATTGCGGCAGCACACATCTTACAAGGCTCCAATGTAACATACATTTCACAGTCATTCAGTCTCCAATTTTTTGTTTTTCCGTATGCTTTAGTCATAGCTAAAATTTCTGCATGAAATGTAGCATTTCTTCGCTTCTCTACCAAATTATGTGCTTTAGCAATAATTTTACCATTTTTTATAATTATAGCTCCAACTGGCACTTCTCCCTTTTTTAATGCTTTTACTGCTTCCTTTATTGCCAGTTCTATAAATTTTTTTTGCATTTTATTCTCCTATAATGTTTCACGTGAAACATATATTTTAAATTAAAAAAGCACACACGAAAAGAGGTTATTAAGGCTGCTGCCTCTCGGCCCTGACCTGATTCTAGCATTTCCGTTGTGCATTTATATTTTATTATATTATTAATAAATAATCAAGAATTATTATACTTAATTAATGTTTCACGTGAAACATTAAAAAAAAGAAAACCAGTTATTCACTAGTTTTCTTTTCATCTTCTTCTAATTTTTCTTCAATTTGATCTTCTTTTTCTACAGCAGATACAGTAGCAACCTTTTGACCTTCTCTCAAATTCATTAATCGCACACCTTGTGTAACTCTACTCATCCTTGAAACTTTATCTAAAGATATTCTAATTACAATACCTTGATCCGTTATTATCATTAAATCTTTATCTTCGGTTACCGTCTTAAATGCCACAATTGCACCATTTTTATCAGTTATATTAAGAGTTTTAACACCTTTGCTGCCGCGATGAGTTAATCTATATTCATTTATGTCAGTACGTTTTCCATAACCCCTTTCAGTTACAACTAAAACATCCTGTCCTGCATGAGCTATTTCTGCTCCAACACAATAACAATCTTTTGATAATTCAATACCCTTAACTCCGCTTGCATTTCTACCCATTACTCTGATTTCATTTTCATTAAATCTAATCATTCTTCCATTATTAGAGGCAATTACTACATCATCATTTCCATTAGTAAAGTGAACTGATAATACTTCATCATTTTCTTTTAGCGTAATAGCAATTTTACCATTCTTTCTAATATTTTCAAATTCACAAACATTTGTACGCTTGATTAAGCCTGTCTTTGTTGTTACTACTAAATATTTGTTATTTTCATCACCATTGTCAAGTAAAATGCTATTAATTTTCTCATCTTTTTCTATTGGAAGTAGATTTATTATTGGCAAGCCTTTTGATTGCCTTGAAAATTCTGGAATTTCATAACCTTTGATTCTATATACTTTACCTTTATTAGTAAAGAATAATACATGATTATGAGTCGTTCCTACCTTCAATACTTCAACAAAGTCTTCATCGTTAGTAGACATTCCTTTTATTCCTACTCCGCCTTTATTTTGAAGCTTATAGGTATCTGTAGGCATTCTCTTGATATATCCTTTATGAGTTAATGCAACAACAATATCTTCTTCTGGAATTAAAGATTCATCCTCGATAAAATCAATCGCTGTCATATCAATAGTTGTTCTTCTTTCATCTCCATATTTATTTTTAACTTCTAGTAATTCTTTTTTTACAACTGCTAAGACATTAGCATCACTAGATAAAATAGACTTTAATTCTTCTATTAATTTAAGTAAATCTTGTAATTCAGATTCTATTTTACTTCTTTCTAAACCTGTTAACCTACGTAATTTTAATTCTAGTATATTATCAGCTTGAATTTGTGAGAATCCAAATCTCTTTATTAATTTTTCTTTAGCTACTACATCGCTTTCTGCTTCTTTAATTATCTTAATTACTTCGTCAATGTTATCTAAAGCAATCTTATAACCTTCTAAAATATGAACTCTATTTTCAGCCTTTGCTAAATCAAATTTGGTTCTTCTTATGACTATTTCTTTTTGATAATCAATATATTTTGAAATTATATCTCTTAATCCTAATGTTTTTGGTGTTCCATTGTCGAGCATTAAGAAAATAATACCAAAATTTGATTGGAAAGCTGTATGTTTATATAAATTATTTAATACAACTTGAGGATTTGCATCTCTTTTTAACGTAATTGTTATTTTAATGCCATCTTTTAAGTCAGTATGGTAATCAGAAATGCCATCTAATACTTTGCTATGAACAAGTTCCGCAACCTTATTTTTTAAATCTGAAGTATTAACACCATAAGGAACTTCATCAATTATTATATAGTTTTTACCATTTTTTTCTTCTATTTTAGCCCTACTCCTAATCGTGATTGAACCGCGACCAGTTTCATAGGCTTGTCTTATACCTTTATTTCCTAAAATTATACCACCAGTTGGAAAATCAGGCCCCTTTACGTATTGCATTAAACCTAAAGTATCAATTTCAGGATTATCAATGTAAGCAACACACCCATCTATTACTTCAGATAAATTATGTGGTGGAATATTTGTTGCCATACCAACAGCAATACCCATAGTTCCGTTTACTAATATATTAGGAAATCTTGAAGGTAATACTTTAGGCTCTTTTTCAGATTCATCAAAGTTAGGTGCGAAATCTACTGTATTTTTATTTATATCCCTTAGCAACTCAAGGGACATTTTAGATAATCTTGACTCTGTATAACGCATTGCTGCTGCCCCATAACCTTCAATGTTACCAAAGTTACCATGACCATCAACAAGCATATAACGAAAAGAAAAATCTTGCGCCATACGAACCATGGCTTCGTAAATTGATGAGTCCCCGTGTGGATGATATTTTCCCATTACATCACCGACAATTCTTGCCGATTTCTTATGTGGTTTATCTGGGGTATAACCAGATTCATACATTGAATATAAAATTCTTCTATGAACTGGTTTTAAACCATCTCTTAAGTCTGGTAATGCACGAGATACTATTACACTCATTGAATATTCTAGGAATGATGATCTTACTTCATCTACTATATTATTATGTTCTAATCTATCTTTACTATGATCCATTACTAAAACCTCCTATATATCCAAATTCTCTACGTAAACAGCATTTTCTTCAATGAATTTACGTCTAGGTTCTACTTCTTCACCCATTAACTCATTAAACACTTGGTCTGCTGCCATCGTATCTTCTACCGTTATTTTACGAAGAACACGAGTGTTTATATCCATTGTAGTTTCATTCAACTCTTCAGCGTCCATCTCGCCTAAACCTTTCATACGAGTAATTTCGTATTTAGCATTTTTTTCTGCCAAAACGGCTAGATAAGCATCTCTTTCTTCTTCATTTAAAACATATTTTATTGTTTTACCATGTTTTATACAAAATAGCGGTGGTTGGGCGGCATACACATGTCCTGCCTCAACAATTGGCTTAAAAAATCTATAAAATAACGTTAATAATAAAACCCTAATATGAGAACCATCAACATCGGCATCAGTCATGATGATTATTTTATCATACCTTAACCTATTAAGGTCAAAATCTTCCCCAATACCAGTTCCAAACGCAGTTATTATCGTTCTTATTTCCTCATTTGATAATGCCCTATCAAGCCTTGCTTTTTCAACGTTTAATATCTTACCTCTTAAAGGAAGAATTGCTTGAGTCATGCTATTTCTACCTTTGATAGCACTACCTCCAGCACTGTCTCCCTCGACTAAGAATATTTCACAAACTGACGGGTCTTTATCCTTACAATCTACTAGTTTTCCACCAAAGTTAATAACGTCCAAGTCCCCTTTACGACGAGTTAATTCACGGGCTTTTTTAGCAGCAACACGAGCTCTTGCGGCCGTCATCGCCTTTTCCATTATTAATTTTGCTTCATCAGGATTTTCAAGCAAGAATCTTTCAAATCCTTCACTAAATACATCATCAGCTATTTTTCTTACTTCACTATTACCTAGTTTAGTCTTTGTTTGCCCTTCAAATTGTGGATCCGGATGCTTACAAGATATAATCATTGTAATACCTTCTCTCACATCTTCACCAGTTAAAGGAGCATCATTATCCTTTAAGAACTTATTTTTCTTACCATAGTTATTAATAATTCTAGTTAAAGCCCTTTTAACACCATCTTCGTGAGTTCCACCTTCATGAGTATTAATATTATTAGTAAATGAGTATATATTTGAGGTATATCCAGTATTATATTGCATAGCAACTTCTAATGAAATATTATCTTGTTCACCTGATAAATGAATAATTTGTTGATGAATTGGAGTTTTACCTTTATTCAAGAACTTAACATATTCACTTATTCCACCTTCATAAACAAAAATTTCTTTTCTTGGTTCAATTTCTCTATCATCCATAAGAATTATTCTTAAACCTTTATTTAGGAAAGCAAGTTCTCTAACTCTTGTCTTTAATATTTCATAATCATATACTGTTGTTTCCTTAAATATTTCTGGGTCTGCCTTAAACGTAACAGTTGTTCCTGTCCTATCTGGAGAGCAAGTATCAATTACTTCAAGTGGTTTTACTGTATGCCCACCATTTTCAAATCTAATAAAATGAACCTTACTATCCTGATAAACTTTTACTTCTACCCAACTTGATAATGCATTAACAACTGATGCACCTACACCATGAAGTCCTCCAGATACCTTGTATCCACCACCACCAAACTTACCGCCAGCATGAAGTACTGTATAAACAGTCTCAACAGTTGATAATCCGGTTTTTTTGTGAACTCCAGTTGGAATACCGCGGCCATCATCTTTTACTGTAATAGAATTATCTTTATTAATTATTATTTCTATATCATCACAATATCCTGCAAGTGATTCATCAATTGCGTTATCTACAATTTCCCACACTAAATGATGTAATCCGGCAGAACTAGTTGTTCCGATGTACATACCAGGTCTTTTTCTTACCGCCTCCAAGCCTTCTAATACTTGTATGTCCGAGGCATCATAATGTTCTTTTTTTTCATCCATAAACTATTCCTCCTTTTCAAAGCTTCCATTTTCAACAACATAAATATCAGATTTTTTCCTTAAGTCCTCATTTATATCTTTTATGTCAGTAGTAGTAATAAATATTTGAACATCTTCTTTAAAATAATTAATTATATTATTTTTCTTTATTTCATCAAGTTCACTAAAAATATCATCAAGTAAAATGATTGGCTTTGTATTCTTTTCTTTTATAAATACCTCAATTTCTGCTAACTTCAAACTAAGTATTGATAATCTTTGTTGTCCTTGTGAACAAAATTCAGTTACGTCTAAATCATTTAAAACCATCTTAAAATCATCCTTATGACAGCCTAAAAGCGTCGTTTTCTGAAGCAATTCACTCATAAATAAGGAATTATACTTATTCATTACAAAGTCCTTTAAATTGTCTTTTTTTAAGTCCTCTTCATGAATAAAACTTTTATACTTAATTTCAAGCTTTCCAAATCCTGCAATATTATTAAATACGCCTTCTAGATATTTATTTATTTTATTAATAAAATCATACCTAATCTTTACTAATTCAATATTTTTTAAGACAAGATTATCCGTTATTATGTTAAAGTATGCCTTATCAAATTTTGCATTACTCTTTTGTTTTAAATATTCATTTCTTTGTTTAAGAATTTGATTATATTGTTTTAATTTAAAAACGTAATCATTTCTAAACTGAGAAAGTTCAATATTTAAAAACTTTCTCCGGATGCTTGGAGATCCTTTAATTATTTCTAAATCGTCTGGACAAAACATAATAACATTAAGTCTTGATAAATAATTACTTATCCTTTTTTGAACAAGATTATCAACCGAAACTTTCTTACCTTTTTCATTTAAAAGAATAGATAATGCATGTGTATTATCCATATCATCATCAAAAACACCCGCTACTTTAGTATAAAGTTCATCACTTCTTATTAAATTAAGCTCATTGTGTGTTCTATGAGACCTTGTAATCGCAAGAAAATAGATACTTTCTAATACGTTAGTTTTTCCTTGGGCATTATTTCCTATAAATATGTTTATTTTTTTATCAAAGTTAAAAGAAACTTTAGAAACATTTCTAAAATTATTTAATTCAAGATTCTTTAAAAACATAATTCAGTATTTTAAAGCCCATATAAACCACCTACACCTATTTTCAGTATACTACTACATACATACTAATTATAGCACAAAATGAGGCTTATTTAGCATTATTTAATAAAAAAACAGCTTTTTAAGCTATTTTTTTTAAATTATAAGTTCTTTTTGCTATTAATGCCTCTAATCTCGTTGCTCTTAATATTTGATTATCAATTATTCCATACGATAATTCTAACTTTATTTTTTTTCCACAACTAAATTTTATTATTGTATCACCATATAATTTATAGTATTCTTCTATATTGTTTAAAGAAATCCATGAACAACAATCTAATCTAGGAGATGTGGTTGGAAAAAATATTATACCAGAACTTTCTTCAATAATAATGGGTGCTTTGTGTGAAACACCTAAAATACTTTTAGTCCCATTAAGTCTCCCATCGTATGAACTACCAAAAAACCTACAACTATCATCAATTATTTTAGTAGAAGATTGATCAATAAAAAACTCATTATTTTCTTCTATTATTTTTGATTTTTCCTTTCCACAAGATATTATTGCTAACGTTTGCCTATTAATTTCATAATTTTTCATACAAAACCCTCCTTTAAAAATATTTGACTATATTATCCACAGTATTTTTAAAAAAATTGTCAGATAATGAAAAAAAGAAGATTAAATTCTTCTTTTTTCTTAAGGTTTTAATAATTTTACGGGTGATTTTTTTATTTCTTCTTTTGAATCACAATTAAGTACTTTATTATAATAATCTCTAAAAGTAGAATACATATCTATTTTATCTAAATTATTTTCGATGAATGTTTTCCTTTCTAAACAATGATTAATAGCAGTTTGACAAAGTCCAAAAATTAATTTTTCTTTAATTAATTGTTCTAACGTAATATTACCTTTTCTTACTTCTTGATAAAGCTCCTCTTTTCTTTTTTCATACCATCTATTATATTCTGAAGTTAGCCTTCTTTCCATTAAATATTTATACTTATCTAACAAACTAAAACCAGGATGGTCTTTTAACAACTCTTTTTCTAATAATATATGATTTTCTCTTTGAATCCTTTCACATATAGCTTTATCTAACGTAGTTCTTGAAAGAAGTTCGTTAGAATATAAATTATAGTTTAATAAAGAACTTTTTCCACCTAACTCAATACATCTAACAAGCATAGGAATATCTTTGTAATCATTTCCAATTGAATATAATTCACATTCTTGTAAGTTAAATTTACTTTCAACTACTCTAAATATGTCTTCCTTTCTATCAATAAGACCTATTTTATAACCTTCAAACACAATATAATCAATACCATGTTCACTATATTCTTCAGTAATATGAGATTTTAACACCTCTAAGTTGAAACTAGCTGCGCCGCCCTTTGTTACCATATATAAAGTAAAATTTTTATTACAATACTTTAATATTTTTTCTATAATCTCCTCATAAATAAAAGTTAAATTTAATTCGTGAGCCGATAAATCCGACGCTATTATAAGTTCATTACCATCGTTTAAAAATTTTTTTAAATCATTTGCACATTGTAAACATAATTTTTCAATCAAATACTCATGCTGATTTTTATCATAACAAATTTCATTAATATCTTTATATTTATCTATGTTTACATATAAATAATTAGCATTCAATATATTATTTGGAATTATTGTACCAAATAAATCAGCCACTAAAATCTTAGGCATAAATTGTCCTCCTTTAAATGCTAATTATAATATCACAAATAAAAAAATTAGCAAACGCTAATTTTAGTATGTTTTTATTGGTAAAATAAGTTGTAATAAACTATCATCTTTTTCATCTAATACAATTATTGGTTGAACATCATTATTAAAGTTTAATATTACGTTTTTACTTTCTACTGTTTTTATTGCATCCATCATAAACCTTGAAGAAAACGCTATTTTAATATTTTTATCATTATTTTTTTCTACTGATATCTTCTCTTCTACTTTACCTATTTCAGGAGAATTAGAAGAAACAGTAACTTCGCTTTTTTCACATTCAAACTTAATAATATTCTTGTCTTTTTCACTAGTTAATAACGACGCTCTATCAATAACATTATAAAGTTCATTGGTATTTGTTTTAATTGATAACTCAAAAGATGCAGGAATTAATCTATTTACATCAGGAAAAGTTCCACTTAAAACACGTGTTTGAAATAAAGTATTATCAAATTTAAATAAAACTTTATTATTAAATACATGCATTTCAATATTTGTATCATTATCTTCTATTATTTTAGTCAATTCTATTAAGTTTTTACCAGGAATAACAATATTTATATCTTCATCTACCTTGTTATTTAAAATAACTTGCTTTTTAGCTAATCTATATGAATCTGTTGCTATACATTCTAATTTATTTTCATTTATTTTAAAATTAATTCCTGTTAATATTGGTCTTGTTTCCTGGGATGAAACAGCAAAAGATGTTTTAGATATTAAATTTTTGAATTCTTCTTTTCTTAATATTATTGGTTCCTTTTTTTCTTCTAAATTTAAATTAGGAAATTCTGCTGCATCCATACAATTTAGGTTAAATTCTGAATTTCCACAAGAAATTAATACTTTAATTCCATCTAATAATTCGATGTTGACTACTCTACCTTCTAATTTTCTAATTATTTCTAAAATATATTTTCCTTGAATCACCGTACTTCCTATATTATCTATTTTATCTAGATGATCTTTATCTATAAAAGATTCAATGCTAATATCATTATCACTAGCACTTAAAAACAATCCATTATTAGTTAAATTAAATTTTATACCAGATAAAACTGGAATTAAATTTTTACTAGATAAAGCTTTGCTAACAGAATTTAAACTTTGAAGTAATACTTCTTTTTTAATACTAAATTTCATTTTATTTCTCCTTATATATATATATGTATTTTTATTATTACTGTGGATAATGTGGAAAAGTTAAATATTTGTTATTAAATAAAAGAAAAACTAATATTTTTAATCCACAAATTAAGTTGAAAAATTTAATTTAATCCACAGTTTATTATATTTTACTTTTTAATGCATCTATTATTGTTTTAAATTGAGGATTAGTTTTTATTTCATTATCAATTTTATCAACCGAATGTATAACAGTTGAATGGTCTCTTCCACCGAATTGTATTCCAATTTTTGGAAAAGACTCATCCGTCATTGTTCTACATAGATATATCGCTACTTGCCTTGGAAACGCTATACTTGCCTTTCTTTTTTTGGATTTTAAATCTTCCACCGTTATATTATAATATTCTGATACAACTTGCTGAATTTTTTGAATATTATTTTTAGTAAACGAAGATTTTGATAAATAATCTTTTAGTGCATCAATCGCTAGCGTTAAATTAATATCTCTTGTATTAAACATCGTTGCATAAGCAATAACCCTAGTTAGTGCACCCTCTAGTTGCCTTACGTCCGATTCACAATTATTAGCAATATAAGCAATAACATCATCATTTATCGTACCATCCATGTTTTGTCCAATTATTTTTTTTCTAAGAATTTGAACTCTCATTTCATAATCAGGTGGATAAATATTTACACTAAGACCCCAATTAAATCTGGTTCTTAATCTATCTTCTAATTTTTTTAAGTCATCCGGTGATCTGTCAGATGAGATTATAATTTGTTTATTATCGTCATACAAGTTATTAAAAGTGTTAAAAAACTCTTGCTGTGTTTGTGTAGCGCCTCCTAAAAACTGAATATCATCAATTATTAGTACGTCTACTCCACGATATTTGTTCTTAAAGCTATCTATGTAGTTAAAATTTGTACCAGTTTCATCCTTTTTATTAAGGTTAAGAAAATCTGATATAAATTGTTCACTTGTTACATATAATACTTTTTTATTTGAATTTTCGATAATAAAGTTTCCTATTGCATGCATTAAATGAGTTTTACCTAGTCCACTATTTCCATATAAAAATAATGGATTATAAGTTTTACCTGGATTTTCTGCAACTGAAACCGCAGCCATGTAAGCAAACTTATTACTATCACCTGTTATAAAAGAATCAAACGTATATTTAGGATTTAGATTTGATTTTTCTGGTGTATTTAAAGGAACTCCGATGTTTTCCACAGGAATATTCGTATTTATGCTTACCTCATCTTCAAAAACAAATTCAAAATCGAAACTTGTATTCGTTATTTCACTAAATACATCGGATATCGTTTGATACCAGGTTTCTTGTAAACTTTTCTTTTGAAGTGGCGAATCTACAAGTATTTTTGCAACATTATTATCTAGTGATACTAGTTTTGTATTCTTAAACCAAGTATCATAAGATAATGAAGATATTCTTGGTTTAATTTTTTCTAGGAAATTATCCCATAGATTATCTATGTTCATAATAACCTCCTTTCCCCCTATAAAACGAGTTATTTACATCTATTTTACCAAAAAAAATGTTGAAAAACAACGTATATTGATAAATTATATTTTTTCCACAAGAGTTTTCCACAATTATAATTCTTATTTTTCAACAAATTTCGACAAAATGCACTTTTCCCCAAAAAATAAATTATTAATAAAATAGTAAACATGTAAAAGTTATCCACAAACTGTTAATTATTATTGTAATTATTAAGAAATATAGAAAAAAACAGTGTAAATCTGTGGAAAAGTATGTGGTTATCTTTTTTGTAATAAAAAAATTATTTTTCTCAAATGTGGAAAAATAATATTGACTTAATTTATATTTATAAATTAAACTGATGATATACTTAAATTATGGTAGGTGTTTATATGTTTGAATTGCATCATGTTGATATATGGATTAATAAAGTAGAAGAAAGTATATTTTTTTATAATAAACTAGGTTTTGAAAAAGTAAATGATATTTGTAATAAAAAAGATAATAAAAGAATAATAATTCTAGAAATGGGTCAGGTATTATTAGAAATGAAATCGCATTTTAATGGTACTTGTTTTCACAATAAACCATCCTGTTGTGATAATAAAATTTTAGGTTTTGCTGTGGATAATATAGATAAAGCAAAAAAATATATTATTGAAAATAATTTATATGATAAAGATATATTAATAAAAGAAGGGGTTTTAAATAAAAAATACTTTATTATTAATGACCCTAATGGCAATAATATAGAATTTATTCAAAAATAGTGAGTTGTATATCAAAAAGGTTGACAACTTGCTGAATTAAATTTATAATAGTCATGTTAAAAAAAACCGAAAAAATAAAGACTTGGAGGTGTAGATATGAAAAGACCTTTTCAACCAAATAACCATAAAAGAAAGAAAAATCATGGCTTTTTCGCTAGAAAATTAGCTGGTACTGGTATTTTAAATCAAAGAAGAGCTAAAGGACGTAAAAAGTTATCAGCATAATCCCACTTATTTAGGTAAGTGGTTTTTTGTTATAATAAGAGGTGCTTATTTATGAAAAAAAAGAACATAGTTAAGGAAAAAAAAGATTTTGATAGAGCCTTTAAACTAAATAGGCAAACTAAATCTAGGTATGCTTTTTTGTATACTTATGATACAAAGGGAGAATATCGTTTTGGAATATGCATATCAAAAAAAACAGGAAATGCTGTTGTTAGAAACAAATTAAAACGTCAGGTAAAGGATATAATTGACAAATCTAAGTTGCATTTTGATAGTAAAGATTATATAATTATATTAAAGAAAAGTGCCGTTGGGACTGAGTATTTAAATCTAAAAGAAGATTTAGTAAACCTTCTTAAAAAATCAAATGAATAGGAGATATAAACCAAATGGAAAAACTAAAAAAAATAATTATAGTTTTTTTACTGGTTTTTTTATTAACTGGTTGTACAAAACAATTAGTTGTTGAAAAAACGAATGATAATGGTAAAAAGACAAAAGTTGTTGTTAAATATGATGAAGGGAAAAATGCTACTGGTCAAGCACTTACTAAAAATATATTATGTAAACCAACCGATAAAGATTTAAATAATATATATAATAAAAACGGTGTTGATACTGATAAATTAGTTAATTGTAACAATTTTTCTCCATCGTTAAAATCCAGTGAAGGTTTATGGGATAATATTTTTATAAAACCACTTGCTTGGATAATATTAAAATTAGGATATCTTGTTAAAAATTTTGGTCTTGCAGTAATACTTGCAGGACTTGTAATAAGACTAATTTTATACCCAGTGACTAAAAAAAGCGCTATGCAGTCTGAAAATTTAAAGAAGGCTCAACCAGAATTACAAAAACTTGAAAAGAAATATGCAAATAAAGCAGATGATCAACAAGCAATGATTCAAAAGAGTCAAGAAATGATGGCAATATATAAAAAATATAATATTTCATTGTTCTCGGGTTGTATCATAGCATTTATACAATTACCATTATTTATTGCATTTTTGGAAGCAATTAATAGAACCCCAGCTATTTTCGAAGGTAATTTTTTAGGATTACAGTTAGGTACAACGCCATGGTTCGCTTTATCACAAGGAAACTTTTGGTACATAATTTTACCTATATTAGTATTTATAGTTACTTTCTTCTCATTTAAATTTACCAAAAATGATGTTGCAGATAACTCAAATCCAGCGGCTGCTTCAACAAAAATGATGATGAATGTAATGGTTGTTGTAATAACAATAAGTTCATTTCAATTATCAACTGCAATTGGATTATATTGGATAACTTCAAGTTTATTTACTGTTATTCAAAACTTATTGGTACAAAGAGGTGGAAATAATGCTAGAATTAAAAAATCATAAATATGAAGGAAAAAATAGTGAAGACGTATTAAATAAAGCTTTAGCAGAACTTAATGCATCAACCAATGAAGTTTATTATAACGTAACAGAAGAACAGTCAGGAGGTTTATTTAAATCTAAAAAGTTTTGTGTTAACGTTGTATTAAAAGAAGATGTTATTGAATACATTAAATCTTATTTAAAAGAAGTAACTGACTTAATGGGGATAAACGTTGAATTTGAAACTCAAAAAAGAGAAAATTACATAAAAGTAAATATGATTTCTGATAATGGGGCCATTTTAATTGGTAAAAATGGTAGAACGATGATGTCATTACAAGACTTACTTAGACAATCTATTCAAAGTAAGCTAGGCGTAAGGATAAACGTTATTTTAGATTCAAACGATTATAGAGAAAAACAACAAAAAAATATAGAAAGACTAGCTATTAGATTAGCAAAAGACGTAAGAAAAACTAAAGTAGAAGTTAAAATGGATAGTATGAACTCTTATGAGAGAAGATTGGTTCATAATGCGCTTGCTAATTTTAAAGGTGTTACTACTATAAGTGAAGGTGAAGAGCCAAATAGATTTGTTGTTATTAAACCAACGGAGGAATAGAGATATTTCTCTTTTTATTTACGATATTTTACTGAATATTCATTTATTTTATTTTTTGAATAATAGTTTTATTGTATAATTAATTTAAGGTGGTGTTACATTTGTATAAAGATAAAGATTTTTATAAAAGAAAGAATGATAATATAAGTAAATTAGAACAATTAAAAAATAGGCAAATAAAAATAACTTCAGCCTTTTTAGCTCTTTTATTATCACTTCAAGGAACTATTTGTTTAAGTACTATAAAAAATGGAGTAGAATATGAGTTAAATAATTCTAACCCTTTTACCGGGTCTACTATGAGTTCCGATTTTATCGCTAATTATCAAGCTGTGAAAACAAATGAATTTATTTGTGATGATGCATTTAAAGACATAGTAGATAAAATAAGAAATTCTGATATGGATGAAAAAAAAGCATATGCTTTATACTACGCATTATTACAAAATGAGTATTTAACTAAAGAAGAAAAAGAAAAATTAACTGGTTATATACAGTATTTTATAGATAATAAATATTTAGATTATGAGTATGTATATAATAAATTATCAAGTTTTAAAATTAATTCAAGTGACGAGGCTTTGCTTGATGAAGGAATAGCTGGTTTATATAATAATTACGATAATTCAATAACCTTTGCTAATGATAATTGTAGAAATAATTCCATTTCACATGAAATATTTCATGCGGAAGAACATTATAAAGGGGATAATGCATGGTTTTTTGAAGGGCTAACTGCCTTATTGGCTTATGAATATAATGATGAGTTGATTTCGTATGATGCTGAAGTTACTTTTTGTAGAATCTTATGTGAATTTGTAGGTTCAGATATATTGTTTGAAACAAGAGCAAAAGGAGACATAAATATATTAGTGAATGCCTTAGTAAATAGAGGAATAGAAAAAGAAAAGGTAGATGAATTATTTGCTTTATTTAACGATTATAGATGGGAACGAAAAGAAGAAAATCCTGACTTTGATAGTTTAAGAATTAAAATAATAGATTTATTAAGAGATTGCTATTTTGATATTATCGAAAATGAAGAACTCATAAATCCAATGATTTATGAACATATCAAATATATATCAAATATAAACTTTACTCATTGCGATTCCGGTATTAAATATTATTTTAATTCAAAAAAAATAGAGGAGATAGGAATTCCAAAGTTTTATAAAAAAACTTTTTTTCAATCTGCTAATAAAAACTCTGATACTACAGCATTAGATTTAGATAATATGACAATAATAAGGGAATATTATGATAATTATATTAAGGTTATAACGAAGAAAAGTGTTAATGAAGTAGAAGAAACTGATATTATGGCAAAAGAAGTTTCTAAAGATTCGTTTGATAACTCTATTAATTCAATAGTTAATGAAATAGATAATAAAAAGAGTTCAGTAACTTTAATTTAGATTTAAATTAATTATTATAATTTTATTATGCATGTGTTAAAATACCTATTAAAAAGGAAGTGATTATCTATGAATGATACGATTGTTGCAATCTCAACTGCTTTAGGAGAAGGCGCTATATCTATTATTAGGGTATCTGGTGAAGATGCTATAAGTATAGTTAATCCTTTATTTAGTGGAAAGGATTTAACTAAAATTAAAACTCATACGATAAATTATGGACACATTATATATAAAGATGAAATAATAGATGAAGTTTTACTTTCTATAATGAAAGCACCTAAAACATATACAAGGGAAGATGTAATAGAAATAAATACTCATGGTTCTATTGCTGTAGTTAATAAAATAATGGAAGTATTATTACTTTCTGGATGTAGACTTGCTCAGCCAGGAGAATTTACTAAAAGAGCATTTTTAAACGGTAGAATAGATTTAGCGGAATCTGAAGGAGTAATGGATTTAATTAATTCAGAAACAGAACTTACTAGAAAAATGGCTATCAATCAGTTATCAGGTAAAGTATCTAAACTTATTACTGATTTAAGAGATAAGATAGTTGCTCTAATTTCAAACATAGAAGTAAATATAGATTATCCAGAATATGAAGATATTGAAGTTGTTACCATAAATAGAATTAAAGAAGAAGTAGTAGAAATGAAATCTAAACTACTTGAAATACTTAAATTATCAGAAGATGGTAAAATATTAAAAGATGGTATTAAAACTGTTATATTAGGTAAGCCAAACGTAGGTAAATCAAGTTTATTAAATGCACTACTTGAAGAAGAAAAAGCTATTGTAACAGATGTTAAAGGAACTACTAGGGATATTGTTGAAGGAAGTATTATAATAAGTGGTGTTAAGCTTAATTTAATTGATACCGCAGGCGTTAGAGATTCAAATGATATTGTAGAAAAAATAGGTATAGAAAAAAGTATTAGTTTAATAGATGAATCAGAATTAGTACTTTTAGTGCTTGATGCTTCTGAAGAATTATCAGATGAAGATAAGTTCTTACTTGATAAAACTAAAGATAAAAAAAGAATTGTTATAATGAATAAAACTGATTTGGATAGTAATAACACATATGATAAAGATGTTATTAAAATAAGTGCTAAAGAAAATACCGGTATCGAAGATGTAAAGAATAAAATAAAAGAATTATTTAACGTGGGTACATTCTTAAGTAAGAATTTGATGTTTTTTACTAACGCAAGACAAATAGCATTACTTAAGTCTGCGATAGAATCGTTAGAAGAAGTAGAAAAAGGAGTTAACGAAGAAAGAGAAATAGACATGATAGAAATAGATTTAAAACTAGTTTGGGAGAAATTAGGAGATATAATAGGAGCTAATTATACAGAAGAACTTGTTGATAATTTATTTAGTAGATTTTGTTTAGGAAAGTAATATGTTTTAAAAAGGTGCGCCACGGGTGTACCTTTTTGTTTCTTATTACAATATTCATTTTTTAAAAATAATTCATATAATAAAAGCCTCGAAAGGAGCCATATTATGGATTATTATAAGAAAATAAAAAACGTAATAGAAAATAAAGAAATAAATGAAGGAGTAAGAAGATTACAATCTAATAAAGATACATTAGAAGCTTATTATGAAATTGGTAAGTTATTAGTAGAAGCACAAGGTGGAGAAACAAGGGCTAAATATGGCAATGAACTTATTAAGAATTGGTCTAAAAAGTTAGTAGAACAATATGGTAAGGGTTATGATATATCTAATTTAAAGAGAATGAGGCAATTTTTAATAGTTACTCAAAAAGGTGGCCCAGCGGGCCACCAATTTAACATAACTTGGACCCATTGGCGTTATCTGCTTCCAATAAAAAATGAAAATGAAAGAAATTATTATATAAATCAATGTATTTTAAATAATTTGTCTAAGAGAGAACTAATTAAATTAATAAAAGAAAAAGCCTTTGATAGATTATATTATGCAGATAAAAATAATATAAAACTAATAGATACAAATAAAGAATTAGATTATAGTTTAAAAGATATGTTATTAGATCCAATTATTATAAAAGCTCTAAACAATAAAAATTTAAGTGAAAAGATGCTTAAAAAATATATATTAGAAGAGTTAAGAGATTTCTTTTTGCAGCTAGGAACAGGATTTTTATATGCAGGAAGTGAGTATAAATTAACGTATCTAGATAAGCCCTTTTATGTTGATATGATGTTATTCAATACCAATCTAAATTGTTATATACCAGTAGAATTAAAACTTAATAACACTAATTATAAAGATATTAGCCAAATACAGCTATATAGAAAAATAGTAGATAAAACTTTAAAGATGAAATATCATAATAAAACAATTGGATTAATTATATCAAAAAATAATGATAATTTTATAATGCAATACGTAAATGATTATGGGATTTATTTAATAAGTTATAAATTAAATAACATGGAAAGAGTTAGGAATTAACTTTTTTTTAATTATATTGTATAATACCAAAAGAAATGTTGGTGATTTATTTGAAAATTAAAGAATTAAGGCAAATGATGAATATTTTACATAACCAGTGGGAATTGGGGGAGGAAGAATCAAAAACAACTGGCCCTTGGTGTGCTTATTATTTATTATTTGATATATTATCAAAATCAGAGCGGATGATAATAAAAAAAGTAGATAATAAAGTAATTGGTTTTTGTGCATATGAAAAGAGAGACTCCAAAAAATTTTTGGTTAAAAAAAAATTCTATAAATTTTTAAAATCTTTAATAGTAAAAGGCCCTTTTATAAAAGATAAAAAAGCTTTCGCAAGATATAATGAATTGTATGATAAAATAGAATCTAAATTTGATAATAAATATGATGGAGATATTATTATTTTCATAGTTGATAAAAAATATCAAGGAAATGGTTATGGATCCGAACTATTAAAAATGATTTTTAATTTGGCAAGAAAAGATAACATGAAAAAACTAAAAATAGTAACTGATGATGATTGTAACTATAAATATTATGAACGTTTAGGTTTTAAAAAAATTTACGAAGAGCCAATTTATTTCGATAAAGCTAAAACAGAAAAAGAAGAACAGTTTATTTACGAAGTTAATTTAAAAGAAGGTGAGTAGTATGAAATATGACATTATTGTAGTAGGAGCAGGTCATGCCGGTTGTGAGGCCGCACTTGCGACAGCTAGAATGGGAAAAAAGACTTTACTTATAACAATTAATAAAGAAAACATTGCGGATATGCCATGTAACCCATCTATTGGTGGTAGTGCTAAAGGTATCGTTGTAAGAGAAATAGATGCATTAGGTGGAGAAATGGGACGTAATGCTGATAAGACGTTACTTCAAATAAAGATGCTTAATTCGTCTAAAGGTCCTGCTGTTAGATCTTTACGTAGCCAAGCAGATAAAGTAACATATAAAAAAGAAATGTTAAAGACATTAGAAAGTACTGATAATTTAACAATTAAAGAAGGGGTAGTAGGAGATTTATTAGTTAATAATGATAAAATAACTGGAATTACTACTGAAGATGGTGAAACTATTAATTGTGATGCTTGTATATTAACAACGGGTACTTATTTAAAAGCGGATATATTAGTAGGTGATAATAGAACACCAGAAGGACCACATGGAGAAAAAAGATCTAATTTCTTAAGTGATAACTTAGAAAAGTTAGGATTTAAGATACTTAGATTAAAAACAGGAACACCTCCTAGAATAGAAAGATCTTCTATTGATTTTAGTGAATTATCTCGTGAAGATGGGGATGATGAAGAGTTAACCTTCAGCTTTGATAATATAGCGTACTATGATTACAAAAACCAAGAACCTTGTTATTTAACTTATACAAATGAAAAGACACATAAGATAATAATGGATAACCTAGATAAATCCGCTATGTATGGTGGGTTCTATGAAAAACTAGGTACTGGTCCTAGATATTGCCCTTCAATAGAAGATAAAGTAGTTCGCTTTAAAGATAAAGAAAGACATCAATTATTTTTGGAACCAGAAAGTATGTACTATGATGATATATATTTACAAGGATTTTCAACATCTATGCCTCACGATGTTCAAGAAGATATGGTTCACTCATTAAAAGGATTAGAACACGCTAAAATATTAAAATATGCATACGCAATAGAATACGATGCAATAGATCCATTACAACTTAAGCCATCACTTGAAACTAAGGTAATAGAAAACTTATTTACCGCAGGTCAAATAAATGGAACATCAGGTTATGAAGAAGCCGCAGGACAAGGTATTATTGCAGGTATTAACGCTAGTTTAAAACTAGATAATAAAGAACCATTAATATTATCAAGAAGTGATGCTTATATAGGTGTTTTAATAGATGATTTAGTAACTAAAGGAACCATTGAACCATATAGATTACTTACTTCTCGTGCAGAGTTTAGATTGCTACTTAGAAGCGATAACGCTGATTTAAGACTAAGTGAAAAAGCATACAGCGTGGGATTACTTAGCGAGGAAAGACATAATAAATTATTAAATAAATTAAAACAAATAGAAGAATTAGAAGAAGATATTAAAACTATTACTTTTCCACAGTATAAATGTAATTTATCAGAATATTTGAAAAGACCAGAAGTGAAAATAACGGATTATGTAGATAAATTAAGCAAGACTTATGATAAAGAAGTATTAGAACAAGTAGAAATTAATCATAAATATGAAGGTTATATTGCAAAAGCTAAAAAAGAAGCTGAGAAAACGATTAGGCTTGGTAAAAAGCAGATACCAGATGATATTGATTATAAAAAGATAGATAATCTAGCTACTGAAGCAAGACAAAAATTAGAAAAAGTAAGACCTAGAACCATTGATCAAGCAACTCGTATTAGCGGTGTTAATCCATCTGATATAGCAATACTAATGGTATACTTAAAGAGGTTTTACAATGAATAAAGAAGAGTTTATAAGAGCTTTAAAAGATTTAAACATAGACATAACCAATAAACAGTTAAGTGATTTAGATACTTATTATAAAATGTTAATAGACTATAATAGTCATACTAATTTAACTAGAATAACCGAGGAAAACGAAGTATATTTAAAACATTTTTATGATAGTTTAACGCTTGTTAAAACTATAAAATTAGATGATCAAACGTTACTTGATATAGGAACCGGTGCTGGCTTTCCAGGATTAGTATTAAAAATAGTATTTCCTAATTTAAAAGTAACTTTAGTAGATTCATTAAATAAAAGAATTACGTTCTTAAAATCTGTTATAGAAAAATTAAATCTAAAGGATATAGAAGCTATTCATGCTAGAGCAGAAGAATATGTTATAAATAAAAGAGAAAGTTTTGATTTAGTGACATCAAGAGCAGTAGCAAATTTAAATACTTTATCGGAATTATGTATTCCGTTTGTAAAAACTGACGGATACTTTATTTCAATGAAAGCAGAAGCAAAAGAAGAGATAAAAAGTGCCGAAAAAGCGGTAAAAACGCTAGGAGG
Organism: uncultured Clostridium sp.; assembly: GCA_947427095.1. Lineage (GTDB taxonomy): Bacteria > Bacillota_I > Bacilli_A > RF39 > UBA660 > Aphodocola. Next base: position 103,606 of record CANEGO010000002.1, on the reverse strand, counting down.
AGTTATAAAAGATACCATTATTTTTGAACTACCTTATAATGCTGGGACAAGAACTTTAATAAAAATAGAAAAACTTGTGAGAACAAGTGTTAAATATCCTAGAAAGTTTAGCGAAATTAAGAAAAAGCCATTGTAATAGTGGCTTTTTTATTGTATTATTTAATTAAAGATAAAGGGGAATTATAATATGTTTAATAATGATATGAATAATAATAGGAATTTTAACAATGATGAAGTAAAACCGCTTTTTCAAAATGATTTTACTAATACTTTAGGAAATGCTAATGGTGAATATCAAACTTTTCAAAATGAAATCAATCAACCTGTTCAAAATACAAATAACTATCAAACTGGATCATACGATACTAATAATGTTTTTGATAAAAGTTTTAACACTACAATGCCTCAAATGAACGTAAATTCTGCACCTTCTTTTGTTAATCAAGATTTAAATTTAGAAGGTCAAAATTTAGGTGATATACCACCAGAATTAGGTGAAATTAAAAATTTAAGTGATGCAACCATAGCAAGTGCTCCAACCATGGAAGTTTTGGATCCTATGAATGTAATGCCTGAAGTTGCAAGGGCTAACGATCCATTGGATAATTATGAAAATGGTAATTTAAATAATTTTAATAATGTTCAAACTTCTATTATGCCAAATCCGTCTATTAATAATTCATATCCGGAAGTGATTAACCAGCCTCAAAACTATATGTCAATGAATTCTTTTTCAAATTTTGATACTTCTAATGGAAACTTTAATTTGAATAATAATAATATGTTAAGTAGTACACCTTCAAGTACTTTTTCTGGACAAATTCCCAATCAATTATCTCAAGTACCACAATTTAATAATGATCAACCCGCTTTTAATAGTAATGAAAATTTTGTTTTAAATACGAATTCTAATTTTTCAGTGAACGAAAATGAATTTAATCAAAACAATAAAAATATTGTAAATAATATTTTAGGTCAGGAAAATTTAAATATTAATCAAGTTTCAACTGAAGATAATGAAATCACTAAAGAATTGGATAATACCACTAATACTCAATCAACGGATTTGGGTATTAATAACGAATATACTATTATTCAAGATTCTAAGTTGAACGATAGTTCACAAAACGTATCTACTTTATCAGATTTAGGAATAGAAGGTATGTATGATGAACCAGATACATTAGATATTATGGATATTAATGAAGATGAATCGGATGATGATTCAAAACCTATGTTATCTGTTAACGATTCTGTTTTAAAATTAAAAGAGTTAATTCAAGATTTGAAAAATCAAGGAGTAGATATAGAGTTAGAAGAATTTGATTTTGAACATATGCAACAATTGATAATAAAAATAAATAAATAAAAGACTTGAAGCGGTCTTTTTTGATATAATAAAAAGAAGGAGTGATAAAATGAGAATAGGAATTGCAAACGATCATAGAGCTTATGCTGTAAAAGAAAGATTGAAAAATTTATTAGATAATTATGAAATAATCGATTATGGTTGTTATTCTGATGAGCGAATAGATTATCCTAAATTTGCTTTAACTTTAAGTGATGCTGTAATAAATAAAGAAGTTGATTTAGGAATAGTAATGTGTGGAACCGGTATTGGAGTTTCGATTGCTTGTAATAAGGTAAAAGGTATAAGATGCGCAAAAATTGATAATAAAGCTGAAGCTAAATCTGCAAAAGAGCATAATGATGCTAACGTACTTGCTTTTAGTGCACAATCTCATAGTGCAGAAGAAATAAAAGAAATGATAGAAATATTTATTAATTCGACATTTCTTTCAGATCCTTGTTATAAAATAAGAATTAAGCAAGTAGAAAATTATGAGGAAACTAATGAGTATTAAACTTATTTTATACTGTCTTATAATTCCATTTAACATATGGATAGTTACATCAACAAACTTAGATAAAATTTTTAAAAAAAATAGCATAATGCAAATACATTCATTTTATTTTACGTTATCACTTATACTATCATATTTATTGGTTAATTTTTTTGTTGATATATATAGTACCATTAGTCTCCTTTAAGGAGCAAAAATGAAAAAAATTTTATTATTTACACTATTAATAATACTAATTCCTTTATTTATAATTGGATTAAATAATTCTAATGAGATAATAAATAAAATTAAATATGGTAGCTATAATAATAAAGTAATAAGGGTTAAAAAAAGTGCTGATGGACAAATAATAAACGTGCCAATAGAAGAATATGTAATTGGTGTTGTAGCAGGTGAAATGCCTGCTTCATTTAATGATGAAGCTTTGAAAGCTCAGGCGGTTGCTTCTAGAACATATGCACTAAATCACGCGCAAAATAGTAAAAATGATTATGATGTTACTGATAGTACTCAAAATCAAGTTTATATAAATTACGATATTATGAAGGAAAAATGGCAAGAAAACTATGAAAAAAACTTATCAAAAGTAAAAAATGCAGTGTTAGGTACAAAAGGCGAGGTTGTTTTGTATCAAAATAACTTAATAGATGCAATGTTTTTTTCAACAAGTAATGGTTATACAGAAAATAGTGAGAACGTTTTTTCGTCTTCAAAACCATATTTGGTAAGTGTTTCTTCTTCTTGGGATAAAACTGAATCTCCAGTTTTTAATAGTAAAAGTGAAGTTTCTAAAGCTGAATTTTTATTTAATTTAGGACTCGAAACAAAAGAGAATATAGTAATTGAAAACATAAAAAAAACAAATACTGGAAGGGTAATTAGTTTAAGTATTAATGGTAAAAACTTCGATTCTAGCAAAATCAAAACTATTTTTAATCTAAGGTCAACTAGTTTTGATATTAATGTTTTAGAAGATAAAGTGGTTTTTAATGTTAGTGGTTATGGTCACGGAGTTGGAATGAGTCAATATGGTGCAAACGGAATGGCAAAGGAAGGCTATAATTACCAAGACATATTAAAACATTATTATAAAGACTGCGAAATAAAAAAAATAAATTAATTAATGTATATTTTTTCGTCTTTCGTTAAAACTTAAAATGAGAGGTGAAAAAAATGAAAAGAAGAAAATTAAAACCATTTGTAAAAGTTTCAATTATAGGAACGTTTCTATTTGTATGTTTATTGTCAGTTTTTGTTTTAACTGATGGTAAAACAGGTACCGTATCAAAAAATACTGATGATTTTACTTACGTAAATGATTATATTTTTGATAGTTATTACCCAGTAGTAAACCAGGAAGAAAAATTTGTAAAACCATATACTGCAGATACTGTAAGCATTTATAAGAATTTTTATGATAAAGATGCTTCCGAAGAAGAACAAAAAAATTCAATTATTTATCATGAAGGGATATACATGCAAAATTCTGGTATCACTTATAAAGCAGATGAACAATTTGATGTTGTTGCGTCAGTAACCGGAACGGTAACAAACGTAACCGATGACACCTTACTTGGTAAAACGGTTGAAATAAGAAATTCAAATGAAATAATTGTTATGTATCAATCTTTAGGAGAAGTATTGGTAAAAAAGGGAGATAACGTAACTCAAGGACAAGTAATAGCAAAAAGTGGTACGTGTACTTTAAATAGTGAAGTAAAACAAGGTCTACATTTTGAAATGTATAAAAATGGTAGTGTAATCAATCCAGAACAATATTATGATAAATCCGTCAAAGATTTAGTAAATAATTAATGGTATAAATTATATAATTTATAAAGGAGCTATGAATGATTTGTCTTTAGAAATAGAACAAAGAATTTTAGATGAAGCTAATTATATAATTGATACTAAAAAAACCTTAAGAGAACTTACAAAATATTTTAAGGTGAGTAAGAGTACCATTCATAATGATTTACATAATAGATTAAAAAAAATAAACAGTGAACTTTATGATAAAGTTTCCATTATTTTAAAATTTAATTCAGATGTAAAACATATTAGGGGTGGTATTTCAACGAGGCTTAAATATACTAAGGAAAAACATGAAAAATAAAGATATTGGAATTGATTTGGGGACCGCTAACATTCTCATATACGTCAAAGGAGAAGGAATCGTACTTTCTGAACCGAGTGTTGTAGCAATCGATAAAGATACTGGAAAAGTGCTTGCAATCGGACAAAAAGCACATGAAATGCTAGGACGTACGCCGGGAAGTGTTATCGCAATGAAACCTTTAAAAGATGGGGTTATTGCGGATTTTGACAAAACCGAGATAATGCTTGATTATTTTATTAAAAAGATAAAAGGAAAAACTTTGTTTAGTAAACCAAGAATATTAATTTGCTGCCCATCCAACATAACTCAAGTCGAGAAAAATGCCATTAGGGAGGTTGCTGAAAGAACTGGCGCAAAAAAAGTATACGTTGAAGAAGAGCCAAAAGTTGCGGCGGTTGGGGCAGGACTTGAAATAGGATTGCCTAGTGGCAATATGGTAATTGATATAGGTGGGGGTACAACGGATATAGCAGTATTATCATTAGATGGTATAGTTCACAGTGAATCTATTAAAGTTGCTGGTAATACGCTTGATGTAGACATAATTAAATATGTAAAAAATAAATATAAACTCTTAATAGGTGAGGTAAGCGCAGAACAAGTGAAAATAAAAATTGGAACAGTTCTTGATGATGCCAAGGAAAAACAAATGAAGGTAAGAGGAAGAGATTTACTTACAGGATTACCAAAAACAATTAGTATTACTTCTAGCGAGGTTAAGGAGGCAGTTAAAGATAGTGTTCAAATGATTATTCATGCTGCAAAAACAGTACTTGAGAAAATTGAACCCGAAATATCAGCAGATATAATAGATAAAGGTATAGTTTTAACCGGTGGTGGTGCATTATTAGAAGGTTTGGATAAGTTAATAGAAAAAGAAATAAAAGTACCAGTTAAAATAGCAAAGAGTCCACTTACTTGCGTGGCTGAAGGAACCGGTATTATTTTAGAAAATTTATCATAAAAAGAATTCACGTGAATTCTTTTTATTTTTTATGTTATAATTAAAATCAGGTGAGCTATATGATTAATTTTATAATTTGTGAAGATAATAAACATGTTAGAGAATTCGATGAAAATATTATATCAAAAATAGCAATGCCGCACGATTTTAATTATGCAATACACTCCTTTGATAAATATAATATAAAACTTAAAAATTTAATAAATACACCATCTGATGTTAAAGTATACATTTTGGATTTAGAACTTCCAAATAAGTCTGGAATAGATATAGCTCGTGAGATAAGGAAGGTTGATTGGGATAGTATTATAATAATACTTACATCTCATGATGAATTAGAATTAAAATTACTTAAGGAAAAACTATTAATATTTGACTTTATATCCAAGTTCGATAATTATGAAAAACGGCTAAGTGATACTATAAACATGATAATTCAAAAGGTTGATAATAAAAAGATTATTAGCTTTAAATGCAATAAAGAATTACATCATATTAAAATAGATAATATTTTATATGTTAATAAGGATAATTTTACCGATAAGACAAGAATAGTAACCAATGATAACGAATATCTTATAAGAGACAGTTTAGTTAACGTAGTAGATCGTTTGGATTCTAGGTTTACTCAAACTCACCGCGCTTGTTATATTAACTTAGATAAAGTAAAAACTGTTGATTTTAAAAACAGTATAATATATTTTAATGATGGTAATAGCACGGATTATTTATCAAGAAATTATAAAAAGGGATTGAGGAATTTATTATGAGTCTAGAAAATATAATAGTTAGTATTGTTGCAGCTTTTTTTCAAATGTTAGCTGTATGTATTGTGATTTTTTCACAGGTCTCTCATAATCAAACGAAAGAAAAAATAAGATTTGCATGTTTGATGTGGATATATTGTATAGTAGCATTTTTATTCATTACTAATCAATTAAGATTTATAACGGGAATAGTATCACTATCGATACTTATATATTTTATTCTTAATATTAGAGAAAAAAGAGTCATATTATACTCATTTAATACCTTTATAATAATGACTATTGCTGAAATATTTACGTCTTTATTTTTATTATTTTTAGGAATAGATTCGGTGGATATAGTTAATAGTTTAAAATATAATTTAATTACAAATATTCTAGTGGCAGTAATGACCATAATAATAGTTAGTTTACCGGTTGTTAAATTCGTTATAAGAAAAATAATAAATTTATTTAAAAAAAGAAGAAGCCTTATTAATTATTTATATGTGTTTTTATTGATATTATATTTGATAGTTTCAAAAAATGGATTAGAATTTATACTTAAATCTAATTATTATGTAAATATACTATTTGTTATTGGAATAGTTGTAATATTTGGAATAATAATTAGAAGTGAAAGTAAGTATGATCAGTTAAAAGAAGAAAATAAACAAATGTATAATCACGTTACAAAATATGAGAAGATTATAACTGAACAAGGTAAGGCTAATCATGAGTTTAAAAATCAACTTATGGTTATTCGTGGTTATGCGCAGATGAATTCCAATAAATTGCTAGAATATATAGACTCAATAACATTAGATGCTAATAAAACACATAGTAGTTATTTAATTAGTCAGTTAAATAAATTTCCAGAAGGTGGTATAAAAGGACTACTATATTATAAGTTATCAATCATGGATGATGAAAAAATAAAGTATGAGTTGAACGTCGAATCTGGCGTTAAAACAAAGCTTAATACACTTTCAGTTAATATGTATAAAAATATTACAAGAATATTAGGAGTACTACTTGATAATGCAATAGATGCAAGTAAACAAGCTAAAAGTAAAAAGATTATAATTTCTGTAAGTAAAGAAAAAACAATTGTTGTTTTTAATATTTATAATACATATAAGGGAAAGTTAAACATAGAAAAAATAGGAACTGGTTATACTAGTAAAGGAATTGGTCATGGTTATGGCCTAAGGTTAGTAAATGATATATTAAATGAAACAAATTCATTTGAAATAAAAAATAGTGTTGATAATGATTACTTTGTTTCAACTCTTAAAATAAAAATTGATAAAAAGAGAAAAAATAATATAAAGAAAAAGTCAGAAACTTCAAAATGAAATATCTGGCTTTTTAAATATTTTATTTTTCTATCATTGACCTTGACATTTTTGGCTCATCAATCCAAATCATGATGCATCCACTTGTTGCAGTTGCTGCAACTAAAGCTCCTAAAGCTGATATTATTGAAACTAATACTGCTTTCATTATACTTCCTCCTTTACTTAAATTTATTTAACCACTAAAATTTAAGTGTTTAAACCATAGTTAATATAATTTTTATAAGGCATTTTAAATGTCTTATAGGTTATGGGTAATATAAGAATGCATTCTATTAGTAAGCCAATTATTAAGCTGTTAATTATTAGATTGTTTTTAATAAGTATTGTTATAACTAAGTAAACTAGAACCGTTATTATTGATAGAATTTTAAATTTAATTCTTCTATTCTTTTTTATTAATGGTCTTTTTACGGTATCTGCTGGTGAATAAATTGATATTATTATTAATATTATAGTATATAAAATATAACAGACTATATTTGGTATTATAATTATTTTACATAAGTAGGCACCACCTAAAAATAATGCGCTTGAAAATATTAAGCATATCCAGCTTTTATTTGCATGCATTCCAAATGCAAATAATCTTATGAAATTAAATGCGATTAGAAGAACTATTAATTCTTTTAATATACCTAAAATTAAAGCTAATAAGCATATTATAATTGTCTTGGTAATAGTAAGGTATATTCCTTCTATTCCATACATTATTTCTTCTATTTTCTCTTTTGAATAATTCGGATATTGTTTTTCAATATCTATTTTTATTTTTTTTAAAAAACGTTTTTTCATACTACCTCCGTTTTTTTACTTTCGAATAAATTTTAAAACAAAATATTAAATAAATAAAAAAAATATAATTAAATGTCAACTAATTGTTTTAATTTAATAATAAGTTAAATAAAGTTATCGTAATAAATCCCTTTCGTATACAAAAAATTACCTTTCATAGAACAAATAGTAATGTAGGATGAGTTTTTAGTATGATGAAGAAGCTCACCGCAAAATTTGTCGAAATTTGGTGAACGATAGAGTATTGAAAATATATGCTTATAGCGGTATAGTAGTGTTGTAAGCAATAAGGGAAGTGAGGTGCGAGTACGATGTTTAAAGTGGGTAAGATAAAGTGGTTTAATAATGAAAAAGGTTATGGCTTTATCGAAGGCGAAAATGGTGAAGACATATTTGTTCATTATTCTGCGATTAAACAAGATGGTTATAAAAGTCTTTCTGAAGGTCAAATAGTTGAATACGAATTATTAGAAACGGAAAAAGGATTACAAGCTATCAATGTCAAAGAAGTATCAAATGCTACTGTTTCACAGTAGCATTTGTTTTTGTATTATGATATAATTTAAATATAGGAGGATTGATATTATGAGATATAATATTCGTGGAGAAAAAGTAGAAATTACTTCAGCGATAAGATCTTACATCGAAGATAAGATTGGAAAATTAGATAAGTATTTCGAAAATTCAAGTGACCTTGATGCTAACGTTGTAATAAAGGTTCGTGGGAAAGAACAAAAAATTGAAATTACCATACCAGCGATGCATTACACTTTAAGAAGTGAAGAGTCTCACGATGACTTGTATGCCGCGATTGATCTTACGGTTGACAAGTTAGAAAGGCAAATTAGAAAAAATAAAACAAAAATCAATTCTAGAATAAAAAGAAACGTTATTCAAAATTTTGAAATGGATTTAGAGGATAATTTTGATGAAGATAATTCTTCGGTTCTTAAAAGAAAGAAAATAGATATGAAACCGATGGATGAAGAAGAAGCTATTTTACAAATGAATATGTTAGGCCATTCGTTCTTTGTGTTTAAAAATATAGATACTAATTCGGTTTGTGTTCTTTATTTAAGAAAAGACGGTAATTATGGAATTATTGAAACAAATTAATAATAAACTTAAAAGAAAATAATTAATACACCTTTAATTATTTTCTTTTTTTTGTTACAATAATTTTTATGGGAGATGATATAAATAATGCTTAAAATATTAAGAAAGATATTTGATCATGAGTATAAAGAGTTAGAAAAATTTAAACTTATTGCAAACGAAATTTTTGAATTAGAAGATAAATATTCAAAAATGTCAGATAAATCCCTTCAAGGCATGACTACTAAACTAAAAAAACGTTTGGCGGATGGAGAAACGTTGGATGACATAATTCCTGATGCTTATGCGGTAGTTAGAGAGGCTGCATATCGTGTTATAGGAGAAAAACCTTTTTATGTTCAAGTTTTAGGTGCGTTAGCAATTCATTTTGGTAATATTTCTGAGATGAAAACCGGAGAAGGAAAAACTTTAACTTGCGTAATGCCAGCCTATTTAAACGCGTTAACTGGCAAGGGAGTACACGTTGTAACGGTTAATGAATACTTAGCAGACCGTGATGCAAAATGGATGGGGCAAATATATAATTATTTGGGTTTAAGCGTAGCGGTTAACTTAAGAGAAATGACATCAAAGGAAAAACAAGAGGCGTATGGCGCTGACATTTTATATTCAACTAATAATGAATTGGGTTTTGATTATTTAAGAGATAATATGGTAGTTAAAAAGGAAGATAGAGTGCAAAGGCCCCTTAACTTTGCCATAATAGATGAGGTTGACTCTGTTTTAATAGACGAGGCAAGAACGCCGTTAATTATTTCTGGTGGAGTGATGAAATCCGCTAATCTTTATAAAGATGCCGATAGGTTTGTAAAGACTTTAAAAGAAAATGAAGATTATACTATTGATGAAAAAACAAGGGATATAACTTTAACAGATCAAGGAACTTCCAGGGCAGAACATTATTTTAAACTTAGCAATCTTTATGATATAGATCATTCAGCTTTAGTTCATCACATAAACCAAGCGTTAAAGGCAAATTATACTATGCATAATGACGTTGATTATGTTGTACAAGACGGTAAAATTGTAATAGTTGATCAGTTTACTGGTAGGCTTATGCCTGGTAGGGCATTTTCGGATGGCTTGCACCAAGCAATTGAGGCTAAAGAAAACGTAGAGGTTCAGGAAGAAACAAAAACGCTTGCAACCATTACCTTTCAAAATTACTTTAGAATGTATGAAAAATTATCTGGTATGACTGGTACTGCTAAAACAGAAGAGGAAGAATTTAGAAGTATATATAATATGTTCGTTATAGAAATACCAACTAATATGCCAGTAATAAGACAAGATGTTGCGGATTTAATTTATTCTACTAAGGCAGAAAAATATAAGGCTATCATATCCGAAATAAAGAAAAGACATGAAAGCGGTCAACCGGTATTAGTTGGTACCATTGCGATTGAAACAAGTGAAATAATATCTGGATTACTAAAGAAAGCAAAAGTTAAACATGAAATATTAAACGCAAAGAACCACGCTAGAGAAGCTGAGATTATTGCGCATGCAGGTGAGAAAGGTTCGGTTACCATTGCAACTAACATGGCTGGCCGTGGTACTGATATTAAACTTGGAGAGGGTGTTAAGGAACTTGGTGGTTTATGCGTAATTGGTACTGAAAGACATGAATCAAGACGTATCGATAATCAGTTAAGAGGTCGTTCTGGTCGTCAAGGAGATCCTGGTTATAGTCAATTCTTTGTTTCTTTTGAAGATGATTTAATGGTTAGGTTTGGAACAGATAGATTCAAATCTATTTTAGAAATGGCTGGATTAGACAGCGAGAGAAACATGAGAAGCAAAACTATTACCCATTCCGTTGAGACTGCACAAAAAAGGGTAGAGGGAAACAATTTTGATTCTCGTAAACACTTATTACAATACGATGACGTAATGGGAAAACATCGTGAAATAATGTATTCCAAACGAAATGAAATACTAGATAAAGATGATATTCATGAAATTGTTATTAACGTAATGAAAGATCATATTTCAGGAATTGTTAGTCGTCATATGAATGAACATGGGGTTATATTAGAAGATGATTGTAATGAGATAATTGAATATGTTAATGAAAATCTATTAAAGAATTCAAATTTAAAACTTTCTGAAATATTAAACAAAGAGGTAAATCAAATTACCAATTTAATCGAGGATAAAGTAATTAAAGAATATGAAAGTAAAATAAATGCTCTTCCAGAAGAAATAAGAAATGATTTTGAAAAAGCAATAACACTTAGGGTTATTGATAATTATTGGATGGAGCACATAAATACAATGGATCACCTAAGGGAAGGTGTTTCTTTAAGAGGATATGCAAATGAGGATCCTTTGCAAGCTTATATTAGAGAAGGTTTTGAACTTTTTGATAACATGTTAGATAAAATAAATAAGGATGTAACGCTTTACTTGTTAAAGGCAGAAATAAGACAAAACTTAGAAGTGAAGCAGATTAAAGGAAATGCTAATTCAGGATCAGAAAAAATGTCTAAAGCAAGAACTATTAAAAATGGGAAAAAGATTGGGAGAAATGATCCTTGTCCATGTGGTTCGGGCAAAAAGTACAAAAATTGCTGCGGAAAGTGAGATAAATAAAGGGGTTGCGAGGATTTTGCAAAGTTAAAAAATGTTAACAAATTCATATTTGTTTGCAAATAATAAAAAAAAATGGCTTAAATGCTTTAAAAATAAAGGATGTAAACAGAAAAAATATGTGAACATCCTTTTAAATTTCAAGAAAGTGAGGTAATATCTATTGAAAAAAGATGAAGTAACAGCAGAAATAATTGTAAAGGAAAATAAAGTGGGAATTTTAAGAGTAGGGAATGTTAATTATATTTCATTAACAGACTTGGCTAAGTATCAAAATTCTAGTGATCCATCTTTTACAGTAAAGAATTGGTTAAGAAGGATTACAACTATTGATTACATTGGTTTATGGGAAGAAATCCACAATCCTGATTTTAATTTGGTCGAATTCGACCAAATTAAAACTGAGTATGGTAGAAATTCTTTTGCAATGTCTCCATCTCAATGGATTAAAAGAACCAATGCAATAGGTATTATCTCTAAGGGTGGAAGGTATAGCATTGGAACTTTTGCTCATCCAGACATTGCCTTTGAATTTGCTAGTTGGTTATCTCCAGAGTTCAAATTATATTTAATAACTGAATTTGAAAGATTAAAAACTAATGAGGCATATCAAGAAAAAATAGATTGGCAAGCTAATAGAATACTTTCAAAGTTAAATTATGTAGTTCACACTGATGCAGTAAAAACTTATATAGTCCCAACGCTTACTGAAGCTCAAAAGAAATTTGTATATGCTGAAGAAGCAGATGTTTTAAATGTTGCATTATTTGGTATGACAGCTAAAGAATGGAGAGATAATAATCCAGACCTTGCAAAAGAGGGGAATATGAGGGATTATACTGATCTACTACATTTGGTAATATTAAATAATCTTCAAAATACAAATGCGGAATTGATTGAAGAAAAAGTACCTCAAAATGAAAGACTTGTTAGACTCAATAATTCAGCAAGAAGACAAATGAAAGTATTAAAAGACAATAAGAATATCAAAGAATTAGAATTATTACAAAAACAAGTCAATGATGATGACAAATTATTAATTGATTAAAATGGAAGAGTGTTAACAGATAATGTTAATGCTCTTTTATTTTATATAGAAAAGGAAAGGATGATTATATGAGAAGAGTAAATGTAAGAAAAAGAGGAAAGGTTTATCAATATCAATTTGAAATTGGAACAATTAATGGTAAAAGGAAGTTTATTAATAAGTCAGGCTTTAAAACCCAGAACGAAGCATATGCCGCTGGACAAATTGCTTATGAAAAATATATAAATGGCGGTGTAACATTTAAACAATCACAAATGTTATATTCCGATTATTTAGATTATTGGATGAAAGAGTATTTTGAAATTAATTATAAATATACAACAGCAAAAAGATATTCTGAAGCATTTGAAACTATAAAAAAAGAAATAGGTAAATATAAACTAGCATATCTAACTCCTTATGTTCTAAATCAAGCATTACTTAGAATTGCGCAAAGAGTAAATTCAAAAGATGCATTAAGAAATTATCAAAAGGTGATTAGAAGATCATTAAGAGATGCTGCTTATTATTTTGGGTTTATTGAAAACAATCCAGCTGCTGATTTACAATTGCCAAGAGTCTATTTTTTTGAGGTAAAAAAAACGATGTAAAACATATCTATACTCAAGAAGAAATTGATACGATACTATTAAGGTTCAAAAATAACTATACATTTACTTGTGCATTTTTAACTGCATGTTATACAGGAATGAGAACAGGAGAAGTATTAGCATTGACATGGGATGATATAGACTTAGAAAAACAAATAATAAAAGTTAATAAAACAGTATATCCAAAGAAGAGAGACGAAACTGGCAGATGGTACTTAGGTACGACTAAAACACAAGGTAGTTGTAGATATGTTTATATCTGTGACACTTTAAAAATGGCTTTGCAAAACTACAAAAAGAATCAAGAAAATAACAAAAAACTATACAGAAAAAGCTATCATAATTATTATTTAGAAGAAATTAAAAATAAATATGGTAAGATTATAGAGTATAAAATAGTTGATCTTAAGCACAAATCAAAAAATAGAGAACAAGTTAGTTTAGTTTTTACAAAAAAGGACGGTAAATATTCTGGAACAGATTTACTCAGGTATCCATTTAAAATTATTCATGAAGAACTAAATATAAAAAACTGTAGATTTTATGATTTAAGAGGGAGCTTTGCAACTAAGACATTAAGAAGCGGAGTTGAAATTAAAGATGTGTCTAGTGTACTTGGACATAGTAAAGTAGAAACCACAGAAAATTATTATATATGTAGCAATGAAGAAACAAAAAAATGTGCTAACGAATCGTTTGAACAAATAGTTAAATCGGATATAATAAATACGATTATTAAATATAAGTATTAATGGCATAGTTAGCTATTAATATTAGAAATAATAATGTTATAATATAGGTGCATTTCAAGGAGGTATTGTATGGAACCAAGAGATTTATTAAAAAGATTGCATCCAGATCAATTTTCTGATTCAAAGGAAATCGATAAAGTGGAATGTTCAAGAGAAATATTAGATTTTCAGCTATCAAGATTATCTGAACAGAACATGCATTTCAATTTTGAAGAGTTTATTAGAAAGTTACTAGAAAGAGAAATATGTCCAAATTTAATAGAAGAGACTGGACCAGCAGGCGGAGGAGATGGAAAGGTTGATACAGAGAATTTTCCTGTTTCAAAAAAGATTCAAAAATTTTGGTGGTATGGATTGAATACCTCAAACGACAGATGGGCATTTGCTATAAGCCTAAAGAAAACTTGGAAAACGAAATGTAATTCGGATATTAAAAAAATTATAGATACGAAAAGAGGTTATACTAAGATTTTCTTTGTAACAAATCAAGCAATAAAAAATGATAAAAGATTAGAATACCAAGATGCTAAAAAAGAAGAAACGGGATTAGATATAATAATTTTAGATAAAACTTGGATATTAGAAAAAGCATTAGATAATAAGAATTTAGATTTATTAGTTATTATAGGTATTACTACTCCTATAAAAGAAAAACAGACAGGTATAAATGATTTAAAAAAACAAAGAAGAATATTTGATATAGAAAAGAAACTTCAAGATTATTCAGTAAAAGAAATAATAAATAAAGATGTTATTGATTTGGCTATAGAGTCCGCTATATTAAGTAGAGATTTGGAAGAAGATGAAGTAACTGTAGTTGGGAAGTTTAATCGAGCATTGAGGATGGCTAGAGAGAAAAATGATATTGTTGATGAAAGAAATATTTTATATGATTTGGCATGGTATTATCATTGGTGGCTAAATGATGAGGCCAATTTCGAAAAGTACTATATGGAATATCAGGATGAAGTAAGTAAAGATAAAAAGATAGAAGAAATTCTGAAGTTAGCAACTTTATGGACTTTGGAGTACACAAGAAAACAAAGAGATAAAAAAGCAGTTAAAGAAAAAACTGAAGTATTATTAAAACTATTAAAGGAAAAAGAAAGTTCAAAAAGTAGAGTTACCCAATTAGAAGCTAAAACAAAGTTATGCTTTGTAAATATTTTTCTAGAGGAGAATATTAATAAGCAATTTAAGGAATTAATTGCTATTGTTGAAGAAGCTAAATCATTTAAAGAATATGACTTTATAACATTATCTAAAATGGTAGAAAATCTTTTACCTGTTTTTAATGACAATGATGACTTTATTGCTTTATATGATTTAATAACCGAGGAATTAACGACTAGAAAAGCAGATTTACAAAAAGCAGATATGTATTTAAAAAGAGCTAAAATGCTATCATCAAGTAATAATCATTATGATGCAATTAATATTTTAGGAAAGTGTTTGACTCTTCTTTATAAAGATGAATCAGATGGTAAATTAGTAGAAGCATATTTAAATATTGGTGGCAATTTTGAAGCTATTGGATTAAAATATGCTGCAAAAAACTATTATATTGCAGCAATATCCGTATTCTTAGATATTTTTTTGAAAGATAATACTATAGATGCCTTTTCAATTAAAGTTGTAAATGTAGTAATTGATTTAGAAATTCAGCAGGGAAATGTAGAACAAGCAATAAAGTGGTTTGAAATAAAAAATATATTATTAAGTGTTTTGTTGGAAAAAAATGAACAAATTAATTTAGATGAAGAAAATGAATATTTTCAACAAAGAGAGGCTTTGATATCATCATCATTATTATCGACTAAAGTAGAAGATTTTAATATGATGAATATAATTATAGACAACTGCAGGCTAACTGGTTTGATTACTGCAGAAGTTATGGCTAAATACGTAATTGGTGAATATGACGAGCAAATGCTAAAAGAATGTAATGGAGATAAAAATGAATTTGATAAAATAATATTGAGTTTTTATAAGGATTCATTATTACAAGGGTTACCTGAGCCAATTTTTTTAAATGGGAAAGATAAGAAAATTCAATCTTGGTTAAATGGTAATAAAATAGTAGTTAAATTTAAAGCAACTAGATTAGGGCATCGCTTTTCTGAATTTATTATTGCTTTATTAGAAAATACTCTAGCAACTATGCATATTAATAGTACTTTTATGCGAGGAGATATTATACTTGAACTTCAAGAAAGAAATACAGGTGAATTTAGCATCGATTATTCCTTTGATGGTATAGATACCTATACCATTATGATTGATACAATAGAAATGTATGATATTAATATAGAAAATCATAAAATTATATCAGATTTTTTATTCAAATTATTGGCAAATATTTTAGCTATAAGCTTTATATACAAAGACTATGAAGAAACTCTTAAGAAACTTTTGGTTGATGATCAAAGTTTTGAAAGAAGTATAAATCATACAAACACCATATATAATCTTAATAAAATCTTTGGCTCTGACGAAGAGAATAAGAATACTTCTGATTACAAAATTACTAGAAAAGTTGAATGGTATTCAGGTATTGAAATAGAAAACTCTACTGAAGAATTTGTAGATCCTTTTGAAGATAAAGATAAAATAGAATATAAAAAAGATGAAAAGAAAAGATTTAAAAATGTATCACATGATAATATTTTTACCTCTGGTTTAATTAAAACAAACCATTGGGATATAGCTCAATGGAAGGGCACTATGTACATAGGCGATTTAATAAATAAAGATTTTATTAAAATAGGATTCTTATTTGAAAATGAAAGTGGGGCTAAAAAAGTTTTTCAAGACTTAATTGACATCGTGGGAAGGGATGATAAAGAAGGGAAAATAATTTTGTCATTCATAAAGGGAATAAATAAAAATCGTATTTATGATTATAGAATAATGATAATGGGCAAAGCCAAAATTCCTAGAGATGTCAAAGAAAATTATATTGTACAAACGCCAACACGTATACATGAAATGAATTGTGATAATGACAGAAATATAAATGTTTTAGAAAATATTATTAAAAATGGAAATAAGCCTAAAATCACGATACTTCCGATAATAAAGTGTAATGATTCTCAAATTAACCCTTTAACTGATTATGAAATTAAATTGAGTAAAGTCAATATAAAACAAGCTTATGAAATTGGAAAAGGAGATGCTGAGTCTATGGCAATAAAAAAAGATGACGACCCAATTATACCATCCGAAGTTGAAAATGCTCCAATAAAAGAATTATTAGAATTAATTGCTACTTATTAATAAATAAAAAAACAAAAAATAAATATTTGTGATATAATCTTAGTGAGTGAAGGATGCAAACAATGTTTGCAAAATGTTTGCTGATAAGAAATAATTTATAGTAACAATAATACTATAAATACCACAAATACTGATGTTACGGAATCCGCAAAATAAAGAAATAACAATAATATAGTAAATAACATAAATACTATATATACTTGATTTGCTTCAACTTGTGGTTCGGGAAAGAAATATAAACAATGTTGTGGTAAATAATCTATAAGTCCTTATAAAATATATAAAATTCATTAATTGATTTTGTAAATTGTAATTTGCTTACAACTTGTCCACAAAATTAAATTTAATTTTGTGGACAGAATAGACGAGCCAAAAGAAAGGAATAGTTTATATGCATAATAAGAAATTGGCAATAATAGAAATTGGCAGTAATAATACTAAAACGCATATTTATGATAATGATGAATTGATATATGAAGATAATACAACCATAGAATTTAAGAAAAATTATCAAAAAGGACGCAAAATAAATGATGATGATTTATATCTTCTTAACAAGATAATAGAAAAAGCACTAGAATATACAAATGAAGTGCATATATATGGGTGTAGTATTTTCAGAAATATTTCCAATGAAGAATTAGAAAATATAAATTTGAAAATAAAGAATAAATACAATTTAGAAATAGAAGTTGTATCCCAAGACGATGAAGCTTATTATACAGCTTTAGGTTGTTATAATAATATTGATTACGAAAGAAATATATGCATATTTATTGGTGGTGGAGGGTCTATTGAACTTATATTTGTTAATAATAAAAAAGTTATTGATAAAAAATATTATAATTTTGGGGTAGTAGATATTACTAGAGAATTTGATAGTTTGAAAGAAGATATTCCAACTTGTACTTTTGAAGAAGTATATAATTATGTTGACGGCTTAATTGGCAATATAGAAATTGAAGCGGACGTTTTGATTTTGGCAGGTGGAGATCATTTATATTGGTATAATAATGCTAAATATAATTTATTAGAAAATTCTTTATATGATTGTGATAATCAAAAATATATGATAACTAAAGAAATGAACAATCAATATGACCGTGATGCACTTATTACGTCTTTAGAAGCAATAAGGCAAAATAGTGATAATCCATTATGGTTTGATGGTTCAAGAGCAATGAAAGTAATTACAAATTTAATTTCTCATAAAGTAAATGCAAAGTATATTATTCCAACAAAAATTAATATGGAAGATGGATTAAAAGAAAAATTAAATAGTTGATAATAGTTGTTAATTAGGTATTAAAGGAAAAATAAAAATAATACTTCTTTCTATATATTAAAAAATACTGTGGAAAACAATCCCAGTATTTTTTAATATACTTTAATTTCTTAAATCCGGTTTTTGTGTTATAATTAAAAATAGGTGATTATATGGAAATTACTAATAAAGATGTTAATACTCTAAGCGAATCATTGATTAAAATATGGGGGTCTCTTTGACTTAGATAATAAAATCAAAAAAATAACATTACTTGAGGAAGCTTGTAAAAATCCTTTGTTTTGGAATGATCCTAAAAAAGCCGAAGAAATAATTAGAGAACTTAATTCATTAAAAGAAATTGTAACTCCTATTATTAAGATAAAGGACAATATAGATTTATTAAAAATGTGTATTTCTTCTGAACTTGATAAAGAGGAAACAATGGAATATGAATCAATTTATAATGAAACGTTAGTTCTTTTAAAGGAACAAGAAATATCCTCTTTCTTAAGTGGAGAATACGATTTAAAAAATACTATTTTTGAAATTCACGCTGGTGCTGGTGGAACAGAAAGTCAAGATTGGGCTCAAATGCTACTTAGAATGTACTTAAAATATTTTGATAAAAAAGGTTTCAAATGTGAAATACTTGATGAGCAGCCTGGCGAAGAGGTAGGCGTTAAAAGCGTTGTTTGCATAGTAAAAGGAAGCTATGCTTATGGGTATTTAAAATCAGAAAAAGGTGTTCATCGGTTAGTAAGATTATCGCCTTTTGATTCTAATAACAGAAGGCACACATCTTTTGCGGCGGTAGATGTTATACCGGAATTTGATGATAATATAAATATCCAAATAAATGATTCTGATATAAGAATTGATGTTTATAGAAGTAGTGGTGCTGGAGGACAAGGCGTTAATACTACAGATAGCGCTGTAAGAGTAACGCATATTCCTACTGGTATAGTCGTTACTTGCCAAAATGAACGTAGTCAAATAAAAAATAAGGAAACTGCTTTAAAAGTATTAAAAAGTAAATTATACCAATTAGAACAAAAGAAACAAAAAGATAAACTAGACTCGGCAAAAAGTAATAATAGTGGTATAGAATTTGGGTCTCAAATTAGAAGTTACGTAATGCATCCATATTCAATGGTGAAGGATCATAGAACAGGATATGAGACTTCAAATGTTAATAAGGTTATGGATGGTAACATAGATGAATTTATAGATAGTTATTTAAGAAAGGAAAAACAAAATGAAACTTTTTAAGAGGCTTAAAGAAAAGCGAAAGCAAAATATACTACAACTTGTTGAAAAAACTCATTTATTAAAAAGGTATGTTTTATTAGTTATAGCGGTTGTAATTTATGCAGTAGCATATAATTTATTCTTTTTCAAAAACAATATTGTCTATGGAGGAGCTAGTGGTATATCAATAATCACGCAAAGCTTAATAGATCCATCTATAATGATATTAATATTAAATGTATTTTTTCTAACTTTGAGTTTTTTCTTGCTAGGAAAAAAACAAACCCTCGATTCGGTTGTTGGATCACTTTTATTTCCCATTTTTGTAAAACTTACTTCTAATATAGGTAATTATATAGTAATTGATAATTCAGATTTGCTTTTAATTACTATTATTGGGGGTGTTTGTGTAGGATTTGCCGCTGGTATTGTTTTTAAAAGTGGATTTACAACTGGTGGTACAGATATATTAAACCAAATTGTTTCTAAATATTTCAAAGTATCAATAGGCACCGCGATGTTAATGACTGACGGAATAATTGTTTTAATCGGTGGTTTTTTCTTTGGATGGACCAGGGTGTTGTATGCCATGATAGTTCTATATATAATAAACATAATGGTGGATAAAGTGGTACTAGGTATATCTAGAAATAAGGCGGTTTATATTACTACTAATGAGGACGATAGGGTATGTGATTACTTGTTAAATGAGCTAAAATTAGGTATTACCTTAATAGAAACAAGAGGTGGATATACTAATAAAAAAGATCAAATTATTATGTGCGTAGTTCCTACAGGAGAATATTTTAAAGTAAGTGAGGGCATTGAGCAAATTGATCCAAAAGCAGTCGTGCTTGTAACCGATGCTTACCAAACTAGTGGAACTTATAGTGGAGATAATAGTAGTATTGCTTAGAAGTAAAGGAAGGGATTTAAATGGAATTTATTAGGTTTAAGAACGTTGATAAAACGTATAAAAATGGTGTTAACGCAGTTTACAATATGAATTTAGATATAAAAAAGGGCGAATTTGTGTTCGTAATTGGTGCTTCAGGATCTGGGAAATCAACTTTAATAAAGATGCTATATCGTGAGGAAAAACCAACAAGTGGTGAAATTTATGTTGGTGGTGTTAACGTTGCTAAAGTAAAAAATAACAAAGTTTATAAATTAAGAAGAAAAATAGGGATAGTCTTTCAAGATTATAAATTATTACCTAAATTAACTGTTTATGAAAATGTTGCTTTTGCTCTTGAAATATATGGATTACCAACGGAAGAAATAAAAAGAAAAGTTTTAAAAGCATTAGATCTTGTTGGTCTTAAGTCTAGAACGAAGAGCTATCCTGATCAATTATCTGGTGGAGAGCAACAAAGAGTCGCAATAGCAAGGGCTATTGTTAATTCTCCAAAATTATTAATTTGTGATGAGCCTACTGGTAATTTGGATCCGGATACTAGTTTAGAAGTTATGAAGATAATCGAAAAGATAAATGATTTAGGTACAACGATAGTCATGGCAACTCATGATAGAGAAATGGTAGATAAAATGAAAAAAAGAGTAGTTATGTTAGATAATGGAAAATTAGCTAAAGATTATGAGAAGGGAAGTTATAGTAATTATGAAGGCGCTTAGAATATTTTTTAGAAACATAAGAGATGGATTTAAGAGTGTTGGAAGAAACCTTAGTTTATCACTAGCTTCAATTTCATGTATAACAATAACCCTTTTAATTGTTGCTATAGCACTTATTGTTTCATATAATGTTGAAAGTGTTACAAAAAGGGTTAAAGAAGATTTTACTATTGTTGCCTTTGTTGATGTTTCTGCTACTGAAGCTCAAATAAATGATTTGAAAAAAGAAATTTCTGGTTATGAAAACGTAGAAACGATTACTCACCAATCGAAAAAAGAAATAGCAAATGAAATGAAAAATACATCAAGTGACTTAGCGAAGATAATAGATAGTTGGTCTGATGATAATAATCCGTTATATGATACTATGTTAGTAAAAGTAAAAGATACCGAAACTATTTCTAAAACGGCTGAAAAAATCAATAACTTGGAATTAATAACTGATGTCAAATATGGTCAAGGTATGGTAGAAAACTTACTTTCTATTTTTAAAGGTGTTGAAAAAGCTATGATGATTGCAATGATTGCATTAGTATTAGTAGCCTTATTTTTAATAACTAATACAATAAAAATAACTATTTTCTCAAGAAAAAAGGAAATAGAAATAATGAGACTTGTTGGTGCCTCAAACTTTTCTATTAAACAGCCTTTTGTTATAGAAGGGTTATGTTTGGGATTTTTAGGTTCGTTAATACCAGTAATAATAACTATTTATGGTTATTCAGCATTATATAATCACTTTAGTGGTCAATTATTTTCTCCATTCTTTAAGCTTGTTGTAGCTGAACCTTTTGTTTACGTAATAGCGCTAATCTTAGTGGGATTAGGCGTTGTTGTTGGTATGATTGGTAGTTATCGTGCAGTAAGGAAATATTTAAAGATATGATAAAGAAAACTTTGAAATATGGCGTAGTAATATTAATAGCGCTTTTAATTCCAATAACTACCATAAATGCTAAGACAATTGCTCAGATGGAACAAGAAATAAATGCTACGCAAAAAAAATTAGATGATACAAATGTACAAAAGGCAATAAATAAACAGAGTATTGACGAAACAAATAAAAAAATAAATACAATAAAATCAAATATAGAAAAAATTAATTCTGATATAGATGCAAAAACAAAAGAAAGTGAACAACTAGAAAAAGACATAGTTACTAAAAATAAAGAAACAGAGGAATTGATGCGTTATTATCAGATTACATCATCTGGCTCTACCATGCTAGAGTATATCATGGGAGCAGAAAGTATAACTGATCTTGTATATAGGTTAGCAATAACTGAACAAATTACTAATTATAATAAAAAAGTAGTAAAAGAAATGAATGATATGATAAAGCAAAATGAGGTTATAAAAAAGGATTTAGATCAGAAGAAAAATGAATTAGTTAAACTAAAGGATGAATTATCTACACAAATTATCGTATTAAATGAAAAACAAAGTAAACTAGATGAAGAAGGAATGTCTGAACAAGAAACAATCAATGAAATAAGAAAGCAAATTAAGTATTACCGTTCGTTAGGGTGCAGTGATAATATTAATGTTTCAACCTGTCTTGCTAATTATTACGCAAATAAAGGTGATTCAAATTATTTGCCTTCTGGAACCAATTTCTTTAGACCAACTAAAAGCGGTAATATAACTAGTAATTATGGTTGGAGAACTCTTTATAATAAACCAAATTTTCATGCTGCAATTGATATCAAAATGCCTATTGGAACAGATGTGTATGCAACGGCGCCAGGTTATGTTGCTAAAATAATCGATAGTAATAAATACGGTGGAAAACAAGTAATAATATGGCACCAAATAAATGGAAAATATTATACTTCGTATTATGCCCATTTATCATCGTTTAATGTAAATATTGGTTCAATAGTAACTAAAGATACTGTGATAGCTAAATCTGGTAATACTGGAAATTCAACTGGACCCCATTTACATTTTGGTTTAGCTCATGGAAAGTGGTATGATTTTAACTATTATACTTCATATCAACAATTTATAGATAATTCGATAGACCCAAGAAGTGTTATACCCTTTCCAGCAAAAGGTTCTAGTTATTACAATAGATAAAAAAGTTAGTATTAAATATGAAGTTGTAATATAAATGTAGACACAAAAAAAGTGGCTACATTTTTTTGTTATAATAAAATAAAGAAGATGATTTTATTTTTTTGTTAGTGTAAAGAGTTTTGGGGATTTTTGATAAAAAAATAAAAATGTAGGATTAAAAATTTTATTATTTAAATAATTATAATCAGAAGTTCTATCAAAAATATTAAAGCTTAAAAATTCTTTATCAAGAGTAAGAGTTGTATTTGAATAAAAAGATTGATGGTAGTATTTTTCATCGTCAAGATTATATGATTTGGGCAAAAAATCTTGAGTTATTAGTTAAAATGTTACAAAGTTATGTAGCAGGGAAATCAGACGTGATGCTATTCCAGAGTTGTTTTTTGCCCCGGTTAAGGTTTTAAAATAAATTTAATACATTCTGAAACGATATTATACATAATCGGTAATCGTTTATTAATGCCTTAATGTTTAATGTGCGAAAGTATTATTTTCATTCATTAATAACAAGAGAATCGGTAATGTTTTAACTATAATTATTATAAGTTAAAAATAAAGTTCCAACGTTTATAAGATTAGTAAATATGGATACCTTATATATAAATTAAAAAAATATAATGCTTTAGATTAAGTTTGTAAATGATTTTTAATCGAAGTGATAATCTAGACTTCACATGAACGATTTGGTACAATAATATTAGAAAGGAGATAACTATAATGAAAAAATTTGGTATGATATTCTTAGGATTAGCTAGTGTTGTCTTAGTTACGGGATGTGCTACTAAAGAAACTGAGCGAAAATTAGTTTGCACAAGTACGCAAGATGAAGAAGGTATGAATATAGAGCAAGTAATTTCTATGACATTTAAGAATGATAAATTAAATCATATGACAATGGATGTTAATACTAAAATTACTGATGATGAGGTAAAGGAAAATTGGTCTATGTTTACAGAATCTATGGATGAGCAAAACAAAGAGTCCGATAAAGATGGTGTTAGTTTAAAGGTAACAAAGGATGATCAAAATTACGAATATAAAGTAACTTTAGATATTGATGTAGAAAATGCTAGTGAAGAAGCATTAGAAGCTCAAGGTTTTGCTGATTTAAAAGATGATAACAGTACTTTAGAAGATAACAAGAAATCTGCTGAAAAAGATGGATTTACTTGTAAAGTAGAATAGGTCTATACTTTATAAAGTATAGACTTTTTTATAAGTGAATTTAAATTTTCTATTCTTTTTTTAAATTACTTATAATTTTTATATTAATGTTAAAATATATAAAATTATACATATTTTACATAATTTACCAATAATGTTATAATCAAAATATTATTTAATTAGTATTAATTTTTTATTAAATAATGATTATTATTGTGCAGTAAGTGGTGGTAGTATTGAATCAGGTAAGTAGGGATAAATCGCTAAAATTGCCAAAACAGCTTGAAATAGAGATAAAAAAATTACAGACTGTTGATGAGGCTTTAAATTATTCAGCTGAAGAACTTTATGATATGCTATTCAAAGATAAAGAACAAAAAAATAAAGGTAATTAAGAAAATAATTCTAGTGATAATGGTGAAAAAAGTTCTTCTGATGGTAGTAGTCAAGCTGATAAATTTGATTATGAAAATTATGATGGTGATGATCATAGTTTATGGCAGGAGGCGTACGAAAAAGATCAAAAAGAACAAGAAAAAACAAATGATAGTAACCCAATGCACGGTGATTCCCAAAATAAAATGAATAATCCTTCAATAGATGAAAAAAATGAGTTTCAACAAAATAGGGAAGAAAGAAAAAGAATTGCTAAAGAAAATTTTCAAAAAGCTAAGGAAGAAATACAAAGAAAAGTTTCAAATGATAATTCATCTAATAAGATGAATTTTGGAAATGTGGGAGAAGACAACGATACTATTCCTTGGGAAACATTACTACGTAAAGAAATAGAAAAAAGTGAAAGTGTTTGGAGTAATAGGCGTTCTATCGCTGAAAATAACTATGCGTATAGATTAGAAGAAAATGAACTAGAAGAAGATGCTGAAACAGAAGTAATGATAGATGTTTCTGGATCAGTAGAATTGGATATGGTTAAAGCCTTTTTAAGAACATTAAAACCATTATTAAAACAGTCTAAATTAAAAGTAGGATGTTTTAATGAAAAGTTTTGGGGAATGGTTGAAATTAAATCAAATAAAGATATAGATAATTTTTCTATTCCGGAAGCTGTTCGTGGTTCATTTGCCTGGACAGAAGACTGGGATCTAGCGGTAAGATTATTTACTAAGAAAAAAGAAATTAATAAAATAGTATTCACGGATGGAGAACCTTGCCCCGGTACTATGCCAAAAGATGATTTGAAAGGTATAAATGTAATTTGGTTAGTATATGGTAACGAAAATTTTAAACCATGCTGTGGAAAAGTTATTCATATTTCTAAAGAGCAATTGACTAAGTTAAACGTAACTTATGTTGAAGATGACTACATAGATAAAGTGAAAAAGTAAGATACGCTTTTATTATCTTGCTTTTTTTGACAATAATTGTGATATAATACAAGCTAAGAAAGGAAGATTTTATGAAATTATTAGATAGATTTTTAAAATATGTAAAAATACCTACGACATCAAATTCTAAAAGTGAAACTATACCTAGTACTAATTCTCAGTTTTTATTAGCAAATTTATTATATGACGAATTAAAGGACTTAGGAATAGATGATATATATTATGATAAAGAAAATTGTTATATATATGCTGTTTTAAAGGGTAATGAAAAGTATGATAAAATAGGATTTATTTCCCATGTGGACACATCTGAAGATGCTCCATCATCTAAGATAAATCCAGTTATCCATTATAATTATGATGGCTCTATAATAAAATTAAATAATGAGGTAATAATAGATCCAGAAAATTATCCGGGGTTAAAAGATAAAATAGGAAAGACTATAATAACAGCTGATGGAACAAGTTTATTAGGTGCTGATGATAAAGCAGGTATTGCTGAAATAATTAATATGCTCGAATATTTTTCACAAAATGAGTGTGATCATGGCGATATATACGTATGTTTTACTCCAGATGAAGAAATAGGAAATAGCGTAGAAAACTTTTCATATGAAAGGTTTCCAGTAGATTATGCTTACACCGTTGATGGTTATGCAGCAGGAGAGATTTCTTATAATAATTTTAATGCTGCAACTGCTTATATAGAAATAGAGGGTGTATCTACGCACACTGGCAATGCTAAAGACAAAATGGTAAATGCTTTAACGGTGGCAAATGAGTTAGATTCTATGATTCCTAATGAAAGACCAGAAAATACAGAAAAAGATGAGGGCTTTTATCACCATTTCCATACCAATGGTAGTCATTCAAGAGCAACCATAGACTATCTAATTAGGGATTTTAGTTTAAAAGGGTTTGAAAATAGAAAAGAAACCTTAAAGAAGATAGTAGACGAATTATCAGAAAAGTATAGTATTAAAATTACTTTAAAAATAGTAGATTCTTATTATAATATGTATGAAGTTATTAAAGATAGTTTTTATATTGTTGAAAATGCGTTAGCGGCAGCTAAAAACGTGGGAATCGAGCCAAAACAAGTGTTAACTAGAGGTGGTACTGATGGTACTAGGTTGTCAAGTAACGGAATTCCTTGCCCTAATTTAGGTGTTGGTGGAGATGCATTCCATAGTGTTTATGAATATGTTTGTTATGAGGATATGCAGGCAGAAAGTGATATATTAATAGAAATAGTAAAGGAAAATACGAAAATATTCAAAAGAAAACACTAATATTATGAAATTAATATTGTTTGAGCTATTTTTTGAAATGAAAAATAGTTTTTTTGTGAAAAGTATAGCAAGAATAAGATAATTTCTTATTTATAACTTGTATAAAAATAATAATAAAAATGAATTTATTGTGGAAGATGCTGTTAGAATTGTAGAAAATTATACTATGAGTGTAGAAGTGATAAAACAGAAGGGTGAGATCCTATACAAAAAGAAATTTTTAAAAAAATAGTTTGGAAAATATATTTTATGAAACTAGTAAAGCATTATTAAGAGAAAAGACTAAAATATAATAATGCTTTTTTTCATTCTTGCTTTTGTTATGAGTTAAATGTTAGAATAAAATTATAAATATTATATTTAAAATTAAATTTTTAGAAAGTTTGTTGATTAATATGAATGAAAATGTAAAAAGAGTCTTAGAAAACTTAGGGGTAACTAATATGATTCATAGAGGTTTAATGGAATCAAATATATATTTGACTGATGAAATGTTAAACCATGCAGGTTTTGGTTTTGGAATGATAAAGGAATCATTACCCTCTAAAGTAATATTAGCTAAAGAAGTAAATACTTTTCTTTCAAAAATGAGAGAAAAGCAAGAATTTGAATCTTTAGAACAATCCTTTGCTTTGTTTGGACAAATAATTATGGATAATGATGGTAAAGTTATAATATTTTTAAGCGAATATGCAGAGGATACTAATAGTAATAATAGCATAATTTCTACTACTATTGGTGATGAACTATTATCGAAAATAAATGCATTTCTAAATAATAATGAAAAAAGTAATAAAGTATTGTTATTAGGGCATACTCATCCATTTAGAATAGATATAGAAAGTAATTTACCTGAAAATAAAAAAAGATAATAGATTCTATGTATAATTTGTCTGAAAACCCTCTTAAATTAAGGGAAAGCGGATTAAACATATCTGTAAGTGATGTTAAACTTTTAGTTGATGCTCAAGAAGAAGCTACACGTAATAACTTTGTTTTACAAGGAATTGCTTTACCTAACGGAGAGTTTAATGTTCTTTTTTACGATGGTTCTAGTATTCAATCGCTAGACGAAATTTATGTTTTTGATGGTAAAGAAATGACTAATATTCCAACATTTAGAAATGATATATTTCCTCAAAAAAAATAGAATAGGTGAGTTAAATGAATGAAAGTATTTTTAATTTAGTATCAAAATTCCACCCAAGCGGGGATCAACCAGAAGCGATAAAAGAGCTTTCTGATGGAATTAAAAATGGCAAGAAATATCAAGTTTTACTAGGGGCTACGGGGACTGGTAAGACTTTTACAATAGCAAATGTAATCAAAGAAGTTAACAAGCCAACACTGGTACTTGCACACAATAAAACACTTGCGGGCCAGTTATATTCTGAGTTAAAAGAGTTGTTCCCTAACAATCAGGTTTGTTACTTTGTCTCATACTATGATTATTATCAACCAGAAGCTTACGTTCCATCTAGTGATACATATATAGAAAAAGATTCTTCAATAAATGATGAGATAGATGAGTTAAGGCATTATGCTACTTCTTCACTTATAAATGCTAAAGATGTAATAGTAGTAGCATCTGTTTCGTGTATATATGGTATTGGTGATAAAGAAGAATATGAAAACCATATGCTTACTTTAAAAGTTGGACAGGAAATAAACAGAAACGAAGTGTTATCTAAACTAGTTGATATGATGTACGAAAGAAATAACATTGATTTAGTACGTGGTACTTTTAGAGCGAAAGGTGATGTTATAGAAGTTATTCCTGTTTATGAAAAATCTCATGGAATTAGAATTGAACTATTTGGCGATGAAATAGATAGGATATCAGAGTTTGATGTATTAACTGGTGTAGTTGTTAGTGATAAAAAGTTTATATCAATAATGCCAGCTTCGCACTTCGTAACAAGTGAAGAAAAATTAAAGAAGGCGATTGTCAATATTAGAGAAGAATTAAATGATAGATTAAAGTATTTTAAAGAAAATGGTAAATTATTAGAAGCTGAACGCCTGGAACAGAGGTGTAAGTATGACTTGGAAATGCTTGCAGAAACAGGCTTTTGTTCAGGAGTAGAAAATTACTCAAGACATCTTGCTTTAAAAGCTGAAGGAGAAACTCCAACATGTCTTTTAGACTTCTTCCCAGATGATTTTTTAATGGTAGTAGATGAATCACATGTTACTTTACCACAGGTAAAAGCTATGTATAACGGGGATAGAGCAAGAAAACAGATGCTTGTTGATTATGGGTTTAGACTTCCTTCTGCGCTAGATAACAGGCCACTTAAGTATGAAGAGTTTGAAGAAAAAATAAATCAAATTATTTATGTATCTGCAACTCCGGGAGATGAGGAATTACAAAAAGTTAATAACAATGTTGTAGAACAAATAATAAGACCAACTGGGCTTCTTGATCCAGTAATAGAGGTAAGAAAATCTAAAAATCAAATAGATGATTTAATAGAAGAAATACAAAAGCAAATAGATAAAGGAGATAGAACCCTTGTTACAACACTTACTATTCGCATGGCAGAAGAACTTACTTCTTACTTAAAGAATTTAAACATAAAGGTTGCTTACCTTCACAGTGAGGTAAAGACGCTAGAAAGACTTAAAATAATACACGACTTAAGAGAAGGCAAGTATGACGTTTTAGTTGGTATAAACCTTTTAAGAGAAGGATTAGATATCCCAGAAGTTAGTTTAGTTGCAATACTTGATGCAGATAAACAAGGATTCTTAAGAAGTCATCGTAGTTTAATCCAAACAATTGGTAGATGTGCGAGAAACGCTAGTGGTAGAGTAATTATGTACGGAGATATTATAAGTGATGCGATGAAAACTGCGATAGAGGAAACTAAAAGACGTCGTGCTATCCAAATTAAATATAATGAAAAACATGGTATTGTTCCACAAACAATTAAAAAGAAGATAATGGACGTAGTAAGTGTAAATGATGATTCATCAAAGGATAAAAAACATCGTAAACGTGAAGAAATACACAATGATAAACTTATTAAACAATTAGAAGAAGAAATGCAAAAAGCTGCTAAAGACCTAGACTTCGAACGTGCAATGGAATTACGTGATATTATATTTGAGATGAAAGTTGGTTAAAAAATAATTTTACTAAAATGCTTTAAAAATAGAAAAATAATTCAAAAAAAGAAATTTTGTTTATCAATTTTTCTTTTTTTTATACCATAAAAATTATAAAAACGTTATTTTAGTAATTTGCATGCTATTTAAATAAATACTACTATGCAAACGAAAGGAATATTTGTATGATAAATTTAAAAAAGTATAATGAAAGTATTAAACATATTGATGAATATGGTAATGAGTATTGGGAAGCTCGTGAATTACAAAAGATATTAGAATATAAATAATGGAGAAATTTTAATAAAGTAATAATCAAAGCAATTTTAGCAGATTACAAAATGAAACTATGCCATTAAAATTCATAAAAGGGGTTGAAAACGTGGAAGATTTAAAGATTATTGAATGATATATTTTTACTCACTTTGATTGTAATGCTGAAAATAATAATATTAAACTATAAACAGGTAGTATTTGCATTTATTCTTTGTTTTGTGTTATTATATTTAACCAATAAAAGAGGGATAGTATGGAAATAACAAAACAAATGGCTGATGAAGACTTTCTTCAATTAAAAGGGTTAGCAAAAGTAGGCAAGGGAATGTTTTCACCTAACTTTAGTAAATATGATAATATTTATCCATTCACTAATGATAGACTAAATGATATATTCAACGTATTAGATTCTAGCAAAGGTGTTCTTACGGTAACTGCATCAGGAGATCAAGCTTTAATGGCGATACTAAATGGTGCTCCTTACGTTAAGATGTTTGATATTAATCGTTTGGCAAAGTATTTTGCGATTTTTAAATTTGTAGCCATTGATTGTTTATCTTATGAAGAATTTATAAAATTATACAAGATATATATTCCATTTTCCAATTCCATAGCAGGAGGTTTTTTAACAAATCCAAACGTTAATTTATATAATAAGGTGTGTTCTAATATGAATTATTCTTGTGCTAAATTTTTTGAATTACTTTATGAATTTATGAAAACTGCTAAAGCTGTTGAAAAATATAATCTAGTTAATATTAAGTATTACCCAAAATTAGCAGGTTATTTAACAAGAAGAAATTATGAAGTAGTAAAACAAAGAATAAGAGAGATTTCTTCATTAGATTTTATTGACTGTAACATATTTGATTTAAAACAAAATTTAGGAAATGAAACTTATTCAGCAATGGTTTTTTCTAATATAAGTAGCTATTTTACTGAAAAAGAGCTAAAGGATTATTTGAAATTATTGAAATCATTAAATAATAATTTAACGGATGGTGGCCTTATTCAAGCTGGTTATGGTACTGCAAAATATAAATTTGATGGTTTTGAAATAGGTAAGAATGGAATGAACCCCAGGTTTGTTGATGAACATAGTAATTATTTTTTTGAAACAGAGGCCCATGGTATGAAAACGACTTTTTATATTAAAAAATAAAATGGTTATATTTTACATAATCATTTTTTTAATTGTGTGTTAAAATATATATCAACAAATGCCAATATATAGTACAATTGTTCATATTTTGGTTGAAATAATTTGTATTTATGATAGAATTGATATTAGAAAAAAGGTGATAGTTATGGATAAAATAATAGTAAAAGGCGCTAGGGAAAATAATCTAAAAAATATTAATATTGAAATACCAAAGGATAAGTTAACGGTAATGACTGGTGTATCAGGAAGTGGTAAGTCTAGTTTAGCTTTTGATACTATATATGCAGAAGGTCAAAGAAGATATGTTGAATCTTTAAGTGCATATGCAAGACAATTTTTAGGGGGAACTTCAAAACCAGACGTGGACTCGATAGAAGGACTTTCTCCATCTATTTCGATAGATCAGAAAACTACTAATAATAATCCGAGGTCAACGGTCGGAACGGTAACTGAAATATATGATTATTTTAGACTTTTATTTGCAAGAATTGGTGTGCCATATTGTCCTAATCATAATATTCCGATATCTAGTCAATCTATTGAAGAGATGACTACCCAGATAATGAATGAAGAAGATGGTACAAAACTTATTATTATGTCACCAGTAGCGTATGGTGAAAAAGGTACTTTTAAAGATTTACTTGAAACCTTAAGAAAAGACGGCTATGTAAGAGTTAAAATAGATGATGAAACAAGAGATTTAAGTGAAGATATTGTTTTAGATAAAAATAAAAAACATAACATATTGGTTGTTATAGATAGAATAGTTAAAAAAGATGAGTCAAGAAGCAGAATATATGAAGCGATAGAACTAGCTTGCAGGCTATCTAAAGGAAAAGCCGTTGTAGAAATACCAGGAAGAGAAGAAATTGTAATGAGTGAGTCTTTCGCATGTCCTCATTGTGATTTTTCATTAGAAGAACTAGAACCTAGGATGTTTAGTTTTAACGCTCCTTATGGATCATGTCCTGATTGTAAAGGATTAGGTTTTAAACAAAAAATAAGTGAACAATTAATAATTCCAGATAAAGAAAAAACACTTGCAAGAGGAGGCATTGAACCACTTGCAGGGATGGATGACCAAAACATCTATATTAAAAAGTTAGAAATCGTTTGTGATAAATTTAATATTGATATGAATAAAAAGATGAAAGATTTCACTAAAAAAGAATTAGATATTATTCTTAGGGGTACGAAAGAGCCTATCGAGTTTAAGTTTAAAACTAGAAGTGGTAACGAAATGAATAGTTTTGAAGCCTACGAAGGAATATTAAATAACTTAGAAAGAAGATATTTTGAAACTAATAGTGAATTTATTAGAGAATGGCTTGGAAAATACATGGTAGAACTTACTTGTCCTACTTGTAATGGTAAGAGACTTAAACAAAGTGTTTTATCAGTTCTAATAAATAAGAAAAACATAATTGATTTAACCGATATGAACATTGATAAGTTATACGATTTCTTTGATAAATTAAAACTAAGTAAAGAAAAAGAAGAAATAGCAAAACTTCTGATAAAAGAGATAAAATCTAGATTAGAATTTTTACATAACGTAGGATTAGGATATCTTACTTTATCTCGTAGTGCTGGAACACTATCAGGCGGAGAAGCACAAAGAATAAGACTTGCAACCCAAATAGGCTCACAGTTAACGGGAGTATTATACGTACTAGATGAACCAAGTATTGGTCTTCACCAAAGAGATAACCAAAGACTTATTGATTCTTTACTAAAGATGAGAGATTTAGGCAATACTTTAGTTGTTGTAGAACATGATACTGATACTATGCTTCAAGCTGACTATTTAGTAGACGTAGGTCCTGGTGCGGGTGATCATGGTGGTGAGATAGTAGCATGTGGAACGCCCGAAGAAGTTATGCAAAATACCAAAAGTTTAACAGGGGATTATCTAAGTGGAAGAAAAGAAATAGAAGTTCCTAAAAAA
The DNA here is from genome assembly GCA_947427095.1 of uncultured Clostridium sp. Lineage (GTDB taxonomy): Bacteria > Bacillota_I > Bacilli_A > RF39 > UBA660 > Aphodocola. The sequence goes on along the minus strand of CANEGO010000002.1, from coordinate 69,857 downwards.
CGTAGAAAAGGTAATGGTAACTTTATTGAAATAAAAGGTGCTAAGGAAAATAATCTTAAAAACATTAACGTTAAGTTTCCTTTAGGTAAGTTAGTTTTAGTAACAGGTGTATCTGGTTCTGGTAAAAGTAGTTTGATAAATCAAATATTATACAAAGCTTTAGCGCTAAACGTATATGGTTCTAAAGTTATTCCAGGTAAACATCGAAGCATAAAAGGATTAGAAAACGTAGATAAAGTAATAGATATAACGCAAGATCCAATCGGAAGAACACCTCGTAGTAATCCAGCAACTTATGTTGGTGTATTTGATGATATAAGAGATGTTTTTGCAAATACTAAGGAAGCTAAGATAAGGGGTTATGAAAAAGGTAGATTTTCATTTAACGTCAAAGGTGGAAGATGTGAAGCTTGCTGGGGAGACGGAGTTAAGAAAATTTCAATGAACTTCTTACCAGATGTATATGTTCCTTGTGAGGTATGCGGTGGAACAAGATTTAACAAGGAAACTTTAGGAGTTAAATATAAGGGTAAAACCATTTATGATGTTTTACAAATGCGCGTAGAAGAAGCTTTAGAATTCTTTGAAAATCATCCTAAGATAAAAAGAAAATTACAAGTATTAATGGATGTTGGATTAGGTTATATAAAACTAGGACAAAGTGCACCAACTCTATCAGGTGGTGAGGCATCACGTGTAAAACTTGCTAAAGAACTGCAAAAGAAACCTACTGGTAAGAGTGTGTTTATACTAGACGAACCAACTACTGGTCTTCATAGTCATGATATTAAAAGATTACTTATAATACTAAACAGGATAGTTGATAATGGAGACACCGTAATTGTAATAGAACATAATCTTGATGTTATAAAAGTTGCAGACCACATAATCGACCTTGGACCAGAAGGTGGGGATGGCGGTGGAACCGTAGTTTGTGAGGGAACACCAGAGAAGGTGGCTAAATGCACCGAATCATACACAGGACAATATTTAAAAAAAATATTAAAATAAAGCGTGATTTTTAAAAAATACTAATATTAATAAAGTAGAGGCTTATATAACTTTTACTTTATTTTTTTATATGTTTTTTGTTAATTTAATATTAACTTTTAAATCTTTGTAAATGATAGAATATATTATGAAAGGAGTTACTACAGAATGAAAACAATCAATGTTAATTGGCCAAAAACCAAAAAGAATGTAAAAGAGTTAATAGATAAATATATTTATTATAGTTTATCAGTTGATAATAAAGCTGCATCAAAGATAAATGATGACTTTTTATTAGAACAATTAAATTCTTATGAAAGTGATAATATTTATATTAAAAGGGATAACCAAGAATTAAAAAATAGAGTTGTTTTCATTAATTATGTAAGATCTTCTTTTAATAAACTGACAACTGAAGAAAGAAAGATAATATATTGGACTTACTTTGATAAAGAAGATAATTATGATGATAGGTTCATTGCTAATAATTTAGGATTCTCTTTGGGCTATTATTACATTAAGAAAAAAGAAACGTTAATTAGATTTGCATATTCTTTGGGAATAGAGGAGGTAGAAAACTAAAAGCTTTAAGGGCTTTTTTTATATTTTAAAGGGTAAATATAGAAATTAAAATAACAAAATGTACAAGTAATGAGGTTAAGTAAGCAAATCATGTTAAATGAACTAATAATTAACGAAATAAAATGTATAACTTTAGATTTTACGACAAAAAAGAATATATAAATTTATTATATATGATATAATTATGTTGGTGATAAAATGAAAGTAATCGTAGTAGATGATAACAAAAAAAGTAAAAAATATAAAAATTCTGAAATAGAATATAGACTTAACCTGTTCTTAGAATGGTTAATATATATGTTTGGATATGCTTTGGTTTTAATAATCACATCTAACTTATTTAGGTCTTTATATGTAGAAAACTTTTGGTATGGATTTTTAGCGGCTATTATAATTTACGCTCTTAATAAAACCATTAAACCGTTTATAGTTACGCTTACCTTGCCACTTATTGGAATGTCACTTGGGCTGTTTTACTTTGTTATAAATGTTTTTATTCTATTATTGGTGACTTTAATTTTAGGTAAACATTTTTATATGACGGGTTTTTTCTCTCCTTTTGTTGTGTCTATATTTATAAGTGTAATGAATGTTCTTATGGAAAGTCTTATAATAAAACCACTTATAGAAAGGTGTAAAAAATAATATGAGTAAAATAGCTATTAGCATGGGGCCAATTACTATAACTTGGTATTCTATTTGTATTCTTTTAGGAATAATATTAGCGTGGGTAATAATAAATAAGGAATCTAAAAAAAATAATATTCCTACTACTTTTGTAACAAATCTTATTTTTTGGTGTGTTGTATTTGGTATTATTGGTGCACGAATTTATTACGTTTTATTCAACTTAGATTATTATACTGCTAATCCAATTGAAATAATAAAAGTATGGAATGGTGGTCTTGCTATCCATGGTGGTATGATAGCAGGATTAATAACATTAATAGTCTATTGTAAAAAATATGGCGTAAACGTACTTAAAATGCTTGATATTGTGGTTCCTGCGGTTATTTTAGCACAAGGAGTAGGAAGATGGGGGAACTTTTTCAATGGCGAAGCTCATGGTGGTGTTGTCTCAAGAACGTTTTTAGAGGGCCTTCACTTACCTTACTTCATCATTAATGGTATGTATATTGCTGGCAACTATTACCATCCAACGTTTTTATATGAATCTGTTTTGTGTATTGTTGGATTCTTTGTCTTAATAGGAATTAGAAGTCTTAATAATACAAAACTAGGTAATACTACTTCTATATATCTTATATGGTATGGTGTAGTTAGGTTTTTTGTTGAGTCACTTAGAACGGATAGTTTAATGCTAGGAAGTATTAAGATGGCCAGGTTGGTTTCAATATTCATGGTTATAATTGGAATAATAATGTATATAATCACCAAGGTTAAATGTAAAAATTATTCTGACGAGGTGGTGGGAGAAAATGAAATCAAAATCTAGTTATGACGTTATTATAATAGGCGCAGGCCCAAGTGGACTTACCGCTGCTATTTATTTAAAAAGGGCGGGTATAGAGCCTCTTATTTTAGAGGCAAACGCACCTGGTGGAACATTAAATAAAACACATAAAATAGAGAACTATCCAGGTTATACGGATAAAGATGGAACAACCCTTGCATTTAGAATGTATAGCCAGGCTTTAGAATTAGATGTCCCTTTTAAAACTGAAAAAGTAATTAATATTAAAGAAAAAGATGATTCATATGATGTGACTACTAATAATGAAGTTTACAATGCTAAATATATTATTATATCAACTGGAAAAACACCTAGAAAGTTAAATGCTGTTAACGCAGACAAGTTTGAAGGCAAAGGGGTTTCTTATTGTGCTATATGTGATGGAGCTTTGTATAAAAATAAGAATGTTGCTATAGTAGGTGGTGGTAATTCTGCAATGGAAGCAGCGTCTTATATGAAAGATATTGCTAAAAAAATTTATATAATTAACCGATCCTCTGCTTTGAGGGCGGATAAGAAAGAACAAGATGATGTTTTGAATAATGAAAACGTAGAGATTATATACGATGGTAAAATAACCAATATATTAGGAGAGGATGGCAAGATAACTGCTATAGAAGTAAATGGACAAACAAAATATGATGTTTCTGGTGTGTTTGTTTGTATTGGACAAGAATCCAACTATGCTTTTTATCAAAATTTAAAAATAGCAACTGATGATTTAGGAATATTGGTAGATAATGATATGAAAACAAGTTCTGATCATGTGTATGCTTGTGGTGATGCTATAAGTAAAAAACTGTATCAAGTTGTAACGGCTGTAAGTGAAGGTGCCATTGCGGCAACTAGCATTATAAAAGCTTTAAAAAAATAATGTCTATATAAAAGACATTATTTTTGTTTTAACTTATTTCTTATAATTTTTATATTATCTTTGTTAGAAAGCTCTACAGCATTTTCAGAATCAATATATAAAAGATTAAGATTTTTCATTTTTTCGTAAGTTTTCTTATCAAATTCTTCTTTTATTGTTAATGTAAATAAATCTAATAATTCTTTTAATTGATTGCTACCAACAGAGTTAATCATCCCAGTTTCAATTAATTTTAAATTATACATTTTATCAGTTATACGGATAATACCGTCCATTTTATGGCAGTCATCATCCGGTAAATAAGTATAAATATTCATGGCTAAAATATAATATTTTACTGTCCCATTATCATTGACTTTTATAGTTTCTTTTTTATTATTTTTTCCGTTGTATGTTTCTTCAAGTAAATCGTATTTAATGCATTCATCTTCTTCAGAATCTTTTAAAACATTATAATCATCTTCTGAATTATAAAAGAATACATCTTTTTTATCAGGTGTTTCTTTTTTGAAATCAAACCTATCAAATGGATAGTCCGAATAATAAGAAATCTTTTTACCTCTTATTGAATTTACTTTATTTTTTATTTTATCCATTTCTTTTTTTCTAAAATTATATGCTAAATCATTATTTATTTGTAAATCATATACTTGTATAATTTCCTTTTTCTTATCAATTAAATACATATTATTTCTCCTCCTTATATTTAACTAGTGCAGATGGTCTAAATCCACCTCTTTTAACTATTTTGTTTGTAGTTATTATCTTATTAGCAATTACTCTTCTAAAAGCTGAATTTATTAATTTTTTACCTAAAATTAATTCATATACTTGCTTTAATTCACCAATAGTAAATTCTTTTGGCATCAAATTAAATACTATGTCAGTATGATTAACTTTATTTATTAATTCGATTATTCCTTTATTAATAATTAGTCCGTGATCAAAACTTAACTTACCGTTATCTTCTAATTTATATTCATACTCTTTAGTGGTTATTGATTTTAATTTTTTTGAAATTGATATATTCATTTTTTCATCATTGTTAGCAAGTGTTATGGTGTTATTATTTTTCTCTTTATTAATCTTTATATCAAACCATTTTGCGTCATTACTTAATTTACCTACCTTGTTAATATCTACTAAAGCAATATAGGAAGTTGAAATAACTCTACCCCTTGGATCTCTATCTACTGAGTCATATGTATTTATTTGTTCTAAATATACATTTGTTAAGTTTGTTTCTTTTTTTAGTATTCTTGCAGCAGCATCTTTAGATGATTCGATAACTTCGACAAACCCTCCTGGTAAACTCCACATATCCTTAAATGGTTCTTTTTTTCTTTTTACTAATAAAATGCTCATATATTTATTTGGTAATAATCTACAATTATCATTAGAACGGTTATCTACTCCAAATATTAGTAAGTCGCTTGCGTAGGCGAATTTAAATTTTTCTTCTTTCATATGTGTTTCCTTTCTACATAGTTACAGTTTAATACAAAGTACTATTCAAGTCAATACTTATTACCAAAAAAGTACAAAGTGATTATAATTTTATAAAAAAACACCTGGATATGTTGAAAAAGAACACATTATTTGTTATAATCGTAAAAGTAAGGAAAGTGATGAAATGACGTTCTCAAGTAAAATTAAGCAAGAAATTTCGACAACTGAATGTACGCGCCTTGAATACTTATCTGAGCTATCAGGAATAATTAGAACTAATGCAGAAATCAAAATATATAACATTAAAATTCAAACAGAAAATAAGTTTGTTGCAAATAGAATATTTGGTTTGTTTAAGATTCTTTACGATATAAATTTAAATATTACTTTAAGAAAAAATTATAATTTCAAAAAAAATGAAATTTACGTATTAGAATTAAAAAAAGATACACTTAAAGTTTTAAGGGATCTTGGCATTGTAAATGAAAAGAATATGCTTCTTAGAATACCTAGTCAGTCACTTCTTTCTGATGAAGAATTAAAAAGAGCTTATTTAAGAGGGGTCTTCTTAGTTTCAGGTAGTTTAAACGATCCCAAAACTTCTAGGTATCACTTAGAATTTTTAATTGGTGACACGGAGTATGCTAAATTTTTAAATAATTTGTTAATTGATAGTGGCCTTAATAGTAAAATATTACACCGCAAAAAAGGTTATATGATATATATTAAAGAAGCAGAAAAAATAAGCGATTTTTTAAGACTTATTAGAGCTTATAATGGAGTTATGTACTATGAAGAGATAAGGGTTTATAGGGAAAAAATAAACATGACTAACCGTCTTAATAATTGTGAGCAAGCAAACGTTGAAAAGACTATGCTTACTTCTAATAAATTAATTAGTGATATTAAATATATAAAAGAAAAAGATATGTTTGACTTGCTTGATGAAAAAATAAAAGAAAGTGCTATTTATAGAGAAAAATATCCTGAATCGTCACTTTTAGAATTAAGTAAAATAATATCTTTAGAAACTGGTGGTAAAATAAGTAAATCTTGCCTAAATCATCGTTTTAGAAAGATAAAAGAGTTTGCTGATAAAGTAAGAAAAGAAAATTAAAAATTATATATTGATAAGAAAAATTACTATAAATTAAAAATAAATGATATAATAAGTAAGATAGAAAATACAAAATAATAAAACATAAGTAGTGAGGGGAAGTGTAATCATGGGCAGAATAATAGCTTTAGTAAATCAAAAAGGTGGCGTTGGAAAAACCACGACTAGCATTAATTTAGCGGCATCTTTAGGTGTTCAAGGAAAAAAAGTATTGCTTATCGATTTGGATCCTCAAGGAAATGCTTCAACAGGAGTAGGAATAAATAAGGGTGATGTTTCTAAAAGTATCTATGATTTACTTCTTGCAAGATGCATGCCAAATGATGCTATAATAAGAACTAATTTTAAGAATTTAAGTATTATACCAGCGACTATTAATTTAGCGGGTGCGGATATAGAACTTATTGAAAAAGGAAAGTTAGATTCCAATTTTCAAAAAAATATGCAACTTAAGTTAGCCTTAGAGCCGATTAAGGATAATTATGATTTTATAATAATAGATTGTCCACCATCTCTTGGACTTTTGACAACTAATGCCCTTACTGCTTCAAATTCCGTTTTAATTCCAGTTCAATGTGAGTTTTTTGCACTTGAAGGTATTATGCAACTTTTGAATTCAATTATGCTCGCACAAAAAAAGCTTAATCCTGGACTGGAAATAGAAGGAGTGTTACTTACTATGCTTGATTCTAGAACTAATTTAGGGCTAGAAGTTGTAGAGGAAATAAGGGGCTTTTTTAAAGAAAGGGTTTATAATACGTTAATCCCAAGATTAATAAGATTAACCGAAGCACCTAGCCATGGTAAGCCAATTGTTGCGTATGATCCAATGAGTCGTGGAACTGAGGCATACCTTAATTTAGCAAAGGAGGTTATTGAACAAAATGAAAGAAGAAACGGGTAAGAGAAGAGCTCTTGGAATGGGCTTAGAACAATTATTTAACTCAGAAATGTTGGATTTTGATCAAGTGGAAAAAGAAATAGTAAAGGAAACCCCGAAAGATGAAATAGTTGAAGTTAACATCGATGATTTGATGAGTAATCCATATCAACCTAGAAAAGTTTTCGATGATGACGCTTTAAATGAATTATCTTTATCTATTAAAGAACATGGCGTTTTTCAACCGATAATAGTAAAAAAAAGTGTTAAAGGATATAACATAATAGCAGGTGAAAGAAGGGTAAAAGCATCTAAACTTGCAGGTTTAACAAAAGTGCCGGCAATAATCAGAGACTTCACTGATGAAGAAATGATGCAAGTTGCTCTTTTAGAAAATCTTCAACGTGAGGATTTAACGGCGATAGAAGAGGCGAAGGCTTATAAGTCAATTATTGAGTCTTTAAGATTAACCCAAGATGAACTAGCAAGAAGACTTGGCAAATCACGAAGTCATATTACTAATATGCTTGGACTTTTAAGACTACCTTTATCTGTTCAAGACATGGTTTTATATAACAAAATTTCAATGGGGCATGCTAGGGTTTTAAGTAAGCTTGAAAGCCATGACCAAATCGAGGAACTTGCTAATAAGGTTATAAGTGATTCTTTAAGTGTAAGAGAACTTGAAGAAATTGCTGAGGCTTCATCTTTCGCGAGAATGGCCCCACTTAAGAAAAACGTTAAGAGTAAAGAGTATAAATATGCAGAAGATGCGATAAAAGAAAAATTAGGGACTAAGGTTTCTATCGCTGGAAATAAAATCAAGATTTCCTTTGCAACGAAAGAAGATCTTAATAGGATACTAGAAATATTAAACATAGATGTGGAATAGAGGAATTAATATGAAAATCTTTGGGCTTACAATTGCTAAAGAAATATATATGCCAATAATCATTATAGTCATCACTATATTGACAGAAAGGGTTTTGAATCTAATTATAAAAAGAACATTTAATCCATCAAAAAAACATCATAAGTTTGATTCAAGAAAAATAAATACGATAAGAAGTATACTTTGTAATCTCACAAAATATGTTGTATGGATTGTTGCCTTTTTGTGGATATTAAGCGTATTTGGTGTTAATACCGCGGCAATAATAACTGGGCTTGGAGTTGTAAGTTTAGTAATTGGTCTTGCTTTTCAGGATATATTAAAAGATGTTTTAGTTGGAGTGTCAGTTCTTTTTGAAAGTTGGTTTGCCGTTGGCGATCTAGTTAAAATCGGTGAGTTCGAGGGCACTGTCATATCCCTTGGTTTAAAAACAACCAGAGTGCAGGCTTTTACTGGAGAAATAAAAATGATTTCAAACAGAAATATATCGGAGGTTATTAATTATAGTATGGATAAATCTTTAGCAGTTGTTGATATAGCAGTTAGCTATGAATCAAAAATTGATAAAGTTGAAAAAATACTTATGTTAACAGCTGCTACATTAAAGGAAAAGATTCCATCTTTGGTTGGTGATATAGAACTTTTAGGTGTGCAAGAATTAGCTGACTCTGCGGTTGTATTTAGATTGGTTGGAAAATGTAAACCGGCTAAACACTATGAAGTTCAAAGACAAATGAAAAAAGAGTTTAAAAATGCGTTAGATAAAAACGGGATAAAAATACCGTATCCGCAAATAGAGGTACACAATGAAAAATAATTATGAATTGGGTTCTGTTGTACAGATGAAAAAAAATCATCCGTGTGGTAGTAATATTTTCAGGATAGTTAGGATTGGGGTAGATATTAAAATAAAATGCGAAAACTGTGGAAGAACAATAATGCTATCTAGGTTAGATTTTAATAAAAAGATTAAAAAGGTGTTGGAGGTTGAAAATTATGAAAGATAAAAAGATAAAAAGATCGTCACATCCAGTTATGTTTTTTATATACGTCTCGGTTTTGGTAATTCTTTTAAGTGGTATTGCAAATGCTTTAAATTTTCAAGTTACGTATGATAAATTAACGACTATTGCTGGGGAAGTTGAATCTACAACCATGGCGGTTAATTCTCTTCTTAGCTTAGATGGAATTAAGTTTTTAATAACGTCAGCATATGATAATTTGATTTCGTTTACACCATTTGGTTCGCTTCTTATTGCTTCGATAGCTTTTGGAATAGCACTAAAATCAGGGCTTTTAAAAAGTTTTTGTAGCAAATTAACAAAGCGTATTCCTAAGTCTATAATAGTATTCATATATTCGTTAATATGTATAATGGCAAGTATAGATGGTAACGCTGGTTATGTTCTTCTTTTGCCTTTAGGTGCTGTATTGTTTATGAGTATGAATAGAAATCCAATCGGTGGATTGGCCCTTGGATTCGCTACTATGGCTTCTGGGCATGGAGCTGGTATGTTTATAACCTCTCTTGATTATAATCTATCTAGTTATACTGAAGCTAGTGCAAAACTTTTAGATACTGAATATGTTGTATCACAAAATAGTAATTTAATTTTTATAATAGTAGCAGCACTTTTAATATCAGGAATTTGTACTTTTATAACGGAAAAATTTGTGTCAAGGCGCCTTGGAAGAAATGCTTTTGATGAAGAAGAGTTAATGCTTGATGAAAAAGTAGAGACCAAAGGGTTGATTGGAGTGCTAATAGCAACAATAATATTATTTATTCCAATAGTTCTTATGTTAATACCATCATCAAAAGATGGCTTTATTGGATTATTGCTTGATAAATCTCAAAATTTATATTCAAAGATGCTTTTTTCTAGTGATGCGCTTTTAATGACTAATCTAGTAGGAATAATTTCATTTTTGCTTGTTGTTCAGGGCTTTGTTTTTGGTGTTATTACTGGAACAATAAAAAGGATTCGTGACTTGGTTAATTTTTCGACCGATTATTTAAAAAGTATTGGTGGTATTTTTGTATTAATATTTTTTGCGGCACAATTAAGTGCAATTGTTAAGGAATCTAATTTGGGAGTAGTTATAGTAGGTAATTTATCTAATGTTATTGCTGCTTCAGAATTTTCTTTCATCCCACTTATTTTACTCATTTTATTAGTTACTATAGTTACTAATGTGTTTTCCCCAACGCCAGTTGCAAAATGGTCCATTATAGCTCCAAATATAATGCCTGCAGTAATGAAAGCGAACATTACGCCGGAATTTGCTCAAATTGTTTTTAGAGCAGGAGATTCAATAACTAATATGGTAACACCGCTATTTGCGTATTTCGTAATATTTATTGGTTTTATTGAAGTTTATACAAAAAATAAAAATGATTTTAGTATAAGAAATTGTTACAGGGTTATTTTTCCATATTTCGCCGTTATAGCACTTATGTGGTTATTCATGATAATTTGTTGGTACATAATAGGATTACCAATCGGACCAGGTGTCTATCCAATGGTATAAAAAGATGTATTACATCTTTTTTTTGTTTACATTACAAATTAATTTTATATATGTATTTATAATTTTTAAGTTATAATCATAGTAGAGGTGATTTTATTTATGACGGATTTTGAGCAAAAATCTCTTAATTTAGCATTACAAAGATTACTTAATGATGGAGTTGTGAAAAATGAGGAACAAAAAGATAAACTTTTTGAAGTGTATAATAAGGACCCTAGGGCATATAGAATCATCCATGATGAAATAAATAAGCTTAGGTTTGATAGAAAACTTTTAGAATCAGTATTGAAAAAAGATGAAAAAATAGCGGGGCATGATGCAAATTCTATTGATGTTAATAAAAAAGTAGAATACGCTTTGTCATTAGAAAATATTACAGATTTTGAAAAAGACGGTAAAAGTTATATAAAAATTCATTATCCTTATCCATATGATAATGTAAGAATAATAGAAAATCGGAGTGATCCTTATAAAACGGGCAAAGAACGGTTTGAATCCTTACAAGGTACACAAAAAATAATGAGCGTAGACGGTATAACTAACGCAACTTCTATTTTTGAGCAAAGTTTAGCAAGGGATTGTCATGAGGTTATAATGAGGGATATTAAAGAAGTATCTAAAGCTAATGAGTATGCAAAACTTTCGTTTGATGAAAAGGAAAAAGTATATGGTACTATAAAAGCACTAATTACAAGTTTAGAAGGTCCAGATGATTATAAAAGTGATCTTTTAAAAAAGCCTGTAGAAGAAATTCTTTTAATTCTTAATAGAAAAGTCTATATATCTCCGGAAGAAAATATAGTTGTATTGATTGAAGAAAATAATCCCTCAAAAGATGAGGTTAAAACACTTAAATCCGAGAAAAAAACAAACGTTAATGGTGTTACGTCCGTTAAATATACTCTAAAACCATTAAATGAGATAGGTTATAGATATGATGGTGAATACTATGATGAAGAATTGGAAGAAAATATAAGTCAAAACGAACTTTATCAAAAAGATGATGCTGATGACATAGAAAAAGAAAAAGGATCAGCTTTAACGCCAAAAGCTCCGTGGCAAAAAAAGAGAAAAAAAGAAGCCGCTTTCATTAGTATATTGTGGTTTGTTATTTTTGCTGGTGTTATAGCAGCTATTATTTTAGTTTCCGTAGTTAGTATGATATTAAAATAAGGGAGATATAGATATGTATAAAGATAATAATAATGAGATAATTGAATCAATTAAAAGAAATGTTAGTGTAATGCTTTCGTATGGAGAGATATCAGATATTATACCAGTAGGAGTTTTTAAAATTAGTAGATTTTATTAATATATATCCTACTTCAATAGCAGAGGAAAATAGTAGTATGTTATATTCTGATTATGGGGTAGAAGTATATTTTGAAACTTTGCTTGCCTTAGAAAGGGTTATATCTGAAAGAATTAAAAAAAACAATATATCAGTAGATAATGCAAAATATAAAACATTAGATGATTTAAATGCAACCTATGTTAATGAACAGGGTGAATTAATGGGAACCAATTATAGTATAATGCCTTATTCATTAGGTATGGTTTTAAGAAAAACACTTGTTAAGAGTATGGATTCATCAGAGGAAGAATATGACAGGAGTAATGGCAGAAGTCGTTAAATAAAAGCAACAAAACACATTGTTGTTTTTTTTATTTATGATATAATACCAAAAGAAGGAAGTGATTATATGCCACTTACAGCAGGTATAGTAGGTTTACCTAACGTTGGTAAATCAACGTTGTTTAATGCAATTACAAAGAAAAATATTTTAGCAGCTAATTATCCTTTTGCAACTATTGAACCAAATGTTGGAATGGTTACCGTACCGGATAAAAGATTAGATTTTTTAAATGATTTAATAAAACCAAATAGTTTGGTTCCAACGACGTTTGAATTTACGGATATTGCAGGATTAGTAAAGGGGGCATCACACGGAGAAGGATTAGGTAATAAATTTTTATCACACATAAGAGATGTAGACGCAATAGTAGAAGTAGTAAGATGTTTTGATGATTCTAATATAACACACGTGGAAGGTGGGGCAAATCCACTACGTGATATAGAAATAATAGATGTAGAATTTATTTTCTGTGATTTAGAAGTTATTGATAATAGACTTAGTAGAATAGAAAAAAAAGCGGTGTCTACAAAGGATAAAGGCGCCTTAAAAGAAGTTGAACTTTTAAAACGTATTAAAGTGGCATTAGAGGATAATATTCCCGCTAGAAAATTAGAATATACTGAAGAAGATTTAAAAATTTTAAAAGCCTTTAATCTTCTTACCATGAAACCAATTATTTACGTGGCAAACATTAAAGAAGACGAAATAGGTAGTGATAACGCTTACGTAAAAGATGTAAAAGAATATGCTAAAAAAGATAATGCAGAAGTAATCGTTTTGTGCGCCAAGATTGAAGAGGAGTTAAGTGGTTTCGAAGACGAAGAAAAAGAAGCTTTCTTGTCTGATTTGGGTATAGAAGAAAGTGGCCTTGACAAACTTATTAAGGCATCATATTCACTTTTGGGTCTTCAAACATATTTCACTGCGGGGCCTAAAGAAGTTAGAGCATGGACTTTTAAAAAAGGAATGAAGGCACCAGCCTGTGCTGGAATTATCCATAGCGATTTTGAAAAAGGTTTTATAAGAGCGGAAGTAATTTCTTTTTCTGATTATGAAAAGTATAAAGGTGAAAAAGGTGCTAAAGAAGCCGGTAAACTTAGAAGCGAAGGTAAAGAATACGTTATGCAAGATGGAGATGTTTGTTTATTTAGGTTTAATAACTAGCCATAGTTATTAAAAGAAAGTAAACAGACTAATTAAAAAATTGAAAATAAGACTAAAAAATTTGAAATGTTGTCAAATGATGAAAATTGACCATTCTAATAGTTAAAGTTGATGAATATAATATAAAAAAGAAGGTTTACATAAATCTTCTTTTTTGTTATAATACAAAGCGAGTAAGGAAATTTACTCTCTTGCTCTTAACTAGATTAGGAGCCGAATAGACCAAAAGAGGAGGAAAGATAAAATGAAATACGAAATTATGTTCATTGTTAGACCAAACCTTGAAGAAAACGCCGTAAAGGACGTTGCTAAAAGCTTTGAAAAAGTTTTAGCAGATAATGGCGCTAAAGTATCTTCTTCAAAAGATTTAGGTCAAAAGGAATTAGCGTATGAAGTAAAAGGATTTAAAACTGGATACTACTTCTTAATTAACATTGAATCAAATGATGCAAAAGCAATTAATGAGTTTGATCGTTTAGCGTTAATAAGTGAAGACGTTATTCGTCATATAATAGTAAAAGAAGATTAATAGGAATCGAGGAAACAAAATGAATAAAGCGTTTTTAATCGGAAGATTAACCAGGGACCCAGATCTTAGATATTCATCTAGTAATGCCGCAATAGTAAACTTCTCTATTGCGATAGATAGACAATATACTAATAATCAAGGTCAAAGGGAAACCGATTTTATTAACATAGTTGCATTTCAAAAACAAGCTGAAAATATAAAAAAATATGTTACTAAAGGTTCTTTAGTTGCGGTTGATGGAAGAATTCAAACTCGTAATTACGAAGATAAAGATGGTAAACGTGTCTATGTTACCGAAGTTGTAGCAGATCGTGTACAATTTCTTGATACTAGAAATTCTGGGAGCTCAGTAGCACCTGTTGGTGAGGATAATGTATCACCTGCGGATTTTCAAACTGATGCGCCTATAAAGGAAACTAATGTTTCTGATGATGTTTTTGCAGATTTTGGTAGCAGCATAGAAATATCAGATGACGATATTGCATTTTAATTAAAAGAAGGAGGAATACAGATGGCAGAGTTTTTTAGAAAGAAAAAGAAAATATGTCAAATGTGTGCTGGAAAGAGCGTAGATTATAAAGATCCTGAAATACTAAGAAAATATATAAATGAAAAAGGTAAGATTTTACCTAGAAGAGTTACAGGAGCTTGCTCTAAGCACCAAAGACATATAGCACAACAAATTAAAAGAGCTAGAATGATAGCATTACTACCATTCTCAAAATAAAAAGGAAAGTATGTGAAAAATCGCATAGCTTTCTTTTCTTTTATTTAAATAAAAATTATGATATAATATTTATACATATTTTTGTAATTAAAAGGTGGGATATTATGAAGGTTATATTTACAAAGGACGTAAAAGCCCAAGGCAAAGCTGGTGAGATAAAGGAAGTAAAGGATGGATACGCACAAAACTTTTTAATTAAAAATGGATATGCTGTTGCCTATACAAAAAGAAGTAAAGAAATATTAGATATAAATAATAAAAATAAGGCTGATGCATTAGCAACAGAAATTAAAGAATGTAAAAAAATAAAGGATGAATTAAAGAATATAGTTTTAACCTTTAGTGTTAAAACTGGTAAACAAGATCAAGTGTTTGGCAGTATATCTACTAAACAAATCTCAATGGAATTAGAAAAAAAGGGGTATAAAATAGATAAGAAAAAAATAGTGCTTGATGAACCATTATGTACCCTTGGATTTCATGATGTAAAAATAAATTTGCATAAAGAAGTAAAGGCAAGTATAAGGGTTTCGTTAGTTAAATAACAAGTTAAGGAAGTGATAAAATGGCAGAAAGAAATATACCAAATAGCGTTGAAGCAGAAAAAGCCGTGTTAGGGTCTGCTTTTTTATCAAAAAATGCTTTACAGAAAATTTGTGATGAATTATCATCTGAGTCATTTTATAGCGAGGCAAATGCTAAAATTTTTGAAACATTGCAAGAGTTAAATGATAATTCCGTGCCAATTGATATAACAATATTAACTAATAAACTAAATGATAAGAAAATATTAAGTCAAGTTGGAAACGTAGAATATTTATCTGAGATAATTGATTCTGTTCCAAGTACTTCGAATGTTGAGTATTACATTAATATTGTAAAAGAAAAAATGATTGGTAGAAAAATAATAGAAACGGCAACCGAAATAGCTAATGATGCGTATGCATCAGAAGATTCAATTTATGATGTTTTGGATAGTGCTGAAATGAAAATGCTTCGAATTGGAAACATGAGAAAAACTACTGAATTTCAAAGAATTCAAGATGTTGCGTACCGTGAACAATCTAACCTTGAGAAGTTAGCCGAACAAGGATCTGAAATAACCGGACTTGCAACAGGATTTACCGAATTGGATAGACTAACCGCTGGACTTCAACCTAATCAGTTTATTATAATAGCTGCAAGACCGGCGATGGGTAAAACAGCCTTTGCACTTAATCTTGCAACTTATGCAGCAATGCATGGAAATAAGTCGGTTGCGTTATTTAACTTAGAAATGAGTGCTGAGCAACTTGCTAATAGGATTCTTCAATCTTTAGGACAGATAAATGGAATTAAGATGAGAACCGGAAGACTTGAACACAATGATTGGAAAAGACTTAACGAAGCGATTAGTAGATTATCTGATACTAATTTGTTTTTAGATGATACTCCGGGTATTACAATTGGCGAAATAAGATCAAAATGTAGAAGACTTGCTAATTCTGATAAAGGATTAGGCCTAGTTGTAATTGACTATCTACAGCTTATAACGGGACCAGCTAAAACAGCTGGAAACAGACAACAAGAAGTTTCGGAAATATCTCGTAGTTTAAAAACAATGGCACTTGAATTGGGTGTGCCAGTTATTGCTTTAGCTCAACTATCCCGTGCTGTAGAGGCAAGAGAAGATAAAAGACCAATAATGAGTGATTTACGTGAATCTGGATCTATTGAACAAGATGCTGACATTGTATCTTTCTTATATCGAGATGATTATTATAATAAAGAAAAAAGAAGAGATGATAATGCAAGTATAACTGAACTTATAATTGGAAAGAACAGAAGTGGTCCTACTAAAACAATTGAGTTATTGTTTAGAATGGATACCAGTACGTTTGTTAATTTTCAAAGGGAGAATGGTGAGTAGTTATGATAAAAGTGATAAAAACGGGGTTAATTTATGTTTTTTCTCTTTTCTTGGCGGTTTTAATTGTAGTGATTGTTAATTTTGCTGATAATTACGAACTTAGTCCGAAAGAAGTTTATAAAGTATATTTGGATGGAAAAGTTGTTGGTAACATAAAAGATAAAGAAGAGCTAGAAGAATATATAAATGATGAACAAAAAGAACTAAAAGAGAAGTATTCTGTGGAAAAGGTATATATTCCAACAGGGGTAGATATTCAAAAGTGTACAACTTATGAAAAAGAGGTTCTTACCGCTAAACAGGTTCATAATTTGATAAAAGAGGAAAAACCTTTTACTGTTAAAGGCTATAAGATAACAATAAAACCAGCTAGTGAAACTGATGAAAGAATAGTAATTAACGTACTTGATAAGGATATTTTTGATAAATCTTTAAGAGCGGTTGTAGAAGCTTTCATAAGTGCTGAACAAATTAAGAATTATGAGAATGATACCCAACCAGAAATAAAGGAAACTGGTGCAATAATAGAGGATATATATATTGATCAAGATATTACTATAAAAAAAGGGTATGTTTCTACTGATGAACAAATATTTACAGATGAAAAAATGCTTACTAAGTTTTTACTTTTTGGTAATCTAAAAGAAGACCAATATTATACCGTAAAGGAAGGCGATACCATTGATTCAATTGCATATGATCATAAATTGGCAACGGCAGAATTTTTAGTTGTTAACCCTGAGTTTACTAGTGCTAATAATTTGTTGTCGGTAGGCCAACAAGTAAAAGTAGGTCTTATTGCACCAATTGTTGATGTGGTGGTCGAATCACATACGATATTAGATCAAGAGACTCAATATAAAACAACAACAGAGTATGATGCTAGTATGAATGCTGGAATTCAAAAGGTTGAAGTTGAAGGTCAAAATGGAATAGATCGTTTAACAACTAAGCTTAAAACCGTAAACGGGGAAACAACTAACGTTGTAATAGTAAGTAGAGAAGTTATAACGCCAGCTGTTGATAAGGTTGTAAAAGTTGGTACAAAAATTTCAAGTGGTGGTGCGACTGCACCTATCATGTCAGGTTCTTGGGCATGGCCGACAATTTCTCAATATTATATTTCTAGTTACTTTGGTTATCGTTGGGGTAAAGTTCATGAAGCTTTAGATATTGCCGGTTCTGGGGAAGGTTCTCCTATATTTGCAGCAGGGTCAGGTACGGTAGTCACTTCTCAAAATAAAGGAAGTCTAGGAAATCACGTTACAATAAATCACGGAAATGGTTATTATACATTATATGCCCATTTACATTCAAGAACTGTTCAAGTTGGACAGACAGTAGAAAAAGGTCAGCAAATTGGAACGATGGGACATACTGGTTTTGCAACAGGAACGCATCTGCACTTTGGTCTATATAAAAATGGTATGCCATATAGAGATGGCACCCCACTTGATCCACTTATTTTGTATCGGTAATGAGAGTTTGTGTATTATCTAGTGGTAGCAAGGGTAATAGTGTTTTAATAGAATCAGGCAACACCAAGGTTTTAATAGATCTTGGTGTTACTAAATCTTATGTTGAAGAAAAATTAGAGGAATTAAAAGTGGATCCTAATGAAATAAAAGCAATATTAATAACACACACCCACGTGGATCACATACAAGGATTAAAAGTTTTTCTTAAGAAGTATAATCCTAAATTGTACGTTAATAAAGTTATACTATCGTTATTACATGAATATATAGAAGATTTTGATTATGAATTATATGAAACATCAAATTTTAATATAGAAGATATAGAAATAGATGTCATAAAGACCTCACATGACGTAAAAGGTTCAGTTGGATTCATAATTAAAGGCAATGATAGATCACTAGTATATATAACTGATACGGGTTACATAAATAATAAATATTTTGCCTCTTTAAGTAACCATAATTTATATATAATGGAAAGTAATCATGATACTGAAATGTTAATGAATGGTAACTACCCATTTCATTTGAAGCAAAGAATTTTAAGTGATAAAGGACATTTATCAAATGCCGATGCTTCATTTTATTTGTCAGAATTTATTGGTGATAAAACAAATACTATTGTATTAGCCCATTTAAGCGATGATAATAATACGTATGAAAAAGCATTAAATACGTTAACTGGCGTATTAAACACTAAGAATAAGAAGGTAAAAAAAGTTTTAATAGCAAAACAAAAACAAAGGACGGATTGGATAGAAGTATGATTAAGATAATCTGTGTTGGAAAAATAAAAGAAAAGTATTTTACTCTTGCGATAGAAGAATATTTAAAAAGATTAACTAAATATACAAAATTAGAGATTATTGAATTATCGGACTATAATTATGATGAAACTAAAACAGTGTTAGAAGAAGGTAAAAATATTCTTTCTAAAATATCTGATAAAGATTACGTCGTGACTCTAGAAATTGATGGTAAAAAGCTTTCATCAGTAGAACTATCAGAGTTTATTGATAAAAATATTTCAAAAGGTATTACCTTTGTAATTGGTGGGTCAAATGGCTTATCAAAAGATGTACTAAATAGATCTAATTACGCATTATCTTTTTCTGATTTGACTTTTCCACATCAACTTTTTAGGATAATATTATTAGAACAAATATATAGGTCCTTTAAAATAATAAATAATGAAAGCTATCATAAGTAGCTTTTTTTTCTTGGTTTTGATATAATTATTAATATTAAAGGTAGGAGTTATTATGTTAGTTGGAATTATAAAAAACTTGGATAAAACATATGAATATTTATTTTTAAAAGATAATACTTTTGTTTCTTTACATGTATCGGCAGATGGTTTTTCTAAATCGAATACACATTATATCAATTCTATTTTTTCTAAATTTAAACTTGGTAATAATTGTGAATACTTAACTAAGTTTAGAGAATATGATGTGTATTATAATCCTTTAACAGGACTAAAACATTTCTTATTAAGTGGAAAAGAAGATTATGATATGTTATTTAAGTATAATGGAAAAGATGCTATCTTATACAAGAAAGAAGATGAATTTGATTCCTTTTTTAAAAGGTTTATGATTGCAGGGCTTACGGTATCTTTAACTTTAACTGGTTTTACTTTTATTGCAAAAACAAATTTTAATGTAAATACAAATTTATCAGCTTATATATCACACAACATATCAGATGTTGTTGGCATGAAGAATTATGAACCTATTGATTATAAAGATGCAATAGATTATATTAATTCTAGTAATTTTCCAAATGAATTAAAACAAGTTGCAGCAAATGAGGATTTATTAAAACTTGTGTTTTCCTACTATAAAGGTTCAGCATTAGAATATACTGCACGCTTGAAATTTGATAATTTAAGAATTGAATACTTTGGTTCTGAAAATCCAAATTATTATAGCATTGATGGATATTATAATTCTTCTGAACCTAATGTTATTAATATCTGTAATTCGGATAGTCCATATAAAACACATGATTCTATGCATGAATTTATTCACTTACTTCAAGCAGAAGGAACTAACTATTATTATTTAAACGAGGGTGTTGCAGAACTTATGTCAAGTGAATTACTTGGTTACGGATCTTACAAGTATTTCAGTGTAGTAAATAATTTAAAATTATTAATAAATATTGTAGGGCCTGAGGTTATATATGAATTATCATTTGGTGGTGACGATAATAGATTAAATGAAATTTTAAACACTCATCTTTCAACCAAAGATGTTTTAACTTTAAAGCATTGTCTTGCTACCTCTGGATTAGAATCTGGTGAAGATGCGGAAGTGCACAAGGAAATAGAAACAATATTATATAAATTATATAAAAATATGTATGGTCATGATATAAGTGAAAATAAAGATATTATGAGTTGTGTAACTAGTCATGATTTTGGTATAAGAACATCTGTTTTTGATTCAAGAAAATTTTTAATACCACCCAAGATGAATGATGTGGAATTTATAGAACTTAAAGAGGCAAATAATATTATGCTTGCTATGCTCGCTAAAAGTGGAATTATAGATAAAAAGATAGGTTATAAAGAATATATCAAAGTAGAAAATCCTACTTATGATATGATATTAAATAGTAAAGAATATGAATTAGTAGAAAATTATAATGATAATCAATATATAAGAGGTAAAGTAGTAAGAAGCGAAGATGAAATATATTATATTCATTTTGATAGCCTTATTAAAATTGAGAATTATAATAAATATACAAAGGAATATATACCTTCAAAAGTATATACTATACAGGAAGCAATAGAAAATGGGTTTGTTAGTGTATGCAAAGTAATTTATAGTGATGAAAAAACAAATGATAATCAGATAGAACACACATATTACGTATCTAATGATGATAGCGCTGTTTTAACAGAAAATGAATGTAAGATTCCCATAAATGGAATAAAAACAAGATTTAATGACCAATATGAAAATCTTATGAGCAGGATAAATGAAGAGAGCTATCATAAATAGCTCTTTTTTGATATACTATCTTTAGGAAGTGATTGATATGTTTAATAATTCTTGGGATGAAGTACTTCATGATGAAATGAAAAAAAGTTATTTTAAGTATATAAAAGATTTTGTAAAAGAAGAAAGACTTAACAAAACAATATATCCTCCTGCTAACGATTTATTTAATGCGTTCAAATTAACGGATTTCGGAAATATTAAGGTTGTTATTTTAGGTCAAGATCCATATCATGGAGAAAAAGAAGCGATGGGACTTTCCTTTTCGGTTAGAAGAGGCGTTAGAACACCTCCTTCGCTTAGAAACATATTTAAAGAGTTGAAAGATGATTTAGGAATAGATAGAACCGATACTGATTTATCTGACTGGGCAAAACAAGGGGTGTTTTTACTTAACACGGTTCTTACGGTTGAAAAAGATAAGGCAAATTCGCACAAGGATATTGGATGGGAAATATTTACTGATTACGTAATAAAACAGATTAATGATAGATTAAACGGGGTTGTTTTTATACTATGGGGAAGACAAGCAAGGGATAAAAAAAGAATTATAACAAACCCTAGTCATTATATAATTGAATCAGCGCATCCCTCGCCACTTTCAGCATACAATGGTTTCTTTGGCAGTAAACCATTTTCAAGAACAAACGCGTTTTTAAGAAAAAATAATAAAAAAGAGATTAATTTTTAATCTCTTTTTAATATTTAAAATCGTTATAATCGTTATCATTAATGCTTTTTTTATCAAAAAATTCTTTTTCTTTTCTTCTTTTAATAAACGAAATTATAATTTGGGGAAATTTTTTAATTAGTTTGTTATATTCCGTTATGGTATCATTATAATACTCTTTATAAGCGTTTAACTTATCTTCTGTTTCATTAACCTGAAATGCAATTTTTTGAAATGATTCGTTGCCTTGTAATTTTTTATACTTATCTTTTATTAAGTAGAATTCGTTAATGTATATTAAAAGTTTTCTATCTAGTTCCATCATACTAATGTTGCTTTTATATAACTCTTCTAGATTTTCGTAAATTTGCTTATTGGTATCTAATACTTCTTTTATTATCTTTTCTGAATCTTGTATTAAAGATCTTCTTTTAATAAGCGTACTATTTATTTTTTCTTCTATATTTTCAAGTTTCACACATATAAATGTTAATTTATCTTTGTTTATTGCACAGAAAAAAACTATTATACATATTATTAATGTTACTATTATTAATACCATTTTAATCTACCTCTATTCTATTTTTGATTATAACAAAACTAGAGGATATTTACAAGATTATTTATCGCTGTGGATAATACTCTGGACTATAATTTATTTTTTCATCAAATTGTACGTAATTAAGATAAATCATAAGTAGCAAATACCATTTACCATTTTTTGGGTCACTTACTATTATATGATCTCTGCCAGCTGCTTCTATTATGCCTGTATAAGTTTTATCACGCCATTCTACAGAATCCGGATAAGAAAAATAAAGGGTAGCTAGTTTTCCTCTGTTAAGTCTTAAAATATTTTCAACGTAAGATTGTTCAAGTTCTAACATGTTATTATTTGCTTGTATTGTTGCCAAATTGTTATTACTAGAATTATTTGTATTAGCGCTTGGTTGTGATGCTACGCCACCCATAGCGGATACTTGTAGTCCACTTGCTCCTAAGTTCGGATAAGTAGGGTTTGAATAATAATTTGTATTCATGTATAAAATCTCCTTTTTCAAATTCATTTAAACATATGATTGAATTAAAAGAATTATACATGTTATAATGAATAATAAGTTAGGAGATGGTTATATGTCAGTTAAAATCGGAGTGTCCGCAAGACACGTTCACGTAACTAAAGATGATTTAAATATTTTATTTGGAGAAGGATATAAATTAACTAAAAAAGTAGATTTATCTCAACCAGGACAATATGCATGCAATGAACAAGTAATTCTTAAAGGACCTAAAGGTATTATAGAAAGGGTTAGAATTCTAGGCCCAGAAAGAGGCGAAACTCAAGCTGAGATTTCTAAAACGGACTCATTTGCTTTAGGAATTAATCCTCCTGTTAGAAATTCAGGTGACTTAAAAGGTGCAGCTAAAATAACTATTGTTGGACCTTGTGGTGAAATTACTAAAGATGCTGCCATTATTGCAACAAGACACGTTCATGCGACGATGGAAGATGCTAAAAAGTATGGCTTTGAAAAAAAAGAATTTGTTAAAATAATGGTAAAAGGTGAAAAAGGTGGAATACTAGAAAACGTATACGTAAGAATAAGTGATAATTTTTCATACGAGGTTCATTTAGATACAGATGATGCTAACGCATTTTTAATTAAAAATGGTGATGAAGCAGAACTGATTACGGAATAAAAAGAGGCGATTATATGAAATATCAATTTGAATCAGGTATATCAAAACAAGAATATGATGATTTTGTTAAATTTTTTCCTTCAACTTCGTTTATGCAAACTTCAAACTGGTCTTTAGTTAAAAGTGCTTGGGATTGTGATTTTGTTGGAATGTACGAAAAAGGACGCTTGGTTTGCGCTTCAATGGTTTTAAAAAGAAATCTTTTCTTAGGAAAAAAACTATTTTATATTCCAAGGGGCTTTATTTTAGATTATAAAAATAAAGAATTATTAAAAGAATTTTCTGAATCTTTAAAACTTTATGCTAAAAAAAATGGCTGCATAGATATAAAAATTGATCCATTTATTTGTTTTAATGAAGATAATATTCAGAATATTAAGAAGAATAAGGGGATTGAAATAAGAAAATCTTTTACATGTAATACGAGTGAAATAGTGGATAATTTAAAAAATGTAGGATTTAAACATGGTGGTTATAAAAAAGAAGTGAATGCATATATCCAACCTAGGTATACCATGGTAATACCGCTTAAGGATAAAGATGGTAACCTTTACGAAAAAGAAGCTTTGAAACGTACTTTTCCTAAAAACACTAGAAATTATATTGGTTCGTATCAAGAAGAAAGGGGAGTAGAATTTAGTTACTCTACAGATTTAAAAGATGTAAAAGACTTAGTTTCTGTTCTTCATTGTACTGAACAAAGACAGCACATTGCCCTTAGGAGTGAGGATTATTTTAAAAAACTAATGGAATGTTTTCCTGATAATGCTGTTTTGTTTTTTGCGAGGGTTAACATAGATAGGTATATAAGTTTTTTAAAAAAAGACATGAAAGAGCATGAAAATAAAAAAGAATTTTGTGAAAAACAAATTATTGAAGCTGAAAAAATAAAAAAAGAATTTGGTCTTAAACCATTAGCGGGAGCAACGATAGTTATGATGCCAACTTGTAGAACAGGAACTCGGGTAGCCTCTTTTTTGTACGCGGGTACTAACACAAAAATATTACCTTCTTTAAAAATTACTAATGGTCTTATGTTTTATAGATTGTGTTATTGTTTAGATAATGGATGTGACTATGCAGACTTGGGAGGTGTTGATGGTTCATTAAATGATCATTTGTCTACCTTCAAATCAAAATTCAATCCAGAGGTATTAGAGTTAGTTGGAGAATTTGATTTGGTAATTAGTAAATTTTGGTTTAGTATTTTTAATATTGCTATGGGCATATTAAAATTTATTCGTTCAAAAAGGTAAAACTAAAAGTAATGCTTGACATGGCATTATTTTTTTTATACAATAATGCCTGTTTTTTTATTGAAAGGGGTGTTATTATGAGCGATAATAAAATACTTGAAAATGCTTTATTAAACAACGAAATAGATATAATTGAATATTATATGCTTCTTAAGAATATGAATTGTGAATCAGTTACTTATTATGATGGTATGCCTGCAACGAAGATAAAATAAGATTATTAAAGTAAAGAACTTTTAAAAGGGTTCTTTTTATTATATAATTAAGTAAAGTTGGAAGTGATAAAATGTTCAAAATAGGAAACGTAGAAATTAAAAATAACGTTTGTTTAGCACCAATGGCGGGTGTGTGTAATAGCGCCTTTAGAAGAATTATAAAGGAAATGGGGTGTGCTCTTTTGTATGCTGAAATGGTAAGTGATAAAGCACTTATGTACGAAAATGAAAAAACTAAAGATATGCTTTACATGACAGAAGAAGAAAGGCCAATAGCACAACAGATTTTTGGCAGTGATAAAGAAAGTTTCGTTGCTGCGGCTAAAATAATTGAAACAAGCATGCATCCGGACATAATTGACATAAACATGGGATGCCCAGTGCCCAAAGTTGCATTAAGAGCGCAGGCTGGTTCAGCGCTATTAAAGAATCCTAAAAAAGTATATGAAATAGTAAGGGCTGTAGTAGAGGCGGTAAATATTCCGGTAACAGTTAAAATAAGAAGTGGTTGGGATGCTAATAGTATTAATGCAGTAGAAATTGCAAAAATATGTGAAAAGGCTGGAGCTAGTGCAATTACTGTTCATCCTAGAACACGTAGCCAGGGGTATAACGGTATGGCTAACTGGAATATAATAAAAGATGTAAAGGAAAATGTTAGTATTCCGGTAATTGGCAATGGTGATATTTTAAGCGCTGAGGATGCTAAAAGGATGATTGATGAAACTGGTTGTGATGCGGTTATGGTTGGAAGGGGATGTTTAGGGAATCCTTATTTAATAAAACAAATTATAGCGTATCTAGAAACGGGGGAACTACTAACTAATCAAACCCCAATAGATAAAATGAATACTTGTCTTAAACACTTTGATTATTTATTACAAATAAAGCCAGAAAAGGTAGCTGTTCTAGAGATGAGAACTCATGGAGCTTGGTACTTAAAAGGTTTACCAAATGGAGTATCTGTAAAAAAAAGATTATATGAAGTTAAGACAAAAAATGAGTTTGTTTCTCTCATAAAAGAATATATGGAAAACTTATCCAAAAATATGGTATAATTTAATTGTAGGACAAAGTTATGAATCTGGTGCGTATTGTCATAATTTTGGCCAAAAAAAGAAATAATATATTATTGGGAGGAAAAATGAAAAAGTATAATTTATTCAAGGTTTTAGCAATAACAGTATTTGTAGCTTGGTTACTTACTTTGCTTATTCCAGGTTCATATGTTGATTATACAGGCTCTGTTACGTCAACTGGTGTTGCCGGGGTTGGAATATGGGGCTTATTATCAAACCTAAGCATTTCTATATCATATTTTAATGGGATTGCGGTATTCTTAATTGCTTTGGCATGTTTTTATGCCGTTTTAAATAAGATTTCTGTTTATAATGCCTTCGTAAGTAAAACAGCAAGCATTTTTAAAGGAAAGGAAAGATTATTAGTTTCTATTGTTACGATAATATTTGGAATTATTTCACTTTTTGTTAGTGATTTTCTAATTTTATTAGTATTTGCTCCTTTTGTTTATCAGGTTATGAAGGAACTAGAAATAGATAAAAAAATAATTTTATCTTCTACTTTGGTAGCAGGACTAATTGGTTCTATGTGTGGAATTTATAATAATTCTTTATTTACTACATTTGGATTAGAATTAAATACTTTATTATTAGTTAAAGTTATTTTATTTGTTGTTTCTATCTGTGTTTTAATAATTTTAATCGCACCTAAAAGCGGTAGTGTCAAGTCTAATGCTAAAAAGACTACAGCTAAGACAGTTAAGAAAAGTACTAAAGAATTGGTAAAAGAAAAGAAAGAGAAAAAGGTAGTTGTCAAAACTAATGAAAAGAAAGTAAATAAAACAATTTATGCCGTTTTAACTATCTTATTTGGAACAATTGGTATAAATAAATTCTATGCTGGTAAAGTAAGAAGTGGAATTTTAAGTATACTATTTTGTTGGACTGGAATTCCAACCATTTTATCAATAGCAGAATTTATTACTGTTTTAACAGAAAAAGCTGATAAGAATGGTATGATTTCCGTAACTAGCTCAAGGCGAAATAACGTTTTATTTGGTACTAGTTTAGTATTATTCACATTATTTATTATTGGTTCTATAATTCCATGGGAATCATTAATAGAAAATTGTTCTTTGTTTAGTGATGTTAATGTTTGGTTAAATAATATTAAAATAGGTGATTATACTATATTTGGAAACATAATTGGTGTCCCTGTGGTAATTGATCAAACAACCGGTGGAGCAAACGGAACGATTAGCGTTTTTGGAACATTTACAATGAATGATGTTGCAATATTGTTATTTATTCTTACACTTATTATTGGTGTTATAAACAAGACTAAGGTTAACGATTTTATTGCAACCGTTACGGGAGCAACAAAGAAAGTTTTACCAATAGCGTTAACAGCTATGCTTATAAGCGTGGTTTTAATAATAATGGTAACAACTGGTATAAACGTAACAATAGCTAATGCGATTTTGAAATTGATAGATGGATTTAATGTTGCAACAGCTACTTTAGCTACGATGATAGGCAGTTTTTTAACAGCTGATTTCTATTACCTTATTTCAACTGTTGGAACGGTATTTAGTGCCACTATAGCTAACCAAGATTATTATGGTGTTGTTGCATTTATTATGCAAAGCGTTTATAATTTAATAATGATTATTGCACCTACTTCAGTAGGCTTAATAATAGGATTATATTATTTGGATATTCCTTATAATAAATGGTTTAAGTTTATTTGGAAATTACTACTTATATTATTTGTTATTATCATAATAACATCCATCGTTATATATGTGTTAGTTTAAAAGACCTTAAGGTCTTTTTTGTATTAAAATTAAATATTATAACCATAACAAACATAGAATGAAAATGGAAGGAGAATTCTATGTTTGTTAATTTTAGTGAAGAAACAAGGCATCTTTTAAAGCAAGCAGAAAGAGAAAAAGAGGAGTTAATTCATCCTTATGTTGGAAGTGAACATTTACTATTATCAATTTTAAAGGATAGTAAATTAGTTCCGATTTTAAAAAAACATAGAGTAACTTATAAAAAGTTTAAGGAAAAGTTAGTTTCTCTAGTTGGAATAGGAACTAAAAAAAATGATTTTGTTTTGTATACCCCACTTTTAAAAAGAGTGTTAGAAAACGCGGTAATAGAAGCAAGAGAAGATAATAGCAAAAGTGTTAATCCGGAGCTACTTATTATTAATATTCTAGATGAAGAAGATGGCGTTGCTTACACAATACTAAGAAGTATGAAAGTAAACTTAGACCGATTATATTTTGACCTTAGGAACGTTAAAAATGTTAAAAGTAACAAAAAAAAGAAACTTTTATTAGATGATTTAGGGGTCGATATGACTAGGCTTGCAAAGGAAAAGAAACTTGACCCAGTAATAGGTAGAGAAAAAGAAATTAATAAGGCGTTAGAAATACTACTAAGAAGAAAAAAGAATAATCCTATTTTAATTGGGCCGGCTGGAGTTGGTAAAACTGCTATAGTAGAGGGAATTGCTCTTCTTATGGTTTCTGATAAATGCCCATCTTTTCTAAAAGATAAAAAGATAATTTCATTAAATATTTTTCAGTTAGTGTCTGGTACAAAATATCGTGGTGAGTTTGAGGAAAAAATGAAAACTTTAATAAAAGAATTAGAAGATAATAGCGATATAATTCTTTTTATTGATGAAATTCACACAATGGTAGGTGCGGGAGGAGCAGAAGGTGCAATAGATGCTTCAAACATATTTAAACCAGCTCTAGCTCGTGGAATGATAAGAATAATAGGAGCAACTACGCTAGATGAATATAAAAAATTTATAGAACCAGATGCGGCTTTAGCAAGGAGATTTCAAAGTGTAAATGTAGAAGAACCCTCACTAGAAAACGTGATAAAAATTTTAAAAGGAATAAAACCACTTTATGAAAAATACCATGATATAACAATTGGTGATGACTTGTTAAAAGATATTGTTTTTTTATCAGAGAAATATTTAAATAATAGGTTTGAACCAGACCGTTCAATAGACATACTAGATGAGGTATGTGCAAAAGCATCAGTTTCTGAAAATTACAATGAAAGAAAAAAAAGAGTATTTAGTGAAAGATTAGAAAGAATAAAAAATGAAAAAGTTAAGGCTTTATCAAAAAAGAATTTTAAAAGAGCATATGAACTAAAAACAGAAGAAAATAAATTGATGTTAAGCTTGCAAGATATTAAAAAGAGCAGAAAGAAAGTAACGAAAAAAGAAATAATAGATGTTATAAAGGCGAAGGGCAACGTTATGTTTTTTTCTTTAGAAGATAAAAGACAAGAATTTTATAAATCTTTAGAGGCTGAATTAAATAGTGTTATTTATGACCAAGAAAAAAATATAGAAAAGCTTGTAAGGTCACTTAGAAAAAAAGAACTTTTAGAAGATAAATCATGTTATTCAATCCATATAAATGGTAATCATGGTGTTGGCAAAACTTTACTTGCACAAAATTATTCGAAAAAGCTTGTTAATGAGAAAAATATAATAAATATAGACGGCTCAGAGTATACTGAACATCATACAATTAGTAAATTAATTGGAACAACTGCAGGGTATTTAGGGTATGATAATAAAAACAATATTTTTGAAAGAATAAGAACTAACCCTAACTCAGCCATAATAGTTGATAATTATGATGAGGCATGTGATGAATTTAAAAATTTATTTATAAGGATATTGCAGTTTGGAAAAGTAGAAGATGCTGCTGGTAAAATAATAGATTTCAGTAACACTGTAATATTTTTCATAACATGTAATACTTCTGATCATAAACAGCTAGGCTTTAGCAAAGTAAAAAAACATAGCTTTTCAGATGATGATCGCCTTTTAGGAAAAGTATCTGTTTCAATAGAAATGGAAGATCCATGCGATTTAACTATTAAAAAAATAATAGAAGATAATATTCATAAGGTTATTAAAAAGTATAAACAAATAAAAGTAAGTTACGATGAGGGTATCATAAATCATATTTTTAATAATGTTTCATTGACTAAGGATTATTGTAGTATATCGAAACTGGTAGAAAATGAATTTGAGTTTAAGATAATGGATGCGGTTTTGGATAATAAGGAAGAAGTAGCTATAAAGATGATTAAAGAAAGAAAAGAAGCAGGAACACTGAATTGATTTTTCTTTCTTTCTTTTATTATTTAGTGTATAATTAAATGAATAGGAAGTGATGAATGTGAAATTATATAATACGCTTACGAGAAAAATAGAGGAATTTACTCCTCATAATCCTGAACTTATTAAGATGTATACCTGTGGGCCTACGGTATACCATTATGCACACATCGGGAATTTAAGAAGTTACATAATGGAAGATATTTTAGAAAAAACACTTATGTATAATGGTTATAATGTCAAAAGGGTAATGAATATTACCGATGTTGGTCATTTATCAAGCGATTCTGATACTGGTGATGATAAAATGGTAGCAAGCGCTAAAAAGCAACATAAAAGTGTTTTAGATATTGCTAAGTTTTATACTGATGCATTCTTTAAAGATTTTGAAAAGTTAAATATTAAAAAACCAGAGACGATAGAACCTGCTACAAACTTAATTCCGGAATATATTAATTTGATAGAAAACTTACTTTCTAAGGGCTTTGCCTATTTATCTGGTGGGAACGTTTATTTTGATACGTCTAAATTAGATGATTACTACGTTTTAACTAACCATAAAGAAGATGAGATGGTAGTTGGAGCGCGTGTAGGTGTTGAAAATGACGATAATAAACGTAACCAAGCTGACTTTGTGTTATGGTTTACTAAATCTAAATTTGAAGACCAGGAGCTAAAGTGGGATTCTCCATGGGGATTAGGATATCCAGGATGGCATATAGAGTGTTCATGCATCAGCATGAAGCACTGCGGAGAATACTTAGATATTCACTGTGGCGGGGTAGATAACATATTTCCACATCATACTAATGAAATCGCTCAAAGTGAGGCGTATTTAGGACATAAGTGGTGTAATTATTGGGTACACTGTGAACATTTAAATGATAAAAATGGTAAGATGAGTAAAAGTAGCGGAGACTTTTTAACAGTTTCATTATTAGAAGAAAAAGGATATAATCCGTTATCGTATCGTTTGATGTGCTTACAATCTCATTATAGAAAACAACTTATATTTACTTATGAAAATTTAGATAATGCAGGGCAAGCATATAAAAAGTTAAAACAAAAAACTTTATCTTTAAAAGATGATGGAATATTAGATGAAGATAAGTTTAATTATTATAAAAATGAATTTTTAAAATATATTAATGAAGACATGAACACATCAAGTGCTATAACTGTTTTATACGATGTTTTAAAAGATAATGATATAAATGATTTGACAAAAAAAGAATTAGTAAAATCTTTTGATAGTGTTTTATCATTGGATTTATTAGAAAAAGGACAAAATAGTATTGATACTGATTTAGTAAAATACGTACAAGAACAAATAAACTTAAGAATGGAAGCTAAAAAAAATAAAGATTTTATCTTAGCAGATAAAATAAGAAACGATTTACTAGAAAAAGGAATTGAATTAAAAGATACTAGAGAAGGAACCATTTGGAACCAGGTTTAGTGAATAGAAAGCAATTTAATAATGCATACTATGATTGGTGATATTATGTATTATTTAAATTGTTTTTTTGTATATTCTGTGTTAGGCCATATTTTAGAAACGTTGGTAGCTTTTTTAACTCATACGAACTTTAAAAGTGGTATTTTAAACGGTTTTTGGACACCAGTATATGGAATAGGTGCGGTTACTATTTTATTTGTTTCAGAATATTTATTTAAAAATCTCCATATGAACCGTGTTTATGAAACGGTGATAGTTTTCTTTGTGGTTGCGATAGTGCTTTCAACAATAGAGGCATTAGGCGGAGTATTAATTGAAAAAATGTTTGGTCTTACTTTTTGGAATTATAATAGTCATAAATACCATATAGGAAAATATATTTCTTTAGAAATGACGATTACTTGGGGAATTGCAAGTGTGATTTTCATTTATATAATTCATCCTCTTTTAAAAGGAATAATAAAGAAGATTCCTGGATGGCTTACAATTTCACTTTTAATATTATTTATAATGGACTGCATGAAAACCTTCATTGATAAGAAAAAGTTATGATTTTTAAGAGTAAAAAGTGTCTGCAAAGATGCTTTTTATTTTTTTCTAGTTTTCCACAAAAAAGTATTGACAAGTGGGGGGGGGGTCGTGTTATAATAATGCACATTCAAATGAAGAAGGGGGAATATTTGAATGAAAAAAGATAATGAATTAAAGAAAAAATTAGTTAAGAAGGGTGTTGCAGTACTAGTAGCAGGAACGTTGATAGCAACGGTATTTACTGGATGTGGGAAAAAGGAAGCTTTGTTAGAAGATACAATTCTAGAAAGGACGGCAGTGGTATATGTTGATGACCAACCTTTGGTAATGAGTTATTATTATCCACGTTATGATAATTGCAATGGTAAACATTATAAAGATATAGTTTCCGGTGAAATTTACCATGTCGAAAATGAGAATTATGAAGGCACCGAAATTTGCAAATACACAGATATAAAAACATTAGATCCTGATACAAAAATAGAATCAATTACACCTTATTTAACTGCTGATGAATTAAAAAAAGCTCAGAAAGATGAATTTACTGATGCAGATATAATAGAAATTGAACAAAGGATTTCTAATCAATCAAAAACCTTGAATTAATAAAAAGAACTCTATCGTGATATATAGAGTTTTTTTTATAATATTTTATCAACCAAACCATATTCTAAAGCTTCTTCAGCTGATAAATAATGGTCTCTTTCGGTATCTTTTTCTATTATTTTTATATCTTGTCCTGTTTTTTCTGATAAGATTTTATTTAACTTGTTTCTTAAATATAAAATTCGATCTGCTACTATTTTTATTTCAGTAGCTTGCCCGCTTACCCCTCCAAGAGGTTGGTGAATCATTACTTCACTATTAGGTAAAATGAATCTTTTTTCCTTTTTCCCACTTGCAAGTAAAACTGATGCCATGGATGCAGCCATGCCAACACATATCGTTGAAACGTCACTTTTTATAAAGTTCATTGTATCATATATTGCCATTCCAGCGGTAATACTTCCACCTGGACTATTTATGTATATATTTATATCTTCATGTGATTGGGAATCTAAAAATAATAATTGCCCAATTACACTATTTGCTAAATCATCGTCGATTTCTCCACTTATAAATATTATCCGATCTTTTAATAATCTTGAGTATATGTCATATGCTCTTTCAACCCCTTTAGTTTTTTCAATAACACTTGGAATTACGTTCATGTTTTTATCACCCTAGTAATATTATGTATGGTAAGCTTGTAAATATTACCTAAAATATTGTGACTTTTTTCATCATTTCTGATAAAATATAATATAGTAGAAGAATAAAGTAGGGTGATTATATGTCTGTTATAAAAATCAAGTATAAAGATAAGGAATTTGAACAGGAAAAAGGTACATTAATTAGCGATATTGCAAATTTAGTGAAAGATGATTTTAAAAAAGAGATTATTGTTTCTTCTGTTAATAATAGATTAACTGGGTTAGATTGCAAATTAACTAAAAATTGTACCATTGATTTTTTTGATGTTACGTCACAAGTAGGCATAAAAACGTATGAGAGAGGTATTTTATTTTTATTTAGCACGGCAGTAAAAGACGTACTAAATTGCGATGTTCGCATGCTCCATATGGTTGATGACGGAATATATGTTGAGATTTTAACAAATAATTTAATTTCTGAGGTTACTGCAGAAAAGATAAAAATAAGAATGAGAGAGTTATGTGAAGCAAAAATCCCAATAACTAAGATTATGGTATCTAGATTAGATGCTATTGATTATTATGAAAAAATAAATCAAATGGATAAAGCAAATTCTCTTAGATATATTAGTAATTCTAGCATAAGTCTTTATAAATTAGATGATACTCTTGATTTCTTTTATGGTGTTTTACCTAATAACACAAGTAAGTTAGAAAAGTATAACGTTAAATATTTAAAAGATAATAAGATGATTCTTATGATACCGGGGCACCATAATATAGATGATTTTGAAAATATAAAATTAACTAAAAATGATAAGTTACTTAAAGCTATTGAAAAAAACGATTTATATTTAAATAGTTTAGGAATAAGTACCTCGGTAGAACTTAACCGTATGATTTCAACGGGGGATTATGGAGATTTAATAAGAATTAGTGAATCTATTTTAAATAATGAGATTTTTGAAATAGCTGATAAAATAAGTAAAGATAAGGATTTAAAGGTTGTTCTTATTACTGGTCCATCTTCATCTGGAAAAACAACCACTTCAAAGAAGTTAACTTTATTTTTAAGGAGCAAGGGGTTAAAGCCATTACCAATATCAATCGATGATTTTTATGTTAATATTAAAGACCGGGTTTTAGACGAAAATGGGGAACCTGAAAAAGAAAGAATAGAAGCAATTGATACAAGTCAGTTTAATAAAAAAATATCAGAGTTATTAAACGGTAAGGAAGTACGGTTGCCAAAATATAATTTTATATCAGGTAAGCAAGAGGAAAGCGATAATTTAATTAAAATGGATGAAAAAAGTGTACTTGTAATTGAAGGAATACATGCTTTTAACGAAAAGCTTACTGAAATGATTCCAGATAAAAACAAGTCTAAGATATATATATGTCCACTTACCCCTCTAAACGTAGATAATCATAATTTATTTAAGCAAACCGATAACAGGCTTTTAAGAAGGATAGTAAGAGACAATATGTCGCGCGGAGTATCTGCATCCATTACTTTAGAGACGTGGAAAAACGTAAGAAAAGCTGAAGAAGAAATGATTGTACCATATGTAAAAGATGCAGATTATATTCTTAATACATCACTTGCTTATGAACTTGGAGTTTTAAAAACATATGCGGAGCCACTTTTGTTTTCTGTACCTGAAGACGATCCTAATTACGATGAAGCAATTAGACTAATAAACTTATTTAGGGTGATTTTAGGAATGCCAAGTGATGATGTTCCAAATGATTCGATAATAAGAGAATTTATTGGGGGAAGTTGTTTTAAAGATTAACAAATGATACAATATAAACATAGGAGATGATATAATGGCTATTAAAGTAGCGATAAATGGTTTTGGTAGAATTGGAAGATTAGTGTTTAGATTAATGGAAGATGATCCTAGTTTTGATGTCGTTGCGATAAATGATTTAACTGACGCTTCCCAACTTGCATATTTACTTAAGTATGATACTTCGCATAGAAGGTATAGACCAGATGAAATAACAAATGATAACGATAACATTATAATAAATGGTGATAAAATAAAGATATATAGTGAGTCTGATCCATCTTTATTACCATGGAAAAGTCTTGATGTTGACGTAGTATTTGAATGCACCGGATTTTTTACTAGTAAGGAAAAAGCGGAAGCACACGTAAAAGCAGGAGCAAAAAAAGTAATTATTTCAGCACCTGCTAAAGGTGATTTAAAAACAATTGTTTACAACGTTAATCATGAAGAATTAACTGGTGATGAAAAGATAATAAGTGCTGCAAGTTGTACAACTAATTGCCTAGCCCCTGTTATGAAGTTACTTTGTGATAACTATGGTGTAGAAAAAGGCTTTATGACTACTGTTCATGCGTATACTAACGATCAGTCAACCCTTGATGTTGCACATAAAAAAGGTCATATGGCAAGAAGAGGAAGAGCAGCTGCAGCAAACATTGTTCCGTCATCAACTGGAGCAGCAAGCGCAATAGGCCTTGTAATTCCAGAATTAAAGGGTAAATTAGATGGAACGGCAATGCGTGTTCCGGTTACTACTGGTTCAGTTATTGATTTAACACTTGAACTTAAAAGAAGTGTTACTAAAGAAGAGATAAATAAACTATTTAAAGAAAATCAGTCCCAAACCATTATGTATACTGAAGACCCAATCGTATCTAGTGATATAATTGGTATGCAGTGTGGAGCCTTAGTAGATGGTTTATTAACTAACGTCATTGAGGTAGATGGTAAACAACTAGTTAAGGTTGTAGCATGGTATGATAACGAAATGAGTTATTCGGCACAAATGGTTAGAACTGCTAAATATTTAATGCAAAAGTAAGTAAAAATCTAAGTGAAAAACTTGGATTTTTTTATAAAAACTTTACTTTGATTTAACTATATAAAATGCTAATATAAATGTTAGTATTTTTTTAATATTCATGTTATAATATTTTTGAAAAATAAATGGTGGTGATATTAATGAGCGAGACAAATTATTCTACTGACGTTGAATATGAAACCAAGGATAAAAAAAAGTTTCAAATAACTCGTGGAATGGTTATTTTAGCAGTGTTAGCATTAGTTATTTTAATTACTATAATTATTATAATTGTAAAGGTAACTACTTCTGGAAAAAAAGAAGAATATACTAGTGCTGATTTTAATAAGTTAGAGGCTAGGATGATAGAGGAGGCACCAACCTATATATCACAAAAGAGTATAATATTAACAGATAAAGAAATAAGAATAGATTTAAAAGAATTGTTAATAGAAAATGGAGGATTTATCGATTCTGCCAAGGTAAAAGCGGCCAAGGTGTGTAATGGTTACGTTATTGCTTCAAAACAGGAAAGTGAAAAGTATTCATCGTATATAAAATGTGGAAACATGTATACCACAACCGGATATATTAGTAATGATAAGGAAAATAATAAAACAACGACAACTACTGTTAAAGATACTGTTTTACCGACAATTACACTTGTGGGTGAAAGTGAAATATCTATTAATCAAGGGGCTAATTTTGAGGATCAAGGTGCAAAAGCAACTGATAACATTGATGGAGATATAACGTCTAAAATTGTAAAAAGTGGAAGTGTTGATACAAAAAAAGTAGGGAGTTACGTAATTACATATTCAGTAACTGATAAGGCTGGTAATAAAGCAGATGTTAAAAGAACTGTTAAAGTTATACCCACTCCAACAACAAGTGAGCCTATTACTACTACTAGACAAACTACAAAAAAATCAACTTCTAAAGTGACAACCAAGGCAACCACAAGAAGACCAACAACCCCTCCAACAATAACTTTATATGGTAGTAAAACAATTATTATTAACGTAGGAGAAATGTATAATGACCCCGGTTATTCTGCAACTGATTCTTTAGGTGGAAATATAACTTCATCGGTTAGAGTTTCATCCAATTTAAATATTAGTAATCCTGGAACTTATTATGTTACTTACCAGGTTACCGACAATTATGGAAACAAAGCAAGTACTAGTAGAACGATAATCGTTAAACAATCTTTGATTGCTTTGAGTGGTGTAAAATTGTCTCCTAATACACTTGATATGACACCTGGCCAAAGTAAAACCTTAACGGTTTATTATACCCCAACTAACGCAACTGATAAGACTATTTCTTGGAGTAGTGACAACCCATCGGTTGCAACAGTAAATAATGGTGTAGTTTATGCAAGAACCCGTGGAACTGCAATAATCACGGTTAAATCGACAAACGGAAAAACGGATAAAGCAAGGGTTACTGTTAAATAGGAATTTAGTTCCTATTTTTTTGTCATACGTGTTATAATAAAAATGGAGGAAACGATGA
This sequence comes from uncultured Clostridium sp., assembly GCA_947427095.1. Classification (GTDB taxonomy): domain Bacteria; phylum Bacillota_I; class Bacilli_A; order RF39; family UBA660; genus Aphodocola. The sequence goes on along the minus strand of CANEGO010000002.1, from coordinate 32,059 downwards.
AAAAGACAATAAGGGATTTTGATTTATATAATAAGCGTGTAATAATAAGGTGTGATTTAAACGTACCTTTAAATAATGGCGTTATCTTAGATGATAATCGTATAAAAGAAAGTATAAAGACCATAGATTATGCATTGAACAAAGGTGCTAAAATAATAATTTTGTCACATTTAGGAAGAGTTAAAAGCGAAGAGGACAAGATTAAAAATGATCTTTACCCAATTTCTGTAAGATTAGCAGAATTATTAAAACGAGATGTTACTTTTATTAATGAAACACGTGGAGCTGTGTTAGAAGAAACAGTTGATAATATGCGTGCCGGTGATGTTGTTTTAGTGCAAAATACTAGATATGAAGACTTTCCAACGGCAAAGGAAAGCAAAAATGACGAGGAACTAGGAAAATATTGGGCGAGCTTGGGTGATATATTTATAAATGATGCTTTTGGTACCGTTCACAGGGCTCATGCTTCTAACGTTGGTATTGCAAGTAATATTCCTTCTGGAATCGGATTTTTAGTAGAAAAAGAGCTTAATATGCTTGGAAATACATTAACTAATCCTTCAAGACCATATGTAGTTATTATGGGTGGCGCAAAAATAAGTGATAAAATAAAAGTTATTGATAAGTTAGTTAAAAAGGCAGATTATATATTATTAGGCGGCGGGATTGCTAATACTTTTTTAAAGGCTAAGGGCGTGGATTTAAAAGAATCAATTTATGATGAAGATAGTCTTAATTTTGCGAATGAAATGTTAGAAAATTATGGTGATAAAATAATTTTACCAGTGGATGGTTATGGGTCGTCATCATATCAAGATGGATTAGAAGTTACTTACTTAGATGTTAGTGATATTCCAAGAGGAATTATGGTTTTAGACATCGGACCAAAAACAGTAGCGTTATTTTCTGAATATATAAAATCTTCTAGAACTGTTTTTTGGAATGGACCGGTTGGAGTATCTGAGTTTAAAAACTTTGAATATGGTACAAAAGAAATCTGTAAAGCATTAATAAAAAGCGACGCTAAAGTTATTGTTGGTGGCGGGGATTCAGCAGCCGCTGCCATAAGGTTTGGTTATAAAGATTTGTTTTCACACGTTTCAACTGGTGGTGGTGCATCACTAGAGTTTATAGAAGGTAAGAAATTGCCAGGAATAGAAGTAATAGAAGAAAAATAGGAGTACTCATGAAAAATAAGAAAATTAATATAGTTGTGTTAATGCTTGCATTAGCACTAGTTCTTTATTTTACTTTAAAAGATAACTTTACTTTAGTAATCCGTGAATTATCAAAAGTAAATGTTTTTATATTTTTTGTTTCAATTTTGGTGTTCATCACATCATTATTTTTCAAATCAATAAGTTTATATATGTTTATTAAGGAACATGATAAAAAATATTCTCTTAAAAAAACGTTTGAATTAACCTTAATTGGTCAATTTTTAAATGGGATAACACCATTTCAATCCGGTGGACAACCATTCCAAGTTTATCTTTTAAAAAAAGATGGTCTTAGAATAAGTGATTCGACAAATGCAATGATAAAAGACTTTATTTCTTTTCAAATTGCACTTATATTAATGGGGATAATGTCTATTTTTGCTAATTTTTGGTTGGGGATTATCTCTTTAAAATCATATTTAATTTGGTTGATTGGATTAGGCTTTTTTATAAACATAATAGTTCTTCTGTTTTTAATTTTTATAACGGTGGCAAAAAAGACTTCACTCGGAATAATAAACAAAGCACTTGATTTTTTCTTTAGTTTTAAATTGATAAAAAAATTAAAAGTAAGTAAAAAAAGAATAATGGACGGATTAGAACATTTCTATGAAGGCGGGATGGAACTTAAAAATGATAAGAAAAACCTTGTTATGGCTGTCATAACCAATTTGATTAATCTTTTGTTTTTATACGCAGTTCCATTTATAATTTTTAGGGCTATGGGGCCTTGTAATATTACTATATTATCATCGATTGTTGCTACCTCGTTTGTTATGTTAATTGGTAATTTTATTCCAATCCCTGGTGCAACCGGAGGAATTGAGTATGGTTTTATCAGTTTCTTTAGTATTTTTACTCCTTCTTATCCAGTTTTATCTGGCGCAATGTTATTATGGAGATTTGTTACATATTTTCTTGGAATGTTAATCGGATTTATTACTTTAGCTTTAAAAAAAGGAGTTGATAAAAAATGCGTATAGGTCTTTTTACAGATACTTATCCACCATATATTAATGGTGTTTCTACCAGCGTTTTAATGCTCAAACAAGGTTTGGAAAAATTAGGACACGAAGTATATGTTGTTACGGTTAATAGCGAGAATTTTCATTATAAAAAAGAGGATAATGTTTTAATGATACCAGGGGTTCCAATTGGTATATATGACTTTAGAATGACTAGCCTATACCCACTAAAGGCGCAAAAAATAATAAAGAGTTGGAATCTTGATGTCATTCATACTCATACCGAGTTTGCGGTTGGTTCGTTTGCAAGATTAATTGCCAAGCAATACAACATACCACTTGTACATACGTATCACACGATGTATGAAGAATATATATACTATATAACAAAAGGCTATTTTGATGGAGCTTCTAAGAAATTAGTTGAGTATTTAACGTTGTTTTTGTGTGATAAAACAGTTGAAGAACTTATTGTCCCAACGAAAAAAACATATGATTTATTTAAAGAAAAATATAAGGTTAAAAGGGATGTTCACATAATTCCAAGTGGAATAGATGTAAGTAGATTTTATAAAGAAAACGTAAGTTCTAAATCGGTTTTGGAATTAAAAAAGGAACTTAATATAAAACGCGATGATTTTATAATTTTGTATGTTGGTAGAATAGCGAAGGAAAAAAGTATAGACTTTTTAATAAAGAATCTTAAGGAAATAATTAAAAAGGTTCCAAAAGCCCGAATGATAATCGTTGGTGATGGGCCTGACGTTAATGATCTTGTTTTGTTAGCTCATAAAAATAAATTGGATAATCATGTTACTTTTACTGGAAAAGTACCTTGGGTGGATGTTCCAAAATATTATAGATTGGCAGATGTTTTTGCAACGGCATCAAAAACCGAAACACAAGGGCTTACCGTAATAGAGGCGATGGCTTCAGAAAAACCGGTTGTTGCAGTTAGAGATGAAAGCTTTCTTCTTGTTATGACTGATAAACAAGATGGATTGTTTTTTGAAACTGATAAGGATTATCAGGAATTGATTATAAAATTGTATAAAGATAAAGAATATAGCAAGATGATTGCAAAGCAAGCTAGAATAACCGCGAATGCATATAATCCAACGGTTTATGCAACAAGGGTTCTTGAGGTATATGAAAAAGTTATTAACAAAGATACTAACATTTTGAAAAAAACTATTCATAACGTAAAAAGGGTACTTTTTAGAAGTGGTGATAAAAAATGAAAAAAATTTTAGTATGTAATCAAAAGATGTATTTAACGCCGGATGAGGCCAAAAGGCTCAAAGATCAAATTGATACTTTAGATGTATCAAAAATTGAATTAGTTATTTGCCCTAGTTATTTAAACTATGAAGTGTTTAATGAGTACCTACTAGGTGCTCAAGATTCATTTTATGAAGATAAAGGCCCATATACTGGCAAAGTCTCAGCTTATGAATTGTCACTTAGGGGAATTAAGTATTCTCTAGTTGGGCATTCTGAAACAAGGGATCATGATGATGATAAAATAATTAATTTAAAACTTAAAGCGATTTTAAGAAATTCTATGACACCAATTCTTTGTGTTGGTGAAACTAAATTAGATAGGGAATTAAGAAGAACTCCTGAAGTAATAAAAAAACAATTAGAGACTGCATTAAGTGATATTAAATTGGATAATTATCAAACTTTGTACGTTGCGTATGAGCCCAGGTATTTAATCGGAGGGAAAAATGCTTTATCTAAAACTGAAATAATTGATGCTATAAGTTATATTAAAAAAATAATAGATTATATGGGTATTAAAAATTATAAACTTTTGTATGGAGGATCAGTTAATTCGAAAAATGTAGATTCTGTATTAATTGATTGTTTAGATGGTTTATTACTTGGATTATCTTCAGTTTCGTTTGATGAGTTAAGAAAAATAATAGAGTGTATAAAATAGTGTAAAGAAGAATAAAATTCAACAATTTATTCTTTTCTTTTTGATTATAATTGTGATATGCTATTTTTGTAAAGGTAGGAGGGATTATTTATGGCACAGGAAATTATTTTTCCATCAAAAGAAAAGATTTCTTTTAGAAGTAAATTAATTGATGCTCTTTTAGACATACGTCTTACCTTAAGTATTAAAAAAATAAAAAATGATTTCATCATGAAAAGTGAATTAAAGAGTATCCTTGATGATACCAAAAAAAATTTGCAAAACACAGAGGTTTCAAATGCCATTGATGATGTGTTTGCTGAGTACTTTAAAAAAGAAAATAAAATTATAAATCAAGATCAAAGTTTGTCGATTGGACAAATGGAAAGTTTAATTGATGAGGAAGCCTACAAAGATTCTGGAGGAAAAGAAGGCAGAAGTTTTGTTAAAGCTGATGGATATCATCGATCTAGTGCCAGAGAGATTAGCGTAGATCAAGATGCTAGGGCCGCATAAATTAATAATTAATATAATTTAGGATGTAGTAGTACATTCTTTTTTTATTCGACAATCTTTGATAATTTAATTAAAAACAATGCAATATAATACCAAGTAGTTAGCAAGGAGGAAGGTAAAATGAAAGAAGAAAAAGAAATAAGATTACTAGTTGTGGATGACAATGAAAGTTTAGTTGGAATGTTGAAGGATTACTTTGAAGATCACAAAAAAATAAGTATTGTAAAAGAAGCTTATAATGGACTTGATGCAATTAAGGTTATTGAAGAAAACTTGGATAATTTTGATGTTTTGTTGTTGGATTTGATAATGCCTAAGAAAGATGGTATATACGTACTTGAGGAACTTAAAAAAAGAGGAATTGAAAAACCCGTTGTAATTGGTACTTCATTTAATGCGGATGAAACTATTTCAAGGGTTTCAAAATTTAATCCAAAGCATTTTATATTAAAGCCATTTGATATGAATGATTTGGAGACTAAAATTCTTGATGCGGTTAATTATGTTCCATCTAAGGACACTAAAGTAAATGTATATCATAATAATCTAGAGATTTCTGTTACGAAGTTATTACATGGTTTAGGAGTTCCTTCTCATATTAAAGGGTACCAATATATTAGAGAAGGAGTAATATTAATGTATGAAAAACCTGATATAGTTGGTGCAATAACAAAGGAATTGTATCCTGAAATTGCAAATCGTTTTGATACTACTGTATCACGCGTTGAAAGGGCGATTCGTCACGCTATTGAGGTAAGCTGGAATAGGGGCGATATAGATTTAATGGAGGAGATATTTGGACATAGTGTAGATTACGATAGAGCAAAACCAACTAATAGTGAATTTATTGTAACCGTATCTGATAAATTAAGACTGGAATTCAATAATTTAAAGCAAAAAAGCTAATTTATTTAGTTTTTTAATAGTTTTAATATTTTTTTAATAATTTGATGATATAATGAATACCAGGAGGATGAATTATATGGTTATAGATAGTAATGATAAAATGTCTAGGTTCTTTTCAAAAGTTTACCTATGGATGTTTATAGGTCTTTTAATTTCAGGAGGAGTTGCGTACTATACTTCAGTTACTAGGTCAATGCAAATTTTTGTGTATGGTAATTATACTTGGATATTACTTGCGGAATTGCTGGTGGTAATATTCTTTAGCTTTTTAAGAAAAAAAGTATCTCCACTGGTAGCAAAGATATTATTTGTTTTGTATGCAGCCATAAGTGGTTTAACACTTTCTTCTATATTTTTAGTTTATAAAATAGATAGTGTTGGAATTGTATTTTTATCTTCTGCCATAATGTTTGCACTTCTTGCTTTATATGGTTACATAACGAAGCAAGATTTATCATCACTTGGTAAAATATTAATTTTTGCACTTCTTGCGATTATTATTATGTCACTCATTAATATATTTGTTGGGAACCCTACGTTTAGTATTGTTGTTTCAATAATATCAATCGTTGTTTTCTTAGGGTTAACTGCATGGGATATGCAAGCTTTAAAAGCAATGTATAATTATTATGCTTCTGATGAAGAAGAACTAAATAAAATAGCAATATATGGGGCACTTGATTTATACTTAGACTTTATTAATATTTTCTTGCAGTTATTAAATTTATTTGGCAAGAACAAGGATTAGCTTAAAGACCATTGAATACTAATGGTTTTTATTTTACTGTGGAAAACTCAAACAAAAAAGTATATATTCATTAAAAAATAATAAAATTTTATATGAAGAAAAAAGTTTAAAAAACTTTTAAAAACCCCTTGAAATAAAGGAATTCTTCTGTTATAATGGTTACTGCGTGTAGTTGCATAGATGTGCGAGGTTGCTGATACACCCGGTTAAGTTGTTTTTATGCTTTATGGGAAATCAGGTAATTCGTTCGGAGCAAGTCTATACCAGATATAGGCGAAGGGAGGATATATGAGTATGTCAAATAAAATTCGAATTAGATTAAAAGCATATGATCATCGTTCTTTAGACTTAGCTGCTTCAAAAATTGTTGAAACGGTTAAACGTACTGGGGGTAAGGTTAGTGGGCCTGTGCCACTTCCAACCGAAATTCAAAAGTACACGATTTTAAGAGCGGTTCATAAATATAAAGATTCACGTGAACAATTCGAAATGCGTACCCACAAAAGGTTAATTGATATCATGGAGCCAAGCAAGGAAACTGTTGATGCTTTACAACATTTAGATTTACCAAGCGGCGTTGATATTGAAATTAAATAATTATAGGAGGAAAAAATGGAAAGAAAAGGAATCTTAGGTCGTAAGCTAGGAATGACTCAGGTTTTTTCTAAAGAAGGTAAATTAATTCCGGTTACCGTAGTTGAAGTAGAGCCAAACGTTGTGACTCAAATCAAAACTGTGGAAAATGATGGATATGAAGCTATTCAATTAGGCTTTGATACCAAAAGAGAAAACTTAAGTAATAAAGCTCAAAAAGGTCATCTAGCAAAAGCTAATACTGCTCCTAAGCGCTTCTTAAAAGAGATCCGCGGAGTAGATATTAGTAAGTATGAACTTGGCCAAGAAATTAATTGTCAAGTTTTTGAAGAAGGAGAAATGGTTGATGTTACTGGAATCTCTAAAGGTAAAGGATTCCAAGGCGTAATTAAACGTTTTAATCAATCAAGAGGCCCTATGGGTCATGGATCTCAATATCATAGAGGTGTTGGTTCTCTAGGAACAATGAGACCAATGCGTGTATTTAAAGGTAAGAAATTACCAGGGCACATGGGACATGTTACTGTTACTATGCAAAATTTAGAAGTAGTAGCTATCATGCCTGAAGAAAATGTAATTTTAATTAAAGGTAATGTTCCAGGTGCAAAAAAGTCTTTAGTTATCATCAAGTCAGCTGTTAAAAAGCCGAACGTTAAAAAAGAAAAAATAGAATTAGTTAGTTATGAAACTAACAAAGAAGAGGCTTTAGAACAAACTGCACCTGAGGTAAACGAAGCATCACAAGAAATTACTGAATAATACTATTTAAATTTATTTGAATATTTATACTTGTGATGAAAGGAGGAACTAAAATGCCAAAAACAGCACTTTTAAGTTTAAAAGGTGAAAAAATTAAAGACATTAAATTAGATGATAACGTTTGGGGAATAACTCCAAATGATCAAGTTGTTTATGAACATATAAATTTAGCGATGGCTAACGCAAGACAAGGAAGCCATTCCGTAAAAAACCGTAGTGAGGTTTCTGGTGGTGGAAGAAAACCATGGAGACAAAAAGGAACTGGTAATGCAAGACAAGGTTCTACAAGAGCACCTCACTGGGTTGGTGGTGGAGTTGTATTTGGACCTAGTTCAAATAGAAACTACACTAAGAAAATGAATAAAAAAGAACGTAGATTAGCACTTAAATCAGCTTTAACATATAAAGCAAATGATAAAGAGATAGTTTTAATTGAAAAATTTGAGGCTGAAACGAACAAAACTCGCGATATGCTTAAATTATTAGAAAATTTAAAACTAAATGGTAAGTTACTAATTGTTACTACCGAACTTTCAGAAAACGTTATATTAGCAACTAGAAATATAGCTAGCATAAAGTTAATACTAGCAAATGAACTAAATACTTATGATGTTTTATCTTGTGATAAGTTAGTTATTACCGAAGATGCATTAAAATATGTTGAGGAGGTGCTTAAATAATGAAAGATGTAATAAAGGCACCAATAGTAACCGAAAAATCAGCTAGTATATCTGCTGATGGAAAAAAAGTAGTGTTAAAAGTATCTAAAGATGCTAATAAAGTTCAAATAAGACAGGCTGTAGAAAGTGCTTTTAACGTAAAAGTAACAAACGTTAACACTGTAAGTGTTCGTGCAAAGAAAAAAAGAGTAGGACGCTACGAAGGAAAAACTAAAGCTTACAAAAAAGCAATAGTAACTTTAGCTGAGGGTAGCAAACTAGACTTAAGCTAATAAGGAGGAAATATAATGCCAGTTAAAAAGTTCAAACCAACTACAAATGCTAGAAGACAAATGAGTACTTTGGTTAACGATGAAATAACTAAAAATACTCCTGAAAAAAGCTTAGTAGTTAATAAGAAGAAAACAAGTGGACGTAATAACTTAGGTCGTATTACCGTAAGACACCGTGGTGGTGGAGAAAAACGCAAATATCGTATAATTGATTTCAAAAGAAATAAAGCGGATATCACTGGTAAGGTTTCGGCCATTGAATACGACCCAAATAGAAGCGCTAACATTGCACTTATAAATTATAAAGATGGTGAAAAAAGGTATATTATTGCACCAAAAGGTTTAAAAGTTGGCGACGTAATCGTTAGCGGTCAAAGCGTAGACGTTAAAATAGGAAACGCAATGCCAATTATGAATATACCAGTAGGTACCGTTATTCATAATATAGAATTAAGACCAGGAAAAGGAGCACAACTTGCACGTAGTGCTGGTTCTAGTGCACAGATTCTTGGACGTGAAGAAAAATACGTATTAATAAGATTAAGAAGTGGTGAAACAAGAAAAGTACTTGGAACTTGCATGGCTACAATAGGGGAAGTTGGAAATACCGACTATGCTTTAGTTAATTTAGGTAAGGCAGGTCGTACTCGCCACATGGGTATTCGTCCAACTGTACGTGGTTCTGTTATGAACCCTAATGATCACCCACATGGTGGTGGTGAAGGTAGAGCTCCAGTAGGTCGTAAACAACCAATGACACCTTGGGGTAAACCTGCGCTTGGTATGAAGACTCGTAATAATAAAAAGGCTTCTACTAAGTTAATCGTAAGCCGTAAGAAATAAAAGAAAGGAAGAAATGTAAATGGCAAGAAGCGTAAAAAAAGGGCCTTATGTATTTCCTAGATTGCTTAAGAAGGTCCAAAAATTAAATAAAGAAGGCAAAAAAGAAGTAATTAAAACTTGGTCACGCCGTTCAACAATATTTCCAGATTTTATAGGACACACTTTTGCGGTTCACAATGGTAAGGAATTCATTCCTGTTTATGTTACCGAGGACATGGTTGGTCATAAATTAGGAGAATTCTCACTTACTCGCAAATGTGGTGGACACGGCGAGAACAAAGATAAAAAGTAATAACTAGAAGGGAGATAAAAATATGGAAGCGAAAGCAATTGCGAAGACAGTTCGTATTTCCGCTTTAAAATCTCGTTTAGTTATGAGGTTAATAAACGGAAAAAGTGTTAGTGAATCCATGGCTATTTTAAATAACATGAATAATAAAGCTGCACGTATTATAAAAAAAGTTTTAACATCAGCAGTAGCAAATGCTGAAAATAATCATAACCTTGATAAAACTAAGCTATATGTTAAAGAAGCTTACGTTAATGATGGTCCTGTACTTAAAAGATCAGTACCTGATTCAAGAGGAAGAATTGCAAAGAATGATCACCGTACGAGTCATGTAACAGTGGTTGTTGCAGAAAGATAATATAAGGAGGAAAAACTAATGGGTCAAAAAGTTAATCCTGCAGGTTTAAGACTTGGTATTAACAAGGATTGGACTGCTAAATGGTATGCACCAAGTAAAGATTTCTCTAAAACATTAGAAAATGATATGAAAATTCGTAATTTCTTAAATAAGAAATTGAAGAATGCTGCGGTTTCTTCTATTTTGATTGAAAGAGATAATAAGAAGACCGAAGTAAAAATAAACACTGCAAAACCTGGTGTTGTTATTGGACATGGTGGAGAAGAAATCGAAAAGTTAAAAAATGAACTAAACAAATTAGTTGATGAAGAAATTCAAATTTCTATAATGGAAGTTAAGAACCCTGATTTAGATGCACAGTTAGTTGCAAATAACATTGCAAGTCAAATCGAAAACAGAGGTTCGTATAGAATGGCTCAAAAAAGAGCTATCAGAAATACTATGAAAGCTGGAGCAAAAGGAATTAAAACCCTATGTTCTGGGCGCTTAAATGGAGCTGAAATTGCTCGTAGCGAAGGTTACAACGAAGGTACTACACCTCTACATACGTTAAGAGCTGACATTGATTATGCTACAGCTGAAGCCGATACTACTTATGGTAAAATTGGTGTTAAAGTATGGATTTACAAAGGTGAAATACTTCCTTCTAAAAAGAAAAATGGAGGTGCTCGCGATGTTAATGCCAAAAAGAACTAAATATCGTAAACCTCACAGAATTTATTATGAAGGAAAATCAAAAGGTAATACCAAGGTAACTTTTGGTGAGTATGGTTTAATGGCGAAGGAAGGAGCTTGGATTACTGCTCAGCAAATCGAAGCTGCCCGTGTTGCTATGACACGTTATATGAAACGTGGTGGTAAAGTATACGTTAATATATTTCCACATCTTTCATTAACAAAAAAACCATTAGAAACTCGTCAAGGTAAAGGTAAAGGTAATCCAGAATCTTGGGTTGCTGTCGTAAAAGAAGGAAAAGTAATGTTTGAGGTTTCAGGAGTGTCTGAAGAAGTAGCACGTGAAGCACTTAGACTTGCGATGCACAAGTTACCAATTAAGTGTAAATTTGTAACAAAAGAAAATGGTGGTGAAGAAAATGAAGGTTAAGGAAATAAGAGAGCTAACCACTGAGCAAATCGAAGCTAAAATAGTAGAAGCTAAAGATGAAATATTTAATTTGCGTATGCAGCAAGCTACCGGCAACTTAGAAAAACCTTCAAGAATACATGAATTAAGAAAAGACGTTGCTAGAATGAAAACAATTTTAGCTGAACGCAGTGAAGCTTAAAGGAGGGTTTACTAATGGAAAAGACAAAACATGAAGTTATTGGTAAAGTCGTAAGCGCTAAAAATAATAAAACAATTACGATTTTAGTTGAAACTTATAAAACGGATCCAAAATATGGTAAGCGTGTTAAATATTCGAAAAAATATGCAGCTCATGATGAAAATAACCAAGCTAAGTTAGGTGATATAGTTAAGGTTGTTGCAACCAAACCATTATCAAAAACAAAGAGATTTAGTTTGGTAGAAATAGTAGAAGAAGCCGTAATTTTATAGGCACTTTACAAATAAGAAGGAGGAAACATTTATGATTCAACAACAAAGTCGTTTAAAAGTTGCTGATAATTCCGGTGCTCGTGAACTAATGGTTATAAGAGTTCTTGGTGGAAGCACTCATAAAACTGGAAACATTGGTGACATCGTAGTTGGAACAGTAAAAAAAGCAACTCCAAATGGTAATATATCAAGCGGTAAAGTCGTAAAAGCGGTTATCGTTAGAAGCAAATTTGGAATGCGTAGAGATGATGGTTCTTATATCAAATTTGATGATAATGCTTGCGTTATTATTAAAGATGATAAGACACCAGTTGGAACAAGAGTTTTAGGTCCAGTAGCACGCGAATTACGTGATAAAGATTTCATGAAAATTGTATCGTTAGCAAAAGAAGTGTTATAGACCTTTTAAGGAGGAAAAATCATGAATTTAAAAGTTGGAGATAAAGTAATTGTTATTGCTGGTAAGGACAAAGGTAAAGAAGGAAAAATCATCGCTAAGAAAGGTGAAAAGGTTTTTGTTGAAGGCGTTAACATGGTTAAAAAGCATGTTAAACCAAACGGGCAAGACCAAACCGGTGGAATAATTGATAAGGAAGCCGCTATTCACGTTTCAAATGTTATGATTATTGATCCAAAAACGAAAAAACGTGCCAGAATAGCAAAACAAATCGATAAAGATGGAAATAAAGTTAGAGTTTCTAGCAAGTCAAAAAATAAATTAGACTAACCTGGAAGGAGGGTAACTATGAACAGTTTAAAAGAGCAATATACAAAGGAAGTTGTTCCTGAATTAACAAAAAAATACAATTATACTACTGTCATGGCTGTACCAAAGCTAGAAAAGATCGTAGTTAATATGGGAGTTGGAGACGCAACGGTAAACAGTAAACTTTTAGATGTTGCAGTTTCAGAACTTGAAAAAATAACCGGTCAACAACCTGTTATTACAAAAGCAAAAAAATCAATAGCTGGTTTTAAAATAAGAGAAGGTCAAGCAATCGGATGTAAAGTTACATTACGTGGTGAGGCTATGTATACTTTCTTAGAAAAGCTTATTAAAATTGTGTTACCACGTGTGCGTGATTTTAGAGGTATATCATCAAAGGCGTTTGATGGAAGAGGAAACTATACACTTGGCATAAAAGAACAAACAATATTCCCAGAAATAGTTTATGACGAAGTTGTAAAAGTACGTGGAATGGACATTGTTTTTGTTACAACAGCAAAAACTAATGAAGAAGCATTAGACTTATTAAAAGGCTTTGGTTTACCTTTTAAAAAGTAAGCAAGGGAGGAATAAAGTGGCAAAGAAAAGTATGGTCGTAAAAGCTAAAAGACCTAAAAAATATAAAGTACAAGAATATACTCGTTGCAACAGATGCGGTCGTCCACATTCAGTAATGAAAAAGTTTGGTATCTGCCGTATTTGCTTTAGAGAATTAGCCTATAAAGGAGAAATTCCTGGGGTTAAAAAATCAAGCTGGTAAGAGTAAAAGATACGAAAAAGGAGGATTCATATGTCAGTAACAGATCCAATCGCAGATTTACTTACGCGTATTCGTAATGCAAATCAAATGCGTTATAATGAAGTAGTTATTCCTTCATCTAATATAAAGTTAGCAATAGTTAAAATTTTAAAGACTGAAGGATATATCGAAAATTACAAAGTGGAGAAAAATGAAATACAAGATAACATTATTGTTACTTTGAAATACGGAAAAAACAAAGAAAGAGTAATTTCTGGTTTAAAGAGAATATCTAAACCAGGACTACGTGTGTATGCTAAAGCTGAAGAAGTTCCAATGGTTTTAAATGGTCTTGGAATATCTATAGTTTCAACATCAAAGGGAATTATGACTGGCAAGGAAGCTAGAAAAGAAAACCTTGGTGGAGAAGTTTTAGCGTATGTATGGTAATTCAAACAAGGAGGGACTAAAAGATGAGTCGTATTGGAAATAGAGTGTTAACGGTTCCTGAAAATGTTACCGTAACAAATGAAAATGGATGCATCACTGTAAAAGGACCTAAGGGAGAATTATCATTAGACTTAGACGCTAACATAAACGTTTTGGTAGAGGGTAACGAAGTTAAGGTTACAAGAAACAGTGAAATAAAAAAAGTAAAACAAATGCATGGTACTACAAACGCTTTAATTGCAAACATGATTAAAGGGGTTAAAGATGGTTATGAAAAAGGACTTGAAATTATTGGTGTTGGTTACCGTTTTAACGTAAAGGGTAGAGTATTAGAAATAAACGCTGGTTATTCACATAAAGTTGAACTTGAAATTCCCGAAGGATTAACCGTTGAGAGTGTAAGTACAACAGAAATAACCGTAAAAGGTATTGATAAAGAAGCAGTAGGAAAATTTGCTGCAGAAATAAGAGAAGTTAGAAAACCAGAACCTTATAAAGGTAAGGGTATCCGTTACAAAGGTGAATATGTTCGCCGTAAAGAAGGAAAGAAAGCTTCTAAATAATAGGAAAGGGAGATTATTACAATGATAAAAAAAACATCACGTAATGAAGCTCGTAAAGCTAGACATACTAGAATAAGAACAAAAGTTAGTGGAACTAGCGAGTTGCCAAGATTATGCGTATTTAGATCTTTAAAGAACATTAGTGTTCAAATTATAGATGATACCAAAGGTGTTACATTAGTTAGTGCATCATCGCTTGATAAAGATTTAAACATTAAAAATGGTGGTAACATAGAGGCAAGTAAGCTTGTAGGAGCTTTGGTTGCAAAAAAGGCAAAGAAAGCAAAGATTAGTAAAGTAGTATTCGATAGAGGTGGATACTTATATCATGGACGTGTTAAGGCACTTGCAGATGCTGCACGTGAAAATGGATTAGAATTCTAAAGGAGGGTAACAAAGTGGAAAGAAGAAATAGCAAACCACGCGAAAAAGAATATAACGAATCAGTTATTTCTGTTAATCGTGTTACAAAGGTTACCAAAGGTGGACGTCGTCTTCGTTTTGCTGCAACAGTTGCGGTTGGAGACGGAAAAGGTAAGGTTGGCCTTGGAACTGGTAAAGCAAACGAAGTTCAAGATGCAATCAAAAAGGCAATTCAGGATGCAACTAATAACATAATTAAATTGGATTTAGTTGAAGAAAGAACTGTTTCTCATGATGCAATTGGTACATCAGGAGCTGCTAAGGTTTTAATTAAACCTGCAAAAGCTGGTACTGGTATCATAGCTGGTGGATCAGTTCGTGCTATCCTTGAATTAGCTGGAGTTAAAGATATTATTTCAAAATCACTTGGATCTAATACAAAATTAAATACCGCAAGAGCAACTATTGAAGCTCTAAAGAATCAAAAATCAGCTGAGCATATAGCAGAGCTTAGAGGAAAATCTGTAGAGGAGATTTTAGGATAATGAAGTTAAATGAATTAAAATATAACGAAGGTTCTAAAAAGGATATCAAAAGATTAGGTCGTGGTTCTAGTAGCGGTACTGGAAAAACAAGTGGTAAAGGACATAAAGGACAAAACGCTAGAAGTGGTGGAGGAGTAAGACCTGGTTTCGAAGGTGGACAATTACCTTTATACAGAAGGCTTCCAAAGCGTGGATTTTCTAACGCTATGTTCAAGAAAACTTATTCAGTTATAAATGTATCAGATTTAAACATGTTTGATGATGGTACTGTTGTAACTCCAGAGTTATTAAAAGAAATGGGAGTTATAAAAAAAGAGTTATCAGGTGTAAAAATTCTTGGTAACGGAAGCTTAGAAAAGAAATTAACGGTTAGAGCACACGTTTTCTCTAACGTAGCAAAAGAAAAAATAGAAAATGTAGGTGGAAAAGCTGAGGTGATGTAAGATGTTTAAGAATGTTAAACAAATCTTTACACCTAGTAATAAGGATATAAGAAACAAGATTTTGTTTACTCTTCTTATATTATTCATCTATAAAGTTGGAACTGCAGTTAGGGTTCCCGGAACAGATAACATAACAGAAGATTTAGGATTTTTGGAATTATTAAACGTAATGGGTGGTGGCTCTTTAAAAAACTTCTCGATTTTTGCACTTGGGGTTACACCATACATTAGTGCTTCAATAATTGTTCAATTGCTTCAAATGGATATTATTCCTTACTTTTCAAATCTAGCCAAAGAAGGTCATACTGGTAGGGTTAAATTAAATAAGATTACTAGATATTTAGGAATCGCGCTTGCGTTTTTACAAGGGTTGGTAATGTCATTTTCATTCCTTGGTCAGACGTCAGCTTCGATAGAATATTTAAGAGTATCCCTTATTTTAACTGCTGGTACGTGTTTCTTATTATGGCTTGGAGATCAGATCACTAGAAAAGGTGTTGGAAATGGAATATCAATGCTTATCATGGCTGGTATATTAATTAGTACTCCATCAATGATGGTTGATGCCTTTGGTTCGTTTGTTGTAACTGGAACTGTTCAGGAAACTATGTTTGGAATAACAAAATTTATTTTATTCTTATTGATATACATTTCAATAATTGTTGGAGTTGTATTTATAGAAAAGTCAGAAAGAAGAATACCTGTACAATATTCTAATAGAACTTCAACAGCTTATGGAGCAAAACAAACTTATATTCCATTCAAGTTAAATTCTGCCGGTGTAATGCCTGTTATCTTTGCATCGAGCTTAATTTCTATACCATCGTTAATTGCTGCTTTTATAAAAAATGATAATTTTTCACTTTTTATAAATAAATATATTAACTATAGCACGGTAACGGGATTCATATTATACATTTTGTTAATAATATTATTTGCTTATCTTTATACTTTTATGGCTTCTGGATTGAAACCTAAGGAATTAGCTGAAAATCTTAATAAAAATGGCGGATATATTCCTGGGGTAAGGCCGGGAGGAGAAACGAAGATGTATATTAGCAAAGTATTATCAAGAATTACCTTTTTAGGTGCGATATTTTTGATCGTAATAGCTGGTCTTCCGATATTGGTATCAAATTTCAGTAGTTTACCAACTAGTGTTACTGTTGGAGGAACCGGATTATTAATTGTTGTTGGTGTTGCACTTGAAACGTATAATCAAATTGAGAGCACACTATCTGCTAGAAAATATGAAAGGGGTTATCGTAAATAATGAAGAATATTATATTTTTAGCACCACCTGCCGCAGGGAAGGGAACGCTATCAGAAATGTTGGTAGAAAAATATGGCTATGGACATATATCTACAGGTGATTTATTAAGGGAAGAAATAAAGAATAAAACTGATGTCGGAAAACAAGCAGAAAGCCTTATGAAGGAAGGAAAGTTTGTTTCAGACGATGTTATTATAGAACTTATTTCAAACCGTATAACAAAAAGTGATTGTGAAAATGGTTATATATTAGATGGTTTTCCAAGAACTTTAAATCAAGCGTTAAAATACGATGAATTATTAGATAATTTGGGAAAAGAATTAGGTGTTGTAATATACATCAATATTGATAAAGAAATGGCTATGAAACGTGCTTGTTCAAGGATAACTTGTCCTAAGTGCGGACGTATTTATAATAAATATTCAAACGAAATGAAACCTAAGGTTGATGGAATGTGTGATGATTGTAATGTCTCATTAACACAGCGCGCTGATGATAGTGAAGAAACCTTTATAAAGAGGTTTGATGAATATGTAAATAAAACAATGCCACTTTATGATTATTATAAAAATAAAGGGGTATTAAAAGTAATTGAAGCACACGAAAGTAAGTATGATACTTTTGATGAAGCTGTTAAAGTAGTTGAAGATTAAGAAGGCGAAAAATGATAAGTGTTAAATCAAAAAGAGAAATTGAGTTAATGATTATTGCAGGTAATATAGTTTACCAAACACACCAATATTTAAAGCCTTTCATAAAACCAGGAGTTAGCTTGTTAGAACTTGACGGTTTAGCTGAAAAGTTTATAATAAGTAAAGGTGCAAAGCCTTCGTTTAAAGGATATGACGGTTTTCCAAACGCAACTTGTATATCTGTTAATGAAGAAGTTGTACACGGAATACCATCAAGCAGGAAATTAAAAAAAGGTGATATAGTATCTATCGACATCGGTGCTTGTTACAAGGGGTATCATGGCGATTCGGCATGGTCATATGCCGTTGGCGATATAGATGATGATAGAAAGTATTTAATGGAGCATACTGAAAAAGCACTATGGAAAGGAATCAAAGAGGTTAAACCAGGTGCTAGAATTGGTGATATTGGTTATGCCATTGAACGTTATGCTGTTTCTCATAATCTTGGTATAG
This sequence comes from uncultured Clostridium sp., assembly GCA_947427095.1. Taxonomy (GTDB): domain Bacteria; phylum Bacillota_I; class Bacilli_A; order RF39; family UBA660; genus Aphodocola. Next base: position 14,173 of record CANEGO010000002.1, on the reverse strand, counting down.
TAAGAGAATTATGTGGACATGGCGTAGGGAATAACCTTCATGAAGATCCGGATGTTCCTAACTATGGTTCAGCTCATACTGGGCCTGTCCTAAAAGAAGGTATGGTAATAGCAATAGAACCAATGCTTAATTTAGGATCTGATGACATAGTAGTTGAAGATAATGACTGGACAATAACAACTTTAGATAGAAAACCTTCGGCTCACTTTGAGCACACGGTTTTAGTTACTAAAGATGGTTATCAGATATTAACGGGAGAGTGATTAATAAGTGGCCAAGGAAGATGTAATAGAAGTTGAAGGTAAAGTCGTTGAACTTCTTAAAGGCGGAGACTTTAAAGTAGTATTAGAAAACGGACACACTGTAGAAGCCCGCGTTTCTGGTAAAATGCGAATGAACAAGATTCGTATCTTACCAGGTGATACAGTGTCTTTGGAAATATCGCCTTATGATTTAACACGTGGGCGTATAACCTATAGAAAATAATAGGAGGAAATAAATATGAAAGTTAGACCATCAGTAAAGAAAATTTGTGATAAATGTAAAATTATTAAGCGTAATGGGAAAGTAATGGTTATTTGCGAAAACCCAAAACACAAGCAAAGACAAGGATAATAGGAGGTGCAAAGGCAAATGGCACGTATAAAAAACGTTGATTTACCAAACGAAAAAAGAATTGAAGTTGCTTTAACTTACATTCATGGTATTGGTAGAAAGTTATCAAGACAAATTTTAACTAAGTTAAATATTAACCTTGACACTAAGGCGAAGGATTTAACTGATGAAGAGATTTCTAAAATTCGTAAGGAACTAGATAATTACCTATTAGAAGGTGATTTAAGAAGAGAAGTTTCTATGAATATTAAAACAAAGATGGAAATAGGTTCTTACCAAGGTATTCGTCATCGTAAAGGATTACCTGTAAGAGGTCAATCTACCAGAAGTAATGCAAAGACTCGTAAGGGTAGAGGTAAGACTGTTGCAAACAAGAAGAAGTAGGAAAAAGGAGGGTAAATAATGGCTTACAAAGCAAGAAAACGTAAGGTTAAGAAAAACATTCCTGAAGGACAAGCTCATATTCACTCAACGTTTAATAATACTATTGTAACAATTACTGATAAAGAAGGTAACGTAGTATCATGGGCAACAAGTGGAACTTCAGGTTTTAAAGGAAGTAAAAAGAAAACTCCATTTGCTGCTGGAATGAGTGCTGAAGCAGCAGGTAAAGCAGCATATGATTCAGGCATGAGAAAAGTAGATGTTTTTGTAAAGGGTTTAGGATCAGGTAGAGAAACTGCTATTCGCTCATTACAAACAGCAGGATTAGAAATTCTTTCAATTACAGACGTAACACCAGTACCACATAATGGTTGTCGTCCACCAAAACGTCCACGTGGATAATTTTAAAAAAGGGAGTGATTTTAGGTGATAAAATTCGAAAAACCAATATTCAAAGTTTCTGAATACGTTGAAAGTAGAAACTATGGAAAATTTGAGATCGAGCCTTTGGAAAGAGGATTCGGTACAACACTTGGAAACGCACTTAGAAGAGTAATGTTATCTTCATTGCCAGGAGATGCAATAACTAGTGTTCACATCGATGGTGTTCTTCATGAATTTCAAACAATTGATGGAATTATTGAAGACGTAACGCAAATTATACTAAATTTAAAAGGTGTGGTTGTTAAAAATCACACTAGCGAACCTAAGACAATTAAATTAAACGTAAGCAAAGAAGGAGTAGTTACTGCGGCAGATATAGAAAAAGATGCTGACATTGAAATTATAAATCCAGAACAAGAAATAGCTACCCTTGTTAAAGGTGGAAAACTAAGCATGGAAATGACCATCGGAAGTGGACGTGGATATGTTAGAGCAGAAGCCAACAAGAAGTTATTATCTGATGTTAAGCTAAATACAATTGCTATGGATTCGAATTTCTCTCCAATTGAAAGAGTTAATTATGAGGTTGAAGGGGCTCGTGTTGGGCAAGATGATACCTATGATAAGTTAACCATGGAGGTATGGACTAATGGTTCAATGAAACCTGAGGAAGCTATTGCTTTAGCATCTAGAATAATAATAGAACACTTTGAAATTTTAACTAAGTTAGATGAAATAGCTGATGAAACAGGACTTATGAAACAAAACGTAGATGATTCAAAAACTAAGGCTTTAGAAATGTCGATTGATGAACTAGAATTTTCGGTTAGAGCATATAACTGTTTAAAGAGAGCTAACATTAACACATTACAAGACTTAACTCAAAAGTCTGAAAACGAAATGATGAAAATCCGTAACTTAGGTAAAAAATCACTTAAAGAAGTAATTGATAAAGTTAAAGAAATGGGATTTTCATTTAGAAACGACGACTAAAGTAAGGAGGAATAACAATGGCTTATAGAAAATTAGGACGCACTAATAAGCATAGAAGAGCTATGCTCGCTAACTTAACAAAGGACCTAATTAAAAATGAACGTATTGAAACAACTGAAACACGTGCTAAGGAAGTACGTAAATGTTTTGATAAAATGGTTACTTATGGTAAGAATGGTAGCTTAATTTCTAGACGTAACGCACTTGCTTTCTTACATAATGATAATGAAGCTGTAAAAAAGGTATTTGATGAGCTTGCTAAACGTTATGAAAGTAGAAATGGTGGTTATACTAGAATACTTAAATTACAAGAAAGAAAAGGCGACGATGCTTTAATGGTTGTCTTAGAATTAGTAGATTAATTTATTTGAACCAAAAAGAGATGTTTATCTCTTTTTTTCGTCAACTGTTTTTGAATATTGATTGGGGGGTATATGTTATTATAAACATGTAACAGTAAGTAGTATTTGTCTGTTATAAAAATGGGTAGTAATAGGTTTATGAATTAATGCTTCATGTCAAATTTTTAAATTTAGTTGTAAATTTGACAAATTTTTCTTTACTTAAAGGTTAGTATGTATTATAGTAAAAATAAACCGATACTACATGGTTTAATCTATAGAAAGGAGAAAGGTTTATGAAAAAAGGATTGTTAAAAACGGTTTCATACTTATTTGTATGCACACTTTGCTTATTACCTTTTATAAAAGTTAATGCATTAGATGTAAGTGATGAAACAAGCTTAGTTAATGCAATAGCAAACGGAGGAGATATAACATTAACCAATGATATTGAAATAAATAGTTATTTAATTGCTAATAGAGAAACTACAATTAATGGTAATGGATTTGCTATTGTTAACATTAACGAAGAAAATGGTAGTGGTAACAGATCAATTATTACATCCTCAAGTGATTTAACATTAATTAATGTTACTTTAAAAAATGCAACTAAATATGGTGTTCAATCATACAGAGGCAATGTAACATTAGATGGTGTTACAATTGAAAATTCAGGATTTGGTGCTGCATTAATTAATGGTGGAACTTTAGTAATAAAAGATTTAACCATGAAAAATAATGCTTATGGTATAGAATTCGCAAAAGGTGTAAATGTTGATAGTACCCCATCCTTAATAATGAATGGAAAAATTAATGCTACTGAACAAGTAAATCCACTTTATGTTGATGAAACACAAGTCAGTGAAGTAGTAATTGATAATGATTCTTCAAGTGCTCAAAAAGCATCTTTAAAAGATAACGTAATTGTTATAAAAGAAGGCAGCACTGTAGTTGCAAAAACATCAGAATTGCAAGATGGTTTAGCAGTAATAATTGATGGCGATACTGAAGAAACTAAAGCTCCAGTTGAACCAGAAGAACCAACAACTCCAGAAGAACCAGCTGAAGTGATAAATACTACTCAAGTTGCAGAAAAGAATCCTAACACAGCTGATAATGCAGGTCTATATCTTGTATTAGCTCTTATTGGATTAGGTGTTGCTGGAGTAACTACTAGAAGTTTAATTAAACATCATTAATAATAAAAAATACTTAAGTTCATTTCTTAAGTATTTTTTATTTGTTTTCAACTTTTATTAACTTAGCATGCATAACAACCCGGGTTCCTTTACTATCTTTACAAGTTGATAGTGTCAGTATTTTATCATTACCCGAAGGTAATGCACTAAAATTTACTTGACTTCTGTTTTTTAATGTATTTACGAATTCTATAAAACTTTCATTAGATGAGAATTGTGTAGTTATGTAGTAACTTTCAGCGGGAATTGTATAAACTGAAAATACTTGCCATAAGGTATTTTCTTTTACTGTTGAAAATTTTATTATATGATTGTTTTTATTATTATACCAAGAACTTTGAAGTATGTTTTTTAAACTTCCAAACATTGTTGTATCTACTCTTCCGTGCGCATATATTATTGTGTTTTTATCAAAATCATTTAAATTATTTCGGTAATCAGCAAATACCCATCCGGCTTTGTTGTTTGTCTTGTCATATGAATGATTTAAATAATAATCATTATTTATAGTTTGTACAACAGGATAATTTATATTTGTTCCTTCCACTTTTATCCAGCCTACCGTATCTTTATTTTTCTTTTTAAGTTCATTAAAGTTGGCATTTAACATATTCATTTTAATATAGTTCCAATAATCATTATCCTTGTTATTAGGCGGATTAATTATTTCAGTGTTTTCTGGTGTGGATTCTTTTTCTTCTGGTGGTGTTTCTTCAATTATCTTTTTTTCAATACTTTTTATTTCGTCCCCCTCTTGTTTCCAAATAAACAATTTAAAAATTGAGAAGGATAAGATTAATAAGAAAATAATTAATAAGGTAACTCTAATCCACTTTTTTAAAATCAATTTCTTTTTTGTCTTAACGACGATAACTCGTTTTTTCATTCCGTTATGTTTCATAATTAGCCTCGTATTTTGATTATATCATACATATTTATTTTTTATGAATAATCTTTTAAAATTAATTCTTGTTATGTTATAATTAACATGGTGATAATATGAAAGCAATGATTACTGGAGCCTCAAGTGGTTTAGGAAAAGATTTTGCCATAAAACTAAGTAATATGGGTTATGATTTAGTATTAGTTGCAAGAAATAATAAGAAGTTAAACGAAGTAAAAAAACAGTGTCTTAATAATGTAGAAATTGAAAGTATGGATTTATCTAATATAGATAACTGTAAAAAACTATATAACAATCATAAGGATATTGATTTACTTATAAATAACGCTGGGTTTGGTGTATTTGGTAGGTTTAATAAAACAGAACTTGATAAAGAGTTAGAAATGATAGATTTAAATGTTAAGGCTCTTCATACATTAACCAAATTATATTTAAAAGACATGGTAAAAAAAGATTCTGGTAGGATTCTTAACGTAGCCTCATCAGCAGCGTTTTTGCCAGGTCCTTTAATGAGTACGTATTATGCGACTAAATCTTATGTTTTTAAGCTTACGACGGCTATTTTTGAAGAATTAAGAAGAAATGGATCAAACGTTAAAGTTTCAGTTTTATGTCCTGGGCCAGTTGACACTAATTTTAATAATATAGCAGATGTTAATTTTGCTGTTAAGGGGCTATCAAGTGATTATGTTGTTAATTATGCTATTAAAAAAATGCTTAAAAATAAGTTGGTAATAGTACCTGGTTTTATGTCTAAGTTAAGTTTAATTGCGTGCCGTATTACACCTTTAAAATTACAAATGAAAATTGATTATAACATTCAAAAAAGGAAGGAAAAATAAATATGAATAAAAAAGGTTTTACGCTTATTGAATTATTAGCAGTAATAGTTGTTTTAGCAGTAATAATGTCAATTGCAGGAACTTCGGTATTAAATCAAAAGAAAAAGGCAAATATAGAAGAAGCAAAAAAAATAGAGCAGACACTTGCTGATTTGGGTCCGGGAATATATAGTTATGAAACTATAGCTGGGGTTAAGGATTATGAAAGTTATTGTAGTAAAAAGGGTTATGTTTTTAAATTAGAACAGGACGTTTGTAAAGATACCTCAAATAATACAGTGGAAGATAAATCGAGTGATTATTTTTATAAAAAGTATAATGAGTGCGGTGTGGACTCTGTTTTAAAAATTTCTTTAAAAGAATTAGCTGAAGCTGGTTATTTAAAAAGTGCAATTATTTCTAATCCAGCAGGCGGAGATCCTTGTACTGGATATTTAGAGGTGAAAAAAACTATTGATGGTCCAAAATTTAACGGTCACTTAACTTGCAAAAATTTATATAATGAAACAGATAATTATGATTTACCTGATACTGAAGTATATCTTACACATAACTAAAAAAGTTAAAGTTATCCAATTTAAAAGGGGATAGCTTTTTTTAAAATTTTGTTATATAATATCTTCTTAATATTTTAAGGAGGTGACTTAGGATGAGCATAATAGAGATAAATAATTTAACCTTTAGATATGGTAGTAAGTTTATTTATGATAATTTTAGTTTAAACATAAAGCGTGGCACCTGGGTTACCATAGCAGGACCTAATGGATCGGGAAAAACAACACTTGTTAAAATAATTGCAGGATTAGTTAAAACTTATTCTGATGTAAAAGTTTTTGGTAAGAAAATAGATCGAAAAAGCATTTATGATATAAGAAAAGAAGTAGGTTTTGTATTTGATAATCCAGATAATTTTTTTGCTTGTGAAACGGTTGAGGATGAGCTTGCATTTTCTTTAGAAAACATGGCGGTTTTTCCAGCTACTATAAAAAGGAAAATAAAAGAAGTATCACAGCTTCTTAAGCTTGACGGTATTCTTAAAGAAAATCCTTACAATTTATCTGGTGGTGAAAAACAAAAACTTGCTTTAGCATGTGCTTTGATGCTTGAACCCAGAATTCTTGTTTTGGATGAAGCACTAATGATGGTCGACGTTAACGAAAGGGATGTATTATTAAAAATACTTAAAGATTACAATAATAAAAAAAGAGTAACTATAATTTCATTTACGCATAATTTAGATGAAGCCATATATTCTGATAGATTGGTCGTTTTAAACCAAGGTAAAATTGTTGTTGATGGCTCTTTTCCTTCTGTATTTGACGAAGAAAGAGTAATGAGAAAAATAGGTTTGGAAGTTCCTTTTTCGGTAGAATTAAGTCAGAAACTAAGAGTGTATAAGCTTGTGGATAAAATACACTTAAATTTAGAAAGGCTGGTTGATGAAGTATGGAAGTAATTTTTAGAAACGTTAGTTTTTCTTACAACGTTGGGTCATCAAACGAAAAAAAAGCCTTGGATAACGTGAATATTTTTTTGGAGGGTAATTTAATTCATGGAATAATTGGTCCAATTGGTAGCGGTAAAACTACCATGTTAGAGTTAATGAACGGAATAACTAAGCCTACTCTTGGTGAGATAGTGGTAGGAAATTATGAACTTACCAAAAACTTTAATTTTAATGATTTTAGATATGACGTAGGACTTGTTTACCAGTTTCCAGAAAAACAATTTTTTTGCCGTACGGTAGGAGAAGAAATAGCTTTTTCTAGTAAAGTATTTGATTCTAAAAACAAGAATATTAAAAATAAGGTTAAAAAAGCATTAATGATGGTAGGCTTAGATGATACGTATATTAAAAGAAGTCCATTTAGTTTAAATAGTGGGGAAAAAAGAAGGGTTGCAATTGCATCAGTTTTAATATCAAATCCTAAATTACTAATAATGGATGAACCAACCATTGGTCTTGATAATAATAGTAAGAAAAAGTTGATGAGACTTATTAAAAATTTAAAAACAAGGTATATGAAAACGATAATAATAGTTACTCATGATGTTGATATGCTTTATGAAATCGTTGATGATGTTGTGGTATTAAACCATGGAAAGGTAATTAAAGAGGGAAATAAAATGGAAGTTTTTAGGGATGTTAAGTTGCTTGATGAAAACAAGGCTCCAGTTCCAAATGTTATCAGGGTTTGTAATATAATTAAAGATAAAACAGGGGTTGATTTTGAATACGTCGAAAACTTAAATTCGCTAGTGAGAGCTATTGCCAATCATTTTAGCAATAGCGGAAATGAGGTTGATTAATGGTGATTGATAATTATTCATTTTTCAAGTATATCCCTAAAGAATCTAAAGTTCATATGATGAACTCTAAGATGAAAGTCGCATGGTTTTTATTATCAATTTTAGTTTCTTTAGTTATATTGGACTATTTTTCTCTTTTGGTATTTTCTTTATTTGTAATATATATAACATCAAAAACGAAAATTGAATTTGACGTTTACGCATCAAATGTTTTAATCTTATGGCCTATATACTGTGTTGTATTCTTGATATCATTTTTAATTACATTTGATTTACTACTATCTTTTTTAGTTGTTTTCAAATTAATGTTAATTGTTATTTTATTTCTTATTTTAACATTTACTACATCACTCAGTGAAATTGCCTGGGGTTTTGAATGTCTTTTTGCCCCGTTAAAAAAAGTTGGTTTTCCTGTTTCTAACACATCTCTTTTTATAGCACTTTCTATTAAGTTTTTTTCAAATTTGTTTGACCAAGCAAGAGAAGTTAGAAAATCAATGGCTTATCGTGGAATACCATATAAAAAAAATAAGATACTATCTTTAAAAAAAATGGTGATTCCGATTATTAGGCTATCTTACAAACTTTCTTTAAGAACGATTGCGGCGATGAAGTTAAGGTTTTATGGATATGGTAAAAAGCGTACAAATTATCACGAGAATAAAGTTACTAAGTTTGATAAATCTCTTATGCTTATGGATACTATTTTACTTTATGTTGTAATATGGATGGGATGGATGAGATGAGATATTTAATTGATTTTTCTTATTCGGGAGAATTATTTAGTGGTTATCAAAAACAAAGTGGTTTAAGAACTGTACAAGAAGAACTAGAAAAAGTTCTAACCAGTATAAATAATGCTCCTGTATCAATTTGTGCATCTGGAAGAACTGATGCCAAGGTAAGTGCCATTCATCAAAAGGCCCATTTTGATTTGGATAAAGATATATCTTGTTATAAATTGAAGGGTGCGTTAAATAGTTATTTACCAGATGATATACATGTTAACTCTGTTATTGTGGTTAGTAGTGATTTTCATGCTAGATACATGGTCAAATCAAAAACGTATCAATATTCAATAAATATAGGTGATTATAATCCCATACTTCGCACCCACGTGTTTCAATACTGTAAGCCACTTAATGTTAGGCTTATGAAAAAGGCTATAAAAGATTTTATTGGAACCTTTGATTTTACCTCTTTTTCATCTGCCCAGGATAAAAGAACTAATAAGGTTAGAGAAATTTTTGATGCAAAAATAGAAGAGCATAACGATAATATAATAATAACTTTTAAGGCTAAGGGTTTTTTAAAGTATCAAGTAAGAAGTATGGTTGGTACTTTAATAAAGATAGGAGAAGAAAAGATTGCACCAGATTCTATACCGATTTTAATTAATAAGAAAGACAGAAAAAGCGCTCCTTTCATGGCTCCCGCAAATGGTTTAACTTTAATCCTTGTAGAATATTAATAAAAAAACAGTTTTCATCATGAAAACTGTTTTATTTAATGTCATTTATTAATTCGGCAAGTGTTTTAATACTTATTAATCCGCAGATACCAACTAAGATATATACTATTTTAGATCCTAAAGCACCAGTGCCACCGAATATTGTTGCAACTAAATCGAAATTAAATAATCCTATTAGTCCCCAATTTAAAGCTCCGATAATCATAACGGTTAGCGATATAATTTGCAATGTTTTCATAATTTCCTCCTTTTATACTTATATGATAATCAAAAAAATGTTTTTTATACACGAATATTACTAAATTTTAACCATATAATTAAATGAAAATAAAAGAGGTGAATTAATGAAAAAGATTTTTGGTATTTTATTGATTTTTGTTTTTGCGATATGTTTAACCGGATGTGGAAAGGAAGATAAAAAAACTGTCTTAAATAAACTAGATAAAAAGGTAAATAATATTAATGGGTATAAATTAGAAGCCATTATGGAGTTAATAAATAATGAAGATACTTATAAATATGATGTTACTGTATCATATAAGAAGAAAGATAATTATCGTGTTTCTCTTAGAAATAAAACAAATAATCATGAACAAATTATTTTAAAAAATGAAGAAGGAGTTTATGTTTTAACACCTACGCTTAATAAGAGTTTTAAGTTTCAAAGTAAGTGGCCGTATAATAATTCCCAAAGTTATTTATTACAATCTGTGGTAAATGATATGAAAAGCGATCCTAAACTTAGTATGAGGAAAGAAAACAATTGTTATGTATTTACAAGTAGCGTAAATTATAAAAACAATGCTAATTTAACCCATCAGGAGGTTGTGGTTGATAAAAACTATACAATAAAAAGTGTTACGGTTTTAGATGATGAAGAAAATCCTGGAATAAAGGTATCTTTTAAATCGATTGATATGAAGGCAAAGTTTAATGATAATTATTTCATTTTAGAGGAAAATATGGAATCGGTTATGAATAATGATGCAGAGCTTGTTAAAACCGTTTTTGATGAAGCTATTTATCCAATGTATTTACCTGAAGGAACATACTTAGAAACTGAAAAAACGGTTGAGTTAGACGAAGGCTCTAGAATAATTCTTACTTTCAGTGGTGATACATCATTTATGTTAGTTGAAGAGCCAGCGTCTAAAGAAGATGAAATGATAGTAGTACCAACAAGTGGAGATCTTGATATATTTATGGATACGGTAGCCATAGTTGATGATACATCGATTAGTTGGTCAAGTGCTGGAGTTAATTATTATTTAGTGTCTAGTGATATGTCTACTGGAGAGTTAATTAATGTTGCAAAATCAGTATCAGCGCTTCCTATAAGTAAATAAGGTAATCATTATTCGTTTGTTTATGCTATAATGTTTATGGGTGAAGTAAATGAGTAATGAAATAAAAAATGGAATAACAATTACAATAACGGTTATTTTAGTAATAGCAATAGTATATGTAACGACCGCGGTATTTATGACTGGTGAAATAGGAAATGGAAAGGCAAACAGCAATAGTAAGACAACAACTACTAATTCTTCAGCAAGTAAATTGTATGATAACATGATAATAGCCAGCAAAACCTTCGATCAAAACAAAGATGAATACATGGTAATATTCTTTTACGGAAATGATGTTAGCAATGAGTTAGATGCGGTAATAAAGGCTTATGACTCATCTAATAATAAAACTAAACTATATAAGGTAAACGTAAGTGACGTTATAAATAAGTTCGTTTTATCAAAGCAGCAAAACAGTGAAGCAACCAATTATAACGAACTAAAAATAAATGATATAACTTTAATAACGGTTAAGGATAAGGTTATAACATCATACATAACTAAAGAAGAAAACGTTATTAATAATCTTAAGTAACTTTTAGTTACTTTTTTTCTTTACGTATGTTATACTTTTATTATGCGGAGGCAAACACGATGAAACAAAAAAAAGAAACAAAGTCTTATTATGAAAAGACTTCGATAAATTATAAATTAAATAAAAAAAGTGATTTCAAAGTATATGAACTTATATTATTTGGTTTTTTAATAATGATTGTGGCGGTTTTTTTAACCGTTGTTATAATGAATGAAACCAATCGGAATAAAATCCTTACTAATAATAAAAAAGTCATTAGTAAAGATGATGAAGCATTGGCTGAATTTGAAGAAGTCTATAGCCTTATTAATGACTCTTATTATAAAGATACTTCTAAAGATGAGCTAATTAATGGTGCTATAAATGGAATGTTATCTTCTTTAAACGATCAGCATACTAGTTATTTTAATGAAAAAGAAACAGAAAATTTTAATGAATTAATGAATGGTTCTTATGTTGGAATTGGCGCTGAAATATCAGTTGATGCCAATAATAACGTATTTATTTTATCTGTTTTTAAGAATTCACCAGCATGGGAAGTCGGTCTTAGATTTGGAGACGTAATATTAGAGGTAAATAAAAAATCAGTTGAAGGGTTAACTACTACTGAAGTTGTAGCATTAATTAAGGATAAAACAAAAGAAAAGGCACATATAAAAGTAAGTAGAGAAAATAATGAATTAGAGTTTGATGTAGAAAGAAGAAACGTAGTAATTGATTCGGTCGAATCAAAGCTACTGATTAAAAACGATAAAAAGATAGGTTATGTTATGGTAAATACCTTTGCAAATAATACGTATGAACAATTTCGTCAAAATGTTGAGACACTAGAGAAAGAAAACATAGAAGGTTTAGTCATTGACGTTAGGGGAAATTCAGGCGGATATTTACATTCTGTAACTAACATGATAAACATGTTTTTGCCGAAAGGTAAGGTTATATATCAAATTGCCGATAAAAAAAACATTTATAAATATTCGGCAACAACAGATGAGTCTAGAAATTATCCGATTGCGGTTTTAGTTAATAAATCTAGCGCTTCAGCTTCGGAGATTCTTGCTATAAGTTTAAAAGAATCATATGATGCGTATGTGGTTGGAACATTTACTTATGGTAAGGGAACGGTTCAAACAACCAAAGATTTAGCTAGTGGTGGTATGATAAAATATACGATTCAAAAATGGCTATCTCCCAATGGAAATTGGATAAATGAAACAGGAGTTGAACCAACTCATGAAGTTGAGTTACAAAAAAGTTATGAAGACAATCCAACCATGGAAAATGATAACCAATTACAAAAAGCTTTGGAATTAGTTTCGAACAAGTAAAAAACAATGTTGTTTTTTACTTGTTTTTTAGTTCGAAAAAGTATAATATAAAAACGTTGGGAGAAATAAATATGAAGAATATGAAAATAGGAGATAATTACACGATCCATTGTTATAAACATGATGGTAGTATTCATCGAAGCTGGGATGAGGCAATGCTACTTGATGTTGATAAGGATTTTTTAGTGTTTGGCAATAGACGTGCTAGAGTTAATAATAGTGATGGAAAGGTTTGGTATACCAAGGAACCTGCAATAATTTTTTATTATAAGAAAAAGTGGTATAACATAATAACACAGTTTAAGGATACCGGAATTTACTATTATTGTAACATAGCAAGTCCTACTATAATAGAAGGTCGGGTGATAAAGTATATAGATTATGATTTAGATCTTAGAGTATTTAAGGATGGATCATATAAGGTTCTAGATAAATCAGAGTATGAATATCATAGAAAGAAGATGAATTACCCGGATGAGATTGATATAATTGTAAAGCAAGAGTTAAAAAATCTTATAAAATTATACGAATTAAGAAAGGGACCATTCGATTATGAATGTGTAAAAAAATATTATGATAAATATATGCTTTTATTAGGTAATAAAAAATAATTAAGAGCATATATTAAATAAGAATGACCATTAGAAATCATTAAAAATACTATAAAAAATAAGTAAAAAATGCTTTTTTAAGAAAAAAAGTAAAAAAAACAAAAAAAATTGAAAAAAGTTGTTGACATGGTCATTTGAATATGGTATATTTATAACGCACTTGACAAAAAAGAGTGTAAAAAACCTTTGTAAAACAAGGGGAAAAATGATCTTTGAAAACTGAGCAAAACGTCAAGATTATTTGAGTAGCTAGGAAAAAAACGAACTAAAAATAATATATTTTTGAGAGTTTGATCCTGGCTCAGGATGAACGCTGGCGGCATGCCTAAGACATGCAAGTCGAACGAGATGGCCCAATGAAGATTGAGTGCTTGCACAATTTCTGATTTGGATTTTCCATCTAGTGGCGGACGGGTGAGTAACACGTGGGTGACCTACCTTTGAGTTTGGGATAACTACTGGAAACGGTAGCTAATACCGAATGATATGCAGTTTCGTTTCTGTATTAAAAGGCGCTTTCGGGCGTCGCTTAAAGATGGGCCTGCGGCGTATTAGCTAGTTGGTGGGGTAATGGCCTACCAAGGCAACGATGCGTAGCCGGACTGAGAGGTTGAACGGCCACATTGGGACTGAGACACGGCCCAAACTCCTACGGGAGACAGCAGTTAGGAATATTCGTCAATGGGGGAAACCCTGAACGAGCAATGCCGCGTGAGTGATGAAGGTCCTTTGGATTGTAAAACTCTGTTGTATGGGAAGAATGACCAAACTAGGAAATGAGTTTGGAGTGACGGTACCATGCCAGAAAGCTCCGGCTAACTACGTGCCAGCAGCCGCGGTAATACGTAGGGAGCGAGCGTTATCCGGATTTATTGGGCGTAAAGGGTGCGTAGGCGGCTTGTTAAGTATG
>CANEGO010000001.1 GCA_947427095.1 uncultured Clostridium sp. | reverse complement strand
TAATAGAAAGAAAAAATCAATCTATAGGATTTCTCCTAAGATTGATTATACGAGGTTGGTGATATTATGAAAAAAGAAAATAGATTTCTTAAAGTAATAATATTTCTTTTAATTTTAATAATAGCCACGCTAATATTTAAGATGTAAAAGAAAAAGTACAACTACCCAGGGGGTATTGTACTTTTTCCATTAAATGATTAATGGAAAGCTACTAACCTAAGTTAGGTGCTTTCACTAATTAAATTATACAATAGACTGGAAATTATGTAAATGATAAAAAGAAAAAAGAAAATAGATGTTAATGGTTATGAGTTAGATAAAGAACAAGTTAAGGCAGTTACATCAAAAAGGAAAAACATACTTGTCTTAGCGGGAGCAGGAGCGGGTAAAACACTTACCATAGTAGCTAGAATAAAATATTTATTAAAAGAATTAAACGTTAATCCAAGGGATATAATATGCATTTCTTTTACTAATAACGCTGTTTTAGAACTAAAGAAAAAGTTAAATGAAAAGATAGATGTTATGACCTTTCATAAACTTGCTTTAAAAATTATTGGGAATAAAAAAGAATTACTGGTAGAAGATATGTTAACTGATGTTATAATGAAAACTTTTTCGAACGATAATTTGTATGGATTATATGAAATGGGAAAAGAAGATATGAATAATCTGGTTAAAACATTTATTAATTTATTTAAGGCAAACAGTTTTAAAGTGGATGATTTTTTAAAATTTATTAATAATGCAAATAATAAAGAAAAAGTATTATTAAAAGAAATTATGAAATGTTATATTTGTTATGAATCATATTTAAATAGGGAAAAGCTAATGGATTTTAACGATGTAATAAACATGGCAATTGATGCTCTTGAAAAATCAAAAGTAAGATATAAATACATAATAATAGATGAATACCAAGATACATCATATACCAAATTTAATTTAATAAAAAAACTAATTGATTTATCATGTGGAAAACTTTTTGCGGTGGGTGATGATTTTCAATCTATATATCGTTTTTCTGGTTCAAGTGTTGAAATAATTACTAATTTTAGAAAGTATTTTCCTGCTGCTAAAATAATAAAACTAAAAAATACTTATAGATGCCCTAATGAATTAATCAAGATTGCGGGGAAGTTTATTATGAAAAATCCATTTCAATTAAGAAAAAAGTTGAGGTCTAAAAGCGGATTAAAACAAACTGTTATTATAGTTTATTATAACGATTTAAATTATATGGTTAATAAAATTATTAAGGAAGATGAAATTAATGGAAATATATTTGTTCTTGCAAGAAATAATAATGATTTAAATAGTTTGAAAATAGATATTTCTAATTATCAAAAAATGAGTGTTCATAAATCTAAAGGATTGGAATCAGATTATGTTTTTTTAATAAACGTTAGTAATTCTTTAAATGGATTTCCAAATAGGTATGAAAATCACCCGATTTTAAGGTTTGTTAATAATTATAAAGAATACTATCCGTACGAAGAAGAAAGAAGGCTATTTTATGTAGCACTTACAAGGAGTAAGAAAAGGATGTATTTATTTGTTCCAAAGAACAATGAATCTATCTTTATTAAAGAGTTAAAAAAGTATAAAAATGTTATTATAAGAGAAAAATAATTATGGTGATACATGTGTTTTCTAATTATAAAATAATTAATAACGTACTTTATTTATACGTGGACGATAAGTGTGAAATTGGAAGTTTTTATAGTGATGAAAAAGAGTCTTTATTGAGTAAGGTAAAACGTTATATAAGAGATATGAAAATAAATTTTAATGGTACTAAAGTTGTTTTACTTTTAAGTGGTTTAATGTTAGGAACTATTTATTTAAATAATATAGAAAGTAATAAAAACTATGATGTTTATAAGGGAAATAAATACGTTTATAATATCAAAGATACCTATTATCCCACGGTTGATAAAAAAGTGGATAATAAAATATCTGAAGTATTAGAAGATGTTGATACTTCAAAGGCTGGGTATGATTCACCTTCCTATGTAAAAGAAAGTAAAAATATTATTACCAATGAAAGTCATCCAGAAAATACTAATAAACAAATACAAGATGAATCTTCTGCATCATTAAATGATAATGTACAAGCAGATTTAATTGTTACGATTAACCGCTTAAATGGCGAGGTGTTAAATCTTACGTTGGAAGATTATTTAGTGGGTGTTGTTGCTGCCGAAATGCCTGCATCTTTTAATACTGAAGCATTAAAGGCGCAGGCTGTAATAGCAAGAACTTATACAAAAAAACTTATTAATAGTGGTAGAAAGATAACTGATGATGTTACAACCCAAGTCTATAAAAGTGATGATGAATTAAAAAGGATGTGGGGTACTAGTTATAACACATATTATACCAAAATAAAAAAAGCCGTTTTAAGTACTGAGGGCAAATATGTAACTTATAATGGTGAACTTATTGATGCTGTTTATCATTCTACTAGTAACGGTTATACTGAAGATGCTTCCTTTGTATGGGGAAATAGCGTTCCATATCTAAAAACCGTAACTTCACCTTGGGATACTTCTTCTAGTACGTTTCAAGGAAGTATCGATGTTTCTTTTGAGGAACTTTCCAATAAGTTAGGAATAAAGTTTGATGAAGAAACGTTAATAGAAGTAATATCTAGAGATGATAGTGGCAGAATATCTAAAATAAAAATAGGTGATAAAGAGTTAACTGGCACTTCAGCAAGGAACATAATTGGTCTTAGATCTTCTGATTTTGATATTATCATAAATGCATCTAGTGTTACTTTTACAACCAGAGGATATGGGCACGGTGTTGGAATGAGTCAGTATGGAGCAAATGGTATGGCTAATAGTGGGTATACGTATGAACAGATATTAAAACACTATTATTCTGGTGTAACTATTACCGATTTTAAATAGACTTGCTGATTGCTTTATATTTTATTTATGCTATAATTTAAATAGAATAGAAGATAGAAAAAAGGAGTAGTTATGGAAAAAAGAAAAAAGGTGTGTATAACAGTTACTACTGTTATACTTATATTAGTAATATTACTAATAGTATTTAGACCAGGATTAATAAAACGGTTGACGGGAGAAGTAAGTAGCGTAAATACTAATGATGAAACTGAGGTTATAAGTAATGAATTTATAAACGAGGTATGTAACATATCAGTTGATAACGAAAACTTTATGACGATAGATGGAACCATCATAATGGATGAGGGAAAAGATGGAGTTGCAACCGTTAATATAAAAAGTGATAACCTTGTATTTACTAAAGAAATAGAAGTTAATGATAATGATTTTACTAGATTTAGTTTTCCAGTACCAAGAGATGAGTATATTATTACCATAACAAAGGATGGATATCAAACATATGAAAATTCATTAAATCAAAGTTCTAGTTTAATGATTATTTTATCAAGCTTAAATAAAGATACGATATTATCGTCGAATAGGGTGTGGTATAACACATATTATGATTATTATAATGACGGTACGATTAGACTTAAAGCGGTAGGAAGCCCACCGGAGTATGATTCGTCCGACAATTTTGAGCAAATGGTAATTTATAAAATTGGACTAGATTATTTAAATAAAAAAGGAATTATGGTGGATTTTTCTTCGGGGCTTTCAGGATGGCAAGGAGAGCTTGCTAAAGGTCTTAATTCTCTTGGTTTTGCATCTTTGGTATCTAACTCCAATATTATCGGTTATAATAGGGAAAGTTTAAGTACTGAGTATAATAGAATAAATAATGGTGAATGTACTTTAAATAATTTAGAAGATAATGATAATTGTATTATTACAAAATTTACTTATGATATATTAATAAACAAAAGTATGAGTAACATTCAAAAATTTTTTACTGTCATGTTAACATTGCCAGTTCCAACTCGTTTGGAAATTGATAGTAAGGTATCATACATGCCGTCACTTG
Source organism: uncultured Clostridium sp. (assembly GCA_947427095.1). GTDB lineage: Bacteria > Bacillota_I > Bacilli_A > RF39 > UBA660 > Aphodocola. The sequence goes on along the minus strand of CANEGO010000001.1, from coordinate 202,938 downwards.
CCTTTATTTCTTCCGATGAAATTAACTTAGATAGTAATATAATTAAAATTTCAGAGTTATCTTTATATGCCAGTAAAATAGGAACTTTAAATATAAATACTAAAGCTTTTGAGGCTGGTTTTTCAGCTCAACAGTCGTATATAAATAATCTAAACATAGGTAATAACATAACCGTTATACCGCAAGAGGCTTTTAAAGATAGTCAAATTGATAACATAAATTTACCAGATACTTTAAAGATTATAGAAGAAGATGCGTTTAGAAGCGTTCAAACTAGTGCTATTACGATTCCAAATAGTGTTACAACAATTGGAGATTATGCATTTAGTGAGTGTGGATTAAAAGAAATTAAATTGTCAGAAAAATTAGAAAATATAGGTAGACAAGCTTTTAGTTCAAATAATATTACAGAAATTAATTTATCAAGCAGTTTGAAGAATATTGGTACAGAAGCATTTTCATATAATGATTTAGTTGATGTTTATTGGGATACCAATGCAAATGTTTCACCATTTTTTGCAAATAGAGCGGAAAACGTAAAACTCACGATAGGACCAAATGTTAGCGTTGTTAATAATAATTTTAATGGATTAAAATTAACTGAATTAAACTTAAGTTATGGAATAAAAGAAATTCAAAATGAGGCTTTTGGCTCTAGATATGGTAATTCTAATTTTAAGTTAAAATCAGTTACGATACCAAATTCTGTTGAAAAAATAGGTGATTATGCTTTTAGAGAAAACGAATTAACAAGTATAACGATTCCAAATAGTGTTATGTATTTGGGTTCTAATGCATTTAGTAATAATAACTTGGATACCATATATTTTAATGCGGTAAATATTAAAACCATGGGACAATATGTATTTTCTGGAAATAAATCTTCTGGATGTACTTTAATAATGTCAGAAGGAATTAAGTCAATACCTGATTATGCATTTAGTGGGGCAAAAATCGTTGATTTAACAATACCAAGTAGTGTAACATCAATTGGTAAATATGCTTTTTCTAACAATTTATTAACAGAATTGCCATCATTACCTAGTAGCATAAAAAATATTGGTAATGGGTGGTTTATGAGTAATAAGTTAACAAATGTCGTAATACCACATGGGATAGAAAGTATTGATAGTTATGCTTTTGTTTCAAATGGAATAACAAATGTTTTGATACCAAATACTGTCAAAAAAATCGGATATCAGGCTTTTTATAATAACAAGATTAAGAGCATTGTAATTCCAGAAAGCGTAGAAACAATTGAAAGTTACGCATTTTATAATAATTCTTTTTCGGAAATAACCATAATGGGAGATCAAACAAGGTTTAATTCAAATTGGACTAATATAGGTTTTCCTGCAAGTTTAAAACCAAGTAACTAGTTCAATAAAAATTATGACGTTTTAAGTTTTTAATAGACTTAAAACGTCTGTTATGTTATAATTTATTTAGTATATTATAGTGGAGGAGTATTATGAAAAAGAAAAATGTAATCATAGGAATCTTAACTGTGGTTTCAACTTTATTGGTGGTTTGTTTGATTGGTTTCTCACCAAATTTAATTAAAAGATTATTGGGTAACGTTAATTCTACGGAAGTAGGAACGACCCAAGCTTTAAAAACAGGGGTTATAGTAAATACGAATTTAACTTATAAAAAGAATACTACTAGTATTCCTCTTAAAATCTATAATGGTTCTGATAAACAAGTTACAATTAATAGCGTAATATGGAGAACCATGTGTTTGAGTGATACTTGTGAAGATTTTAATGTGATTAATTTGGATACTCCAATAACTATTGAACCTGATTCTGATTATGAGTATAAAATCGAAAATGTTTCTAGTCTAGTTAATAACTCTGCCGTTGATATTGGAGTGCAATATGTGTTAGATGGAAAGACATATAATTTGGCGAGCCGGTCAGCTCAAATTACTAGTTTTGGTAATTATACATTAAATAAAAATAGTGCTGAAGATGTTCCAGAGGAATTTACTATAATAAAGAATTCAGATAAATATTATGCCAATTATTTATCTGATGTTAATATTAAACTTAGCGATACTGATGTAAAAATGGATTTATCAGAGAAATTAGAGGATTTAAATATTACTTATCAATTCAAATCTAATTTACCATATAAAATGACAGTTTTTCATCCTCAGCATGAATGGGCGGTTAGTCCGAGATTCACGCTTTTTGGAAATTCAAACCCTTCTAATGTGACTAGTGTTTTTAATTTTGAGACTATTTCGGAAAGGTTAGAAGTTTCAGCGATAGATGATTATAGTGGTGATTTTGAGTTTATGTTAAAAGGTAGCCCTAAGAGTGTAACTGTTGAAAAAAATGTTATTTTGGGATTGAAATTTTGGCAATTGAAACAACAATCAAATGGAGATGGTGTTGTAGGCCAAACAGAAAGAGATGATTTTTCATCAGAAAAAATACCTCAATTTAAGCTTACGGTTTATGATAAATCAGGGCTTGCTTCCGCTATTCAAAACGGTATAGCAAAGATGGAACAATTAAGTGAAGAGGATGCTAATATTGATAGTTTCATGGCGTTTAGTAATCTTATCTATAACGAAGGTGTTACCATATATGAAAACAGGGAAGTTACTCAAGCTCAAATTGATGATGTAACTAGTAGAATTAATGGTTTTGAAATTCAAATGAATCCTAAGTCTGATTATACTGCGTTAGATAATGTGATTTCTAAAATAAATAATTTAAATAGAAGCTATTATGCAGAGGGCTCATTTACTGAGATAGATGCTTTAATAGCTAAATATGAAAGTGGTCTTTCAAGTAACTATCAGTCTAAAATTGATTCATTAAGTACTAGACTTAATGCTGCATATAATTCTTTAGAAATGTTAGATGCAGATTATAGTAAGGTTGATAGTGCAATTACAACGGCGGGATTGTTAACTAACGAAACTTCAGATGGTAAAGCCTTATACACGACGGAAAGTTGGGGTAATTTACAAGAAGCATTAGCGTTGGTTATTCGTGGTAAAAAAATAGATGAACAAGCGTTAGTTGATGAGTATGCTAGGAACATATCAAATGCAATTGCTAATCTTGAATATAACCCTGCCGATTATACTGAGCTAAATACGTTTATAGAAGACTATAATCTTTACAAGGATTATTTTGTTGAGGAATCAAGAACAGAATTTGAAGAGTATCTTAAAACTATCACTTTTGATAAAAACATAACAGAACAAAGTACTGTTGATACTTGGTATCAGGAATTAAATAATTTAGCGGAAAAAATGGAGTTAAAAAAGGCTCAAGGATACTACGATTCGGATAATTATGAATTTATAGAAAAAAATGGCTACATGTCATTAGAGGGCTATAAAAAGTATTTTGAAGGTTTGGAAAAGAGTTATTATACTGATGAGTCTGCCCAAATGATAAACGACGTATTGGGAGAATTAAATAATTCTGAAAGTGACTTATATAATTATTCAATTATGGAACAAGCTGAGTTTGATCAAATTTTAATGTATTTACAAACTTATATTAATATGCTTGAAAAGAAACCGGGAAATTATGAAGAATTATGTGAGTATTATGTAAAAGCACTTAATTTGAATATTAAATATTACGTTGATGTAACTGAGTTAACTACTGCTTTATCAGACGCAAAATTTGATTGGAAAATTGATGAACAAGATAAGATTGATGAATGTGCTAAAGCGTTAAGGGATGCAATTAATAATTTAGTTTTAAAGGATGCTGATTATACTGCGTTTAATGTAGCTTATAATAAAGCCACTAGTCTTTCGGCAAAACATTATGTAGACTTTTCTTTAGTACAAGCTGCAATAGCTGAGGCAAATAGTGTTAAAAATTTAAAGATTGATAAGCAAAGTTTAGTTGATGATGCTACTGATAAATTGAATAAAGCTATGAGTAAGTTAGTTTTAAAAGATGCAGATTATTCTAAAATAGAAGCTTTAAAAGCTAAAATAGAAGCTCTTGATGGTAGCAAGTATACAAATCTTGAGGTAGTTAAAGAAGCTTTAAATAGTATTTCTTATGGTAAGAAGGCTAACGAACAAGATTTGGTTGATGAAATGTATAATAAGTTGAAAAGTGCATATGATTCACTAGAAAAAACGAAGGCTGATTATACCGAAGTAAATAAAGCAGTTTCAAATGCTAAAAAATATGAATCAGTTAAAGATAATTACTCAAATTATTCTGAATTAGAAAGAGTTTTAAATAGTATTAATTATGATTTAACTTGGGCTGATCAAGTAACAGTTGATAACTATGTAATTAAAATTAACGATGCCATTTCAAACTTAAGGAAGAAATTAGCAAATTATACTGAGCTTGAGAATTTGATTTCTAAAATACCTAGTGATTATTCTAATTTGGAGCAAGGATTACAATCAGAAATAAAAACTTTATTAAATGAAGCAGAAAAATTATCTAGAAACTTAACATATGAAGAACAAGATAAAGTAGATTCTTTGGTAATAAAACTTAGGGCTTTGGTAGATAAGTTGCCTAAAATTGATACTGGTGAAATTTCTAAAGAAATTATCTTGAGTTATTTAAAAGTAAATGGTAATAAGGTTGATATAAAGACTTTGCCGTTTAAATGTAACGTTGGGTATGATATTACAAGCGCTAACATCGAAGCTGGGTTAGCTTCTAAAAATAGTGTAATTAAGATATATGGGGGAAAGGTTCTTTTACCAGGAGAAAATAACGTAACTATAATTGTTACAACTGATACTGGAAAAACCTATACGTATACTCTTATTATTAACAGGAGTAAAACAAGTGATTATTTATCTGATTTAACGGTTAAGAAAAGTGAAATTGAATTCAGTAAAACTAAACAAGAATATACTGTTAAAGTGGATAGGAATACTAGTGAATTAGATTTATCAGCGGTAGCTGAAGATAAAAATGCTAAAGTTACTATAAAGGGTAACGATAACATAAAAAATGGTAGTAAAGTTTTTGTAGAGGTAGAATCTGCTGATGGTAGTGTTAGAGTTTATACTTTAAACGTTCAAAAAGCTGGTTCTGTTGATGTGAAAGTAATTATAATTCTTATAATGGTACTCGCTATTTTATCTGGAATAATTAAGTATTTACAAGAAAAGAAAAAGTATAAAGAATAAAAAAATGCATAGTAATATGCATTTTTTTATATTAGTTTAAAAATTATGTTTATTATGAAACATATTAATAATCCTACAATCGTTGGTAGTAAAAAAGCAACTAACGTCCATAACTTACTATTTGTTTCTTTCTTAATTGTTAAAATAGTTGTACTACATGGAAAGTGAAAAAGCATAAAAATCAGTGTACATAACGCGGTCTTTATAGTCCATCCATTACTAATCAGTAATGATTTTAGTTCCACTAGACTATTATAATCTGTTAGTCCCGTTGTTTTCATGTAGCTCATAATCATTATGGGTATTACTATTTCATTAGCAGGAAATCCTAGAATAAAAGCCATCAGTATTGTACCATCTAATCCAAATAAATTTGCTATAGGGTTTAAAAACTCAGTGCAATAATTTAAAATACTATTTTGGTTTATTATTATGTTTGAAAGCAACCATATAACTAAACCTGCTGGAGCGGCTACGCTTATTGCCCTTCCTAGGACAAATAATGTTCTGTCAAAGATGGATCTTATAATAACTTTTTTTATTTGTGGCTTTCTATATGGAGGCATTTCAAGAACAAAAGATGATGGCATTCCTTTTAAAATGGTACTTGATAATAGTTTTGATATTAAAAGAGTGGTTATAATACTGATAATTATAATTGAAGTTAAAATAAGGGCGGATTTAAAATTACTAAATGATCCCACTGCAAAGAACATTGTTATAATTGCAATAAGACCTGGAAATCTACCATTGCACGGAACAAAAGCATTTGTTAATATGCCAATTAATCTTTCTCTTGGAGAATCAATTATTCTTGCTCCTACAACTCCACATGCATTGCAACCAAATCCCATACACATTGATAATGCTTGTTTGCCGTGACATTTAGCTTTATTAAATAATTTGTCTAAGTTAAATGCAATTCTTGGTAAAAATCCAGAATCTTCAAGTAAGGTAAATAAAGGAAAAAATATAGCCATTGGTGGTAACATAACCGCAATAACCCACGATAAAGTTTTTAATATTCCATTAATTATTATGTCATGAAGTACGCTAGGTGTATGTATTAAATTTAAAAATTCTGATATCAAATCATTTATGTAAAATAATAATTTTGATAAAAGGGATGATGGGTAGTTTGATCCGGATATAGTAAGCCATAGTATTATACCTAAAAACATAATCATTAATGGTATACCAAAATATTTAGAAGTTAAAACTTTATCTATTTTAGATATGGCCATGTTTGTGTTATTACTAACTTTTTTTACAATTTCATTATTTCTCTTTACGACTGAACATATCATTTTATATTGGTAATCTTTAATTTTGTTTGTTTTTAGGTAATTGTTACAATTTGTTATTACCTTTTCTATTATCTCTTTATCTGTTTGTTTAATATTTAGGTAATCATAAATTTGTTTATTAAAAGAAGGATTACCCTCTAATAATTTTAATGCGAAAAAACGGTTATTATCATTTTCTGTATATTTATTTAATGTTTTTTCCATTTTTTCTATAACGTCTTCTATTTCCTTATCATATAAAAACTTTTTTGAGTTATAATTTTTTTCTTCACATGATTTTTCAACAAGTTTAATTAGTTTATTTAAACTTTTTTTATCATTAGCGCAAGTTCCAATTACTGGGACTTTTAATATACTTTGCATTTTTTTTAAATCGATAGCTATATTTCTTTTCTTTGCTTCATCCATTAGATTCACACAAATTAATACGTTATCTCCAGTTTCTATTATTTGTGTTGCCAAATTAAGGTTTCTCTCTAGCATGGTTGCATCTAATACAACGATAGTTAAGGCATGTTTTTCAAAACAAATAAAATCTCGTGATACTTCTTCTTCCTTTGATGATGCTTCAAGTGAATAAGTCCCTGGTAAATCAATTAGGGTATATTTATTATTATTATAAAAGTATGAGCCAGAAGCACTTTCAACGGTTTTTCCGGGCCAGTTTCCAGTATGCTGATTAAGTCCTGTAAGAGCATTAAAAATAGTAGATTTGCCGACGTTAGGGTTACCTATTAATGCTATTACGTGTTCATCACTATTATAATTAAACCCTTTTTTTAATAAATTATTACCAGTTGAATTCATTGTTAATCCCAATTTATTCATCTCCCGATTCAGTGTTTTGATCAAAAGAAATTCTTATTTCCTTTGTATCTATGTTTCTAAGTGCTATTACACTTCCCCTTATTAGGTAGCAGCAAGGGTCATTTAGTGGACTTTTATATAATTTTTTTATTTCAGTTCCATTTACTAATCCTAGATCCAGCAACCTTCTTTTAAGGCTTTCTTTAGTATTTAAACTAATAATTTTACCAACCTGATTTATTGGTAATTTATTTAATGTGGTTTCCAAACTTTCACTTCACTTTCATGATTTGGTTTTCATAGTAGTCTATGATAAAAACACATTTTGTGAAACAAAAAAGAGTTTATTAATTTCTAATAAACTCTATTATCTTTGATACTTCTATTTCGTCTTTATAAATTGGAAGACTTTCTTTTCCTAATAAGTTTTTAATTATCATTTCAGTTATTTCGCTTTTATCTTCTGATAAATATTTTTTTACCAAAAAAATTGCCATGGCAAAATCTTTCATATAATCTTCTTGTTTTTTAATATTATATTTTTGCTTATGTTTCAAATATAAGCTAGCTACTTTTTTAGCCTCTCTAATTTTGTAATTTATATTATCTATTTTTATTCCAGGAAACTCTTTATCAAGCATTAAACTGTTTAATATGTCTAAAAATGACGAAATTAATTCTGAGGTTTTGGTGTTTGATAACATATGATATGCATGAGCTTTTTCATGGCTTATTGTAACTATCTTTTTAACACTTTCTTCCTTTGGAAGAATAATAGTAACTTTACTTATACCTTTGGGGCTAAAGCCCGTAGGTTTGCAAAAGCCTTCATAAGAAGTTAAGTTTTTATCTGCCACATAATCTATTTTATCATCTATGTTTTTTAGTTTATCATTAAAAATACTTTTGTAAAAATCATTAGATTTTTTTATTGCCATATCATCAGTAATTATAGGTGCGTTAAACTGATGTTTTATTTCGTTTATTAATAGTATTTCTAATGCCAATCTTTCATATGTCATATACAACATTTCCTTTTTTTTGCTTATTATACTACAAATTAAAAAAAAGTAAATGTTTTGTCGTTTGAAATGGGTGATATTTCCTTGTTTTGGTAAGTAACATTTACTAAGGAGGAATCATGAACAATTATAATGGTTTAAATAAAGAAGAAGTTATTCAATCAAGAAAAAAATATGGTACAAACGAAATAAAAAAAGGCAAGACAAATAGCTTTTTTGCACTTTTATTAGAGTCATTAGGTGATCCAATTATTAAGATACTTTTAATAGCACTTGCTATAAAAATAGTATTTTTATTTAGAGATTTTGATTGGTTTGAAACACTAGGTATATTAATTGCAATATTTTTAGCATCATTTATTTCTACCATTTCTGAATATGGTTCCGAAAAAGCTTTTAAAAGGCTGCAAGAAGAATCATCCAAAATAAAATGTCGTGTTAAAAGAGACAAAAAAGTAAGAGAAATCTCGGTAGATGAAGTTGTAAAAGATGATTTGGTTATATTACAATATGGAGATAAAGTGCCTGCTGATGGTATTTTAATAAAAGGAGAAGTATCAGTAGATGAATCCTCTCTTAATGGGGAATCAAAAGAAATACGAAAAGAGATGCTTAAAGGGACAAACTTAACTGCTAAAAATAAACTTTTTAGAGGAACTGTTGTTTGTTCTGGTACTGGAATAATGAAAGTAAACATGGTCGGAGAAAATACATTCTATGGAAAGATTGCCAGCGAGCTTAAGGAAAAAACTGGTGATAGTCCCCTTAAAATAAGACTAAGAAACCTTGCTAAAATAATTAGTACATTTGGTTACATAGGTGCTTTTTTAGCCTCTATTTCGTATCTTTTTTCAGTTGTTATCGTTGATAATGGCTTCGTATTAAGTAAAATAATCGAAACCATTACTAACTTTCCAATTATGATGGAACATGTTATTTACGCATTAACGATTAGTGTTACTATAATTATTGTTTCAGTTCCAGAAGGACTTCCTATGATGATAACGCTTGTTTTATCCTCTAACATGAGAAGGATGCTAAAAGATAATGTTTTGGTAAGAAAGTTAGTTGGCATTGAAACTGCTGGAAGTTTAAACATTTTATTTAGCGATAAAACGGGAACTTTAACAACCGGAAAATTAACTGTTACAAACGTAATTGATGGTTCTTTGCATAATTATAAAAATGAGGAAGAAATAAAACAAAAAGGCACTAACTTTTATAACTTACTTAGAATATCTATGATTATTAATAATATGTCATCTTATGATGGAAAAAAGGCCATAGGAGGTAATATAACAGATAGATGCTTATTAGAATTTTTTAAGCCATGTGATTTCAGTGACTTGAAAAAATTGAAAACAATTCCATTTGATAGTAAAAATAAATATATGATAACTGTTTTAGATGATAAAAAAGCAAGAAACTTAATCAAAGGGGCGCCAGAGAAAATAATACCTAATTGTAGTTACTACTATAATAGTGATGCAGTTAAATTACCATTTAATAAAAAGGAAAACCTTCAAAACCAAATTGATAATTACACAAAAAGTGGTTCTAGGGTTATTGCTGTTGCAACAAGTAATAATAAAAATGAAAAGGATTTTAAAGAACTTACTTTAGTAGGAGTCTTGATAATAAAAGATGAGGTAAGAAAAGAAGCAATAGAAGGACTTAAAATGACTAAAAGTGCTGGAGTACAGACAATTATGATAACTGGTGATAATAAAGATACCGCAATATCGGTTGCAAAAGAAATAGGAATAATGGAAAATAATAATGATGATATTATTTTAACATCTGATGAACTTAATAATATGACTGATTTAGAGGTGAAAAAAGTTATCCCTAATCTAAAAGTTGTAGCTCGTAGTTTACCACAAGATAAATCAAGGTTAGTTAGAATATCAAAGGAGATGAACCTTGTCGTTGGAATGACTGGTGACGGCGTAAACGATGCTCCAGCCTTAAAAAGAGCGGACGTGGGTTTTGCAATGGGATCGGGTAGTGAAGTATCAAAAGAAGCTAGTGATATAGTAATATTAGATAATAATTTTTTATCTATAAGTAAAGCTATTTTATTTGGTAGAACTATATTTAAAAGTATAAGAAAATTTATTATATTTCAACTAACGGTTAACTTATGTGCCTTAAGTATTTCGATAATAGGTCCGTTTATTGGTGTTGATACTCCCGTTACTGTAATTCAGATGCTATGGATTAACATGGTTATGGATACATTAGCTGGACTTGCCTTTGCTTTTGAACCACCGCTTAAAGAGTACATGGAAGAAAAGCCAAAGAAAAAAGAAGAAAGCATAATGAATAATTACATGCTAAATGAAATTATCATAACCGGTCTTTATACAACAATCCTTTGTATATTATTTTTAAAATTACCATTTATAAAAAACTTTTTTAATAGTTATGAATCTTTTATGACGGCGTTTTTTGGACTTTTTATTTTTGCTGGTATATTTAACTGTTTTAACGCCCATACTTCAAGAATAAATATTTTAGCGCACCTTTTAAAAAATAAAATGTTTATTATTGTAATTGCTTTTATATCAGTTGTTCAAATGTTGATGATTTATTATGGTGGAACTTTATTTAGAACGGTTCCCCTAACATTAAAAGAATTTATTATTATGCTTGTTTTTGCGTTTAGCGTTGTACCAGTAGATATGATAAGAAAATTTACTACAAAAAAACATAGTAAAACCTTTAGTGTATGATTGATAACATTTGATTTTTATGATAATATATTTTCTGGTGATTATGATATGACTGAAGAATTATATAATATCCTAATTGATAATGATGTTTTTACACATGGAATAGGTAAAGTAGATGATTTGCAACTTCCACAAACGTTGTGGAAGTTTAATAATATTATTAAACAAGGTGGTTTATATTCTAAAGATAGCTTAAAGCGATTAGGTATTATGGTAACTGGCAAATTTGCTGGTAACATAAGAATGACAAAGGAAATATTTGTTTCTTTATTTGACCCTACCATTTATACACTAAAGGATAAATTATTATCAAAAAAAATTAAACAATATCCAATTGATTTAAATGAAATAATCTTTTTAATTGACAGAAAGGTAGAAGAAGATTTAACCTCTCAAAGAAATGATTTCGATTATACTGAAGTTATGGTAAAAGATAAGATTCCAACCGATTATTTTAAGGGAATAATAATTCCCCAAAAGGAAGGTTTATTAGAAAAAGTTTCTCAAATATTATTACAGTATGATATTAATTTACCTATTTATGATTTTTTAGGGAATTTATTAAATGATAAGATGTATAGAAAGTAGTGTGTTGAATGAAATTATTATTACATACATGTTGTGCACCTTGTAGTGTATATTGTTTAGAAGAATTAAAAAAAGAAAATATTGATATAACTAGTTATTGGTATAATCCTAATATTCATCCGTATAAGGAATACGAAGCAAGGTTAGAATGCTTAAAAAAGTATGATGAAGAATTAAGAATTCCCTTAATAATAGATGATTACTATGGATTAAGAGAATTTTGCAAAAACACTGTAGATAAGTTAGATAATAGATGTGGCTACTGTTATTTATGCAGATTAGAAAAGACTGCTAAATATGCAAAAGAACATGGTTTTGATGCTTTTTCTACTACTTTATTAATTAGTCCCTATCAAAACCATGAATTACTTAAGAAAACTGGTGAGATGTTATCTAAAAAGTATAATGTTAATTTTTTATATAAGGATTTTAGACCAGGTTTTAAAGAAGGTCAAAATAGAGCCAGAGAAATAGGACTTTATATGCAAAAATATTGTGGTTGTATATTTAGTGAAGAAGAAAGATATGAAAAATTAATAAATAAAAATAAAAAACAAAATGAAGAATTTAATAAAAATACTAATTAATGGTTAACTTATTTAGTATTTTTTGTTATACTTAGAGTGTAAGAGGTAAATTATGATAAAAGAACATTCATTAAATTACTTTTTTGATTATTTTTTATCTAGTAAGGCTTCTTTACGCTATTTTTAACGAAAAAACTAACACGTTCTACGCGCTAGTTTTTTTATATTTTTAGGGAGGTATTTATGAGTAGTAAATTTCAAGACGAACTAGGTCTTATAGTTATGGAAAACTGTAAAGAATTTGGAGAAAGCATTAATAACAATTTGATGTCAAGAAGAAGTAAAAAAGATAGCTTTATTATTCCAACTGATGTCATTAGATTTAATAATGGAGAGGGTAAAGTAGTTATAAATGATACTGTTAGAGATAAAGATTTGTATATTTTATCAGATATAGGTAACCATAGTGAAACTTATAAAATGTTTGGTTATTATAATCATAAGAGTCCAGACGATCATTATCAAGACATAAAAAGGGTTATTTCAGCAGTTCGTGGTCAAGCTGATAGAATAACCGTTGTGATGCCTATGCTTTACTCATCAAGACAACATCGACGCAAAGGAAGGGAGTCTTTAGACTGTGCGCTTGCTCTTCAGGAATTGCAAAATTTAGGAGTAAACACTATCGTTACTTTTGATGTTCACGATCCCAATATACAAAATGCAGTACCTACTAGCATATCCTTTGAAAATTTTTATCCTACCAATACAATTTTAAAAGAATTTATTAAAAATGAAGAATTTGATCAGAATAACGTTAAGTTTATAAGTCCAGATGGAGGTGCTTTTGACAGGGCTAAGTTTTATGCAAATATGTTTGGAGCAGATGTCGGGATGTTTCATAAAAGAAGAGACTATAGTAAAGTAGTTGATGGAAAGAATCCTATTGTTGCACATAATTACTTAGGTAGTGATTTAAATGGTAAAATTGCTATAGTTGTAGATGATATGATTGCATCAGGAAGTTCGATGTTAGAAGTTGCTGAAGATTTAAAGACAAGAGGGGCTGAAAAAGTATTTTTAATATCAACGTTTTCTATGTTTACTAACGGGTTAGACGGATTCAATGAAGCTTTTGAAAAGGGTTTGTTTGACAGCCTATACTCGACTAATTTAACTTATGTAGATCCAGAAGCTCTTAAAATGTCATGGTATAAACAGATTGATTGCTCTGAGTATGCATCCGATATAATTAATACTTTAAATACTAGTGGTTCTGTTTCAGAACTTAAAAACGGTAAGAAAAAAATTCTTTCTATGCTTGAGAAAAAGAAAAAAGGGGAATTATAATGTTTAAATTCCTCTTTTTTTGTAGTATAATAAGGTACATGGGAGGGATATTATGACGAATTTTTTATTAGTGATTATTGCTATTATGTTATTGATAACGATGGTTTGTTCTATAATAACAACAATAATAGAAGTTAAAGATAAACATGCTGAAAGTTTAGTTAAGAAAACGTTAAAAATAACTGGTGTTGCTTTAGCTATCGTAATTATTATAGCAGCTTCGGTTGGTGTTTCTTATGTAAAAAAGGATAGCCCTAAAACAAATGAGACCATAACTCTTGAAACTGCTGGATTTAATGAGCTTACTTTAAGTGAATATCTTGATATTATTAAAAAGGAAGAAAAAAGTATAATTTTAGTTGCTAGACCAACGTGTACTTTTTGTGAAAAATTTAGTCCTATTTTAAAAGAAGCAATGGATGATATGGACTTAACGATAAATTATGTTGATACCGATAAATTTTCAAGTGAAGATTGGACAACGTTTAGTTCTTCTTTAGCTTATTTAAATAGTGAGGAGTGGGGGACACCACTAGTACTTATTGTTCAAAATGGAGAAGTTATAGCAGAAAATAACGGGTATGTTGAACTTAGCAGAATAAAGTCATTTTTTAAAGCTAACGGATATGGTGAATAGTAATGGTTAATAAAGTATATAACAGTTGTAAAGATTTTTTGAGAAAGTATCCTAAAACAATCGCTTGGAACGTGAAAAGACACGCTAAGGTCGTTGATCAACATATAAATGATGATGAGGTTGTGTTATTTACATTTGCGGGTCAAAAGGATACCAACTGGACCATGCCTTTTTATACCACTATCATTGTTTTTACTAACAAAAGAATGTTACTAGGTAGAAAAAGAAGTTTTGGAAGGTATTTTTATACCTCTATTACGCCAGATATGTTAAATGATTTTGAAATTAGAACAAACATTTTATTTGGTGTAGTAGAAATAGATACCGTAAAAGAACATTTTACTATTGGTTGTTTAGATAAACGGTCTCTTTCTAAAATAGAAGATGCGTTATCTAAATATTTAGTGGATGAAAAATTAAAATATTTGAAAAATAGTAAGGGTTCTAAATAGAACTCTTTTATTTACAAAAAATAAGTTTCATTATATAATTGTTTTGCGAGGTGGATTCCAATGAAGAAAAGAAGAGATAAAGAACAAGAATTCTTAAATAAAAGCAATAAAATGCTAAAGATTTTCTGTATTATTGTTGGCACCTTACTTACCATAACATATTTAATAAATGGTGGTTTTTATTCTTTATTATTTGATTTAAGAGAATCTAAAACCATAATTATATATAGTATTGCGATAATAATATTATTATGTTTATTAGTTATACTAAATATTTCAGATGAACCTGAAGCAAAAGAACATAAAGGGTGGGAAACAAGTAGTTATATTACTGTGGGAATAATTGTTTTAATAATTATTTTTAGTTTATTATTTGTGTTTACTTTAATTGATTTTTTCTTGCCACTATTAGTTCTTATTGTATTTTTGTTAATAACTTATTATTTAATTAGAAAGCTTCTTAAGGCTATAGTAGATAAATATGGAATAAAATAAATAATTAGAATTTTATTTGCATAAAATATAGGGAATAACACTTGATATTTATTTATCAGTTATGTTATAATTTCTTTACACGGGGCTATAGCCAAGTTGGTAAGGCATTGGACTGCAACTCCACGATCGCCGGTTCAAGTCCGGCTGGCCCCTCCATTTTGCAGGTGTAGTACAACGGCTAGTACGCGGCCTTGCCAAGGCTGAGACGTGGGTTCGATTCCCATCACTTGCTCCATAGCAAATAAACCCTTATAAAATAAGGGTTTTTTCATATTTTAAAAAGTTCAAAAATATCAAAAAATAGCCTTTTTTTACTCAAAAATGAAAATCGTGCCAAAAATCGTGCCAAAATAATAAACTATAGATTAATATTTTTTAATCATAATCTATTATACTTTTGTTTAAAACTCGTTGAAATTAATATAAATATAATTAAAATTTTATGGCTGAAACCAGGGTTAGAGCTTTAAACAAATTAAAAAAGATAATTAAACAAATTTTACAATTTTTAATTATCTTTTTTACAAAATTATATTTTTTCTAAAAATATTTATTATTAAATTAGCAAGCACCACATGCTGAGCATGGACCAGAAACGCAACGTTTAAACTTATTACTTTTTTGAAATGAACTGTCATTTATACTTTTTTTAATCACATCATCATTATCACGGAAACAAGCACCACATGCCGAACACGGTCCTATAGTAGCCAGTTTGATATGACTTCCAATACTTCTAAAAGGCTTCTTAGGTAAGCTTCCGTTCTTTTTTAATTTTTGTAATGCACCATTAATTTCCATAAGATATTCACCTCTTCTTTTAACTATAATATATTAATTTTTTTAACCTGTCAATTTACAACTTAAAAATTAATTTACATTATTTTTTATTATATTTTCATTTAATAAATCATTAAATTCATAATTATACCAATTCGAAAGACATCCTCCTCCACAAACAGACTCATCTTTGCACTTATTACATGTTTTACTTGGTAAAGAACAAAACTTATTATATATTTTATTCATCTGATTTGAATTCCAGAATGAGTAAAATGTTTTTTTATCTTTAAAATCTTTTTTAAACTTACCAAGTTTGACTTGGTGTATAGAATTACACGGTATTAAAAATCCATTTGTATCAAAAACTAGTCCACTCCTTTGTAGTAATATACAAGATGTTTGAATTTGGGTTTTATTTCTCATTTTCTCTATTATATCCTTATTCCAAACACAAAGAGGAAGTGATTGGTGTAATGTAAAATTTTCCCTTGTTAATCTATTTAACTCTTCATAATTTTCAGAAAAAACTTTAACAATTTTAGAAATTTCATTCACATCATATTTTTTTATTTCACCGTCAAGCACAGAAAAGTCGTTTTCAAATGAGAAGTAAAAGTTTTTTATTCCACATTCTGAAGTAATTTCAACAACTTTTAAAAGATAATCAATATTTTCATAACTGATTACAAAAGAAACCATGCTATTGATATTTGAATTAGATATATTTTTTAATGCTTCTAATGTTTTATCAAAAGCATCTACACCAGTATTAACGATGTAACTTTCTTTTGACCAACCCTTCATAGAAAAGTTGACACTATCAACACCTAAATTTTCTAATTCTTGTAAATAAGATTTATCGCTAAAAATAAGACCATTTGTTATTAAACAAACTTTTATATCTTTTGATTTTATATAAGAAATTAACTTCTTAAGTTCACTATAACAAGTTGGTTCTCCACCGATTAGAGCAACCTCTTTAACTCCTAAATCATTAATAAAATCAATAAGCTCTTGAGCTAAACCAAAATCCATTTTAAGATTAAAATCAAACTTTTCTCCTTTTGCATAACACCATTTACACCTTAAATTACAATTTCTATTAAGAGTTAACCAAACCATATTAATCTCATTCATTCTTATACTCCTTTTACCAATAAATTATTTTAATAATAATTATACATAAAAATTAATTAAAAACTTAATATAATTAATAAAGTTATTTGTTTTTCCCTTGATAGTATAAAACACAACTATTAAGAATAGACGTAAAATAGGAAAGTAATTCTAATATCAAATCATAATTTAAGTTTTTCATTGTTTTACCATTTATATGTGCAAGATTATTTCTAATATTTTGCCCAACAACATTATAATAATCTATTTTATGCAAGTAATACCTAAGACATTTTATTTGTTCTATTCCCAATATATTAATTAAAATCTCAGTATTATTATCATTTTCAACTAACAAGTTACCCAACGTTATACTTGAATCAGGAATATAAGATATATCCTTCATACTGTTTTTATAAATAATTCTTAATATTTTTTCAATAAAGCCACATAAAAACATAGAACACCCATAAATTAAGTTTTTTATAGAAATTTTATATTTGTCTGAATCTTTAGAATAATTTATAAACAAATCAGTTAAAAACTGAGATAACATCTCCATATTTTCATCTAATGATTCAATCTCCATACTTGTATTAAGATTATCGCAGATATATTTTAATTCACCATAAATGTCAGATAGATATTCACTAATATTATTACTAGAATTCATTAAAGTCATAAATCTTGATTTGATTTCAAATGAATAATAACTTAAGTTTCTTAATCTCCAACTTGTAAAATAATCATCTGTGCCAGGATTTTTTCTGACCAATTCATCTGTTAGTGCTTTTGTATCACATTTTACACCTTGTTCAAGAAAACTAACAATTTTTCCGTCCTCATCCTTTGAATGTGTTAAAAATACTATTCTAACTTCCCAAGGTTTTGTGTTATCTTCAAAGAAATCTTTAAAAGGTTTTAAATCAAACTTTATAGTTTGTTTATGGCCATTTTTCACTAAATTCTCATTAAATAAGTTTTCTTGTTTTTCTAATTCTTGTTCTAAGCTATAGGCATAAGTTGATTTCATTTTTTTAAATAATGGTAGACAATCATTTAACATATAGAAACTCTGCCATATTTTCTGATCTCCGTTTGGATTAAAATACTGCGTTTCTAATATTTTATAAATAATTTCTACAGCATCTGATACTATTTTATCAAATTTATTATTATTTTTTAAAGAATCAATTATATCAATAATTTCTTGAACTCTCATGAAAAATACTTTATTAATATTTTTTTCATTCAATAGCTCAATTAATTGCTCAGGTTTTCTTATAAAATATTTCTGCCATTTTCTAAAACAATCAATAACATCATATGTTTCCTCATTTATTATATAATTCATAATATCATCATTAAAACAATTAAAATGATCAGCAACAAATTCAGAAGTATAATTCTTTAAATCAAATGCTATATAAGTACTTTCATTTTTATCAGTATATTGATAAATGTTTTTATAATCTTTTTGAATGTATTTAACTACATTACCAATTGAATATTCTTTATAAATAACTTTGCAGTTTGCTATAAATTCTCCGAATTCATCTCTCTTTTCCTCTTTAACATATGGAATAACTTCTTCAAATTTCATAATAAAATCTAGAAAAATATAATCAATATAATCTTCAATTGTTGTGATACTATTAGTTTTATAGTTATCTAATATAGTATTTTTACCATCTAATAAACTTTTAACTATTATTCCTGTAGATAAGTCTTCTAATCCATAGTATCTTATACCAACATGTATTTTTTCTTGTTCAAGTTTATCTATGATATTCATACAGCACCTCCGACAAACAAACTAATTAAATTATATAATAATTTTCAAATTATTTATATACTCCCATGAAAATTTAACAATAATTCATATATAATGTTTTTAAAAAGAAAACAAAGTTTGTAAGCTGTAACTTAATTGTTACACATGGTAAATTCACCCTAAAATTAAAATCGTGCCAAAATCGTGCCAAATTGTTAAATTTATTTTAATTTTTCTGAATTTTCTTTAAATTTAAGCCCTTTTTAAAACGATTAAAATTAGTTAAACTTCATTAAAATATCAGCAAAAAAGCGCTGTTTCTAATGCATATTTTTTTAAATTGCCAAGGCTGAGACGTGGGTTCGATTCCCATCACTTGCTCCAAAAGGTAAAATCGTCGCACCAAGTGACGTTAATGATTAAATCAATCTGAAATATGATTGATTTTTTTGTCGACTAAAAAGGTCTAGTCAAGAAAGGTGTGATGTGGTATGATTAAAATTGTAAAAAAGAAAATCAATATGAGCGATGAACTCAAAGACAAAATTAATTGGTCTTGCAAATTTAATAACCTCTCCTATAAAATCATAGAGGGTTATTTACGAATTGTGGAACACACGAATATCGCATATGTGGAACCACACAAAGTGATTATTGATAATAAGTTATACTTATTCTTCAATGAGCAGAAACATTTTTACATAGGGAATCTAAAAAAGAAAATCCCATTGTCTGAATTATCAGAGTACATAGCAAGGCATTAATTGGTGAGTTACATACTCCCACTATATTGATTTATTTTGTCGTGTAAAAATCAATATATTCTAGGTGTCCTTGTTATGTGACACCTTTTTTGGTGCCTTTCACTATTCCAAAAAGAGAAAGGAGAAATGATAATTATGGATAATGAAAGGAGTATCGCAGCAGTTTATATTCGTGTTTCGACAGAGGATCAAGCACGAGAAGGATTTTCTTTAGGAGAACAAAAAGAAAAATTATTACAACTCTGTGCATTTAAAGGTTATGAAGTATTTAAAGTCTATGAGGATGCAGGAATAAGTGCAAAAGATATGGAACATAGACCTGCATTTCAAGAAATGTTATCTGATATGAAGAAAGGTAAAATCAACTATATTGTAGCTTACAAATTAGATAGAGTCACTCGTTCAGTTCGTGATTTAGAAGAACTAATATCAGTATTAGAACAATATAATTGTTTCCTAGTATGTGACAGAGATGATGTTAACACCTCTACTGCTAATGGTAGATTCTTTGTTAGAATGCTTACAGTCTTATCACAACTGGAGATTGAAATCGTATCAGAAAGAACAAAATTTGGTTTAAATGGTGCCATTAAGTCAGGACATTTGCCAGGTGTTTTACCACTTGGTTATAAAAAAGATGGTAATAAGAAAACAATTATTGATGAGGCAACTAAACCAGTAATTGAAAGAATATTTAAGATGTATTTAGAAGGTAAGAGTTTTCAGCAAATATCTAATATATTTAATGAAGAAAAAGTACTTACTCCTAAACCTTGGAAAGACACTACAATCCAAAAGATTATTGATAACAAAATCTATATGGGTGATTATGAGCAATATAAAAGAATTGCAAAAAATAAGCAAATTGAGCCAGTAACTTATATGAATGTTGTAGAGCCTATTATTTCAAGAGCAGTATGGGAAGAATGCCAACATCAAAAAGAAAAGAACCAAAGGACTTATACTAGAGATAGAGTTTATTTATTCTTCCAAAAGATTAAATGTCCTACTTGTGGCAAAATTATGAAATGCAAAGGCTCTGGTGGTAAAAAGAAAAAGTATATGTATTACAACTGTGAAAAGTGTCACTTGAATTTTAGAGAAGATAAAATTGAAGAATTACTAACGAGCTTTATTTATGATATGGTTGAGTATGATATGGCAGTTAAAAAGTATTTCTTACCTATTTTAGCAGACCATAAGCCTACAAAGACTGATGATATAGATAAAGAGATTAAACAATTAGAAAAACAAAAAGAACGTATTAAAAAAGCCTATATGAGTGGCATTGTTGAAATGGAGGATTTTTCAGAAGATTACAAACTAATTGAAGATAAACTAGAAATACTAAAACAAAGAAAAAATGAATGTCTTGATTTAGATAATATGACTTTCTCGCCACAACAACTAATGGCAGATCGTGATATTGAGCGAGAAACAATGATAAGACTTGATACTTTAAATAGTGTTGTTAAGACTACTTGGGAAAGTAAATCTAAAGAAGAAAAACAAGAATTTATTTCTAAATTAGTGGAATCAGTTATTATAACTAAAGATAGTAATAATGAACTTTATGTAGAGAAAATTAACTTTAGAAGAAGTTTTGTAGATATGTTATCAAAGTTACTTGGCAATGGTATTTTAGATGTACTTGTTCCAGTAGAAATTAATGGTAAAGAAGAATTTGTATTAGGTACAGGCAATATAACTGATGAACAAGTACAAGAATATTTAGATAGATTAAATGAATATTATGAAACTAAATTTTATCAAATATATGAAAAAGTTGATGAAGAAACTGGCAATATAATTGGTGAATTTATACCCAAAAAAGATGAAAAGATTATAAGAATTTTGCCAATTTCACCTACTGAAAGCACAACAAAATCGCCCATTACCAAAGATGATATTGATACAAAATATGGAATTGTAATTTACAATCCTACTAAGCCAAAAGAAAAAGTTTTGGAAGGAGTTAATAACTATGCAACTTCTTAACAAAGAGAACATTATCAAAAATCAAGTAAATACCATAGAACAATTTAAAGTTCTTGCCTATCTAAAAAAGCAATTTAATACTGATGAAGTTAATCTATATTTGCTAGATAGATTTACTATAAAACTTGTTGATAAGAACAATGATGTAGGATATTTCAAATATAATTCTAAAACAAAATCAGTAGAATTTTACGAAAAAAGTATTAAAAATAAAGAAAGAGAGAGATAAAAAATGAAATTAAATTATACAAAAGTTGGAGATTATTTATTACCAAATCTAACTATAAAAAATCAAAATTATGAAAGAATTAACAAGTATGGATATTTGAGATTAAATTATCTAAAAGAGCATAATAAAGGTCTATATACGACCCTTCTTATGCAAGATGAATTAACAAATCATCTTGTTTCAGTCAGTAATGAATGTGAAGATAGACTTAAAATTTTAATGGATAATTATATTAAAAATGATGAAAAACTAACTGAAAAAAGTAAAGCAAATAATCAAATTGAATGGGTGGAATTGATGAATAATTATAAAGACTGTGCAGAAGAAATTATCTTAAAAGAGTTGGTATATGTATGATGTTGTCTATAAGCGAGCAACGTGCTGGTACTCCCACCACTAAAAAAGAAAGGCTAAACCTTAATTATGGCGACAACATCTATATGGAGTATTAAAAATAATTTAAAACAATCTATAAATTATATCATCAATCCAGAAAAGACTACCAATAAAGATTATGGTAAAGTTGATTACGATTTTTTAGAAGGTAAAAAAGATTATGATTTTAAAAAAGAAAAAATCTGTTACGTAAGTTGTTTAAATTGTAATGATGATAATCCCTATGATGATATGAAAGATACAAAAGATTATTATCGTAAGAATGATGGGGTTCTAGCATATCATGGATACCAATCTTTTAAGGAAGGAGAAGTTACAGCTGATGTTGCTCACGAAATTGGAGTTAAGTTTGTAGAAGAAATGTTTAAAGATTATGAAGTGGTTGTTGCTACTCATCAGAATACAAATCATATTCACAATCATTTCATAGTCAACTCTGTTTCATTCAAGACTGGCAAAAAGTATAATAACAATAGAACTAACTTAGCCAAGCTAAGACACATTTCTGATTCACTATGTGCTGAATATGGACTCTCTGTTTTAAATGAGGATGTTGGTTATAAAAACACTTATAATCATAAAGTGATTGATAACGATTATTACAAAGTCCTAAAAGATGATTTAGATAGCATTATTAATTATTCTGTTACACTAACACAAGTTATGGATAGAATGAAACAGATAGGTTATAAATGTTATTCTCGTAATGGCATAATAACTATTTATAGAGATGGTTATGATAAAGTTAGAATTGAAAAAGTATTTGGTAGTGATTATTCAAAAAATAGAATTAATGAACGATTATATTATTCAAAACAAATTATTTTTAAATCTATATCTCAAAAGTCTATTTTTCAAGAATATTTATCAAAGACTAATAATCATTACAAAGGTATCTATGGCTTATATTTATACTATTGCTATCTTCTAGGAGTCTTTCCAAAAAAATACCCAAAACAATATCTATCCTATTCTATAAGAAAAGAAATAAAAAAGTTAGATTCATTTTCAGAACAAACAAGATTTATGGTAGCCAATAAAATTGAAACTAAAGAGGATTTGGAGGCATTTGCTAAAAATAATTATGAAGAATATCAAAACCTTATGGGTAAAAGAGAAAATCTTTGGAAACGATATCACAGAGTAAAAACTGAAGATAAAAAATCAGATATACTTGCTGAAATAAATTCTATTCAACCCAAAATCAAAGAACTTCGCAAATTAGATAATTACTGTAAAGAAATTAGAAAACAATCTGAATCTATACAAAATAATCTTAATAATTTTGATAAGGATATGCAAAAAGAAAAAGACAATTCTAGGAATTGGTAACCTAGCCATTGTCTTTTATTTTTTTGCCAAAAATGCCATAAATTGTGGTAGTTCGTGAAATCTATTGTAATAGGCTTCATCTACTTCTTTACATTCATCAATACATCTAGATTCTTTAAAGTTCTCAACTACAAAATTATTTTTCATAAGTGCCTCAAAAAAATATGATGGTGGAGCAATGAATTCTTCTAATACTTCATTATCTTTAAAATAATTTACCTGCTTTGTATGAGACATATAATTTCCTAATATATGATTACCATCATTACCAGCCTCAAATCCAATAACATGATATGAAGTATCATTATAATCAATTTTTTCAGTAGCAAATCTCATTGGATGACCAACTGAAAATAATAATTGTCCTTCATTATCCAAAACTCTATATAATTCTTTAAAGACTTTGTTTTTATCTTCAACATGACTAATTGCTAAACTACTAAAAATAAAGTCAAATTCATTATCTTTAAATGGAAGGCTTAACATATCACCAACATAAAAATCACAATTTGGATAACTTTCTTTAGCAACTTGAATAGATTTTTCTGATATATCAATTCCAGTTATCTTTTTAGGATTATATCTACTTAATAACTCACTTTCTTCGGCAGTGCCACATCCTAACATAAGAATTCTTTTGCCTTCTAAATTTGGTAGCATTGATGTCATCATAGGTTTTTCTACAAATCTTAATGACTTTTTCATTCCATTTTTAACCTCATAATGTCTTTTTTCAGCAAACTTATCATAATTATTAACTTTATTGTTTGAATCCATATTTTAAACATCTCCTTAATCTAAGTCGATTATTTCTAAATCATTTGGTACTATAACATTACCATTAAAATATTCTTGAGCCTCTTTTATATATAATCCTTTTCTGTTTTCTAAATGTGTATCTTCTGTATGATATAAAATTAAATTTCTAATATTTAAGTTTGTAAAATTCTCACATACTGATTTCACAGTTGAATGCTTTTTTTCGTAAGGTTTAAATATATCTTGCTCACTATCCAAGCAAAACGCCTCATGCATTACATAATCACTATTTTTGATTCTATCATACAACAACGGATTACAAGTTTCATCACCAAGAAATACTAATTTTTTATTATTATCAAGAATTGTTTCAAATCCATATAATTTATTTTTACTTGCCATTACATCAAAAAAAGTATATTCTCTATTAGTAATTTTCCTTGTTTCATTATTATTTAAAACTACTATATTTAAATATTTATCTATCACTTCACCATAAACATCTGGAAATAAATAAGGATAAATATTTTTAATAGCATTTGCTACTTCATCATTACAATAAACATTTAAATTTCCATCATACTTCTTAGAACGAACCATTCCAGTTATTCGTTTTAATAGCCAAAATAATCCTAAAATATGATCTGTATGGCTATGGGAAATAAAAATGTTATGTATTTTATTTAAACTTATATTTAATTTTTCAAGATTCTGTACTATATGAGCACTGCCTCCAGTATCAACTAAAAAGTATTCATTATCATTTTGCAACAGAAAGCAGGTATTATAACAATTATAGACAAAGCCGTGTCCTGTTCCTAACATAATTAATTTTTGCATAATTTTAGCCTCCTAATTTATATTTCTTTTTCTTTTAAATAGTCAACAATTTCAATAAAGTTTTTATCATCTTCATACTTGCTTCTATCAAATTCAATCCAGGCATTAGATATGCTTTTTTCACTATCCAATACTTTTTTAACACTAGGATTATTGAGGATTGGGTTATTAGGCTGATTATTTAAATCAAAACATCCTTCTTGATCATACAGTTTCATTTGAATATCACATTCTAATTTATCACAATTATAAGCAAATTTAGATTCTTCTGTAGTTCTTTCATTATACTCATCTAATAATGCCGATATTTCATCTTTTCCAAGAAAATCTTTTAGTATATAATCTGTTGCTTCCTTGCCTTTAACGAGTTTTTCTTCTCTTGTAGTTTCAAAAAATGCTAAATCACCAATTTCTATTTCTTCTAGTTCATGGATTGCTAACATATAAATAACTTTCATAATATCTAATTTGTATCCAAATTGATAATAAATAGCTAATGCTAACATTTGAACTCCATATATGTGTTCTGCAACACTTTCGATTCTTTCTCTTTTGGCATTCCAAACAATAGGACCTGTCCTAATTGTATCTTTTAGTTTAGTACATAACTTATAGTATTTTATAGCATTTTCAATTTTTTTATTCATTATTATCCCTCTCCGATTTTTTCCTAATTTTACTTAACAATTTTTGCCAATCTTTTGACCATTTCTTGTTATTGTCAAAAAATATTTTACTTGACGTTGAAATCTTGCAGTAGTTTTTTAAGCATTCATAATCCATAGTAGCATCTAAAATTAAAACATTCACATCCTTATTTTTTAAGCCTATTATAAGAAATATATTTTGAAATTCGTTACAAACTTTATCTAATTGGAATTTATAATAACATAATTTTATAAATGAAAATATAATTTCAGCCGAAAATAATGTTTGTGTAATTACTAATAATAAATCCATATTTTCTAATTTCATCATTAAAACAATATATATTATAGTAAATATAACAATTTTAATAATATTTCTGGGAAGCATTTTATCTACTACTCTTTTTGTAAAAAAAGCACTTTCATAACAATTTAGACCAAGTTTTTTAATAGATGGTTCAGCTTCATTATTGTAATACTTATTTGTTTCTCTTAAAGTAGTATTAACATCAAAAGACTCTTTTAAAAGGGATTTCCTTCTTTCATTTTCTGCTAGATTATTAAAATAGATTTCATTTATATTTACTAATACAACATATATAATAGTTAATATTAAACTTATAATAATAAGTATATCTCTATATTTAAAATCAAATATTAATATAAATGAAATCACTATATTAATTAAAAACAACCAATCTGCATACTTTGAAATTCTATTGCATCTATCGTAAAGTTCTTGAACTTCATCTTTTCTTTCATTTTCCATACAATACCTCTTATGTCTCTGGAATTATTTTTTTTATACATTTCACTGCAGAATCATAGTCGCAATTTTTTTCATAATTTTGAGCATCCGTAATATTTGACTGAGCAGATTTTATTCTACTACTTATATAGTCATCATTGGCATCATAATGTCCTAAATGATAGAAAGCCCAATCTAAATAATCAAATTGATTTTTACAATGTATATAAGAAGTTTCAAACTTTTCTGTTAAATATTTTTCTAAAAAATATGATTTATATCTTCTATAATTCTTTTTAACATTCCAATATTTGATTGTTCTTATCATTCTTTTAAATTCAAAATTAGTATTTGAATTTAATTTAACCATCCTATCGTTTAAATCTTTAGGATTAGTATATTGCCAATTTGAACTGTCTTTTGCTATATATAAATTGTTATAATCATTTTTATATGCTGGTACTAATTCAAATTTTATATTTTGTAATTCAATAACTATTGTTGGTAAAGATTGTTTTACTAATGAATTTGGATACCAATAATCAGCAAATTCTTTTAGCCAATTTAAGCAAGTTTGCGGTGTATATTCATTAGCATCTTCAAAAATAATCATTAAGTCAATATCCGAATCTTCATCGTACTTTCTTGAAAGCATAGTGTCTCTACTATAAGAACCAAAGATATCTTTCTTAATAATTTTATGAATATTATGTTCTGAATTTCCAAAGTAATAACCTAGTCTAGTACATATTGCATCTATAGATGTCTTAATACTATCTTTTTCTGTACCATTTACATATAAATCTGATTGTATTGAAGTTAAATATCCATTTACTGTTTCCATAACATCCTCCTTAATTTTTCTAAAATAAAAAGTATCATAATTTTAATGATACAAATCTACTATAATAATAACATATTTAGGCATTTTTTTCCATACTCCCACTTGAAATAATTGGAATATCTGCTATAATTTAATTATCAGTTGATTTAATCAATCTTGGGAGTATAATTTTTCGCATACGTGTATCGTTAAGGCTCCATAGTGAAATTTGCTCGAACTCTTCGAGTTAAGAATAAAACACTAATCCAAATTTGGATTAGTGTTTTTGTTATTTAAATTTAGAAAGAAGATAAAATTATTAACTAATTTAAAGAAGCAGCAGTACGACAAGTTCTTTATTGTTTTAAAATAATAAAAGGATTACAATTAAATTTTCTTATAAAGAGTTTTAAACATATTTAGAAATAAATAATATGAATTTTTCTTTATCTGGTGATGATAATTACTTTGAGACTAAAACATATTTAAGAAAATTCTTCAAATATTGACTTTTTTATCTTAATAATATATAGTATTTGTCATTAAAAGAGGGGTTTTATGACGTTAGAACAAGCAAAAAAAGCAAATGATTATTATGGTGAATATTGTCAAGAAATAAAAAAATATTATACTTATATGTTAAACCTTAGCAATACTGATTCTAAGATAAAGAGCATTGAACAATTATATCAATATGTAAAAGATATATCGTTTGAGTTATATAGTAAAGATGAAAACTTTGGGAAAAATTATTTTGCCATAACAAGCTTAGTTCTTAAGTGTGAAAGATTATTATCAAATGAATATGTTATAGATATTAAAGCAAATTATAATCCAGATGATAATTTATTTGTTTGTGGAAAAAATCCTGAAGATATTTTAAGCTATATTACTAATAATGCAAGGAATTTTATATGCTCTAAAGCTAATCATCAATTAAATTTATCTTTAGATAAATTTAACATGGTAGGGCAATGTTTGCCAGTTAGCAATTATATAGAAAGTCTGTGTAGGGAAATAGGGATAAATTGTAAAAAAATAGCTTTGTTTCCAGGTTTTACAACAAAGCCCATTTTGTGCAATGGTATTAAGCAACATTATGCTGTTATTGTCCAAATAGACGGGAAAGAGTATTTAATAGATTGTACTTATGCGCAGTTTTTTCAGTTAAATAGATGTATTTTACAAAGAATAGGTATCCCAAAATTAAGTGGGTGTTTATCCGGCGCATTTATGATAATGAATGATTCACGAATAAAAGTTGCACAAAAGCTTTTAAAAGACGGATGGATAAAATTAGATGATGTCACGTTAAAAGATTATATGGATGGTTTTGCATTATCATATAGAAACGGACTGTATTATGAACAAACTAATGATTTTTCTTTTGAAACAAAGTATTCTAGTAAAGATTATAAAAACTTTTTAGATGGTGAAGATAATCAGTTAAATTACGAGTCAGAATTTGTTTTGGATTTTCAAAAAAAACCATTAAAAAATCCATGTTTAACATTAAAAAAATAATAAAAAAACTTATATTGATTATATTTTTGAATATACTTAATTAGGTGATTTGAATTGAATGGGTCTAACATGTATGCAGTTGCTAACATAAAAGGAGATATAAGTAGTCCTAATTTAAAAGGAATAGCATATTTTTATCCATATAAAGATGGAACAATGGTTGAAATAGAAGTAAATGGACTTCCTGTTGGGAGAAACTATCAAATATTTCCAATTCATGTTCATGATGGGCAGAATTGTAATACGGTAAATGGAGTTTTTGCAAACGTAGGAGGACATTATAATCCGACCTTAGAGAAACATCCTTATCATGCGGGAGATATGCCACCACTTTTTTCTAATAATGGATATGCATATTTAAAATTTTATACCACACGATTTAAAGTATATGATATTGAAAATAAATTAGTTATAATTCACGAGGCAACCGATAATGCTGAAAATCAGGCCAATTTTGGTAGAAAAATAGGGTGTGGATTAATAGAAAAATACATAACGATTTAAAAAGAACCTTCATAGGTCCTTTTCTTTTGGTATGAATAAACATCTTATAAATAAAATTAATAATATAATAAACATAGGAAGAGCAATAAGTGGCATGTAAAGATTCTTAACCGTTATTATTGAATGCGGAATATTTCCGAATAAGAATTTACCCGCAAATATACAAATTATTGATATTATAATAACTATTACTTTATTTAATTTTACGTTTTGACTAAAGTTCTTAACACCGTTTATAATACCAAACGTAGATACGTTAGCAAGTGCTATCATGTAAAATACCCATCTAAAAGCAAGTAAGTTTTCTAAGTGAAGCTCAGAAGATGATATTCCTATTTTCTTAAGTAAGATGTACTCTGGATACCTAAATAATGCCGCCATTTCATACCCAAAACAAGATACGATAAAAAACATTACGAAGGTAAGTGATAAAGCGGTGTATAAATAAAATATAATTACGGTTCTATTATACTTCTCTGGTTTTTTAACCTTTGATTTACTAATTGTAAGTAGTAACATGGTAAGAAGTGCGCATGATGCCGCAAAGTAAAGTGCTCCATCTAAAATGCTAAAGAAGTTAGCGTTATTAATAATCGGTAATATGTTTCCAATTTCAATATATTTAGCTAGAAAAACTTCTATTACAATCATGAATATAATGCTTGAGAAAAAGGCGATTTGAGCCGTTCTAGCAAGTGTTTCAAGCCCTTTGAAACAAAGTATTAAACATGTTGTTATAACAAGCAATCCAACCAAACTAAACGGTGTATCCCTAAGATATTTACTTGTTACGAATATTACGATTGCCCTTATCGCCATGGTTAGCATAATCATGTATATTAAAATTATTAGCACGTTTAAAATATTTCCTAAAACCTTACCAAATAACTTAACGTTTTTTTCATATATGTTAAGACGAGGCATACTTGAATTAATTTTTAAATACATTAAAACTGGTATCAACCCCAAAACCACCCCAAGTAGCATTGATATTAAAACTTCGTTTCCTGATTTTCTAAGAATAATAATATCGCTAATTCCTAAAAACAAGCTACAACATATAAGAGATAAAAACATTCCTATTTGAATTCTTGATACTTTATCATTCATGATTAATGCCCTCCCTTACGGATTTAATTGATAGGTTAGTAGAGTTAATGTTAACTTCGGTTTTAAGGTTAAATGAAACATCATTTACTATTTCGGATTTTTTATATCCTAATTCTTTCATTTCTTTATACTTTTTACCATAGAACTTAGAACCATACTTTAAAACGTCCGATTTTTCCTCTTTGTAAAGTTTATTGGTTGCTTTATTCATTAGACTTTTTATTTTAGAAGCAGCTTTTTTTTCTAATTCTTTTATGTATTTTTCACTTTTGATAAAGTCCGCATCACAATTATACTCAAGTAAGTCCGCGTTAACTTTTACGTTTATACTAACAAGCGGTTTTTTATCTTTAAAGGATAAGTCTTCTTTTATTTTTGAATCAGTAACCCTTATGCTAGCGTAGTTTTTATTGCTGCATTTAACGTTTACGTAAGTTTGGTTAGGTTCTCCTGCTAAAAAGTTATAGCCAGTTGATTCATCACTAGTTAAGTATCCTTTAAACTTGCTATCCTTGAAATATCCAAGGGTTCCAAATTTTAGTTTTGCTTTAGGATCACTTTCCGCGATGTTTTCCATTTTTTCTCCATCTTTAACATCTCCTTTGATCATGATGGAAGGAATGATTGCTTCTTCTCCTTCGAGTGATAAATCCGAGATAAACTCATCAATTGTAACAAGTGTTAAAGAGCCACTAAAGTTATCTGCAATGGAAAGGGTGGATTTTAAGTTCCTAGACGGAATAGTTTCAAGTGGAGTAATTATTTTTAATACGTCATATGCTTTATCATCTTTAGCGACCATGACAAGGGAGTCTTTTTCAACCTGTGAGTCCCTTAAAAAATAATCTAAATAATTAAGCGGATTCTTCTCCTTTAATAAATCTTCTCCAATAACCACAACCTCGTTATGGCCTAAGTATAGTTCTTTAGGAGAATCAAGCATTATCTTTTCAAAGGCTTCGTAGATTGTATCACCATCTGATTTATAAATGGTAATTAAACTGTTATCTGATTCCTCATCTTTTTTAGCATTCATTATTTGTATTCCGACTTCGTACTTTGAAGGATTGTCTTCTTTTTTATCAATTGAGATTCCTGATACGATTGCGTATTCATTAATTTCCTTATAATTAAAACAACCAGAAAGAGAAAATAAAGTAATTAATAGGATTAATGTTTTAAAAACGTTCTTCATCTTCGTCCTCCTTGTTATATATGTTATTAGGGTGTAGTTTAGCTTCCTTTTTTACTAGGATTGCATCATCTTGATCCTTTTTATTAAATGGTTCAAATGGTGCTAAATAAGGCTTACCACATGATCTTTGACTTACCAGTACGGTAACCATTATGATGCATCCAAACATAACGCCAATAAAACCAAAAAGTGAGGCAAGCAAGATTAATATTAATTGCCACCATCTAATTGAGTTGATAAGCTCGATTGATGAAAAGGCGAGCGATGCAACTGATGCAATACCAACTATTATGATGGTAATAGGCGATACTATTCCTGCTTCAACCGCTGCTTGACCAAGTACTAAAGCACCAACGATTGATATTGAGCTTCCTCCTTTACCAGGAAAACGCATGTCGCTTTCTCTTAAGATTTGAAACATAAAACTCATGACCAGTATTTCAAACACGGTAGAAAAGGGGACGCCATCTCTTTGAATTGAAAAGTTAATTAAAAGACCACTTGGTATGGCTTCTAGGTTATACGCCATAAGAGAAATGTAAATTGCAGGGGTAAGTAGGGCAAGGATCATTGCGATTATTCTAACAACTCTACTTCCGAAGACGTTTAATCCTTTTTCGTAATAATCATCAGGATTTTTAAAAAAGTCAATGAACGTGCAAGGTAAGATTATTACTTCGTTTGAGTTTTCAACCATTAGGCAAACCCTTCCTTGAAGAAGCATTTGACTTACTAAGTCAGGTCTTTCGGTTGCAAGGTTAGTTGGAAATATTGCACGGTTAGGATTACTTATCGCATCAAGGATATAGTTTGCGTTACCAACGTATTCTATATCTATTTTTTCTATTTTTTTATAAATGTCATCAACCAATTTTTCATCACATATTCCGTTCATGTAAAAGAGTGCAACCCTGGTTTTGCTTTCCCTACCAACAACGCATTCTTTAAACCATAAGTTTTCACTACGAAGTCTTCTTCTTATCATTCCCGTGTTGTTTTCATAGTTTTCGGTAAAGGCATCGGTTGGACCTTTAAGGCTTTTTTCGTTTTCACTTTTCCCAATACTACTATTTCTGTTAGCTTTGTTTTCAAAAACTATTATTTTGTTTTCGTCATCAAATAAGACAAGGGTAAATCCGTTAAAAAGATAATATAAAGCATCTTCAAGGGTTGTTATTTCTTTTGAACTGTTATTTGGAACGTAATTTTTAACGTAGTTAAAGATATCTTTTTCTTCTAATTCGTTTCCTTCTTCATCTAGCCTTCTTAAAATAAAATCGTTTATGCTCGATGCATCACTTACGCTGTTAGCGTAAACAAAGGTAATCATCTTTTTCCCGATTGGAAAATCTTTATATGTAACATCTGGAGCCTGGCCAGTTTTCTTTTTCATTTCTTTAATGATTTTTTTTCTGTCTTTTCCTATTGTCATATTATCCCTCTTTTTTTATAGTGTTGCCCATAACTAGGAAAAAAATTACAAAAAAAGGAGATTACACGGTTTCCCATGCAATCTCAAAAAGAATAAAAAGGGGTTGGCTAGTTGTGATACTAGCGGCCAGCTTTCGTTTCCTCCAGCTGGTGCCATTTATACTAATCGAAACTCGTGCAAAAGTCAACCTTTTTTGAATAATTTTTTAAAAAAAATTAAAGCTTAATTGATTTGCAAACAATCGTTTGTTATAATTGTTTTATATGTTAGGAAGGTACGCTTATGGGACTTAAAGATTTAACTGGTATCGGTTCAAAGTCACTTGGACTTTTAAATAACTTAGGCATATATAGTGTGGAAGATTTAATAAGAAACTATCCATACCGTTTTGATGTGCTTGTAAGAAGAGATATTAATGATGAAAGATTTTATAATAATTTCGTAAGTGACGGTATTGTTGAATCAAGCCCGGTGGTAAACTTTTTTAAAGGACGAATGAATAGACTAACCTTTAGATGTAACGTTCAAAATAAGATAATTAAGGTTACGATTTTTAATCGTGCCTTTTTAAAAAATAACATTAAACCGGGCAGTGTTGTCACGGTAATTGGAAAGTATAATCCAAAAAATGAGACTTTAACAGCAAGTAATATTTTACTTAAAGCGTTACCTAATGGTTTAGAAATAATTCCGGTTTATCATTTATGTAAAGGAATAACTTCTAAGCAGATGAAGAACTTTATTAATAACGCTATAAGTGTAAGTGGTGCTTCAAATAACATACCAAAAGCGTTAAAAGATAAGTATGGGTTTATGGATGAAGAAGAAGCAGTTAAGGTAGTTCATAATCCAGTAGATGAAAAAAAGTTAAAGACGGCTTTAAAGACCTTAAAGTACGAAGAGATATTTACTTATATGAAAAAGGTAAGGGAGCTTAAGAAAAAGAACGAAGTGCACAATGATTTGTTTATTAAAAGCGTAAATGAAACTTTAGTTAATGACTTTATTAATAACCTTCCGTTTGAATTAACTGGTGATCAAAAAAAGGTTATAGACGAAATGATAAGTGATTTAAAAAGTGACGTTAAGATGAATAGGTTGCTTCAAGGTGATGTTGGATCTGGTAAAACGATAGTAGCATTTGTTTTAGCATATGCTTCTTTTACCGCAGGTTATCAAAGTGCCCTTATGGCACCTACCGAAATACTTGCTATTCAGCATTTTGAAAATGCAAGTAAATTATTTAAGGATACTGATTTTAAAATAGGTCTTTTAACTGGTAAGATGACTTTAAAAGAAAAAAAGGAAGTATATGAAAAACTAGAACGTAAAAAGATAGATTTACTTGTTGGTACTCATGCGCTTATTAGTGATAAAGTAACTTGGAATAATCTTGGACTTGTTATAACGGATGAACAACATAGGTTTGGTGTTAATCAAAGACTTGCTTTAAAAAATAAGTCAGATGCACCTGATGTTTTAATGATGAGTGCAACGCCAATACCTAGGACTTATGCTCTAACTATTTATGGTGATACTGACGTATCTAGTATTAAACAAAAGCCAAAAGGAAGATTACCAGTTATTACTAGCGTCAAAAAAACAGATGAATTAAAAGATGTTTTAGAAGGTATATATGGTGCTTTAAAAAATGGTAATCAAGCGTATGTTATCGCACCAATGATAGAGGAAAACGAGGAAACTGATTACACCAATGTTTTTGATTTAAAACATAAGTTTGAACTTGCTTTTAAAAATTATACTGTGGAAATCTTACATGGAAAGATGACTTACGAGGAAAAAGATAAGGTAATGAATGATTATCTTGAGGGTAAAATAAACATTCTTATTTCTACTACCGTTGTTGAAGTAGGGGTAGATGTTTCTAATGCAACCGTTATGGTTATCTTTGATGCTGATAGATTTGGGCTTTCTACTTTGCACCAGCTAAGGGGTAGAGTTGGTAGAAATGACTTGCAATCATACTGTTATTTAATTAGTGATAAGGATAAAGAAAGATTAAAGATAATGGAAGAGACTACTGATGGTTACAAAATAAGTGAGGCAGACTTTAAGTTAAGAGGTCAAGGTGACTTATTTGGGAATCGTCAAAGTGGTGCTTTATCATTTAGGTTGTCGGACGTAAGACGTGATTATGACTTACTTGTTAAGGTAAGATATGATGTAGATGAGTATTTTAAATAAGTTATTGTCTATTAATAATAAAATTAAGGAGCATTATAATATGAATCATAAAAGAATATTAGAGTATGAAAGAATTAAAAGCCCAGAAGAATTATTACTTTTTATGAAAAATAATATTAAATATGGTTTTACTGATGATGGGAATATTTATTCTCCCTGGAACCAAGATAGTTCTAGTGAATTTCAAAGGGCTTGCCGAACAAAATGGAAATTATCAAGTCCAAATAGATTATTAAATTATTGTTATGGGCATTGCTGGGATCAAGTAGAATTAGAAAGAGATTGGTTTAAAAAAAATAATTATGAATTTAAAACTATATTTATATGGTTCTTATTGGATTACGATAATAATTATATAACGCATACTTATTTAGTATACAAAGATAATGATGGTAAATGGTGTTGGTTTGAGCATTCGGATTATAAAAACAGAGGTATTCACAAATTCGATTCTTATGAAGAATGTATTAATTATCAAACTAAAAAACATATAGATTTTAATATGGAATGTGGAAATGAGATTAATAATGATATATTAAACTGTTTAAGAATATATGAATATCAACAACCTCGATTTGGTTGTAATATGAGTGAATTTTTGAATAATATTTTAAATGAAAAGGAAATAACCCCGGATATCTCATACTTTCTAAAGCAGAAATAAAAATCAAAGCGAGATAAAAGGAATATCAAAAATTTTGTAGAAATATAAACTGGGAATTTGTTCGGATTGAACCAAGATAGAACCAAAAGTTCGATAGTTTCTAATGAAAATTATCTTGATTTATCCGGTAAAAACAGATTGAATTGATAATATTTAAAATAATTGACTAAGAATAAAGACTATGATATTATAATACCTAATTTGAAGAAGGGGTTTTATTTAATGAATGTTAAATTAGTTGAAAGAGATATAAAAGGTGCAAAAAGAGTTTCAAAATACGGGTATGATCCATATAATAAAAATAATACTTTTAATAAGTATGGCAGGGTATATCCATTTAATAATGAACAAATAAATCAGTATTATAAGAATTTTAACTATGATGGTGCTGTTCTTACAGTTGCATCTTCTGGTGATCATATGCTTCACTCAATACTTGCTGGAGCAACAGACATAACTTTATTTGATATAAATAGGTTAACTAAATATTTTTGCATGCTTAAATTAGCTGGCATTAAAACTCTTTCATATGAAGAATTTTTAATATACTTTCAAGTCGTGCCACTAATGGTTAACTTAAAAAATGAAAGATTATATAACAAGGTAAGAAAAGCCCTTTTGCCAGAAGATAAATATTTTTGGGATGAAGTTATTAAAGATGGATTAACTGAATATAATTTTTACCCTAGTGGCTTTGATATTATATCTTTTAATACTTCTTATTATGATGAAGATACTTATTACGATTTACAAGAAAAAGCCTTGCATTTTAAAAAGCTTAAATTTCTAGAAGCTGATATTTTTAGTTTGCCAAGCAAAATAAAGTCTAGTGAAAAGTTTTCAAGTATATTTTTATCAAACATAATTGATTATGTTGATAATTTAAAATTTGAAGATTTACTAGCTAATTGTCTTAAAGAACATTTACAAGAAGATGGTTTAATACAAACTAATTATTATACTGATTATGATAAGTTAGGATTAAAACTTACGTTATTTGAAGATGTGATAGCAGCTAAAAAAAGTATGTAATGAAAAGTTACGGTCCAAAAGAAGGTTGCACAAACTTTCTTTTTTTCGTATAATATAATGCATAAAGATAAAAAAGTACTTGGAGGATTACTTTTTATTCTAGCGCCAGACCCTTAAATGGGTGACGAGGTTCTGGGTTATCGAAATGTTCGGCGGATACTCAGGCGGGTTTGTTACTCGTAAGAAATACTTTTAAAATATAAAATAAAGATTATAACAGAGGAGTATTTCACACAGTTATTTTTATTATGCATTAAAAAGGAGAATTTAATAATATGTGTGGAATAGTTGGTTACGTAGGCAAGAAGGACAATTGTGTACGTGTTTTAATTGACGGTTTAGAAAAATTGGAATATAGGGGTTATGATTCGGCTGGAATAGCTTATGTTCATAACGGCTCTATTAAAATATTTAAAGAAAATGGTAAATTAGAAAATTTGAAAAATATCATTAATTTTTCTAATGATTCGAATATTGGAATTGGTCATACCAGATGGGCAACCCATGGAGAGGCAAGAAAGGAAAATTCTCATCCTCATCATGTTGGTAGTTTTACGATTGTACATAATGGAATAATTGAAAATTATGCATCTCTTAGAGCCGATTTGGAAAAAAAGGGTTATTCATTTAAATCTGATACTGATACTGAGGTTTTATGTGCTCTTTTAGATTATCTTTATAAAAAAGATAAAAACGTTTTAAATGTAATAAGAAAAGCTGGTGCGGTAGTAATAGGTTCTTATGCGATTGGTCTTATATGTGATGATGAAAAGGATAAACTATACGTTGCAAAAAATAAAAGTCCACTAATTATAGGTGTTGGACGAGAGGAAAACTTTATTGCTTCTGATGTTCCAGCAGTTTTAGATAAAACTGACAACTATATTGCGTTAGATGATGGGGATTACGGGGTTATAACCCAAAATAAAATAAACGTTTATAATAATGGAAAGGAAAAAGAATTTAAAGTTCAGAAGTTTGAATTTGATGCTGATCTAATGGATAAAAAAGGTTATCCACATTATATGTTAAAAGAGATTCATGAACAACCTGATGTGTTTAAGAAAACAGTTAATCCATATGTCAATACTGATTTTGATGGATTGGTTTCTAAGATGCCGGATTTTACTAAGTATAACAAGGTAAGAATAGTGGCTTGTGGTAGTGCTACTCATGCTGCGCTAGTTGGAAAACAAATGTTAGAGGAGTATGGTAACGTTAAGACTGATGTTGAAACCGCAAGTGAGTTTAGGTATAGCAAACCGTTTTTAAATAAAGATGAACTAGTTATAGTAATATCACAATCAGGTGAAACCGCTGATACTTTAGGGGCTTTAAAATTAGCTAAAGATAATGGAAATGATACCTTGGGAATAATTAATGCTAAAGGTAGTTCAATTGCAAGAGAAGCTGATATGGTTCTTTATACCGAAGCCGGAAAGGAGATTGCTGTTGCAACAACTAAGGCTTATTCTGCGCAAGTCGCTATGCTATCGTTAATAGCACTTAACCTTTCTTATAAAAAGAATTTAATTTCCAGTCAAGAGATGAAGGAAATTTTAAATAGTGTAAGGAGTTTACCAAGTCAAATGGAAGAACTACTTAGTAACGATGAAAGATATAGAAAAATAGCCGAGAGGCTCTCTTGCCATAATGATATATTCTTTATTGGTAGGAAAGTAGATTATGCTTTAGCTCAAGAGGGGTCTTTGAAATTAAAAGAGATATCCTACACTCATAGTGAAGCGTATGCAGCAGGAGAATTAAAACATGGTACTATATCACTAATAGAAGAAGGAACACCAGTAATT
This sequence comes from uncultured Clostridium sp., assembly GCA_947427095.1. Lineage (GTDB taxonomy): Bacteria > Bacillota_I > Bacilli_A > RF39 > UBA660 > Aphodocola. The sequence goes on along the minus strand of CANEGO010000001.1, from coordinate 164,183 downwards.
GGGATAGTGACGGATGATTTAATAGCTCCTAAAACGATAAGTAACATAATTGAGGTAAAGTCAAGAGGGGCAAATGTTTTATACATAACTAATAGACTAAATGATGAAAAAAGCCGTTTGTATGATGAAAGACTTATAATTCCACGTACCCATAAGTTATTTCAATCACTTCTTACCATAATTCCACTTCAAATGATAGCCTATGAGGTGGCTAAAATAAAGAATTGTAACATTGATAAACCTAAAAATTTAGCTAAGTCAGTTACGGTTGAGTAAAAAATTATACTAAAAATTATTGACAATTCGCTTAAAAATCTTTATTATTATAATAGCGTGATGATATCACGCAAGGTACCCTTACGATATAGTTTGAGGGTACAACCAAAACCCCCTTGGAGCCCTATGGCTCCTCTTTTTTGTTAAAATATTAAGTAAAGCAAAGGAAAAATATATGATAATTATGCTTTTTTCTTGTAAAATAGATAAAAATTTATTATAATTATAAATAGAGAATAAGGAGGATTAATAATGCAAGACTTTGAAACTATAAAAATAACTACCCCAGAAGGAAAGGAAATGGATTTAAAGGTTATTACTATTTTAAAGAAGCCAAATGATGAAAAGAGTTTTCTTTTATATACCTTTGATGAAAAGGCTGAAAATGTTGATATTTATGCATCGATTATTAAGGAAGAAGAAGGAAGTTACATTTTAGATTCAATTACCGAAAAAGAAGATTGGGATTTAGTTCAAAAGGCAATTAAAGAATTATCAGAATAATAGGAGATTATTATGAATAAAGAATTATATGAGCGTATAAAAACTAAGCTAGATTCCCTAGAGGGGGAATGGAAGGAACCGAATAACGTTAGTCACTTATTAGGTCAAGAAGTAGTAGGAAAGAGAGATAAAGATTTATTTACTACTATTTATGCTTTTTATGAGTACATGAATGATCATGGATTTAATTTTATTAATGAACAAAAAGGATGGATAGATTTTTATCAAAATAATCTTTCTAACTATCTTACCAAGGATATAATTAAATCTTCTTTTGATGATATTGTAAGTGATGAAAAGTTGTTAGATACCATACTAAAAGTATGTAATGAAAATGTTAAAAATGATTTATATACCTATGCTAGGGTTGAAAATGCAATTCATACAAAAACCGGAAGCGATAAATATTTACAAGTTTATAAAAAAATTGAAGAATCATTAATTAAACAAGGGGTTATAGAAAACTCTAATAAGGCAGATGATGTTGTTTTTTCTGATGATAAAACCAGCAAATCGATTGATGAAGAGTTAGAAAGTCTAAAAAAACGTCAAGCAGATTTAGAAAATCAAAAGGTTCAAAAAAGAGATTCTTTATTTAAACAAGTATCAAATAGCATTGGAATAAATGAACAAAAACTAATAAAAAGAGTGGGAAAAGATGAATCTTTAAACATAGATAGAATTGAAGTTGATCCTCGTTTAGTTTCTAAGTTAGCGGCTAATTCTGCGATTGCTGCTACTATGCCAAAAAATGTTTATCAGAAAATAAAGTCAAAAGTTCTTTCGGCTAAAACCTTTAATAACCTTGAATTAGAAATATTAGATAATGATGGTCTTTCAACTTTGAAAGTTGTGAAAAAGGAAAATATTTTTGATAAGATTGCTAGTAGTGATAATGCGCTTGTAAGAGCAATTTATAATTCTGCAAAAAGAAGATTGTCTTTATTAAAACAGTTAGTTAAACCTAGTAAAGAGATTAATGCTATTATTAAAGAGGCTTTTGTTAACACTAGTAGAAGAATAAAAGAAAGTGCTTCAAAAACAGCAACTGAGGTTAAAACAGAATATAGAGAGTTTAAGAAAGATCTTAACGAATCGTTTGAGGAAGCGAAAGAAAACGCTGCAAGTAAGATAAATGATTTTGCTAATCGTGTATCTGATTATGGTGTTTCTGTAAGAGAAAAGGCTTCAGAAACGTTATATAATATTGGTGATAGAATTGCTCCTGATGGAAAAAGAAAAAATGTTATTATAAAGGGAGCTACTAAGGTCGATGAAATTCCAAATGTTTTAACAGAAGAAAGCTCAAAAAAAATGTAATAGTTTGAATTAAAAAAGACATTGTTTTCATAATAATAATGGTGATTAATATTATGAAGAGGTGTCTTTTTTTATTGTGTTTACTAGTTGTTTATTTTATATTAATGTTATCGCCAAAAACAGCGGATGTATTATCTTATGAAGATTTGAAAAAAGATGGAGTTGTGATGGTTAAGATAAATTATGAAAACGGAATAAATAGTAAAGATTTAAAAACTTTATTTGATGCTTATGACGGGGAATACTACGTATCTAAATTAGATGTTAATGGTGACGAAATAATTGTTTCCTGTTCTGAATTTAAAAAATGTATAGATGATATTTATACTTTCAATGATTTGGAATTCGAGACTAATTATATTGCGACTGGTTTTAAAATAACCGGTGTTTATTTTATTGCTTACCGTGATGAAATAGAAAAATATTTATCTTCTAAAAATGTTGTTTATAAAACTTGGTAAATATATGGTTTACTTTTATCTTAAAAATAGTTATAATTTATTTAGCAGATGAGGTGTAAAAAATGAAAAATTTATGGAGTTTTATCAAAGATAAGTCTTATTACTTTTTAGGTGGTACCATCGTTGTTATAATTTTGTTAATTGTTATATCAGCTTGTTCTGGTGGGAATGGAAATAGTTATGAGGCAATAGAAAATAAAATGGTTAGTGCCGCAAAATCTTATTATGAAAATAGAAAAGATATTTTGCCTAAAGAAGAAGGCGGAACTGTTAAAGTTACCATTTCTTCTCTCGTGGAAGCTGAATTATTAAAAGAAGTTACGGATCCCAAAGATAATGCAAATAGTTGTTCTGGGTATGTTGAAGTTACTAAAATCGAAAATGATTATTCATATGTTCCATTCTTAACTTGCAAAGGTAATTATGAACCAGAATACTTATCGAATAAGATTAAAAATACAAAAACAGATGAATTAGGAAATGGAGTTTATACTGTTGGGGGTAGTTATGTATACAAAGGAGAGGACGTAGATAATTATGTTTCTTTCAATGATTTATTATGGCGAATAGTTAAAATAGATGAAGCAGGTGATATAAAACTAGTTTTAGCTAAGTATACAATTGATGGCTACGCTTGGGATACTAAGTATAACTCAGAAAGTGAAGATAATTCCGGTAACACTTCTAATTATTTACTTACTGATATTCGTAAAACACTTAATACTTATTATGACGAAACCTTTACAAAAGAAAGTAAAGCAAAAATGGTATCGAAAAATATTTGTGTAGGTAAATATATGATAACTGACGCATTTAGTACTGAAAAAGAATGTTCGCTTATAAAAGAAAATGAGAAGGTTTCATTACTTAATGCTAGTGATTATCAAAATGCAAGTTTGGATACTGCGTGTGTTAATTTAAGTAGTAGGGAATGTGTGAATAGAAATTATTTGGCATCTGATGATATATATACTTGGACTTTAAATTCTTCTTCGGAAAACACTTATAAAGTTATGTTCATTTATACTACGATAGATGAATCATATGCTAGTAATGAGAGAAAAATAAATCCAGTAATTTACTTATCTAATAAGGTTATTACTAACGCTGGTTCTGGAAAACTTGATGATCCATACATAATAAAATAATTCGGGTTTTAAACCGAATTATTTTTTATTTCTATTAAGAAAGGGGCATTTATGTTATCTGTGTTTTTATATATTTTATAGTTTATTTTATTAGTACCTAAATAATTAATTATTTCTTTAGACTCTTTTTTACCTTCTTCATGAGGATAACAAACAACAAGTATTATTCCTTTTTTATTTAATAGCTTAAATGAACTTTTAATAGCATTTAAAGTTGTGTTAGCTTTTGTAGTTATGTCTTTATTTCCGTTAGGTAAATAACCTAAATTAAATAACACCAAACTTATTTTATTTTTATAATCATTTAAAAGTTTATCCATAAATTCATGAGAACTATTTATTAATGTAACGTTATTAACGTTATTACTTATAAACAGTTTCCTAGTATTTTCTATAGCTTCTTTTTGAATATCAAAGGCAAATACTTTTTTTGCTAATCTAGATAGGCTAAGGGTGTCATTGCCATTACCACAGGTTGCATCAACTACGATATCCCTGGGCTTTATAAATTTTTTATATATTAAATTTACCCTGTTTAAAATACTTTTATTAAATCCTTGGTATGTTTCACGTTTTTTTAATTCTTTATCAATGTCATTTAAAACACATACTTTTTTAAGTGTCCAATCTGGTGCTATCAAATCATCTTTAGCACCATCGCCAGTAAGTCGGTGTATAACAATATCCTCATTTAACTCTTCTATTTGGTTGCATACTACGTTTACGTATTCTTCTTTAGTTAGCAAATGAAATGGTTTTGTTTTATAGTATTCTTCAAGTTTGGTATTTTTAAGTACGTGAAGCATATGGATTTTAATCCCATCTATTTTTAATTTATTTAAATGCCTAACCGTATCTATCATCATGCTAAATGTTTCACCTGGTAGTCCGTTTATAATGTGAACAACAACGTTTATATTATTTTCTTTTAATAGTTTTACGCACTTATCAAAACAATTTAAATTATGTCCTCTATTTATTAAATTTAAAGTATTATCATGCATACTTTGAAGGCCAAGTTCTATTGTTAAAAAAGTTCTTTTATTTAAATCTTTTAAGTATTCTAAGCATTCATCAGTTATAGCATCTGGTCTTGTTCCAATGTTAATGCCGACAACGTTAGGAAAGGTAAGTACTTCTTCAAACTTCTTTTTTAATACACTTACAGGTGCGTAAGTGTTAGTGTTGGCTTGAAAATAAGCAATGTACTTAGTATCAGGCCACTTATTATTTAATTTAGATTTAACACTATTAAACTGAGTTAGTAAATCATCTTCTTTATTGCCTGCAAAATCACCTGATCCTTTAGCAGAGCAAAAAATACAACCACTACCATTTTTGAAGTTAGGACAAGAAAAACCTCCGTTTAAACTAACTTTAAATACTCTGGTATTAAATCTTTTTACTAAGTCATAATTAAGAGTATGGTATCTTTTATTGTCTAAGCTATACTTAAATTCCATCTTTATCACCTAAAAATAGTATATCAGTAAATACTTTAAATGTAAAAGTAAGAAAAACTAAGCATTAATAAAATTATCCTTGGTATTGTTTATAATTCAGTATATTATGTGGTTGGGTGATTTGAATTCTGGTAAGTTTTTTTAAAAACTAAAAGAAATGGCTATTCCTCTTAAAGACATAATGAAATAAAATGTTTTTGACGTATGTAAAAAATGCTTATTATGGCATTTTTTAATTGACTTTAATTTTTATTTTATATATCCTTAAATTAAGGAGGTATAGATATGTATTGCGAGAAGTGTGGTGCAAAAGCTAAAGATGGGGCTAAGTATTGTGAAGAGTGTGGAAGTATTTTAAAAAAGCAACCAGATAAAAGAAAACCATTAAATAAAAAAAATAAGATTATTATTGGCATTTCAGGGCTTTTTATTATCTTAATTATTGCGTTTTTTGTTATAGGAAGTGCTTTGTGTAAACCAAAACGATTGGCGGTTAAATACTTTGAAGCAACACTAAGTAATAACTATGATACGCTTTATCAGTATTTTGATGTTGAAGATAAAAACTTTACTAGTAAAAAAGTGTTTAAAAAGTTAAATGAAACAAAAAAAGATAAAGATACTAAAAATAAAGTTGTTAATTATAGTGTAATTAGTGATACTATTAGCGCGGATAATTTATCAGCCGTTGTAATGATTAATTACGTGACAAATGATTCTAAAAACGACACAGTATCAATTAAGCTTATAAAAGATAAGAAAAATAAAATATTGTTTTTTAATAATTGGAAGATTAGTAATCCAGAGTTAGAAACTATTCGGGATTATCAAATTAAGGTTATTAAGGGATCTGAGGTAGAAGTTGCTGGAATAAAGTTAGATAAATACATGAGTAAAAGTAAATCAACTGATGAATTTGATGTTTATGTTTTACCTGAATTATTTAATTTAAATTACCCAGTAAAAGTTATTTATCCATTTGGGATTAAAATAGATACTTCAATAACACCAAACTCTTATTCTAGAAGCACAACTTTAGAAATTGATGTTAATAAAATTTCTAAAGTGGTAAAAAAAGAAATAGAAGATATTACTTTAAAAAATTTGCAAACTATTTATAATGTTGCTAGAGAAAATAAGATGTTTGATGAAGTTAAAACTTTGATTTCTTTAGAAGATGATAATTTAACTAGTTTACAAAAATCTTATGATGAGTTTAAAGAAGATATAAACGATCGCTCTTACCTTACTGAGATTACCATTAAAAATGTTACTTTAAGCGATTTAAAATTTAGCGATGATGGTAATTTAAAAGTTTCTTTCTCATACAATTATGATTATAAGACAACTTATGAGTTTTTTGACGAAACAAAAACTAGCGAAAGTAGTGGAAAATATTATTCAAGCATGGAATACTCTTATGATAAAGGGTATAAACTAGTTGATTTTGATAATTTAAAATATTATTTTTATTAGGAGGAATTTAAAAATGGCAAAATATTGTTCAAATTGTGGACGTAAATTAAATGAAGGAGAAACTTGTAATTGTAAATTAAATAATAATAGTTTTGATATTAAACGGTGTTTTGGTAAAGCGCTTGAACTTTTTAAGGGAATGTTTACAAAACCAGTTGATGCAATGAAAAATTTTATAAAGGAAGAAAACTTTGCTTTAGCCAATGTAATCATTGTTATAATAGGAATAATTAGTGGATTATTCGCGATGCTTCTTACGAAAGAAACAATGGGAAACCTTTATGGTGGATTAAGTTCGTTAATGTCTGGTGCGTACTTTGAAATTCCATATTTTAAAATATTCATCATAACTACTATCTTGGTAATTGGCGTTTATTATTTGCAAGCTTTAATTCTTTATTTAGTAGCAGGTAAAATATTTAAGGCAGAAGTTGGTTATAAAGGTTCGTTTAATTTACTTACTTCTTTAGCAATCTTTAGCTTAACTGGAATATTAGTTAGTATTATTGGTGTTTTGATCTCGCCAGTAATAGTTGTACTAGTTATCGCTTTAGTTTCATTATTTACTATTACTAACTTTGTTTTAGGAGTTAAAGAAGTAATTGGTTTAAATGATTCTAAGTCTGTTTATACAATAGTATTAACATCTGTAATACTAAGTATCGTATTATACGTAATATCGCTAATTTTTAGTTAAGAAACCAATTAAGGTTTCTTTTTTACTTGATTTTTATTAATTAAAATAATATACTATAAGTATTAAAACGTTGATGAAGAGTATTAAGTTAGATATGCTTTTAAAGAGAGTTTATGTTTGGTGGGAATAAACAAAGCGTACTAAGTGAACTAGCTTCGGAGTTATTATGTGAAATAATAGTAATATAGTACGGTTTATCTCGTTATGGATTATTAAGTGTATACATAAATTATGTATAAATTAAGGTGGTACCGTGGACGAAAGTTCATCCTTTATTTAGGATGAACTTTTTTTATTTAACAGGAGGAATTATGGTAGAAGTTGCTAAGATTGTGTTAGAATTCATTGTTATTTTTTTGATAGTTTATTTGGGATATTATTTATTTTCATATAGAAAGCTTAAAAAATATGATAGAAAAAAATCTCCTGTAAACATAAAATATCTAGTATTAAGGTATAATTTAGACATAGTAAGATTAGGATACAAAAGAGTTTTTAAAACGCTTATGTTATCAGATTCTTTTATTGTTGCGTTTATGTTTACTATAACTAGAGTTATTGATAATGTTTACGTAAGACTTTTGGTATCATTTATTTTAATATTCCCTTTATTTGCGGGAGTGTATCATTTAGTTGCGATGTATTATAAAAAGGAGTGTGAATAATTATGGAATATAATTTTAAAGAAATAGAAAAGAAATGGCAACGGTATTGGGAAGATAATAAAACGTTTAAAACTGACGTTTGGGACTTTTCGAAGCCGAAGTTTTACGCACTTGATATGTTTCCTTATCCATCAGGAGTAGGTTTACATGCAGGACATCCTGAAGGTTATACGGCAACTGACATTGTATCACGTATGAAAAGGATGCAAGGGTATAACGTTTTACATCCAATGGGATATGATTCGTTTGGTCTTCCAGCGGAACAATATGCGGTTCAAACTGGTAATCACCCAAGTGGGTTTACTGAGAAAAATATACAATATTTTACTAATCAGCTTAAAGAACTAGGTTTCGATTATGATTGGGATAGAGTAATATCAACATCAGATCCATCATACTATAAATGGACACAATGGATATTTAAACAATTATATAAAGATGGTTATGCAAAATACATTGATATGCCAGTTAACTGGTGTGAAGAGTTAGGAACCGTTTTATCTAACGACGAAGTAATTGACGGTAAATCAGAACGTGGTGGATATCCGGTTGTAAGACGAAACATGAAGCAACTATGTATTGATCAGCCTCGTTTTGCGGAAAGACTTTTAGAAGGTTTAAATGAAATAGACTGGCCAGCATCCACTAAAGAGATGCAAAGAAACTGGATAGGTAAATCAACCGGTGTTGAAGTAGACTTTGACGTAGTAGGTGGAGGTAAGTTCTCTATTTATACAACTTGTATAGAAACCATTTATGGTATTACGTTCATGGTTATCGCACCAGATGGACAGTTAATTAAAGAATTAATGCCAAGGGTAGAAAATAAAGAAGAAGCACAAAAGTATATTGACGAAACACTTAAGAAATCCGATATGGATAGAACCGAACTTAATAAAGGTAAATCAGGTTGCGTGCTTAAAGGAATAGAAGCGATAAATCCAGTTAATGGTAGAAAAGTACCAGTATACCTAGGAGACTTTGTTTTAGGAAATTATGGTACTGGTGCTGTTATGGCTGTTCCATCTCACGACCAAAGAGATTATGAATATGCTATAGAACATAAAATTCCAATGATTCAGGTAATTGATGGAAGAGATGTAAGCAAAGCTGCTTTTGAAAAGGGAGATTACTTAGGTAAAGGATGTAAACTTATTAATTCTGAAGAGTTTACTGGTTTAACGGTAGAAGAAGCAAAAGAAGCTATCACTGATAAATTAATAAAAATGGGTGTTGCAAGAAAAACAACTAATTATAGATTTAGAGAATGGATATTTGCAAGGCAAAGATATTGGGGAGAACCAGTACCGGTTGTTCACATGGAAGATGGTACAGATTATTTACTTCCTGATGATGAATTACCACTTGTATTACCAGAGTTAGAAGACTATAAAGGTCATAATGGTAAAGCACCTTTAGAAAACGCTAAAGAGTGGAAAACTTATGAAAAAGATGGTAAAAAAGGAATCCGTGAAACGTCAACGATGCCAGGTTCTGCAGGATCTAGTTGGTATTTCTTAAGATACATTGACCCTCATAATACACACGAGTTCGCTAACCAAGAATTGTTAAAACATTGGATGCCAGTTGATTTATATATTGGTGGACCAGAACATGCTGTTGGACACTTAATGTATTCTAGGATATGGAATAATTACCTTTATGACAAAGGATTATCTCCAGTTAAAGAACCATTTAAAAAATTAGTTCATCAAGGCATGATATTGGGTGAAAACGGAATAAAGATGGGCAAACGTTTCCCAGAATTCGTTGTTAATCCAAGCGACATAGTAGAAAAATATGGTGCTGATACATTAAGATTATACGAAATGTTTATGGGGCCATTAGAAGCTTCTAAACCATGGAGTACGTCAGGCGTTGAAGGTGCTAAGAAGTTCTTGGATAGAGTATGGAGATTATATACTGAAGAACAAAAAGAAATTAAAGAAAACAAAAACTTAGAAAGACTTTATCATGAAACGGTTAAGAACGTTACAAATGATTATGAAAAATTATCATTTAATACAGCAATAAGTCACTTAATGGTACTTGTTAATGCTATGTATAAAGAAAGCGTTATTCCTAAGGAATATATGGAGGGTCTTGTTAAAATGTTAAATCCAATATGTCCCCATATTACCGAAGAGTTATGGAGCATGCTAGGACATGAAGGTACGATTGCTTACGAAGCATGGCCAGTGTATGATGAAGCGAAACTTGTTCAAACTGAATTTGATATAGCAGTTCAAGTAAATGGTAAATTAAGAGGAACGATTACTATATCAGTAGATGATTCTGAAGATGTGATCAAAGAAAAAGCGTTATCTTGCGAAAACGTTAAAAGACATACTGAAGGAAAAGAAGTAGTTAAGGTAATTGTAATTAAAAATAAAATAGTAAACGTAGTAGTAAAGTAAAAAAGTTCAGAAATGAACTTTTTTTAGTTGAATTTTAAATTCTCTTGTATTTAATGATATGTGGTTATTTTGTATATTAAAACAATAAAAAAGCTGAGAAGTTTATGAAAAAAACACAAAAAAATTATAAGCGTAATTAAAATACTACTTTCTAAAATAAAGTGCACAATTAATGTGCACTTTATTTGTGTTTTTCCACATGTCAAAAAAACTTGACGGGGGGGGGTTATATGTTAAAATAATGCACATTCAAATGAAAAAGGGGGAAAATTTGAATGAAAAAATATAAATTATACGAAAATGGAATGGATAGATTAGGAAGAATTGTTGATTATGCTAATTTTGAGAATCATAGTCAAAATCCAAAAATTAATTGGGCATCAATTTTATCTTATTGGACACTTACTGGTGCTCAACAAATTTTTAACTTCGAGGATAATTTATTTGCTAATATATTAAGAATTGGACTTGTGGGTATTATGACAAGTCAAGCTTTTTATGGAATTAATGATATGAAAAACGTAGTAAGTTCAAGAAAAAAACTTGATGAAATAGTTAAAAGATTAAATGATATTAATATAGACATAACAAAAGAGGATTTGTTACATGCTTTTTTAATTAAAGAACAAGTGGGTGATGATGTTAAAACAACAAACTTACTTTTAGGTAAAGGAGTTATTACTAAGATGTCTGATATTGAAACAGTCTTTATAGATCAAGATAATTTTATTGATGTAACAGATATAATAAATGATGTTACGCTTACAAAAAGGCAAAGAAAAAAGTATATAAATAGTAAATAATAATAAAAAACTTGACGAAGTGAGTATATGTTAAAATAATACATATTCAAATGAAAAAGGAGTGTTTTAGGTGAGAAAATATATGTTATATAAACATTTTAATAAAAGTATTTTAACTAAGAATTATGCTAATGTTGCTGGTTTGAATAATTTAGAAAATAATAAATTGTTTTGGAGCTTATGGGCAAGTGATGTTGGTATAGGTTTAGTTAAATTTTATTTTGGCGTTTTCGATAATAAGATAATAAATATAGTACATTATTTAGTTAGAGTTGCTGCATGGGGAGAAATATTTCTTGGTATTTATGATTTGGCCAGAAAGTCTTCTAGCACAAAAAAATTAAATGAATTATGTGATTATTTAAATGAAAAAGGTATTTATTTTGATATTACTGGTGAAGAAGAACATATTGATGTTGATCAAATAGAGGACTTGAACAACAATGTTATTGTTACTATTAAAGGACCAGATGATAAAAGAATAGTAAGTGAAAATGATGATGTTATAACCTATTATGATGCTGATAGGCAGATAGATATAACTGATGGTGTAAAAAAATGCCTGTTAAGTAAAAGACAATATAAAAAGTATATAAATAGTAAACAAAATAAGTAATTATGCTTATTTTGTTTTATTTTGTATGATAAAAATGTTATAATATGTAAAGAAGATTTATCCATAATAGAAATAGGTGATTAACTTGAACATAAACGGACTTTATATAAATTATTTAGACTATGGAAATAAGAAAAAAAATGCAATAATTTTGCTTCATGGTTGGGGACAAAAAATAGAGATGATGCAAATGCTAGGAGAACCTTTTAAGAAAGATTATCGTATTATTGCTGTTGATTTCCCGGGCTTTGGACTCTCTCCTGAACCAGAAAGCGTAATGGACGTTAATGATTATACCGTGTTGATTGAAGAACTATTAAAAAAATTAGATGTTAAAGAACCAATCCTTGTTGGACATTCGTTTGGTGGAAGAGTATCTGTTAAGTTTGCTTCTAGAAACAAGGTTAAAAAAGTTATTCTTTTATCTCCGGCGCTTAGAGGGCATGATAAAAAAGGACTAAAAACTAAAATACTTAAGTTTATGAAGACTGTTCCTGGAATTAAGAATTTAGAAGGTTGGGCAAAAAATCATATTGGATCCCGTGATTATAAAGCGGCTAGTCCAGTTATGAAAGATGTCTTAGTTAAAACGGTTAACGAGGATTTATCAGAGGATGCTAGAAAGATAAAAGCACCAGTAATCTTAATTTATGGTGATATGGATAGTGAAGTGCCAGAGGAAGATACTAAAGAATACGAAAGGTTAATACCTGATTGTGGTCTTATTCTTTATGAAGGTTGCACACACTATGCATACTTAGAAAGATTAGGGCAAACAATAAATATAATAGGAAATTTTATAAAGTGAGGAAGTGTATATAATGTTTTATATTAGTTTAATACCATTTATAGTTTTACTTATTTATGATTTGAAAAAAGCACTTCATATGGCGCAGCAAAATTTATATAATGACGATCATAGGTTTTTAAAATGGACCTTAAAAGATATGAAATCTTTTAAAACGCCACTTAAATGTTCTTTGGTAGTTTTAATTACTTATTTAGTGTTAATAATATTTAAGTTGGAAACTAGCTTTATAACAAGCGTGTATTTCTTTATAGTATGTCTAATCATTCTTTTGATAAAAATGAAAGAAAATAAAAACGCTGATACAAAGATTAAGCTAAAGGTTACCGCAAGGGTAAAAAGACTTATTTTTACTAACGTAATTTTATTTTTATTAGTATGCGTAGGTTTATATTTCGTTAAAAACGTAAACATCATATATTTATGTTTATTTATATATGATATGCTTTTAAACTTTGTTATTATGTTGGTGGTTATAATAAATAAACCAGCTGAAAAAATGGTTTACTTATCATATAAGACAAAAGCTGTTAACAAGTTAAAGGGGATGAATAATTTAAAGGTAATTGGTATTACTGGTAGTTATGGTAAGACAAGTAGTAAAAACATATTAAGTGATATATTAAACGTTAAGTATAGCGCACTTCCTAGTCCTAAAAACTTTAATACACCATATGGACTTATCATAACGGTTAATAACCATTTAGATAAGTTTGATGATATATTAATCGCGGAAATGGGTGCCTACAAAGTAGGTGAAATAAAAGATTTATGTGATTTAGTTAAACCTAAATATGGTATTTTAACAAAGATAGGTACTGCTCATATCGAAATATTTGGTTCCCAAGAAAATATCCAAAAAGGTAAGTTTGAACTTATCGAAAGTCTTCCAAGTGATGGTATTGGAGTTTTAAATGGTGATGATGAACTTCAGGTTAATTATAAACTTAAAAATAATTGTAAAATTATTTGGATTGGTATTGATAATAAAGACGTAGATGTTCGTGCTCTTGACATTAAAACATCTAACAAAGGTACAACGTTTAACGTTATCTTTAAAGGAGATAAAACTAAGTATGAGTTTACAACTAGATTATTAGGTTATAATAACATATATAACATATTAGCATCACTTGCTTTATCTAAAGAGTTTGGACTAACTGTTGATCAAATGAAAAAAGCGGTACTTGGCGCTCGAAGCGTAGAACATAGACTAGAACTAAGACCTGTCGGAAACATAACTTACATAGATGATTCTTATAATTCTAATCCGGTTGGATCTAAGATGGCTCTTGAGGTCTTAAAAGATATGCCAGGGTTAAGAATAGTTATGACGCCAGGTATGGTAGAGCTTGGTGATAAGTCATACGAACTTAATAAAAAGTTTGGAACGTACATGAAAGATTCTTGTGACGTAGTAATTTTAGTTGGAGAAAAAATAACTAAACCAATTAAAGATGGTTTAAAAGAAGTTAAGTTTAACGATAAGAACATATATGTTGTAAAAAGCACGAAAGAAGCTTTTAACCTTGTTAAGAGTTTATCTAATGGTAAAGAAAGTTATTGCTTAATAGAAAATGATTTACCTGATATATATAACGAATAGGAGTTGATTAAAGTATGAAAATAAGAGTTGGAGTTTTATATGGTGGAAAAACAACGGAACATGAAGTTAGTATAATAACCGCTGTTCAAGCAATGGGATTTTTAAATACTGATAAGTATGAGGTTATTCCTATGTATTTAACAAAGGAAAACGATATGTATACAGGAGCACCTTTAAAAGAAATGGATGTTTATAAGGAACCAGAACTTTTAAAACGTTATTGTAAAAACGTAGTGTGCTATAACAAAGATGGAGCATTAGTTTTACAAAATAAAAATGGTTTATTTAAGAAAACTATTGCAACGGTTGATATTGTTGTTCCTTGTGTTCATGGATATAACATGGAAGATGGTAACATTCAAGGAATGCTTGAAACTTTTGGTGTTCCATATACCGGTAGTGATATTTATGGATGTACGGTAGGACAAGATAAGGTATTCCAAAAACAAATATTGGAAGCTGAAAATATTCCTGTTACTAAGTATATGTGGTTTTATGATAATGAATATTTTGAAGATGAAGCTAAAATTTTAGCAGATGCCAAAAAAATTGGTTATCCTTTAATTGTTAAACCAGCAAGACAAGGTAGCAGCATTGGAATTAGTGTTGCTAAAGATGAAGAGGCTTTAAAAGAAGCAATTATAGAAGCTACTAAATATGATGATAAAATCTTAGTAGAAGAAGTAATCGGTAACATGACTGAGCTTAACTGTAGCGTATTAGGATCTAATAGTTACATGGAAACGTCTAGCATAGAGCAAGTTATGGGTAAAGACGAGATATTATCATTTAATGATAAATATATTGGTAGTGGAGCTAAAAAGGGTGCTGCTAAAAAGTTTAGCGGAGCATCTAAAGGAATGGTTTCTGCTGATCGTGTAATACCTGCTGATATTCCAGAAAAGTTAGCTAAGGATATTTCTGAAACTTCTAAAAAAGCATTTAGAGCATTAGGTGCATCAGGTGTAGTTAGAATAGATTATTTATATGATAAAAAAGCTAAAAAATATTATATTAATGAACTTAATACTATTCCAGGATGTTTATCATTTTATTTATGGATGCCTTTAAACAAGGAATATGATGAATTATTAGACGATATGATTAATATCGCTGTTAAGCGTTTTAAGAAAAAATTAAAGAAGACAACTATCTTTGAATCAAATATTTTATCAACGTTTGATGGTACAAAAGGTACTAAGGGTATGAAAGGTAAATTAAGACATAGATAAAAAGAGCCATTTTGGCTCTTTATTCATTACTATCTTGTTCCTGATTTTCGTCTACTTCTTTTTTTTCTACTTCCTCGTAATATTCTTTGCCATTTTCCATGGTTTTAACTTTCTTTTCTATAACTTCATTACAGTTACAATCTTTACAACCTTTTTTCTTATCTTTATTTTTCATTTTATTCTTCCTTTCCTTAATATTATTATCAAATAATTGAAAAATATACTAATTGTGTGTTAATATATAATTGAATGTTAGGGAGTTTGGAATGAAAGTAGTAAATTATAATGATGAAATAAGAAAATATCTTAGTAATCTTATATTTGAAATATCGAAAGAGGATAAAAACTATGAATACATAGATTTATTTTATAACTTATATGATAATATAAAGAACGGTTCTGGAATATATGATTATATATTGGGCTTGGTGTTTGAGTCGACTTATTTAGTAACTAAATTAAGTTTAACAATGTATCCAGAAGATAAGGATTTATTAAAAAATATTTTATATTTAAAAAGTTTTTCTAATATCGGGGAACTTAAGGATCGTTTGACAATAAATATCTTTAAGAGCTTTTTAGAAGATGTAAATTATTTCTATGATTCTGATGTTTATTATAAAAGAAATCTTGTTGAACGCTCGATTGAGGATAAAAGTTATCTGATGAAATTTTTTCCATGCTTTTTAATTGATGCATTTTCTTATTTGAACAGATATGATGCTATGTCTGTTTTAGAGGAGTATCATGAAAGGAAAAGACAGAATGATAACGATGCCTTTAATACTACGGTTCAAATTGGTGTGGAAGACTTGATTAATTTAGAAAGAAAAGATTTTGATGCTTATAAGTACGTTATTTTAGAAATGATAGAATCATTTTATGTGTATAAGAAATATTTGTTATCCAATAATTTGCTTTATGATGAGTTTGATATCGATATAATATCAATGATTGAAGAAGATTTAATTAGTACGATTTCTTTTTCTGTTAGTAATATAACTTTATTACAAAAAATAGTAAGTGGTTATCTAGGATATAATATTCTTCCACCGGATAAAATAAATGAAATCCATAATTTTAATAATAAAAATAACAAAAAGAACTTTACTAAGGTGATGGAAAAAAGTTATAAGTTAAAAAATGAAAAAAAATAGGTAAATTTTGTTTAATACTTGACCTATTTTTTTTAATAGTGTAAAATTATTTTATCAGCTGGAGTGATACTCAAGAGGCTGAAGAGGCGCCCCTGCTAAGGGTGTAGGCTGGGCAACTGGCGCGAGGGTTCAAATCCCTCTCACTCCGCCATTATGAATAATGACTTCCTTCGAGGGAAGTTTTTTTATGCATTTATTAGAATAATTTAAACTATGTCTATTAATCTTTATAACCAACACACTTTTTAAATAAGTTTATGTCTATTTTATTATATAAAACATTAAATACTTTTGGTGATAAAATTAGGTTTGATAGTAATGGTAAAATAAAGCTTGAAAGATAAACTAACAAGAGTATTATAATCCCTCTTAAAATTTCCTTATTTTGTTTTATTACTTCTTTTAAACCATTGGTTAAAAATTGTGCTACTAATAAAAATGCCATAATTCCAATAACCGGAGATAAATAATTAAATAAGTTTCTTATCATGTAGCTTCCCATGTTACAGATAAATGCTAATAATATTAAAATTAGTTTGATTATTAAACATAATAGGCTTTCAAATAATACTCCTATTGTTCCAATTATCTTTATTATCGGTTTATAAGTGCTAAATTTAAGCCAATCTCTTAAGTATTCCCACTTTGTTACCATGGAATCGTTAGTATTATTTGTTTGTTCTTGAGTACTATTTGCTTTTCTTTGAGTATATCTGTTATAACTTTCGGTTTCTTTTCTTGATAAGTATTCGTCATAATCTTTTCTTTTTTCAATATCTAATAAAACCTCTTTAGCCTCGTTTATTTTAGATGACATCGAAACTGCTTCATCGCTCTTATTTAAGTCTGGGTGCCATTTTTTCATTTGACTTTTATATGCAATTTTAATTTCTGCTTCAGTAGCATCATTTTTTATGCCAAGTAACTCATAATAGTTCATACTGTTGCTCATTTTATTTCACCTTGGTTTTATTATATATTAAATAGATACTTTTGTAAAATTTGTGTCATATTATGTCATAATTTCTAGTTCATATGTTATAATTAACATATAAGATAGGAGGATTAATATGAAATGTGTTTTTTGTGGTGCTGATAATTTAGATAACGCTAAATTTTGTGCTAATTGTGGAAAGGAATTAAATAGTAATCAAAAACTAGAATTTTATGAAAAAGAAGACATAGAAGAATTAAAGAATCAAAAACATGAAAACACTAATAAAAAATCAAAAAAAAGACTTATTATTTCACTTTGTATAACTTTTTCTGTTTTATTTGTTTTAGGTGCTGCATTAACATTTGTTTTATCAAGGTTTTCGCCTAAAAACGTTTTTAAACAGGTTGTTAATGAAAGCTATAAAGCTTCTTTGTCCGAAATTAAAGGTGATTATGATTCAATTTATTTATCACTTTCTCTATCACCATTAGTTAAAGGAACCGGGAGCAAGCAGTTCGAAGATATATTTAATAAATTTGAAATTAAGCTAGCCGGCGGAGTCGACTATAATAAAAAAACAGTTCTTTATAACTTTGTAACAAATTATAATGACAAAGAGTTTGTTAATGCTTATTTTCAATATGATAAAGAGTTTTACATAATGCTTAATAACTTATATGATAGGCCAATAATGGCAGAAGAAAGTGATTTTGAAGATGTTTTTAATAAAGTTGATGTTAAAAGTACAAAAACTGTTTTAAGTTCCTTTGTAGACGCTTTTAATGATTCGCTTCAAAATAATTATTTTGAAAGTGGTAAAGAAACAATTATGCTTAATAATAAGAAAGTTAAGGCAAGGGTATCAACACTTATTTTGAATGAAAAAAATGCAAAAGAGATGGAAGATTACATTACTAAGCGTTTACTTGCAAATGATGATTTTATTAATGCTTATGCTAGTATTGCTGGTGAAGATAAGGATCAGGTTAAAGCTTCTTTAAATGAAAATGCAAGTTATGAAGATTTTAAAACATTAAAGATTAAATTATATACTAGTATGTGGAACAAAGATTTAATTAAAGTAAAGATTATTTCTGATGATGTTACGGTAGAAATAAAGCAATCGACTGAAAATAAAGATGGATATGTTATAAGTGTTAAAAGTGGTGGAATAACTATGGCATTTAATATGAAGTATGAGTATGTGTATAATAAAAAAATAGATTTAAAAGATGTAAACAACCCAATTAACTCAGAAGAGCTTACCTCTGATGCTTTAAATCAAATACTTATAAATTTAAAAAATCAGGAAGGATATAAATTACTTGATTTTGATGTTAAAGATGCAACAACGATGAGCATCGAAGAATTATTAGCAATGTTTTTTATGAATGATTCTAACGCTAGTGATACATATTCTTATTAACGTAAAGTTATGGTTTAAACCGTAACTTTTTCCTTTATTTTGATAAATTCCTCAAATATGAATGTTATAATATGATTAAGAAAGGGATAAATGATATGAAAGATTTAAAAATATTTCAATATGGCTGTGGAAAAATGAGTGTCTACACCATGCGTTACGTAATAGAAAATGGTGGTAAAATTGTTGGAGCGGTAGATGTTAATCCGGATGTTATAGGAAAAGATATTGGTGAAATAATAGGGTGTGAAAAACTAGGCGTTATTATAAATGATGTTAAAAATGTAGAAGGTTTATTAACTGAATTAAAACCAGATTGTGCGATAGTTACGACGATGAGTTTACTTGATGATGTTAAAGATGCACTACTTATTTGCGCTAAATGTGGAGTTAACGCAATAACTACTTGTGAAGAAGCGTTTTATCCAATGAATTCTAATCCTAACTTAACAAAAGAAATTGATAAGCTTGCAAAAGAAAATGATTGTACGATTACTGGTAGTGGTTATCAGGATGCGTTTTGGGGTAATTTAATTACTACTTTAGTAGGTGCTAGTCATAATATTACCAAAATAAAGGGAAGCTCTTCTTATAACGTGGAAGATTATGGTATTGCACTTGCTAAAGCACATGGAGCAGGACTTACTAAAGAAGAATTTGAAACAGAAATTGCATCAGCGGATGAAATATCTGACGAAGAAAGACAAAAATTAATTGAAAGCGGAAAGTATGCGCCATCTTATATGTGGAATGTAAATGGATGGCTTTGTGATAAGCTAGGACTTACGGTTATTAGTCAAACTCAAAAATGCGTGCCACAATTTAATAGTTATGACATAGAATCAAGTACTTTAGGCATGACGGTTAAAGCTGACATGGCAACTGGTATGAGTGCGGTTGTTACAACAAAAACTAAAGAAGGAATAACTTTGGAAACAGAGTGCATTGGTAAGGTGTATAACAAAGACGAGTTTGATAGAAACGAGTGGACTGTTTATGGTGAACCTGATACAACGCTTGTAATTGAAAAGCCAGCAACCGTAGAACTTACATGTGCTAGCATAGTAAACAGAATACCAGATGTAATAAATGCAGATGCTGGTTTTGTTCCAACATCAAGGATGGGAGAATTAAAATACTAAAAGGGCAATTAATTATATAAATAATGAAATCACGAGAAATCGTGATTTTTATTTATAGTACATATGTTTGACAAAATATATATTTTTTGTTAATATATATGGCTATAAAAAAGGGGTTTTATTATATGAATAAAAAAGGTACTAAAAATAATTGTGCAAAAAGAATATTAGCGGGGATATTATCAGGTGTATTAGCATTAACATTAATTCCAAATATTAAATTTTATAGTAAAAAAATTTCAGTTGGGAATGCAATATCGTCTGATTCAAGCTTGGATTTAAATAATATAGAAATGATTAAAAAGTTATTTGAAGATAGTATAAATAAGAATAAAAACTTATCTGATGAGGAAAAGGTAATTATAATAGATTCGTTTGAAGAAAATGTTTTAAATAAGTACGCTGAATTTATGGATGAGGAATCAATTATTAACATGTGTACTTCTGCTCAAACAATAGATATTAAATTAATGAGTACACTTGCAAAAAAAATTGGTTGGTGGAGTGGTAGTTATAATTCTTATACTAATAGATATTCTGTATACTCTTTAGAAGATAATTTTACAGTATCTCATGAAAATTTACATGCTATAACTAAAAATGGTCTTGCTACTACAGGATTATCTACCCTGATGTTTGGATATGGTTTTAATGAAGGTGCAGTATCTTTATTTAATGATGATTATGGATATTTTGAAAAATGTGTTATTGTAAATGATTTAGCATTAATATTAGGAATAGAAAAAGTATTTGATTTATATACTAACGGGAACACATTTGAACTTATTAAAGAATTATCTAAATACACATCAATACAAAAAGCAATTGAATTAGTATCAATATTAGATGCTATGGTTTTTTCTGAATATAAAGATACTTTTGTATCTAAAATTACTGATAATTATGATAGACAAATAGATGAAGATAGTAAATATGGTGAGTTAAAAGAATTTTATTCTGAAAGTTATCTAGATAATTTTTATAAGGCTAGAGAAATAATTGATGAGATATTTGAAAACAAGTATAAAGTTAACATAACTGAATCTGATCTTGGTAAATTTATAATTAATAGTGATGGTTATACTTTGGGTATAAATAATTTGGACTTTTATTATACTTTATGGATTGATGGTAATAAAATAAAAATAAATGCTTATCCAGATTTTGACAAGTTAAATATAAAAGGAAATAGTTTTGATTATTTTGACATTAGTTGCACATATTTATATAGTTTAGAAGAATTAAAAAATATAAAGTTTAATGAGTGGTGTGAAAAAGTTTATGTTGATTTTGATAATCAAGCTAAAGAAAATAAAGAACTAAATAAAACAAAGTTTTTGAATTAATATTAATTAATGGGGGATATAATGCAAATTAATTATAATAAAAAAATTGAAAAATATATATTAGAATATATTAAATATGGTTTAGAATTAGGATTATTTAATAGTACTCAAGCAAATTTATTTAAAACTAAGTTAATTAATTTAAAAGTATTTATAGATAGTAATTTAGCTGGTGATGCAAAAGTGCAGGATAATAATTTATATATAAACCTGAGTCTTTTTAATAATGAAAGAAAACTTAGCTTAGTTTTGTTCCATGAGTTTTCTCATACTTGTAATAGTATTCATAAAGAATTATTTAACAAAAATTATCCTAATAAATTTGATATATTTAAAAATTATGTTGAAAATAATTTTTCTTCTTCTGTTAGTTCATATTCTTATGGATATAATACTACATATTTACAAGACATCAATAATCCATATACTTATTATAAATTTGGATTATTATTAATAGATGAAGTATTATGTGAATATACATCAACATTAATGGTGGCTAGAAAATATAATGAAAAATTAAGCTATAAACGTTACTGTAGAAATTATAATACACAAGAAATTAATTATTATAGTTCATTCGATTATTATGGTATTGGTGAAGAATTAGTTGATCTTTTATCAAAAACTTTATTTTTAAAAAATGATGAAAAGAACATATTTGGATTATGTAAATCTATGTTTAATCAAGACTTTGTTTCTGTTTTAATAAATCAACATGCTGAATTTGATGATGCTTTAATCTTATTATATGAGGAAATATCATTAATGGGAGTATTAGCTTTTTGTGAAGAAAGATATTATGGTAGGTATCTAGATAGAATTTCAATAGATCCTAATTTAATAAAATATGCTTATGATAAATGTAAAAGAATTTTAATTGAAGGAAAAGAACCAAGAGAAGAAGTTCCTTATATAGCAAGGAAAATAGTCTAAAAGCACTTAACTAAAGGTGTTTTTTTTCATAATATAAACTGGTGAATATATATGTTTAAATTTATTAAAGAACAAATACAAACTATAAAAAAAGGTGATCCTGCAATAAAAAGTATTTTGGAGGTATTTTTATATCCATCTTTTAGGGTACAAATCTATCATAAAATGTCTAAATTTTTTTATAATCATAGAATGTTTTTTATAGCAAGATTAATATCTGAATTTGCAAAAAGAAGAACTGGTATTGAAATTCATCCTGGAGCAACTATTGGAAAGGGTCTTTTTATTGATCACGGAACGGGCGTTGTAATTGGAGAAACTGCAATAATAGGTGATAATGTTACAATGTTTCATGGGGTAACACTTGGTGGAACAGGTAATGAAAAAACTAAAAAAAGACATCCTACGATAGGAAACAATGTTTTAATTGGTGCTGGTGCTAAAGTACTTGGTAATATAACTGTTGGAGATAATTCTAAAATAGGTGCAGGAGCAGTTGTCTTAAAAGATGTTTTAAAAAACGTTACCATAGTCGGGGTACCTGGTAGGTGTGTAAAAATAAATAATAGTAAAATCAATTAATATATAGTATAATTAAAACATAGGTGAAATTATGGAAGTTAGTAGATTTTATAAGCATTTTAAAGGAAAGAATTTAATAGAAAAAAATATTTATTTAATAATAGCGATTGGCGTTGATGAGAAATATTTCGATCTAGTAAAACCAAAGTATGTTGGCAATAATCCAGATAATTTTAATTATTCCGATTTAGTTATTTATTTAAATTGTTTTCAAGGTAAATTATTCGCTAGAGAATATACTGATTTAAATAAAGAATTATCAGTAGAAGAACAAGAAAAATATTGTCAGATTAAAAGAGTTGAACCTTTAACAAATGAAGAAATTAAAATTATATTTACTGAAGAATATATTACTCAAAAGAAAAAATATTTAGAAATAAAGTATGGAACAAAAAAATAATGTTCCGTATTTTTATTGTTCGACAAAAACAGCAGGATACGTAGTAAAAGAAAATGTAAAAAAAGATAGATAATTGTAAGTTTTTATATTGCATTTATTTTAATATGATATATAATTAAGATGACGTTTTTGCAAAAATTGGGTAAATATATATACCCACCACATAGTAATATGTGGTTTTTTGCGTTGTTAGAAAGGAAGTGATACATCATGGCTTTAACCGAAAAAGAGTTAAAGGAAGAAAATGGCTACTTACGAAATGCATCAAAGGAAATATCTAATCAAATAGATGTTTTGGGAAAAGAAATTCACGTTGAAGAAAGTAAATTAACTGAGTTTAGAAAGGTTTTGTGGGAAGATAAAGGAAGCATAGATAAAGTTGAAATGCAAACCGGTCTTATGTCATCAGAACTTGAAGCAGGCTTTATGCTTATGAAAATGGAGTGTTATAAAAAGCTTTTAAAAGTGCAGTATTCACCATACTTTGGAAGAGTTGATTTTAAAGAAGATGATGAAGCTGTAAAAAAAGTTTATATAGGTTTAACTAACGTAGAAAAAGATTTACATTATTTTGTTTATGACTGGCGAAGTCCAATTGCTAGTTTGTTTTATGATTATCCAGTAGGACCTTGTAAGTATGAGGCACCTGATGGAGAAATAAAGGGGTATATGTCACTTAGAAGGCAATATAAGATAGAAAATAATAAATTGTTAAGAGTGTTTGATAATGATTTAAACGTAGTTGATGAATGCCTTCAGGAAGTATTATCAGAAAAATCCTCTGATAAAATGAAAAATATTGTTAACACCATACAATCGGAACAAAACGATATAATAAGAAACATATCAAATAAACATTTAATAGTTCAAGGAATTGCTGGCTCTGGTAAAACGTCGGTAGCACTTCATAGAATAGCGTTCTTGCTATATAAAATAAAGAATTTAAAATCATCTAACGTACTTATTTTTTCACCTAATAATGTATTTTCAGAATATATATCAAACGTACTTCCAGAGCTTGGAGAAGAAAACACTGGGGAAACTACTTTTCATGATTTTGCCATAAGTTATGCTAAGGAATTTAAAAGGGTAGAAACTTTTACTGATTTTATTGAAAGGTTTTACGATAGAAAAGAAAATAAACCAGAATTTGTTAAGTTTAAATTATCTAAAAAGATGATAGATGTAATAGATAATTATGCAAAAGAAATAAAGCAAAATATTTTAATAACAGATGATATAGAACTTAAGATAGAAACTATAGAAAAGAAATACTTAAATAATTTATTAAAAGATAAGTTTGATAGATTACCACTATTTGAAAGAATAGAAAAAATGGCTGAACACTTATGTGATAAAACTGGAATTAGCTATGGTAAAGGAAAAAGAAGCTTTATGAAACAAATTAAAGAAAGGCTTAATATAAAACCTGATTTTAAGAAAATATATGAAGATTTATATAAAAGCAAAGCATTTATAAATGCTTATGGTAAAGAAGAAACAGTAAAACTTAACACAAAAGAAATTAATTATGAAGATGCATTATGCTTTATATATTTAAAAGGATTATTAAATGGTTTTCCATACAGTAACTTAATTAGGCAAATAGTTGTTGATGAAGCGCAAGATTATAATGAAATGCAATATATAATACTAAGTAAGATATTTAAAAAAGCATCATTTACGATACTAGGAGATGTTAACCAAACGATTAATCCATATATAAAGTATGATACTTTAGAAGTTTTAACAGATATATTAAACGAAAATAGCAAGTACGTTGAACTAAATAAAACTTATCGTTCCTCTGGTGAAATAATAGCATACACTAATAAAATACTTGGTTTAAAGTACGTTAGTGCGATTAGAAGAGAAAATAACGTACCAGTTAAATTTAGAGATGATATGAACGCAATAGAAAATGATATAAACGCTTTAAAAGAAAAATATGCATCACTTGCGATAATTACTAAAAGTAAAGATGAAGCAATAAAATTATATGATAAATTAAAAGATAAAATAGAAGGTATAAGTCTAATGGAAGATAGTGATAAAGAGTTTAATAAAAACTTAGTAATTGTTCCAAGTTACCTCGCGAAAGGTTTAGAATTTGATTCGGTGATTTCTTATACTGATAAAGATAATAAATATACTAAAGACGAAAGATATCTATTTTATGTTGTAGCTACTAGGTGCCAACATGAACTAATAATTTATAATGCTCCAAAAATTCTTTCTTAGACCTTTAATTACTTCATTTAATTATAGTTGGTTGTTTTTCTTTTGTTTTATGCTATAATATGATTTCAAGAAAGGAACACAATAAATTATGAGAGTAAAAGCTGTTGAGACTGATACGTTAACTAAATATAATAAGGTTTTAAAATCTTATGAAGAACAAAAAATAGATGAAACTGTAAATTTAAAACCATTTCTTTTGACAAAGGATTTTTTGCTTAAGTTAGAAAAATCTTATGTTATCAAACCTAGAATGACATATGTTGATATGGAAAAACTATTCATGTCTAATGATAAGGCTTACAAGAAGGGATAAATATATTATGGATAGATTACCCACAAATTTGGAATTAAAAGATTTTTATATTAGAAGATTATTATGTGATTTAGTTTTAATAAAAGATGAAAAAGTAATTGCTTCATTACTTAGTAGTAATAAAGGACAACGCAAACCAAGTTTAATTAAACTAAATGGTGATAAACCTTCTTTACAATCTAAAAGATATATTGATCCAAATGGTTTTTCATCATCAGAAAAAGATAGAAAAGATGTGGTATTAACGCTTCATTATTATAATGATTAAAATAGCCTTTAAAAGCTATTTTTTTACTTACTTGCTTTTTACTATTTTCTTTAGTAAACTTATATAAGAAAAGGACGTGATTTTATGCTTCAAGTAAATAACCTTAGTTTAACTTTTGGAAAAAGAACTTTATTCAAGGACGTGAATCTAAAGTTTACCGCTGGTAATTGTTACGGGGTAATTGGTGCTAATGGAGCAGGAAAGTCTACTTTTTTAAAGGTACTGTCAAAAGAAATTGATTCTACAACGGGAGAAGTTATCTTAACAGACAATGATAGGATGTCAGTGCTAAAACAAGATCATAATGCTTATGATGATAAGGGTGTTGTTGAAACCGTAATCATGGGAAATCAAAGACTTTATAACATAATGAAAGAAAAGGAAGAAATATATTCTAAACCCGATTTTAATGATGAGGATGGGTTAAGAGTAGGGGAATTAGAAGCAGAGTTTGCTGAGATGGATGGATGGCAAGCTGAGGCTGATGCAGAGATTCTTCTTTCTGGTATTGGTCTTGATAGAGCATATTATAGTGATAAAATGGAAAACTTATCTGGTGAAGATAAGGTTAAGGTTTTGCTTGCACAAGCTTTATTTGGCAACCCAGACATATTAATTTTAGATGAACCAACCAACTATCTTGATATAAGTGCCAAGATATGGCTTGAGAACTTCTTGCTAGATTTTAAAAACACGGTAATTGTTGTTTCGCATGATAGACACTTTTTAAATAAGGTATGTACTCATACACTTGATATTGATTATGGTAAGATTAAAATGTACGTTGGTAATTATGATTTCTGGTTAGAATCAAGCGAACTTATTCAAAAGCAAATGAGGGATTCTAATAAAAAGAAAGAAGATAAGATAAAAGAGTTACAAGAATTTATTAGAAGGTTTAGTGCGAATGCATCTAAATCTAAACAAGCTACATCAAGAAAGAAACTCTTAGAAAAAATAGAACTTGATGATATGGTAGCATCATCAAGAAAATATCCATACATTAATTTTGATATTGATAGAGACTTAGGCCGTGATGTTTTAGAACTTAAAGGTGTTAGTAAAACGATTGGTGGAGAAGTAGTTTTAAAAAACTTAAACTTAACCATAAATAATACCGATAAAGTAGCTTTTGTTGGAAAAAACGAACTTGCTAAAACTACGCTTTTCAAAATTATAACTGGAGAATTAGAGCCAGACTGTGGAACGATTAAGTGGGGAACAACCGTTTCGTATTCATACTTTCCTAAGGATCATGATGATTATTTTAAAGAAGATGTTAATTTAGTAGATTTTTTAAGGCCTTATTCTAAGGAACAAGAAGAAGCGTTTTTAAGAGGATTTTTGGGTAGAATGCTATTTTCTGGAGAGGAAGCTTTAAAAAAGGTAGGAGTACTTTCTGGCGGTGAAAAAGTAAGATTGATGTTTTCTCGTATGATGTTAAAAAAAGCTAACGTTATAATACTAGATGAGCCTACTAATCACTTGGATATAGAATCAATTACATCTCTTAATAAAGGAATGAAAACCTTTAGGGGTGTATGTTTATTTTCTTCTTATGATTATGAGCTTATAAATAGTGTTGCAAATCGTATAATTGAATTTAAGGAAGATGGTAAGTACGTTGATAAAATGTGCACTTATGATGAATATTTAAACAGAGAGTAAGTTTAATAATAACTTGCTTTTTTTCATAAAATGATTATAATAGAGACATTTAAAAAGGACTTTTTAAGGGAGGTGTTCAGCCTTGAAGAAAATGCTTACGTTTGTTCCTCTTGGCATTGGAATAAGTGCTGCGATAATATACTTAATAAACGTGTTTAATTATCGTGTTATTAATAATTCGGTAACAATGCTTCAAATTTTATCTAACTTAAGGATTTATCTATACATTTCTATTGGTGGTTTTGTTTTATATTTTCTTATTAAGGTTTTACTTTCTCTTTCTTTAAATAACGTTTCTAAGGAAGCTATAACTCTAAAGGACTATGAACCATTTGAGTTTGATAACTATGAACTTAACCAAAAACAAGAAGTAGCTCAAACTAAAGTTAAAGAAAAAACTGTTATAAAACAGATTGTATTAACTGGTAATAAATATTGTTCTTGTTGCGGAGAAAAAATATTTGATACTGATACTTATTGTAAATCTTGTGGTTCTTATCAAAAGGATAAGAAGTCTGGTATTAGTCCAGTATTAAAAAATGTTATAAATGTATTAGAGATAGTTATTTTAATTTTAGTTTTATACTTTTTACTTAATATGCTTTTTGAGTATAAAGAAAAAACAGATACTAATTTTAAATCTCCATTTAAGTTGCAAATTACAAAGTAGAAATACTTTTTTTTTACACATTTTTTTAAAAATATTGACCGGGGGGGGGTATATGATATTATAAACAAGAAATAATAGGAAGATAGGAGTAAAAGTATGAATAAGAAAAAAGGAATAATAATAGGAGTGCTAGCTCTTGCAGTAACCATGATGGTAGGTTATGCAATATTTTCAGATACCATAACCATAAATGGTACTGCTACCGCTAAGGGTGAATTTGATATTACGGCGACATGTAGTACAGGATTTAACCCAGTATTTGGTTCTTTATCGGAAAATGGATTGGATCCCGAAGGTGGATATAAAAATGATAGTTGTACAGTAGTTGATAATACGGTTTCTCTTAATGTTGATTTTGATTATCCAGGAGCAAGACGTTATTTTACGGTTAAAATGACCAATGCCGGGACGATGGATGCCGTTTTAAATATGTCTGATGGTATAACTGCTTCTGGAAAAGCTTGTATTGATGGTGGACCAAATATGCAGATTGATCAGACTAATGGACAGATAGAAGAAGCTGATGAGTGTCATGATATAAATAGTCAAATTGGGGGTTACATTAACATATATTCTTTTGCTCCGTTAGGAGTTGAAAAAGCTGATGGAACATTAGCAACTACTGATGAAGATTTAGCTGAAGTTTTTGATGACTCAACAGGAAATATAATTGTTAAACCCGAACAGTCTGTTTATTTTCTATTTGTAGGAAACGTTTTTGATTATAATGATCGTGGAAAAGACTTTTTAGTAACATCTGATGTTTCTTATAGCTTTAATTGGAAACAAAAAACAAATTAGAATAAAAATTATAGAAGCTTTTTTTCTATAATTTTTTTGTTTCTTATGCATAGAAAATTTTTATATAAAAAATTTTCACTAGGTATTACTTCTTTAATGCTATCTACTTTTTTAATTTTATTATGCTTGTATTTTTGTTTTATTTTTATTCCTTTTATTTTTCTTTTGAAATTATTAGGATTATAGCTAGTAAATAAATTAAACCCTCTGTGATTGAACGTGTTATTAAACATATCGATACTATTTCCACAAACGATAAATTTAACGCCGTTTTCAACGGCCTTAATAATTCTTTTTTTATTTTTAATTAGTTTGTTTTTAATTTTCGTAATTGCATCTTTTTTATAATTGCCAAAATAATATATGTTATCTTTTGAAAAATAAATGGTCTCATTTAAGCTAATATTTTTTGTAAATGGTTTTATTATGAATTGGTCTTCTAATAAATCTTTTTCTATTATTTTAATCATTTTAATCACCCTGTTTAGGTTATTAGCGCATTATCCTTTTTTTATACATAAAACATAAAAGCTTGAAAAATATTATAAAATAAAGTATGATAATAAGCGTGTATAAAGAGGTGATAAAATGGGAAGATTTCCAAATATAGCAGCTAGCAAGGCGAAAACGGGAGCTGCTAAGGCTAAGGTTTATTCTAGTTATGCAAAGGAAATATATCAAGTTGCAAAGCAGGGCGGTACTGATCCAAATGGTAATTTAAGTTTAAGACATTTAATTGAAAAGGCTAAAAAGGAACAAGTTCCGGCAGACGTTATTAAAAGGGCAATAGATAAGGTAAACAGTGGGGTTGATGAAAGTTATACTTCCGTTCGTTATGAAGGATTTGCATCAGGTGGTGCAACCGTTATGGTTGATTGTTTAACTGATAATGTTAATCGTACGGTAAGCATGGTTAGAAATGCTTTTACTAAGTCAAAAGGTAAAATGGGTGTTTCAGGTTGTGTGTCTCATATGTATGAACATTTATCTGTTGTTGTTGTAAAAGATATGAATGAGGATGAAGCTTTAGAGGCTCTTTTAATGGGTGAAGTGGATGCTAAAGAAATCGAAGAAGAAAATGGGAATGTAAGCATTTATGGCGATCCTGCAGATTTATTTAAAATAAAGGATGCTATTACATCTAGTAAAAATGATGCTGAATTTTTAGTGGACGAAGTAACAATGCTTCCTAATGAAATGGTAAACTTGGTAGGCGAGGATAAGGAAAACTTTGATAAATTACTTAACATGCTAGACGAAGTTGAAGATGTTCAAAAAGTATATCATAATGTTAATTTGTAAAAAATGAAATTTTACTAATTCTCTTTTTTAGTAAAAAAACAATACTAAAAAGACATTTTTTTTAAAGTGAAATGTCTTTTTTTTAGTCTTTTTATGTGCAATTAATCCATTTTTGTAATTTGATAATGAAAAATTGAAATGTTAATATGCAAAGGAAGGGAGAAAAAATACATGGTTGAAGAAAAAAATAAGGTAATACCAATGACGTATGACGTAGTATTTAAAAGTGTGTTACAGGATAAAGAATCGGAAGGGTATTTAATTGATTTGATAAACGGAATAACAGGAATAAAAAAAGAGTACTTAAAAGGCAATATAGTATTTAAAAATACTGAATTAAAGAAGGATGAAAAAAACGAAAAGAAAAAAGCAACTGACTTAATAATTGAAGTAAAAGAAAACATAATAAATTTAGAGATGAATAAAAACTATTATAATGGATTGTTTGAAAAGAATGATAGGTATATAGATAAAATAAAAGATGGATTAGTAAGTAAAGGAGATAAATATATAAAACAGAAAAAACTAATTCAGATAAATTTTGATGATTTTGAAAGATTTGATGAAAGAATAGTGATAAAATTTAGAATGATGGATGAAGAAAGAGGACTTATTAGAAGTGATTATGTATATAATACAGATGTGGAAATATACCACATAAACTTGAAAAGAATAAATAAAATGTATTATAATAATAACAAGTTAAATAAGTTCGAAAAAGAATTGTTATTAATGACACTAGATGATGAGGAAGAACTTACAAAAACAAGTAAAGGTTGTAAGGAGATGGAAAAAGTGGCTGAAAAGATAAGTAGAGTTTCAAGAGAAGAAGAACTACAAGGTATTTATGATGTAGAAGAACAAGAAAAGTTTATAAGAGATAGAATAAGAGCTCATGCAGCAACTGAAGGATTTGAAAAGGGAATTGAAAAAGGTATTAAACAAGGAATCGAACAAGGGATTGAACAAGGAATTGAGAGAGGAAAAAGAACTAAACAAACTGAAATTGCTAAAAATTTATTAGCCTCTGGCGTATCTATTGATATAATTGAAAAAAGTACTGGATTAAAACATGATGAAATAACAAATGAAATTGACAATAATTAATAAATATTATAATATATAGGTATATTTAAATTGATGAGAAAGACTAGTAGCTAAAACTATTATTTAAAGAGAGTTATCGCTTGGTGTGAGATAACATTAATTATTTAGTGAATCTACTTTTGAGACGAATGAAAACATTCGCGGTAAGTACCGTTATACTAATTAAGAATAAGCTGAGATGGCACCGTGGTTAATATCACTCCAGCATTTAGCTTGTTCTTTTTATATCTAAAGGTGATGAAATGGGATACGTACTAGGAAAAGATGAGGAAATATCACTTGTTATGCCACCTTGGCATGAGGGTGAGGAAGAATTGTTTGAGATTATTATTAATGATACCCTTGAAGTTGTAGGATATATTAAATTTTTTCACGAGTTGAATGCATCAACCGGAAATGTCGAATATATGGTTTTTGATGAATATCGAGGCAAAAATTATGCTAAGAAGGCGCTTAAGATATTAGCAAAAAACATATTTAAACTCGATTACGAGGATTTATATATATCGATTTTACCTGATAATGTTGCATCAATTAAAACGGCAGTTGGCGCAGGAGCGATATTTGAACAAAGAGTAGCAATACCAAAGCATTATATATTTAGCCAGGGTGGAAAATATAAATATGCTAATATGTATATAATTAAAAATAATGGAGGAATTAAAGATGAGAAAGATAAAGTTAAATAGTATTTACAGACATTTTAAAGGGGATTTATATTTGGTTTTGGATGTTGTACTACACTCGGAAACAAAAGAAGAATTAGTATTATATAAAGCTTTATATGATGATTGTAAGACCTATGTAAGACCTCTAGATATGTTTTTATCGGAAGTTGATCATGAAAAATATCCGGAGATTGAACAGCCTTATAGGTTTCAAGAACAAGAAATAGAATCAAAGGTTTTAAAAAAGGAGAAATAAAATATGATAGATATTAAATTAATAAGAGAAAATAAAGAGTTAGTAAAGGAAAATATTAAGAAGAAATTCCAAGACCATAAACTTCCTATGGTAGATGAAGTTTATGATATGGATATAGAGTATCGTAAGACAAAAACTGAAGCTGACGAAGCTAGGAGTAAGGTAAATACGTTAAGTAAAGAAATAGGAAACTTAATGCGTGATAAAAAAGTTGATGAAGCAAGTAGGGTTAAAGAGGAAGTAGCCAATATTAAAAATAAGATTCCCGAATTAGAAGAAAAAGAAATAGAATTAGAAAAAGCTATTAAAGAAAGAATGATGGCTATTCCTAATATCATTGCGGACGATGTTCCAATTGGAGAAGATGACTCTTGTAATGTAGAAGAACAAAGATTTGGAGATCCAAAGGTTCCTAATTATGAAATACCATATCATTCAGATATTATGGCGTCTTTTGATGGTCTTGATAAAGATTCAGCAGGTCGTGTTAGTGGAAATGGATTCTACTATTTAATGGGTGATATTGCGCGCCTTCACTCAGCAGTACTTGCATATGCTAGAGATTTTATGATTGATAAAGGATTTATTTACTGTATACCACCATACATGATTCACTCGGATGCAGTGGATGGTGTTATGTCATTTGAAGAAAAGGAAAACATGATGTATAAAATAGAAGGTGAAGACTTATATTTAATAGGAACTTCAGAACATTCTATGATAGCCAAATTTAAGGACCAATTATTAAAGGAAAGTGATCTTCCAATTACCATGACTTCATATTCACCTTGCTTTAGAAAAGAAGTAGGAGCGCATGGTATCGAAGAAAGAGGAGTATACAGAATTCACCAATTTGAAAAACAAGAAATGGTAGTTGTATGTAAACCAGAAGATAGTGAAAAGTGGTATAACAAAATGTGGCAATTTTCAGTAGAGTTATTTAGAACATTAGATATTCCAGTTAGAAAACTTGTTTGTTGCTCTGGTGATCTTGCAGATTTAAAATACCGTTCATGTGATATAGAAGCTTGGAGTCCAAGGCAACAAAAATACTTTGAGGTATGTTCATGCTCTAATTTAACTGATGCCCAAGCAAGAAGACTCGGCATTCGTTATAAAAAAGAGGATGGTACAAAACAGTACGCACACACACTAAATAATACAGTTATCGCACCACCTAGAATGTTAATTGCATTTTTAGAAAACAATTTGCAAGAGGATGGTAGTGTATTAATACCAGAGGCTTTAAGACCTTATATGGGCGGAAAAGAAAGATTAATACCTAGTAAATAAAAATAATTGAAGTTTATAAAATAAATAGTATTACAAAAGATATATGAATTAAATATTCATATATTTTTTTGCTTTCGACAAAAAGTGTTTACGTTTTTAAAAAAAGTGTGTTATTTTTTATTTCGCCTCTATTTTTTGAAAGAGTGTTTAAAAAAAATATTATGCATATATTATTATGTGGAAAGGAGCAAAAATGGCAGAATTAGCACAAAAACTGGTTAATACTAAAAAATCAAACATATACGTATTGACAAATGTAAATGATTTGGAAAGCTATTTAACAAATTATATTATATCAAAAGAAACTTTTGGTTATAATAAGGATCTTAATGCTTTTGAAAAAAATTTATTATTAAACTATCATGATGAAGCAAAAGAAAGGGCAGTTAGATTAGTAACTTGGTATGACTTATGATAATTTAGATATAATTAGCAAGCTTATTAAAAAGATGTAATTAATAGCTTGTTAATTTTTTTATTAAATATGTGTAAAAAACACGCAAAAAAATATTGACAAGTGTAAAAGATACGCATATAATGTGAGTGTAAGGTGATTGGTATGAGAGTAGAAAATGAGTTATATAAAAACCAAGGTATACATGTTATAAGCACTATATTTACAATTGATAAAGGGACCACAAAGGTATTATTAGTTAGAAGAAAAAATAATCCTTTTAAAAATAAATGGGCGTTAGTAGGCGGTGCTTTATATAATAACGAGGCTTTAGAAGTGGGTGCAAGAAGAGAAATATATGAAAAAACTGGTATTAAGGATACGGATCTTTATCAGTTTGGAGTATTTGATGAAAAAGATAAAACACCAAATATAAACATGAGAATGGTTGCAATAACTTATTTAGGAATAATCGATGGTAGTAAGCAAAACGTTATAAAAGAAAGTAGAAACACCGAGGACGTAGATTGGTTTGATATCAGTTGTGTTCCAGATTTAGCTTTTTCTCATAACGAAATATTAAGGGCTGCTATTAAGAAGTTAAGAGAGTTAATATTACAAAGTAACATATTAAAAGTTTTATTACCTAAAGAATTTACTATGCCCGAACTTCAAAAAGTATACGAAGAAATATTAAACAAAACTTTTGATAGGAGAAATTTTCGAAAAAAAATATTAAGTCTTAACATAGTTAAAGATACAAATAAAGAAATTAATATAAATGGAAAAAGACCTGCTAAACTATACCAGTTTAATAAAAATATAGAAAATAAAAAAGTCTTTTAAAACGTATTTTTAATAAATATGTTTTTTAAAGAATGTAATTGTGTACAAAATACACATAAAGGAAGGAGAAAAAATGATATATCTATTAAGACACGGTCTTGATGATGAATCAAGAGTGGGTGGTTATAGTGATGTAACTTTAACAAATGATGGAATAAAAGGAGTGGAAAAGGCAAGAGATTTTATTGAAAATAATATTGAATTTCAAAGAATAATTTCAAGTGACGTAAAAAGAGCTATAGATACTACTAAAATAGTAAACAAGAATTTAAATAAACCAGTTATTTACACTAGTTTATTAAGAGAACAAGATAAGGGCGATTATAATGGCGTTTTAAAAAGTTCCCTTAAGCCTAATGACTATTTTTTAGGAAAAACAAAAATATATGATACTTATCCAAACGGAGAATCATTACTGGATTTATACTTTAGAATCGAAACATTATTGTTAACGATTGACAGATGGGATAATGATCTATTGGTAACTCATAGAGGTGTAATTAACATGATTTATTATTTGCTAAGCAATAAGAAACCTGATATGTATAAGGATAGTTTTAATGTTACTCATGCTTCTATTCATAAACTTGATTTAAAAAATAAAAAAATAGAAAGGATTTATTAATATGCAGAATGGAGAGTTATTAAAGCTGAAAGAGAAATTATTGCACTTAGAAGAAAGTATAGAAAAGTTACAAAAGAATTTAAAGGAGTTAAAGAAAAACGATTTTGTTATGAGTTATATTTATACAAAACATGAATATGAATCAAATTTAAAACAAGCTGAAGATTTAAGAGAAAAAATATTATACCAAGAGTTGCTTATTTGTGATCATTATTTTGTAATAAATGATGTTAAGTCAGATTTTGATGGGCATAGAACTGATAGAACTTATATTATGACTTGTATTAAATGCGGAATTACTAATAGTTTTTTTAATTACTATGATGAAGATTTGTCTTCTAAGGAAAAAATTATGAAAGAGATTTTTAATGGTAATAATTGTTATTGGTGGCCTAAACACGGATATTACTCTTATGATGAAATACCTATGCTAAAAGATATTTATGAAAAGTTCGTTAAAGAATATCCTGATGCGACGGATGAGGACGCCGAAAAACATATAGAATTTGTAAAAAAAATGAAAGGTGGTAAATTATGTTAGTTTCAAAAATATGTCTTACTGGAGGACCTTGTGGTGGTAAGTCAACCGCTCTTGCAAGAATAGAAAGAGAATTAACTGATATGGGTTATAAAGTATTCATAATTGATGAGGTGGCAACTAGGCTTATTAACGCTGGTATTAAACCATTTGGCGATGATCGGGTTGATATGTTTGATTTTGAGGAGATAGTGCTAAAACACCAATTGATTGAAGAAGAGTCGTTTGAAAGAGTTGCCAACTTACTTAATAAAAAGTGTGTAATCATATGTGACAGAGGGATATTTGATATACAATCATTTTTAAGTGCTGCTGAGTTTGATACATTACTTAAAAAATATAGTCTAACTAAGCTTTCCTTAATGGATAGTTATAATTTGGGTATCAATTTAAACACAGCGGCAAAAGGAGCTGAAGAATTTTATACAACGGAAAACAACAAAGCTCGAAGCGAAGGAATTAATGATGCGATTACAAGGGATAATAGGTGTCAAGCGGCATGGAGCTTTCATAATAATTTTAAGATAGTAGATAATAGTACTAATTTTGATGATAAAGTGCAAAAAGTAGTAGATGATATTAAAAGTTCTTTAGGTATCGAAAATAGGAAACAAAGAAAATACATGGTGCAAATAGATGAGAAGGATTATGAAGAATTTGTTTGCGTAGACATTACTCAGTACTATCTAGAGACTAATAACAATTGAAATGAGGCTTAGAAAAAGAAGCCTTGATGGTGATGATACGTATTATGTTACCATTAAAAAAAGTTATGGTAAAAATGAAAAAATAGTGACCGAAGAAAAAATAAATAAAAAAACTTTCGAAATGTTAAAAAATCAAAGAAAAATAAAAAATACCATCGAAAAACAAAGAGTATGTTTTATACATAATGATAGTTTGTTTAAACTTGATAAGTATAATGATGGAATGCTTATTTTAGAAGCAGATGAAAACGTTTTACTTCCACCTTTTGTCAAGGTTATAAAAGATGTTAGCTTTGATGATAACTATAAAAATAGAAATATAAAGATAAAGGAAATTAAAAATGATCTATGTAAAAGAAAAAGATAGAATAAAAAAATATGATATAGAAATTGATAAAGAAAGATTAGAAGGTTTAAAAATAAAAATAGTTAATGATTGTTCTATAATAAAGCATGTTAAACAAAAAGTAAGAGAAGATTGTAAAACTAATGACTATGATTTTATGCACGTTAGAAATTATCATGCAAGACTAATAAATAAAATAAGTAATAATGATTTTTTTGGTCCACCACTTATTTCTATTTATGAAGAAGAGTATGACTTTTATGAAGAACCTAAAATAGTTGGATTAATAGATGAAGTTATAAATGGAAAAGATAAAAAAGTTTTAGAGTTATTAGAGTATAAAGATGAAGAATTAGATTATGAAAGTATAGGAGATAAGTTAAAAGTATTGCTATCTAAAAATAATAAAGATACTTATAAATTCATGAAAGAAATGGAAGAATTAATAGAACAATGTAAAAATACAAGATATCAAAAACCGGTTAGTACTTATCTAAGTGAAGTGCAATCATGTATAAAATTAATACTCGTAGATGAGATTTCATATCAAGATTATTTAAGGGTTTACAAATTCATGGATGAGGATTTTCAAAAGAAAATATTGCCCATGGAAATGGTTTACAAATAACATTAATAGTGTTATCTTAATTTAAGATAGGAAGTGTTGTTATGGCTAATTTAGAATATAGATATGGGCCCATGAATTCAGGTAAAAGTATGGCTGTCTTACAAATGGCTTATAATTACGAAGAAAATGGTAAAAAAGTATTACTAGTAAAATCAGTTGTTGATACAAAAGGTGGTGATTATTTAGTTTCAAGAATTGGACCAAAGAGGAAAATACAAATAAAGTTAGAAAAAACCGAAAGTTTGCTTGATCCAAAATATATTGGCATGATAGAAGATAAAAATGCTATTTTAGTAGATGAAGCACAGTTTTTAACCACTAAGCAGGTAGAAGATTTATGGTATATATCAAAAAAAATGAATATATCAGTAATTTGTTTTGGCCTTAAAACTAACTTTAAATCTGAATTTTTTGAGGGTTCAAAAAGGCTATTTGAACTCGCAGATAAGTTTAAAGAACTTGAAACAATATGCAAGTGTGGTACAAAGGCTAGGTTTAATGCAAGAATGGTAGATGGAAAGTTTATTACCGAAGGCCAAGAGCTTGTTATTGATGAGGTTAATAGAAATGTTAAATACGTTCCATTGTGCGGTAAATGTTATTTAAAGAAGGTATTTAGTGGGAAAAATAAAAAAAATCAAGCTAATTAAAATAAAATAAATTTTTTTTCATATTATTTAGTATAAAGTGAAAGGATATGAAAAATGAATAAGAAAATAATGATTGGTTTGTTAATGGTTTTTGCTGTTATAATAACCACTATTTTAGTTAGTATTGATAATGATACAACTCTTAAAGCCTCTAGTATGAAAGCAACGGTTATGGAAGTATCAAATGATTCGGTGACGGTTATGGATAAAGATAACGTCATATACACGTTTATGGGTGAAACACTTGGTGCTGAATTAGGTGCAACGGTTAACGTTAAATATAATGGTAAGCTTAATAAAAATAAAGAAAAACAAACGGCTAAGGTAATAAGTTACACTGCCTATGATGATTCTGATGTTTTTAATTCATGGAATGATAATGGTATATTTAGCCAATTTTATCAGATGGCTTATAACAAGATGAAAACAATGTCACTTGATGAAAAAATAGGGCAAATATTTTTAGTTAGGGTTCCAGAACAAAATAAGATAACAGATTTAGAGAAATACAAATTTGGGGGATATGTATTATTTAAAAGGAATTTTGATGGCAAAACGAAAAAAGAGGTAGTAGACATGATAAATGAATTTCAAGATGCATCAAAGATTCCACTTATAATAGCTACTGATGAAGAAGGTGGTAAAGTAACTAGAATTAGTGGTAATCCTAATTTGGTTTCTACTCCTTTTAAATCTTCATCAGAATTATATAATGCTGGAGGTATGGAAGCTATTAAAGAAGATACTATAGAAAAAAGTAAAGTTTTAGAAGATTTAGGAATAAACGTTAACTTAGCTCCAGTCGTTGATGTTGCAACTGATCCAGATAGCTACATGTATGATAGAACCATAAAAGAAGATACTTCTGTTACTTCGACTTACGCTAAAACGGTAATTGAAGCAAGTAAGAATTCAAAAGTATCATACACTTTAAAACATTTTCCAGGATACGGTGATAATGCCGATACGCATCAAACATCTGCAACAGACAACAGGACTTATTCTAAAATAATGGAAGATGATATTCCTCCTTTTAGAGCAGGTATCAAGGCAGGGGCAGAAGCTGTCTTAGTTTCTCACACAATCGTGCCAGCTTTAGATACAGAAAATCCATCATCTTTATCTGCAAGTACCCATAACGTACTTAGAAATGAACTTTCTTTTACGGGAATAATAATTACTGATGATTTAGAAATGGGTGCGGTAAATGACACTAATGCTGTAATAAGGGCAATAAAGGCTGGTAATGATATGCTTATTGTAACTGATTATGAAAATTCAATAAAAAGTGTAAAAGAGTATTTAGAAAATGGTAATTTAAGTGAGCAAACAATAGATAAGATGGTATTTAGAATTCTAGCATGGAAATATTATAAAGGTATGATGTATGACGTTTTAAAATAGATTATAAATTATAATGTTGTTATTTAAAAAAGTAATATTGTGCTATAATTAGTTATAGAATGTATTACTTTTTATTATTAAGTAATTTTTATGGAGTTGGTAAAATGGATAAATTTAATGAGTTAAGAAATGATTACCCATTATTTTATTATCATGGGTTTGAAATAGACGATAAAAAAGAAGAACTATTTATTACTTATGATTTTGAAATAAAAGGATTAGTCAGGTTTAATCCTACTTTAAGAGTGCCTAAATCTAATGAAAGTAATTATGATAAAGAGCTATTAAATAATATTATATTTAGTGCTGGTTTAGCAGAAATTCCAAGTTATTGGAAGGCTACTTGTTCACCTAAAATAATAATTGAGTGTGGATCTTTAAACGAGGAACAATCAAAATGGGTAAAAAAACTTATTTATAACGGGTTAGGTGAGTTTTTTTACGTAAATAAAATAAAAGCTGATATAAATGATTTTGTTAGTATAGAAAGTCATGGTAAAGATTTGGTAAAAAAGACTGATAATAAAGTTTACGATGGATATTTAATCGCGGTAGGTGGGGGTAAGGACTCTCTTACATCACTTGAAATATTAAAGGATATACCAAATAAAAAAGCTTTTATAATAAATAATAGAAAAGTATGTTTTGATGGTGCTAATAAAGCAGGAATAGAAGATAAAGACATTATAAACGTAGAAAGATTATTTGATAAAAAAATAATAGATTTAAATAAGAGAGGCTTTTTAAATGGCCATACTCCAATATCAAGTTGTATTGCTTTTATTTCTTATTTAACCGCTTATGTTAATGGTATAAGATGCGTTGTACTATCAAATGAAGCTTCCGCTAATGAATCAAGTGTTATGGGAACAAGTATTAATCACCAGTACTCTAAAAGTTTAGAATTTGAAAATGATTTTAGAAGTTTTACTAGTAAATATTTAACGGATAAAGTAGAATATTTTTCTCTTTTAAGACCACTTAGTGAACTTGAAATAATGAAAATATTTACTAAATATCCAAAATATTTTAATCATTTTATCAGTTGCAATAACGGGGGAAAAAGAAAAAACATTGGTAAAACAGATGGATGGTGCTTAACTTGCGCTAAATGTTTATTTATATACCTATTAATGAGCAACTTTGTTAATCAAGATGAGATGATTAAGATATTCGGCGAAAATTTGCTGGATAAAAAAGAAATGTTAAACTATTTTTTAGAGTTACTTGGTAAAACAGAAAGTAAACCATTTGAGTGTGTTGGTACAATAGAAGAGGTTAATTTTACGGTTAATAATCTAATTAAAAAAAGTAATGGTAATTTACCTTATTTGCTTAAGTATTATAATGAAAATTATAATGTAGAAGAACCACGTTATAATTTGCTTAGTAATATTAACGAAGATAATAACGTACCTTCTAGTTTGCTAAAGTTAGTAATAAAGGAGCTTAACAATGATAAATAATATAATAAATTTTATAGAAAATAAAAATAAAGTTTTAATATTAGGTTTTGGAAGAGAAGGAAAATCTACTTATAAGTTAATAAGAAAGTATTTAAAAAACAAAAAATTAACAATTGCAGATAATAATTTAAATCTTATTAATGATAATAAGGAACTTTCTTCGGATTCTAATTTAAAGTTTGTTTTAGGAAATAGTTACCTTGATAACTTAA
This sequence comes from uncultured Clostridium sp., assembly GCA_947427095.1. Classification (GTDB taxonomy): domain Bacteria; phylum Bacillota_I; class Bacilli_A; order RF39; family UBA660; genus Aphodocola. Next base: position 122,368 of record CANEGO010000001.1, on the reverse strand, counting down.
ATGATTATGATTTAATAATAAAATCACCTGGTGTTAATTTTAAATACGTTAACTATGATGAATTTAAAGATAAAATAACTTCTCAAATAGATTTATTTTTAAGGTTTTCTAATTGTTTAACCATTGGTGTTACTGGAACTAAAGGAAAAAGTACGACTTCTTCACTTATATATAATGTTTTAGATAATATGGGTAAAAAGGTTATTTTAGCGGGAAATATTGGTATACCAGTATTTGATATTATAGAAGATGTTACAAAAGATACTATCTCCATAATAGAACTTAGCTGTCATCAGTTGCAATTTGTTAATTCTTCTCCTAATATAAGTATTTTATTAAACATTTATGAAGAACACTTAGATCTTTATAAAAGTTATGAGGATTATAAACTAGCAAAGTTAAACATATTTAAATATCAAAAGAAAAGTGATTATAACATATGGGGGTTAGATAGCCCGGATTCTAAAAAATATTTTGTTAATAAATCTAATTCGTACACTTTTTCTACCGATGAAAAAAATGTTTCACATGGTATATTAATAAGTGAACATGGCCTTTATATGATTGATAATAATGAAAAAAGGCTAGTGTATGATAAAAAAAGAAAAAGAAACTTACTAGGTGATCATAATCTTTATAATGTTGCAGCAGCATTATGCGTAAGTGATATATTAAACTTAAATACTAATAAAGTTATAGATCTAATAGATAATTTTAAGCCTCTTGAACATCGTATGGAACTAGTTGGTACTTTTAAAGGTATAACGTTTTATAACGATTCTATTGCAACCATTCCAGAAGCAACCATAAATTGTATAAAATCCATTGATAATTGCCAGACGGTTATAATCGGAGGAATGGATAGAGGGCTTGATTTAAGTAGTTTAATTTCTTTTATAAATGATAATGAAAAAATTAAAACTTGCATATTTTTAAAAGAAATAGGCTATATGATATGTGATAAATTAGAGAAGTTAAAATGTAAAAAAAGGTTAATAAGAGCAAATGATATGGAAGATGCCGTAAAAAACGCGTATACTTTTACGGAAGAAAATTATGCGTGTGTTTTATCTCCTGCAGCAGCAAGTTATAACACGTATAAAAACTTTGAGGAACGTGGAAAAGATTATAAAAAATGGGTAAAAGAGCTTAGTTAAGTTCTTTTATTTTCTAGGTTTTATTTATATTAACTTTACTTTTGTTTATATATTTATTATAATAATAACATTTTAAAAGGAGTGTTTAGTTATGTTAGAATATTTAAAATTGGATGATAATAATTATTTAGTCACTGACGTTGATGGTGAGGTAGAAATCGTTAATCCCAAAAATAAAGAGGAACGAAAGCTTTTGGATAAAAGAGCAGAATATACGGATATTCGTAAAGATCTTTCGTTATGCAATAAATTAATATATAATATCGCCAGTGCTATTGATTATCACAATAGAAAATTAAAAAACTCTGTTTTGTCAAGTGTATATGTTTTTATGATGACTAGCTTCTTATCTTCTTTTTTAAGCTTTTGTGACTCTTCTTTTCCTTTAAAAGAAGCCATTATTTTTAATGGTACAGCAGTATTGTCCTTAGAAGCTTTTGACGTAGCTAAATACGTAGATTATTTGGTTGAAAATAATAATAAAAATAATTTATCTTCATTAAAAGAGAGTAAAGAGAAAATAGAACAAAGACTTTATCAAATAAGGAATGAATTAGAAACCATCATTTGCGATTCTAAAAATAATACTAGCAAAAGAAAAGTAGAAGAGTTTTTTTATACGGATTCTGATTTAAAACGGATAGAAGCTAATATTGCTAAATCAAAGAAACATCCTGAATAATAAATAGGATGTTTTTTTGTTTGTAATTATGATATAATTTGTAATTAGAAATGGGTGATTTATATGTTAAAACCAAATTTAAAAGAAGCAAAAAAAAGGACTAATGAAGATATTAAAATTTTAAGAAACGAGTATGTTATTCCAGAAGATATGAAAGATTTTGGTTTGGACAAGAAGTATTATATTAAAACTTATGGCTGCCAAATGAACGAACATGATAGTGAAATGATAAGTGCAATCTTAGAAGATATGAAATATACTAAGTCTGATTCTTTCGAGAATGCTGATGTAATAATTTTAAATACTTGTGCAATTAGGGAAAATGCTCATAATAAAACGTTTGGAATGCTAGGAAGGATAAAGCATCTTAAACAAACTAAACCAAATTTAATGGTAGGACTTGCGGGTTGCATGAGCCAAGAAGAAAGCGTTGTAGATGAGATAATAAGTAGATACAAATGGATGGACTTTGTTTTTGGTACTCATAACATCCATAAGCTTCCTGATATATTAAGAAAGCACGTTAACACAAATAAATTGGAAGTTAATGTATGGTCTAACGAAGGTAATGTAATAGAAGGAATACCTTCCAAAAGAGATTCTAAATATAAGGCGTGGGTTAACATTATGTATGGCTGTGATAAGTTTTGCACGTACTGTATAGTTCCTTATACTAGAGGAAAGCAAAGAAGCAGAATGCCAGAAGATATTATTAGTGAAGTAAAAGACTTAATTAGTAAAGGCTATAAAGAAGTTACTTTACTTGGTCAAAATGTTAACGCTTATGGCAAAGATTTTAAAGATAGAGAATATAAAATGGAAAACTTGCTTGAAGATGTTGCAAAAACAGGAATCCAAAGAGTAAGGTTCGTAACAAGTCATCCTTGGGATTTTACCGATAACATGATAGATGTAATTGCAAAATATGATAACATATGTAACTATATTCATCTTCCAGTACAATCTGGATCATCTAGAATACTTAAACTTATGGGAAGAAGATATACTAAGGAATCCTATTTAAAATTATATGAAAGGATAAGAAATAAGCTTGGTGAAAACTGTTCAATTACCACTGATATAATAGTGGGATTTCCAGGAGAAACAAAAGAAGACTTCGAAGAAACCTTATCTTTGGTAAGAAAGTGTAAGTATGATTCTGCATTTACTTTTATTTATTCTCCAAGGGAAGGTACGCCTGCTGCTAAAATGGAAGATAACGTATCACTAGATGAAAAAAATAAAAGATTATATAAATTAAATGAAGAAATAAACAAATATGCTAGGAATGTAAATGATAAATTAGTTGGAAAAATTATGCCAGTTTTATTAGAAAGTGTGAGTGAAAAAGATCATAACATGCTAGCGGGATACACTGATACCATGAAGTTGGTAAACGTAAAAGCTGATAAAAGATTTATTGGTGAAATAGTAAACGTTAAAATAACGGATGCTAAAACATGGAGTTTAGATGGAGAAATAAATGAGTGATATAGAAAATAAAATTAATGATTTATTTAACGAAATAGAAGCATCTAAATTATATGAAGACTATGTAAATGTTAAAAATCAGTTAAAAAATAACAGTGAGATAACTAATTTAATTAATGATATAAAAAGATTACAAAAGATTGCCACTAATAACAAAGATGAAAAAGTAGAATTAGAAATAAAGATGCTTTATAACAAACTGCATAAGTATCCAATATATCAAAGCTATTTAGATATAAAAGAAAAAATTGAAGAGAAACTATTTGGAATAAAAGAAATATTAGAAAAATATTTTATTGATATTTTAAAAATTTAGAAAAGAACATTTTCAAGTTCTTTTTCTTTACGAAAATTTACATCTTTTAACTGATAATTTATAATGAAAAGTATGATGTTATGGTATATGTGTTATACTAAAACTAACATAGAAGTAAAGGAAGTAAGATAATGAATAAGAAAAGAAACATAATAATAGGATCACTAGCACTTATAATAACAATGATGGTAGGATACGCAATATTTTCAGATACAATAACGATAAATGGAACTGCTACCGCTAAGGGTGGTTTTTCCATTGCCACAACTTGTGAAAAAGGTTTAAGTGAAAAGCTAAATTTAAAATCAGAAGATCTTTTTGGTTATGCTGAGGGTGGATATGAAAACGATAGTTGTACAGTTAATGGAAATGAAGTAAGCTTTCAGGCTGATTTAAAGTATCCAGGAGCTAATAGGGTATTTACCATAAAGATTACTAATACTGGTACGATTGATGCGTATTATAACACAGAAACTGGTCTTGAACTCTTGAAAGATAAGTTTTGTATGGATAAATCAAATGATGGGATCATCGATGAAAGTGAGTGCGATAATAGAGATTATAGCGTTTTAATTGGTGGTAAAGGCGACGAAGTTATTGCCTTTGAAAAATCTGACGGAACAATTGTAGACTTTATTAATACTGATGGTGCCACAGATTTTATGGATGAACATGGTAACATTATTATTAAACCAGGAGAAAGTATGTATTTATATACCATGGCTTTAATTGATGAAAGCCTTGAAGGCAACTCAATTTTCGCTACTGAGGAAACATCAATAAAACTTAACTTTACTCAGGCGGTTGCCAAGTAGTGTTTTATCACTACTTTTTTTAATATTCATAATATATATTGGTGATAAATATGAGTAATCCAATAGAAGTTATTAATGTTATAAAAGATTCAATGGAGGAGGTCATTTTAGAAAATAATCTTACTGGGTATAATGGTGAATCCATTAATGACTTATTTAGACTGTACAGTGCTGATTTTTGTTCTATTTTACTTTCGCTTTTTCCGGGTGCAACCGTTATGATAAATAAAAATTATTTAGAATGTGCGCTTATGATAGGTGGGAATATTTATGGATCATCTGGAATTTTGAATAAAGACGACTATGTGGTTGCCACAAGTGAAGAATTAAGTTTAATTATTAAAGGTTTTAAGCATATTTCGGATTTTAGTTTAGGAAAACTCTTAGATAAGATAAATTCTATTTTTACTCCAATAAATAATGAATACATGCTAAGAATGAATGATTAAAAATTATGAAAATATGTTGACATTGTGTTATTAAAATAATAAAATAAATGTGTTAGTGATGAAAAAAAATTAAGTAGTTTATAACTAATTTATAAGAGATTACGTGGTTGGTGGAAACGTAAACTTAGTTATAATATGAATTACAGTTTTTGGAGCTGAAACGTAATACAGGCGATAACTTTATAGAGTGCTAGATTATTAATCTAGAACAAAGGTGGTACCGTGGACATATAAGTTCATCCTTTAATTAGGATGAACTTTTTTAATTTTAAGGAGGAGAAAAAATGACGTTATTTGAAGATTTAAAATGGAGAGGGTTAGTACAAGATATATCTGATGAAAAATTAATAGATAAATTAAATAATGAAAGTTTAACTTTTTATATAGGAACAGATCCAACGGCTGATTCTATGCACATAGGACACTATTCATCATTTTTAATATCTAAAAGACTCGCAAAAGCAGGGCATAAGCCAATTTTACTAGTGGGGGGTGCAACAGGTCTTATTGGAGATCCTAAACCTACCGCTGAAAGACCAATGATATCTAAAGCGGAGGTTGAGCATAATTTTAAAGGATTGAAAAAGCAAGCTGAAGAAATATTTGGTTTTGAAGTTGTTAATAATTATGATTGGACAAAAGATATAAACGTAATAGATTTTTTAAGAGATTATGGTAAATATTTTAATGTTAATTACATGCTTGCAAAAGATAAGGTAAAATCAAGGATGGAAAGTGGAATTACTTATGCTGAATTCTCATACATGATACTTCAAGCGTTAGATTTTATGCACTTATATGAAACAAGGGGGGTAACGCTTCAGGTAGCAGGATCTGATCAGTGGGGTAACATTACATCTGGTATAGAACTTACTAGAAAAAAACTAGGTAAGGAAGTATATGGTATGGTTATGCCACTTGTTACAGACTCAAACGGAGTTAAGTTTGGTAAAACAGAAGGAAATGCATTATGGCTTGATAAAAATAAAACTTCTTCATACGAGTTATATCAATACTTAATAAATCTAGAGGATTCAATGATTATAGAATACTTAAAAAAACTAACGTTTTTAACTAAAGAAGAAATAGAAGAAATAGAAGAAAAGCATAAAGCTAATCCACATTTAAGACAGGCTCATAAAGCGTTAGCTAAAGAAGTAATAACAGATTTGCATGGAAAAGAAGAATATGAAAAAGCTGTTAAAATAAGTGAAGCATTATTTAGCGGTAATGTTAAAACTTTATCAAAAGATGAAATATTAATGAGTTTTAAGGATGTTCCATCCTTTGAAGTTAAAGCTGGGACTAAACTTATCGACATGTTAATAGAAAATAATATATGTCAAAGTAAAAGAGAAGCAAGAGAATTTTTAAAAGCTGGATCAATATCAATTAATGACGAAAAAGTATTTGATGAAGAAATTATAATAGATAAAGACATTGCGATAGAAAAAGAAATTCTTGTTATTAAAAGAGGAAAGAAGAAAAATTATATTTGTTTAATTAAGTAAAGCATGTTCTACGCATGCTTTTTCTTTACGAAAATTTACACTTTTAACTAATAATTTATAATGAAAAGTATGATGTTATGGTATATGTGTTATACTAAAACTAACATAGAAGTAAAGGAAGTAAGATAATGAATAAGAAAAGAAACATAATAATAGGATCACTAGCACTTATAATAACAATGATGGTAGGATACGCAATATTTTCAGATACAATAACGATAAATGGAACTGCTACCGCTAAGGGTGATTTTGGTATAACGGCGGAGTGTGAATTTGTTACAGAAGATTATGCTTTTGAAGATGGTTTAGCAGTTGAAGGTTCCACAGGAAAAGGATCTTGTAATGTAAGTGGTAAAACAGTAACAACTAATAGTACGTATTCTAAACCAACTGAAAATAATACTTATAAGGTAACGCTAAAAAATACAGGAAGTATCCCTGCGGTACTGAAAACGGTTGATTCGTCAAATAATTTTGATATCGAAATGAAAAATACTGGAGATGTTTTTTACATTGATAAGCAAAATTCATTAATGGCATATTATGTAGTTATTAAAGATGGCGTTCAAATAGATGCTGCTGGTGACCAGATGGTTGAACAAGCTAAAATTACTTTGCAACCAAATGAAACAATTACTTTACTAATTATAGAGGGATGGATGAATAGCGAAGATTTACGGTTAGAAACCCAACCTGTAATACCTGATGAAGGCGTAAAAATGAATTATAATATAACATTTGGTTTCGAACAGGTAACTAATTAAGAAGGACTATCCTTCTTTTTATTTAGTAGTATTTTATTAAAAAACATGCTATAATTATATAGCTTACAAAAAAGGAAAGGAGGAAATTATGAGTAAAATTAAGATATTTAGTTTAGGCGGCCTTAACGAAGAAGGAAAGAATATGTATGTTGTTAAGGTTGATTCTGACATTTTTATTTTTGATGCGGGTTTAAAGTATGCTAGTGATAAACTTTTAGGTGTTGATTATGTTATTCCTAACTTTGATTATATAAAAGAAAACGTAAAAAATATCAAAGGGTTATTTATTACGCATGGTCATGAAAAAAACATGGGGGCAGTATGTGATATTTTAAAAGAAATCCCCAGTTTAAAAGTTTATGCTACGAAGTTTACAGCTAATTTATTAAAAAAAGAATTAGATGATTCTAATTTGAATTTCTGTAATTTAATTGTTATTGATCCACATAAGAAAATAAATTTTGGAAAAACGAGCGTTTTTCCAGTAAGATTAACACATTCTGTTCCGGATAATGTTGGGTATGCCTTAAATACACCAGATGGCACTATTTTTTATACCGGAAATTATGTGTTTGACGCAACTATGCTTGGACCTTATAAGGCTGATATAGGAAAGCTAGCATATATTGGAAAACAAGGCGTTTTATGCCTTTTAGGAGAAAGTATGTACGCTGATAAAATAGGATATACCTCTCCAAAAAATAGAATTGATAAACTTATTAGAGATACTATTAATAAAACTGAAAATAGGCTTATTGTTACTGTTTTTACCGCACACGTATCAAGAATAGAAGAACTATTTAATGAAATTTCTAAAACAACTAGAAGGGTAGTTGTAATGGGACATAAACTCCAGGGAATGATAAATAATATTTTAGATAATAATTATGTTAAGTTTGATCGGGAAAGAATCGGTGATCTTAGTAACATAAATGATAAAGATGCTATAATATTAATATCAAACGAAAGGGAAAAACCATTTATGAACTTAAATAGAATAATAAATGGATATGATAGGTACGTAAAGATAAAACCAACTGATACTGTATTTTTCATGGAGCCAATAAATGATTACAATGAAAAATTAGCGATTAAAGTAGTTGATGATATTTCTAAGGTTGGAGCATCGGTTGTTACAATGTCAAGAAAGGATAACTTACTTCATCATGCATCGAGTGAAGATATAATGCTTATGCTCGACTTAATGAATCCTAAGTATTACATGCCAGTTATTGGTGAATATCGCCATATGGTTTCGAATGCTAAATGTGCAAGTCACGTTGGTATGAGAAAGGAAAATATACTATTAAAACAAAACGGAGACGTAGTAACGTTTATTAATGGTGAGTTAAAAGATTCCTTTGAAAAAGTGAAAGTTGATGACGTGTTAATAGATGGTAATTCTTCACAAGATATTGGAGAACTCGTTTTAAAGGATAGGGAACTTTTATCAGATAATGGAATAGTAATAATATGTGCCACCTTAGATAAAAGAACAAAAGAAGTTTTAGCGTATCCTGAAGTTTTAACAAGAGGATTCGTTTATGTTAAAGAAAGTACTGAATTAATAGAAGAAATAAAGAGAATATCATTAGAAGTTATTGAAGAAAATAAATCGGATAATTATGTAGAGTATAATAAGATTAAACTTGGAATAAGGGAAAGACTAAGTAAGTATTTATATGATGAAACCGAGTGTAAACCAATGATAATAACCGTTGTACAAGAAGTATAGCAAAGCTATACTTCTTTTTAGGTATTTGACATTATTTTATAAAATTGTTATTATCTAGACATAGATACTAGGAGGATAGTATGGGAAATAATGATGTTAATTTTGATATATGTCAAATCTTAGGAGTTAATAAAGAACAACCGTTCGATGAAATTATAAAAGAAATAGAAATAAGATTAGAAAAATTTAAAAGAATGGTAGATAGAAAACCAGAGGAAGAATCAATAATGGTTTTAAAAAGGGCTGAAAATGCTTATAAAGCGTTATTGGATAAAAATAATATTAAGTATTCAGATGATAGGCTATATGATTTTGCTTTTAATGAAAAGATAACAGCGGAAAATAAAAATAGAAGACAGTATAGAATGATTGAATCTGAAGAAGAAAATGTTAATTATAAAATTGTTAAAGAAAGAAAAATTAGGCAAGCTAAAAAAGTAAAAATAAAACCTTTTTGGAAAGGCTTTGTAGCTGGTGTATTAGTTTGCGTATGTGCATTTGGTTCTGCCTCCGGTATAAATCATATGAAACAACAAAACGAGGCGAATAACGTATGTGTTGAATATCAAGTACAAGAAGAAGATAGTAAAAATAGGTTAGATAATTTGTTTAGGGAGTATGGCTATTCTTATTTAGAAGTATCTGGCATGTATAGAAACGAGAATTTTGTTTATGCTGGTGACGTAGTAATAGGGAGAACTACTAAAGAAAAGGCTGATGAGTTAGTAGCTGAAGGTTATGCTAGAATAATTTCAGTTGATGAAGCGGTTGAACTTTTAGGAGAAAATCAGTCTTTAAAAGGTGAATTTAAAGCGTATGCAAAAGGAGATAGCGATATGGTATTCTTTGTTCCAGAAGAAAAGACAATGATATAAGGTAAGCAAAAGCTTACTTTTTTTTACTTTTTTTGCAATATTTCCTTATTTTATGCTATAATTAACAAGTTAGAAAAAAAGAAGGTGTAAGTTATGGAAATAAGAAATGTTGCTATTATTGCTCACGTTGACCATGGTAAAACAACGTTAGTAAATCAATTACTTGAACAATCTAATACTTTAAGGGAAAACCAGCAAATAATGGATAGAGCAATGGATTCTAATGATATCGAAAGGGAAAGAGGAATCACAATACTTGCTAAAACAACTGCGATTAATTATAAAAATTATCGTATTAATATTTTGGATACTCCGGGGCATGCTGATTTTGGTGGAGAGGTAGAAAGAATCATGCACATGGTTGATGGGGTATTACTTGTTGTTGATGCTTACGAGGGAACTATGCCGCAAACTAGGTTTGTTTTAAAAAAAGCTTTGGAGGCAGGTGTTAAACCAATTGTTGCAATAAATAAGGTAGATAAACCTTCAACTAGAATCCCTGAGGTACTAGATGAGGTATTAGAATTATTTATTGAATTGGGAGCAGATGATGCTCAACTTGATTTTCCTGTTGTATATGTATCAGCGCTTCAAGGTACATCAAGTTTAGATGCTGATTTAGGTACTCAAAAACATACAATGGATCCTGTTCTTGATATGATAATTAATAATATACCAGCTCCATCAATAAATGTAGAAGGTGGATTTCAATTTCAACCGGCACTACTTGACTATAATGATTACGTTGGAAGAATAGGTATTGGAAGAGTTTCACGTGGCAAGGTAAAAGTAAATGAAAATGTTTCTTGTGTAAGGTTAGATGGAACTATAAAACAGTTTAGAATTCAAAAATTATTTGGATTTTTAGGTCTTAAAAGAATTGAAATAGAAGAAGCTCATGCTGGTGAAATAATTGCTATTGCAGGACTTCCTGATATATCAGTTGGTGAAACAGTTTGTACAGCCGGTAAGGAAGAAGCGTTAGAGCCTCTTAGAATAGATGAACCAACCCTTCAAATGACTTTTGGTGTTAATAATTCTCCGTTTGCAGGTAAAGAAGGTAAGTTTGTAACCGCTAGAAAGCTTGAAGAAAGATTAATGAAAGAAACTCAAAGGGACGTATCTTTAAGGGTAAGACCAAATGATACTGAAAGTTGGATAGTATCAGGCCGTGGAGAACTTCACTTGTCTATATTAATTGAAAATATGAGAAGAGAAGGTTACGAGCTTCAAGTATCTAAACCAGAAGTAATTGTTAAAGAAGTAGATGGTGTTAAATGTGAACCATATGAAGATTTACAGTTAGAAGTTCCAGAAGAAAACGTAGGATCAGTAATTGAAGCATTAGGTACGCGTGGAGCTGTCATGATTAACATGACAAATATTCAAAACCAAGTAAGATTAAACTATACAATTCCATCGCGCGGGCTTATTGGGTTTATGACTGATTTTATGACTATGACTAAGGGTTACGGAATAATTAACCATACGTTTAAAGAATACATGCCAATGGCAGACGCGGTTGTAGGGGAAAGAAAACTAGGAGTATTAGTTTCGATGGAAAATGGTAAAGCATCAGCTTATGGGCTTGGTGGGTTAGAAGATCGTGGTGTTATGTTTATTGAACCAGGTGCTGAGGTTTACGAGGGAATGATCGTTGGTGAGAATAACAGAGAAAATGATTTAGCAGTAAACGTTGTAAAACAAAAACAACAAACTAACACAAGAAGTGCTGGTAAAGATCATACCGTAGTACTTAAAAGACCTAGAAAATTATCTTTAGAGGTTTGTTTGGATTATATAAATTCTGATGAATTAGTTGAGGTCACACCACTTAACTTTAGGATGAGAAAAAGAATTTTAAATACGGAAGAAAGAAAGAAATTTGATGCAAGAAAAAACAGCTAATTTTTTAGCTGTTTTTAAAATTATCTAATATTAATGCTTTGCCATCGTTGACGGTTTTATTAAAACTATCATAAACGTTATCATCTATATATACACCTTTGTCGTTATATATTTGATTGCGAAAATTTGGCATTTGCCTTGATATTATTTTTTTAAAACACCATTTTTTGTATTCATCATCTTGCATTAAATAATTTAAAATATCATCATCTTTTATTGAACCATTGATACTGGGGTAATGTTTAAAAAATAATTTCATATTATTTATTTCTAATATGCCATTATCATATAAAGGACAAATTTTCATTTGTTTTGAACTCTTAATCACTTTGAAGTTTCTTGGAAATCTATCTTGGTTTTGCGTTAATATATCAACCGTTAACATTTTCTTTAAGTGGAAATCTTGATTTATAAGGGAAGCCTTTTTTATTAATTCATTAATGTCTATTTCTAGTTTACCGTATACATCATAATAATTAAATAAATATTCATTAATGCCTAAAAAGCTTGGACTTAAAAGATAAGTGTCTCCTTCAAAAATGGCAACATCATTATTGGCACAAGGAATATCAAGCCACTTACATAAGCATTTAAATAACAACTCATTTTGGATTTCAACGTTATCAACGTCTTTAAGAAGTATTCTACTACCGTTACTAAGAAGCATCCAAAACGCTTCGTTATGACCATCTGTTTTCAGGTCAGATATTATGTATGGTTCATAATCTATTAATAAAAAACCATCATTATTTCTTTTTATACTATTTGGCAAATTGTTTTTAGGACCTTTATTAATTTTGTAACTCTCAAAAAAATCCTTTGTTTTGTTTATGCATACATTTGCATAGTTATTGCCGTATAATAAGTTTTCTTCTAGTGCTTTAACAATGTTATTCACTATAATCCCTTCCTTTTTGAAAATTATTTTAACATATAGATACTGTTATGTCACTAGCAAATAGGATTATGAAAATTAATAAAATTATTTAAATTGAATAGAAGTAAGATAATTTAAAGCCGTTTGAAGTTTTTCAAAATTGAAATAATAAATATAATCTTTATTAAAACAATGATCATCTTTGTTATAAGCAGTAACCCACTTTTCTAAAGTTTTTAAAGAAGCATTAAATTCTTAGTTAGTTTTAATTGTAAAATGACCTTGAGGTTTGATTAACTCAACGGTCATTTTTTAAAATTTCTAGAATAAGAAGAAACTATAAAAAACACATTCTTTTACAATTGATAATAATTTAACATAAAAATCACATAAATAACTTGTCTAATAAAAAGTATAACTATTCTTTTTATACTGTGGATAAAAAACTTGACATGGGGGGGGGCGTGTTATATTAACTAATAAATCTAATGGGGTGATTTTGTGGAGGAATCATTTAAGTTGTATAGTTCTACCAAATTTAAGTCTTTATCATCTGAAAAAAACAAATTATTATTCGAGGATGGTTCAAAAGAAGCGTTAAACCAGATTTTTGAAGGTAATATGGCTTTGGTTACTTATGTTATTGAAAAAAACTTTTATATGAGTGGAGATAAGGAAGAGCTTTTCCAAGTGGGGTGCATAGGTTTATGGAAGGCTATTTTAGGCTATGATATAAAATTGGGTAATGAACTTTCTACGTATGCTATTCCTATGATTATAGGAGAAATTAGAAGGTATTATAAGGATACTAAATCTAGTATTAGAATAGCAGGAAGTATTAAAGATCTATCATTTAAAATTCAAAGATTGCAAGAAGAACAGTTAAGAAAAAATGACTCTCCGTTATCGCCTGAAAAGTTATCAGATCTATTACATGTTCCAATTAGTAATATTAATGATGCAATTATAACTACGTATAAACATGAGAGTATAGATGAGCCAGTTACCAATAATCCTGATGATGAAATTTATCTTAAGGATACTATAAGAGATGATTGTGATATTGAACAAGAAGTATGGTATCACGAAATGTTAAATATAGTTAATGAAATGCTTGAACATTTAAATGAAAGAGATAAAAAAATAATAAAGTATTATTATGGTATTGGATGTACTAAAAAAACTCAAATGGAAATTGCAGATATTGTTAACACTTATCAAGCTCAGGTATCTAGAATTGCATCAAAGTTTAGAAAATCGTTTATGAAAGTGATAGGTTATGATGAAATAAAAAAGAAAAAACCCGTAAAAGAAATGAAACAAAAGATGGAAGATTGTAAAACAATTTATGAAAAATTAAGTAATTTTGATAAGAGTATGATTGATAAAAATCTTTTGCTTATTGATAAAGAAAAAAAACGATGTTTATTAAAATTATATCCTATAGATTATACAGAAGAAAAAATAAAATTAACAAAAGAAGAAAAAATAAAAGCAAGAAGTGTTTTAAATGAATTAATATTTAAACTTGCACTGCAAGAGGTAGAACTACAAGGTTCTACACAAGATGAAGATAAAACAATTTCTAGAAATATTAATAATACGGTGATAAAAAAGAACAAGCAGGATAGAAAGAAGGATAATATGAAAAATACTGATAATGTAAATGATAGTCTAATTGATGAATTAATGGAGTTTTTTAATGGAAAAACAAAAGAACAAGTACTACAAGCCCTTTTGTTATTAAAGCCTGATAATAAAAGGATAATGGAACTTAGGTTTGGACTTAATGGAAACCCTGTAACAAGTAATGAAGAAATCGCAAAGATGTTTTCTGTTTCTGTTAATAAGATTTATTCTGTTGTTGCAAGTTCCAAAAATAGATTAAAAAAAATACTAGATAAAGATGATAATAATAAGTATAAATTACAAGAGGAACAAAAATATGTAGGGTGCCAAGCAAAAGAAATGGATAAAATAAAAAAAGATTTTCCAGGAAGTAGTGCCAATCAATTATTATCTGCAGCATTAAAACTGTCTTCTAGACCAAGAGAGGTTTTTATCTTATCATATGGTTTGAAAGATGGAACACCTTTAACTAATAAACAAATAATGGAAACTTTAAACTTATCTGAAAAAAATGTAAGTCAGCAATTATATGTGGCAAGAAAAAAGATAAGGGAAATTTTATCTGATAAAGCAAAAGAAGGATTTAATCAAGTGGATACTAGTGAACCAAACGAAAATAATATTATATTTACAAACACAAGTACTCACATAAATAAAGTCATTGAGATGATACGATTAGGGGTATATGATTTTAACAAGCCTTACATAAGTGGTGACATAACAGTTAAGGTAGAGTCTTCTATCGGTGATTGCCTTCTTGCTACTGTTGATGATAAAAGAAAAGAAATTATAAAGAAAACAGGAATTTGCAAAAAGTGCTATATTTATAGAGTAATAGCTATGAATAAAGAGGGAAAAATAATAAATCAAAGTATTTTGTTAAAAGATAAAAATATGAAGAAGTTTTATAAAGTTATTAAAACTGATAAAAATGGTAAATACATATTTAATGATGTTTTTTCTAATGAAATAGTTTGTTATGGTATATCAAATGAAAATAGAATAGAAGAGTTTAAACCTAATAAATCTAGTGTTAATGATAAACGTGTAATTAGTCTTGATGAACAAATCCAAACTTTGTATAAAGAAGCTGTTGAGCTTTTGGATAAAAAGGATATTTATTCGTCTGAAGAAAAGTTTAATAAATTACTACAGATGAGTAATGATAATTACATTTGTTACAACGCAAACATGTATTTAGGAAGAATATACAAAAAAAAGAAAAAATTTATTATTGCAGAAAAATATTTTAAAAATGCTTTAGAATTTGAACAAGATTACTTTACTATGGTTCAACTCGGTATAGTTTTAAGTTTACAAGGTAAGTATGATGAAGCTATTTGTTATTTTAATAAGAGTGGAAAAATTAGTGGTGGAAAATTAAATCATTTAATAGAAAAAGCAAAAACATTAAAATTAATGGGGCAAGTTCAAAATGCAATAGAAATTCTTGATGATTGTATTTCTCATAATGAAAGACACTACTGGTCACGTTTAGAAAAGGCAAATATTTTATTTGAACAAAATAATTTTGAAGATGCAATTTTTGAACTTAAAAAATGTAATGAGATTAAACCTAATTTTAATAATCACATGGTTATTATGGGAAAAATAGAATACCTTAAAGGAAATAAGGATCAAGCAATTAGTATTTTTAATAATTGTGTTGAAAATGATCTTAAAAACAATGTAATGTATACCATTATTGAAATAGGATATTTTTTTCACGAAATGGATTTAGAAGATCTTGCGTATTACTATTATAATAAAACCCCGATGTTTCCTAAGTGGGTTAATTTAACTAGCAATGAAATAAATGATCATTTTGAAAAACATCGTTTAAATTCTAATCGAGAAAAAATGCATAGTGTTTTAACTGTTGATATATCATTAGAAAAACTAAACGAATTGATTAAAAAAATGAATAAAACGGGAATTAGACAACTATATGATATATATCAAATACATTGGCCAAAGGTTGGTTATATGCAAATAGATGATAATCAAAAGATTTCGGAAGATTATTTAACGATTTTTACTTTGCCGTTTACTAAAAAGGTTATGATGTGTTATCCGGATTCTAAGTTTGATGGCAAAATATTAAATGAACCGGTTGAAATTGATAGTTTAGTTGAACAAAACGAAGGAAATACAAAAACAGAGAAGCAGGACGAATTAGGAAGTTGTAACGTAAAAATGATTGATACCAAACAATATAATGATGGTGATGCTTTAGAAGGTGTTAAGATTGTTGACGTAAAAAAGATGTTTTCAGAAGTACCTAAAAAGTATACTGATATGGATAAAGATATCACGCCGACATACGTTGATGATACTAAGGATTCAGAAGTGACTTTTGTTCCTAAAAAAATCAATGTTCCTATGTTTGATAACTTTAATGAACATAAAGAAGCGTTTAGAACACTTATAAACTTATTATCTAACCCTACTGAACAAGTTGTATTGTTGCTAAGTTTGGGATACGCACAAGATACAAAATATAGTAATGATCAAATTTCTGCTTTATTGGGTATTGAATCAGATGAGGTAAACAATATAATAGAACAAGGATTAACTAATATAATGGGTATATCTGCATTCACAATTAATGGTGTTGAGAGTGCCAGAAAAAATTTAAAAGCTAAGACATATACTAAAAACAGCTAATAAATTAGCTGTTTTTAAATGCTTCAAGTAATATAACTTTACCATTATCTATAGATTCTTCAAAAGACTTAGTTATTTCTTCATCTATGTATATACCTTTTTCTAACTTAATTACTTCATTTAAGCTATATAAATTTTTATTTAAAATCTTATTTAGTACCCATAATTTATATTCTTCATTTTTCATTAGGTATGAAAAAACATCGACAGGGTCTGTATTACCATTAACAGAAGGAATTATAGTATTAAATTTAAATGTTCCTTTTGCAAGGCCGTTATCATATAAAGGACAAATTCGTATATTTTTTTTACTTTGAATTGTTCTAAAGTTATTAGGAAATCTATCTTCGTTTTCCGATAGCATATCAATGGTTAACATTTTTCTTATAAATAAGTCTTGTTTGATTTTTTTTGCTTTATCAGTTAATTCTTTAACGTCAACCTCATAGTTATTGAAACTTAAATTATAGTAATCTACTAATTTTTCTCCAATTCTTAAAAAACTAGGAGAAATTAGATAGATTTTATTATTTAAAATACCAACATCATAATTAGCGGATTGTACATCTAATTTTTTTGCAAGTTCTTTAAACAATAGCTCCGACATAATTTCCGTGTATAAAACTTCTTTTAATAATATTCTGCTTCCATTTTCTAATATTAGCCAGTACGTATTATTATGACCGTCCTTATTTTCCGTATTTGTCATGATAAAAGGAATATCATCTAATATTATATATCCATCTTTATTTCTTTTAATATTTTTTGGAAAACAATTTTTGTTTGATACATTTAATTTGTACGTTTTTTTAAATTCTTGCATTTTGTTTGATTGTAAAAAATTATTTTCTAACATTTTGTTTTCATCTAAAACTTTTCTAATGTATCTCATAACTATCCCTTCTTTAATGAGGTATTTTATCATGCTTTTATAATAATATCAATGGTAAAATAGGTTGCATTAAAAAATTTTTTTATGTTATAATTCATATGTATATTATAGAAGGTGATAGTCATGAAAAAGTATAAGGTTATGGACGGTAACGAAGCTTGTAGCTACGTTTCTTATTTATTTAGTGAGCTTGCGGGTATTTATCCAATAACACCGGCTTCAACCATGGCCGAAAAAGTAGATGAATTATCGAGTAAGCGTTTTAATAATTTATATGGTATGCCAGTTAAGGTAGTGGAAATGCAAAGTGAAGCAGGAGCTATTGCTTTAGTTCATGGTGCCCTACAGGCAGGGGTAATTGCAACTACTTATACTGCTTCACAAGGGCTTCTTTTAATGATTCCGAGCATGTATAAAATAGCAGGGGAATGCCTTCCTTGTGTTATAAACGTTGCAGCAAGATCACTTGCTACACATGCTTTAAGTATCATGGGAGATCACCAAGATATATATGCGGCAAGATCGACAGGTTTTGCCTATTTAGCTTCCTCAAACGTTCAGGATGTCATGAACTTAACCGCGGTTTCTTATTTATCATCTTTAAGGGGAAAAGTTCCGTTTGTTAACTTTTTTGATGGCTTTAGAACGAGTCATGAATTAAAGAAAATAGAAGTATTAGACGGATCAGATTTAAAGTATTTAATAGACCGTAAGGCCTTAAATGATTTTAAGGATAATAGCATGTTATCAAAAAAAGTGATTCGTGGTACAACTCAAAATGATGATATATACTTTCAAAATACTGAGGCAAGAAACGTACTTTATGATAATCTTCCTGATGTTGTTAATGATTATATGACTAAAATAAATGATTTGACTGGAAAAAACTATAAACCATTTAATTATTATGGTAATAAAAATGCAAGTAAGATAATTATTGCAATGGGTTCTGTTTGTGATACGATAAAAGAGGTTATTGATAATGAAGATGATGCTTTAGGCCTTGTTGAGGTGCATTTATATAGACCATTTAGCAGTAAATATTTGCTTGATGTAATACCTAAAACCGTAAGAAAAATAGCAGTGTTAGATCGAACTAAAGAAGCAGGATCTAGTGGAGAACCACTTTATTTGGATGTTTGTGAGGCATTTTTAAATCAAGATATTACCCCTAAAATAATTGGGGGAAGGTATGGCCTTTCAGGTAAGAATACTACTCCAGCAATGATAAAAGGCGTATTTGACTTTTTAGATAATAATGATTGTTTTTCTGGCTTTACCATTGGAATAACGGATGATTTAACTAATAAAAGTATTAATATTCCTGATTATAAAATAAAAGATAAAACGGTAAGACAAATTTTAGTTTATGGATATGGTTCTGACGGAATGGTTAGCGCATCAAAAGATCTTATAACAATATTAGGAAATTATACTGATGCAAATGTGCAAGGATACTTTGAGTATGATTCAAAAAAATCAGGGGGTGTTACAAAGTCTCACCTTAGAGTATCAAAAGATGACATAAACAAGCCATACTATGTTGATAAGGCAAATATGTTAGTGGTTACTAAAGATTCATACTTAAATAGGTATGATATAATGAATAAATTAAAGAAAAATGGAACGCTTATTCTTGTTACCTCGCTAAAAGATGATTCACTATTAAAATTTTTATCCTCTGATGTTAAGAAATACATGATTGATAATAATATAAAATTCTATACGATTGATGCTTTTAAAATTGCAATGGAAAACAATATAAGTAATAAAATATCGGCGATTGTTTTAACAGCGATGTTTAAAGTTGGTGGTCTTGTTAATTATGATCAGATTAAAGTGAAAATTAAAGAACAAATAAAAAAGCGTTTTGCAAAAAAAGGAGAGATAATAGTAAACGCTAATTTAAATGCAGTAGATAGTGTTGATGTTTCGCTAAAAGAAGTATTCATTGATATAAATTCTTTAAGTTTCCAAAACGAAGGATATGATTTGAAGTTATGTGATGATAAAATATTTAATTTAACATCGAAATTAAAAGGTAATGATTTAACGGTAAGTGATTTTGAAAATCATACTGATGGATCATTTAATACTTCGATGTCTAGATTTGAAAAAAGAGATATTGCACAAATGCTTCCGTGTTGGAACAAAGAAAACTGTATAGAGTGTAACCAGTGTGCTTTGGCTTGCCCTCACGCGGTAATAAGACCGTTCGTATTAACTAAAGATGAAGTAGAAAAATATAATTTAGAAGGAAAAGTGGCTCCTTATAAAGGTAAGGATGATTTATTTTTTTACATGGCTGTATCAGATAAGGATTGTACGGGGTGCGGTGTTTGCGCTGAGGTTTGTCCTTCTAAAGAAAAGGCCATTATAATGAAAAATGAATCAGAAGTGAAAAGAAAAGATCCTACCTTATTGTTTGAGAATGAAGATAAATTAGATAAAAACTTAATTTCTAAAACTACAATAAAAGGCTCTCAATTTAAAAAGCCATTATTTGAATTTTCTGGGGCTTGTACTGGTTGTGGGCAAACACCATACGTTAAATTACTAACACAACTTTTTGGTGAAAACTTAGTTATTGCAAACGCAACGGGTTGTTCTTCAATTTATGGCGGTTCACATCCTGGAATGCCGTATGGTGTTTCGTGGGCCAATTCTTTATTTGAAGATAATGCTGAGTTTGGTTTTGGAATAAAAACGGCTCATGATTTATCAAAAGAAAAAATTAAGCATATTTTATCTACGTCTGATCTTTCATCTGAAAATAAGATCATAGCAGATGAATGGTTGAAAAATCCTAATGATACCAAAACGTGTTTAAACCTAGTTTCTAATTTTGATTATTCTGAGGCGATGCAATTAGAAAGAATTAAAAATTACATAATGCCTAAAACCATTTGGATATTAGGTGGTGATGGTTGGGCTTACGACATTGGGTATGGTGGATTAGATCATGTTTTAGCAAGCGGTGAAAATATAAATATTTTAGTTTTAGATACGGAGGTTTACTCGAACACGGGTGGGCAAACGTCTAAATCAACTAGAAGTGGAGCAGTGGCTAAATTTGCGCCTTCCGGCAAGACTGGAAAAAAGAAAGATTTAGCTAGAATATTTATGTCTTACGAAGACGTTTACGTAGCGCAAATAAGCTTAGGTGGGAACATGCAGCAAGCGATAAACGCACTTACTGAGGCTGCAAATTATAATGGACCATCAATCGTAATTGCTTATGCTCCATGTATTACTCACGGAATAAAGTCTGGTATGAAAGATAGTATAAATGAAGAGAAATTAGCCGTTCAAAGTGGATATTTTCCGATTTTTAGATATAATCCAACAGATGGTATTTTTAAACTAGATTATAAAAATCCTAACTTCGATAAGTATGATGAATTACTAGAAAATGAAAATAGGTATGCAATGTTAAAAAACATTAATAAGACGCATGCGGAGGAATTATTAAAACAAAATAAAGAAGCCGCCATAAAAAGATTTTCTTATTACAAAAATATGTCTAACGATTAATAGTTAGACATATTTATTTTTTTATGATATTATATTTATTAATTTTAGGGGGAAAGTATGAAAAATAAAAATGAAACTTTTAGAAAATTAAGGGATTTTAACATAAAAGATACTCGTAAATTTATTCTTAATACGAAAGAAAATATTTATCTTACAATTAATCCAGATAGTATTGACAGATTATGTGGTTTTGAATTTAATGCTAAAAATTCCTTTAAAAGAAAAGAAAAAATTGATAAAAAAGAGGAAAAAATTTATAAAAGTGAGGGGTTATATAAATTTAGTTTGGTAAGAAAAACTAATTATTTTGCGGTATCAAATTTATTATTTGTTATTTTTAATCCTGATTTTAATGAATTTTATGCGGATTTTATTTTTAAAGAGCAAAATGGATCTTTAATAGCATTAAGAACAATTCTGCCTAATACCAGTCATGATTATGCAATTAATGATACAAAGGTTGTTTTAAGTGATATTTATGATGTTACCGATTTTGACGAATTATTGTGTGGGAAAACTTTGGCTTACCCAATTGAGGCTTATTCTAAAAATATCTCTAGAAAATACGGAAAAAGATACCAAAATGAAGCGAAAGCATTATTATCTAACCTTTCCTTAGCATATGGAAGTTCTTTTGATGTATCAAAAAAAACGAGGGTTACAGATTTTAAAAAAGATAGTGTTAAGAAGATATAAAGAGTTTACAAAAACTCTTTTTTTATTTTACATAACTTGTTTAATGTTTTATAATTAAATAGGTGATAATAATGGGTTTAATGACTATTAATATAGATGATATTTATGAAAGTAAAATAATTGCACTAGAGAATGAGGGCGCTGGAGTTTGCAAGGTAAAAGGGATTACGGTTTTTGTCCCTAAAACTTTAATTGGTGAGGAAGTAAGGATTAGAATAACCGAAATAAAGAAAAATTTCGCTCGTGGTAAACTAATAGAAGTATTAAAACCCGCAAAGGAAAGAACGGAAGCCTTGTGCCCTTATTATGAAGAATGTGGTGGCTGTGATTTAAGACATCAAAGTGATGCTAAAAACTTAGAATTTAAATGTCAAAAGGTTCAAAATGCAATTACTAGAATTGGAAAAATAAATAGCAAGGTAAGTAAGATAATACCATCATTTAAAAATGAAAATTACCGTAATAAGGCAGCTTTTAAAGTGGAAGAGGATAGAATAGGCTTTTATGGTAATGGTACTTATCAATTAGTTGATGTTTCTTATTGTAAGCTTTTAGAAGAGGAAATAAACGATGCACTTTCTATTATTAGGAGTTATATAAGTGAAAATAAAAACGATATCAAGGCTATTACGATAAAACATGGAAACGCGATGAATGATTTATTAATCGATGTTTATTCGGTTAACGATAAACAAGATGGAAAAATAGTAGAGTATTTAAAATCTAACATACCTAATTTAAAAACGGTAATTATTAATGGAAAAACGGTTTATGGTAACGGATATATTTCACAGATATCAAATGGTTTAATGTTTAATTGTTCATTCGATTCATTTTTCCAAGTTAACTCGGTTACGGCTGAAAAATTATATGAAATGGCGATAAAAGAGGCAAAACTAACTAAAGATGATGTTGTTTTGGATTTATATTCCGGTACTGGTACTATTTCTTGTATTGTATCAAAGCATGTTAAAAGTGTTATCGGAATAGAGATTGTAAAAGATGCAGTAATTGATGCAAATTGTAACGCTATGATAAATAATATCTCAAATGTTAGATTTATATGTGGCGATGCAGCTAAAGAAATAACGAAGATAAAAGAAAAGATAGATGTTATCTTTGTTGATCCTCCAAGAAAGGGAATAGATAGAAAAGTAATTGCCGTGATGAAAAAACTATCTCCAAAAAAAATAATATACATATCATGTAACCCGGTTACTATGGCAAGAGATTTAGGATATTTAAATGATTTATATGAGGTTAAGAAGATAATACCTGTTGATATGTTTCCTAACACTAATCATGTTGAATGCGTTTCAGTGCTATGTCTTAAATAATCTCTGAAAGTACTGAAAATACTAGTTTTAAAAAATAAAGGTATGAAATCGCAAAGTGGTATGCGGTAGATTGGTTGAATTAAATAAGGATGTGGAAAAGTAAATGAATAAAGATAGAATTAGATTTAAACAATATGATTATCATTTAAGTGAAATAAATAATTTAGAGAAAAGAGATTGGTGTATAGAAAAATATGGATGTGGTCCAACTTCAATAGCAAATGTATTAGCTAATTTAGGTTTTGATATTGACCCTATATATGTGGCTAAAAAAATTTTATTAGACAAAGATGGTAACTTTGATGATACCTATCTTAGAAGTAGAGGAATAAATGAAAAAGGTTTATTATGTTGTCTTGATAGATTGATTAAGGAAGATAATTATAATATAACTTATAAAATAGTTAAGGTAAATTTTGATAATCCAGATGAGCAGAAAAATAAAATTATTCAATTATTTAGACAGGAACATATGGCGATTATTCATGTAGGGCCATCAGAAAAAAGTCCATTAACTTTTTCTAAAAATGGACATTATTTGGTAATTAGTGATATGGATGAAAATAATAATTTTTATGTAATTAACTCTAATAAAATTGGAGATGGACAGGTTGGAAAATCATTCAAATATGATGAAATTATAAAAAATATTTATGGAAGAAAGGATTCTTTTAATTTCCTTTTTATAGGAAAGGTTTAATATTAATAAATAATGAAGTTTGAAAGGAAGGAAACACTATGAAAAAAATAATAACATCAACTATTATATCTTTGATTATAACCTTTATATTTGCAGAAATATTTAGTATATATGATTTTGGAAGTATCCCAACGTTTAGAACAATACTTTATTTAATATCGTTATTTAGTATTTTTTTGTTTATTTTATTATTTATATTTAACATTTTAATAAAAATAAGAAGAAAAGAAAAAATAGAAATTAAAGATATAATTAAAGGGCTATTATTACTTGTTTCCCTAATTTTAATATTAATTTTTGTAATAACGTTAGAGGTAGATTGGGTGCATCAGTATATGAATTTCAGTCCGTTTTATGTAAATGTTATTATACGTATTTTAGAATTTTTATTACCCGCCATGTTATTTATAATATTTAGTGTATTGTTAGATAAAAAATAATTTGAAACTAATCGAACTAAGACTTATGGTTAAAAATATACAGTACTATTAGCATATTTTATACCATGAGTGGAAAAAGACTAATAAAAGTGTTAAAATTAATAATAGAAAAGTAGGAGGTAAATGATGAAATTAGAAGGAAAAGTAGCCGTTGTAACAGGTGGTGCAATGGGAAATGGGCTTGGTATTGTAAAAGTATTTTTAAAGTATGGAGCAAAGGTAATAATACTTGATTATTCAGATGAATTAGTAAATACTATTACCGAGTTAAAAAAGGAAGGTTATGACGTATTGGGCTATAAAGTAGATATAAGTGATAACAACCAAGTAAGTGGTGCGGTAAAGGATATTGAAACTAAGTTTGATAAAGTAGATATTCTAGTTAATAATGCTGGTATATGCATGTTAGAAAAGTTTGAGGATATGTCATTTGAACTAAGGGATAAACACTTTAACATAAACATAAACGGAACATGGAACGTAACTAAAGCGTTTCTTCCATTATTAAAAAAATCAGGTAAAGGCTCAATCGTTAACTTATCTTCCGTTACTGGAACAAAGGTGGCAGATGTAGGAGAAGTAGCTTATGCAACTACTAAAGCGGCCATTATGGGATTTACAAAAGGACTTGCAATAGAACTTGTAAATGATAACATAAGAGTAAACTCTATTTTACCAGGATACATATTAACTCCAATGGTAGAAAAAATGGCAAAAGTAAGTAACCCTAGCGATCCTAAGAGCGTAATAGATGGAATAGCGGGTGCAATACCGATGAAAAGATTAGGCAAAATAGAAGAATTAGGAGAACTTGCAGCCTTTTTGGCAAGTGATGAAGCAAGTTATATAACAGGTCAAGAGTTTGTTATTGATGGAGCATCAACGCTTCCAGAAACCTTAACGATGGGAGTATAAATATTATGAATTGTGATTTTTTTAGAGTTAAAACCAAAGATGGATTATTACTTCCAGTTCTTTATAGAAAAGTTAAGAATTCTAAAACAATAGTTATTCATACCCATGGTATGGCAGGTAGTTTTCATGAAAACTACGTTGATGCACTTGCTATGGCTTATAATGAACTTGGTTATAGTTTTGCTTCTTATAATAACAGAGGCACTGGTTATGTAACTGCCTTCATAAAAAAAGATAAGTTAATTACCGTTGGTTCTAATTTTGAATTATTTAAAGAAAGCGATATGGATTTGGATGCCGTTGTAAATTATTTTATAGAAAAAGGATATGAAAATATTATTTTATCTGCGCATTCGTATGGATGTAATAAGATGATTAACTACTATTCTAAAAATCTAAAAAAACCTATAAAAAAGTTGGTTCTTATATCACCTTGTGACGTAATTTTACAAACGCTTTATAGATTGGGCGATAATTATGATGAATTACTAAATAAAGCTAAAAATATGAAAAAGGAAAAGAAAGAGGATGGTATTGTTAGTTTTGCATTTTATCCTCTTTGCTTTAGTTGTAAAACATTTTTAAATGATTTTGCGCCTGAACAAGAAAATGATATATTTAGATACCGAACACCTGATTATAAAAGTAAGGCGTTAAGAAATATAAAAATTCCAGTTGATGTTATAATGGGTGAAAATGATAACGTTTTATTTATGAATAATAAAGAAGCAGTTATGTCGTTTTTAAAGAATAATCTAAAAACTGCTAATTTTATTTTTGTAAAAGACTGTGGTCATACATATAAAAATGTTAAGAATTTATATGAATGTATTAGACAAGAAAAAGGTAGGTAATAATTTAAATAATTGGTAAATTAATATAAAGATAACGAATAAAATTGAAGTTGTAAAATGAAAGTAGACAGTTAAAAGATATTTTGACTGTCTACTTTTTATTGACAACTTCAGAATAAAATGTTGTCTTTTTTAATTTGTATAATTCAGCATTAGGCTTTCTATCTAAAAGAGTTTACACAAGTATTTTTTTCCACATTAAAAAAAACTTGACGGGGGGGGGGATTGTGCTAGAATAATCCACAATTGACAAAAAGGGGTGTTTTGTATGAAAAAAAAGACAAGAAAAACTAAGGAAGCCGCACAAAGAAGATATGCTTTACAACGTCAACGTGAAAAAAAGTTAAAGATTACTAAATTAGAAAATGAAATAATAGATTATAAAGAATTAATAAGACAAGGTAGGATTAAAAATTTAAAGGTATATACGAAGCGTATTTTAAAAACAACTGGAAATTTTGTTTTATCAACGCTACCATTTACTTTAGCTTTTGCTATCATTTCGGGATTATCTTTTGTGACGGATAGTGGGTTGCCTTTCGTAAGAGATGATATTAAATTTTATAATTATATTGATGGGCAGATGGATTCTTTAGGAAATTGTTCTATTAGTAGTGAATATTTATCGAGTTCTGGTAATGACAGATATTGTAATGTTGATGTATTTTTTCCATGGGAAAAGCAAGATGATCAAACGTATAAAAGAGACATTTATAAATATGAATTTGACTCTTCTGACATTAACATGAATGACATGAAAGAATACATAGTAAAAGCTGATTATAAAAGTATTAATGAATTATCGGATAAAAAAGTAGTGATTCATGAGGTGTCTGAAAGTTTAAATCAGGACGATATTAATAATGGATATTTTATTGAAGGAGACTTTTATTATAAGGATTATGATGACTCAATTGCTATTACTGAGAGTGCTTCAGATAATAATGTTGTAACAGGGGTGTCTTTAGTACTTAGTGCTTTAGTAGAGGGCGCAGCATTCGCTATATCAGATGGTGAAATATTTTGGAGAGTTTCTGATTCGGCGCGAGATGGTTATACCGAGGATATAAAAGGGTTAAAATTAAAATTAAAGAAGAAAGAAGAAGAGTTAGAACAAGCAAAAGGGGGTAATTCAAATGGAAATAAAAAAAGATAATTTGCTTGTTAATAAACTTGAAAAGGAGATAAAGGAATTAGAAAAAAGTGTTAAAAATCATAAGTTTTATAATTTTAAAACCATTAACAAAAGAAATTTTAAAATTGTTGGAAGTATAGCTAACTTTCTAATACCAGTATACGTAGCAACTGCTATATCAGTTGGTGGTATTAAACTTTTAGGGGGAGGATTACCATTTTATACGGACTCTATAAGTGTGGATGCAAGTGTTAAAAAGTATATGGACTCTAATGGTACTTACACTGTTTCTACGTCTTTTAAAGAATTTGATGAAGAAAATTATTTTAAAGTAAGTGAAGGTTGGCATGAAAATGAGGATGGGCTATTTGAAAAAAGTGAAAAAACATATCACTTTACGGATGCCAATGAAGATATGATAAAACAAATTGTTAGTGGAAAAAAGGATGATTATGAAGTAGAATTTACTGATGTTGATAAAAAAATAGAAATAAAAAAAGAACTTCCTTCAGATGTTAAATTATCAGATGATAACACTTTCATTGAAGCCTGTATTTATAGCATAGATAAAAATAATTCTAGTATACAAGATGAAGGGTTTTGGCGTAATTTTTGGTTCACGGTACTTGATGTAGTTGCCGCTGCTGGTTTAGGAACACTTGGGTGTCATATTAGGAAATATAAAATTGGAGATAAAATTGATAATTTAAAAACAAGGTATAAACCTATTTCTGAAGATGATATTGAATTGATTAAAACAAAAATATTAATAAAAAAGAAAAACATAAAGACTTTAACAAAATAATAAAGAGGGGATTTTTATGAAAAATAGAAAGGAAAACAAAATTTTAATTAGTGATGATATAAAAACAATTAGTTCATCTGGTTGTGATAAACTAGCTGAAATGAGGGGTTGTGATTTACAATCATTATTATCAGAATTGGACGATTTATACCTAACGCTTAGACCAAAAATAAACATTGATAAAAGAGTGACCTTTGGTATGGAAATTGAGTATGAAAATGCTGATTATTATAAAATTACAAATAAAATAAATGATATAAATAATGAGTTTTTAACTCAGTGGCATTCGGGTACTGATTGTACGGTATCAGGAGAGGTTCGTAGTCCAGTTTGTGCTGATACAGAGCAAACATGGAAAGATTTAAAAGCCGTTTGTGGGTCTATGAGAAATGTGGGAGCTACCGCATTTAATTGCGCTGGAGGACATATCCATGTGGGGTCTCCAATTCTTACAAAAGATAAAGACTGCTGGTTAAGATTTTTGAAGGTCTGGACTCTTTATGAAAAAGTTATTTATAGGTTTTCCTATGGTGATAAATTATTTTTTAGAAAAAAAGGTTTACAGTATGCCCGTCCTATTGCTGGAAGTTTATATAAACTAATCAGAGCAGAAAATTATGATTCTTATAATATATTTGAAGAAATAATAACAGATCCACGGAGACGAGGTGTTAATTTTTGTAATGTTAATTCTTCCAATTTATTAAATACCGCTGATAAAAATACGATAGAATTTAGATGTCCAAATGGTTCGGTAGAAGAGGTAATATGGCAAAATAACGTTAATTTATTTACAAAACTTTTATGGTTTTGCAGATTTGATAGATTTGATGATTTAATAGATTTTAAATTTAAAAAGTATAATGATGGTGATTTGTTAAATGATTTTAAATTATATGGTGAAATATTTTTACCAGAAGCTTTAGATTTTAGTGATATGATTTTTGATAATAACTTAGATAAAATTTATTTTTTAAAACAGTACTTAAAGAATTATGGAGATAGTGAGGAAGATACTTACGCACGAAAATTTGTAAAATAGCATTTTGTAAAAAAAGTGCTATTTTTGTTTTTTAATAATTCTTAATAAAAATTTCATTGACTATATACATATGATTTGTTAGAATGTTTTTTGTTAGCTACCTTACAATAAGAAAGGGATAATATGAAAGAAAGAAAAATTCCGTTTGAAATAAAAATGCTAGATAACATGATTGATAGAAAAATATGTAAAAGCGTAGAAAAAATTAATTTAACTCATACTCAAGCTAGAATATTAAGGTTTTTGTTTACTAATAAAGATAAAACCATATATCAAAAGACAATAGAAAAAGAAGTAGATGTTAGACGCTCTACTATATCTGGCATATTAGATACGATGGAAAAAAATGGTCTTATAATAAGAAAAGCATCTATAAAAGATGCCAGAAAAAAAGAAATAGCATTAACTATTAATAGTTTGAATAAACATAAAGAGATAGAACGAAAGATAGCTGACTTTGAAAGTGTTTTATTAAAAGGTATAACTGATGAAGAAAAAGAAGCCTTTTTTAAAACAATAGACAAGTTAAAAGAAAATTTAAAACAAGAAAGGAATGATAAACATGTTAAAGTTAATAAAAGAGTTTAAGAAAAAAGACTTTATGTTAATATTTATAAGTGTACTTTTAATTTTATTTCAAGTATGGCTTGATTTAAAATTACCTGATTACATGACCGAAATAACAAGGCTTGTACAAACGGAAGGTACTAAAATAAGTGAGGTATTAACGCAAGGTGGATACATGCTTTTATGTGCTGGAGGATCACTAATTGCAGCCTTTGCTGTAGGATACTTGGTATCTTATGTTTCAGCAACTTTTTCTAAAAGAACAAGAAAATCTTTATTTGAAAAAGTCCAAAGTTTTAGTATGGAAGAGATGAAAAAGTTTAGAACCAGTAGCTTAATTACCAGAACAACAAACGATATAACAAACATCCAGATGTTTATCGCAATGGGACTTCAAATGCTTATTAAATCTCCGATTACGGCGGTATGGGCAATCCTTAAAATCCTAGGTAAAGGATGGGAATGGAGCCTAGCAACATTCATCGCAGTAATAGTTTTATTAGTTGTAATAATAAGTCTTATGGTAATTGTTTTACCAAGGTTTAAAATCGTACAAAAATTAATTGATAATATAAATGGATTAACAAGAGAAAACCTAAATGGTATTAGGGTAATAAGAGCGTTTAACGCAGAAAAATACCAAGAAGATAAGTTTGAAGAAGGAAACGACGTATTAACGAAAACTCAAACCTTTAACCAAAAAGTAATGAGTATCATGTCTCCTTGTATGTATTTAATAATGAATTTCTTAACCCTTTCAATTTATACCATTGGAGTATCATTAATTAATGGTGCTGGTATGTTTGATAGGTTGGATATATTTAGTAACATGGTAGTATTTTCAAGTTATGCAATGCAAGTTTTAATGTCATTCTTAATGCTTGCTATGATATTTATAATGTATCCAAGAGCAAGTGTTTCAGCTAGCCGTATTAGAGAGGTTTTGGATACTGAAGCAAAGATAAAAGATGGTAACTTTAAAGATGATACTAAAGTTTATGGTGAAATAGAGTTTAAAAACGTATCATTTAAGTATCCAGATGCCGATGAATATATATTAGAGAATATTTCGTTTAAAGCTAAAAAAGGGGATACTTTAGCCATAATTGGTTCAACTGGTAGTGGTAAGTCAACGATCGTAAACTTAATAATGAGATTTTATGACGTAACCGATGGTGAAATATTAGTAGATGGTGTAAACATAAAAGATTATAACTTGGAAAGTTTACACGAAAAGTTGGGATACGTTCCACAACGTGCGGTAATGTTTGACGGGTCAGTTAACTATAACATAGGTTATGGTAAAAACAATGTGCCAGAAAAACAAATTAAGAAGGCTGCTAAAGTAGCTCAAGCAACCGAATTTATCGAAAACATGCCAGAAAAGTATGAAGCGAATATAGCAGCGGGTGGAACTAACATATCAGGTGGACAAAAGCAGCGTGTTGCAATAGCCCGTGCCATTGCTAAGAATCCTGAAATATTTGTCTTTGATGATTCCTTTAGTGCGCTTGACTATAAAACTGATTATGTTTTAAGAAAAGAATTAAAAGAAAACATAAAAGAAGCAACAAGCATTATTGTTGCACAAAGAATAGGTACCATAATAAACGCTGATACAATCGTTGTATTAGATAAAGGAAAAACCGTTGGCATAGGTAAACATAAAGATTTATTAAAGAAATGTAAGGTGTATAAAGAAATAGCCTTATCACAGTTATCAAAGGAGGAACTTGAAAATGAGTAATGAAGAAAAGAAAACAAGTGCTCCAAGAAGAGGTCATGGCCCTGGTGGCAACGCAGGCGAAAAACCAAAGAACTTATCACTAACTTTAAAAAAGATGGTTAAATATTTAAAACCTTTTATGCCTGTTTTAATAATAGCATTAGTCCTAGCGGCAGCATCAAGTGTGCTTTCAATAATAGGCCCTAATAAACTAAGTGATTTAACCGATGAGTTATCAAAAGGATTAGTTTTAAATAAAGAAAAATTAACTAGTATAACGGATGATATAAAAGAAACGTTATCTGAAGAAAACTTTAAGAAAGTAAGCTTAGAAGTTATGAACGTTAAGTTAGATGATAACACCATAATGATGATAAATGCATCTAGTGATATATCAGGGGAAGATAAAGTGCTATTTAATAACTTCATAAAAAACGTAAATAAAGATAACATGATGAGTGAAGTAACAAAGCTTCCAGTAAGTATTACAAACGTTATCTTACCAGATAGCATGATAGATAACGTAAACGTATCATCGCAAGACAAGGTAGAATACATAGAAGTAATTAGTAATTTAAATACCGAAGATCAAAACGAGATGATAAAGGCACTATCTAATATGCCAGAATCTATTCAAGACATTTTGCTTCCTGAAAGCCGCGTAGAAGGTACGTTAATTACTACTAGAGAAAAAGTTAAGTTTTTAACTAAGATGAGTAAGATAGATAAAGATTCTTCTGCTAAGACAATTTATAAGGCAGTAGATGAACTTCCAGATAGTATTGGTAATTTAATTAAGCCAAAACTAGATAGTACCGCTATTAAAAACATAGTAATATTCTTAGTTACCATTTATTTACTTAGTGCGTTATTTAGTTTCTTAGAAAGCTTTTTAATGGCAATAATGTCTAATAAGTTTGCTAAAAACTTAAGAACTAAAATATCAATTAAGATAAATAAACTAGCATTAAAATACTTTGATACGCATTTGGTTGGTGATATATTATCGCGTGTTACAAACGACGTAGATACAATAGGTGTTAACCTATCTCAAAGTTTAGGATCACTTGTTGGTGCGGTAGCTTTATTTGTAGGATGCGTTATTATGATGTTCGTAACAAATTGGGTTATGGCAATAACAGCAATTGTATCATCATTATTTGGATTCATGTTTATGGCCGTAGTATTAGGTAAATCTCAAAAATATTTCTTAGCAAGACAAGTAGAACTTGGTAAGTTAAACGGTCACATTGAAGAGATATATACTAACCATAACGTAGTTAAAGCATATAACGGAGGCTATGACGCTTCAAAAACATTTGATAAGTTAAATGATAACGTATTTGTTTGTAACCGTATGAGTCAGTTTTTATCTGGGCTTATGCCATCAATGATGAACTTTATTGGTAACTTTGGATACGTCTCAGTATGTGTTGTGGGTGCCCTTCTTGTAATAAACGGACACATTACTTTTGGTGTAATAGTAGCATTTATGTTATACGTAAGATTATTTACATCTCCACTTTCTGAGATTGCACAAGGAATGACAAGTATTCAGTCTACGGCTGCTGCAGCAGAGCGTGTCTTTGAGTTTGTTGAAGAACCTGAGATGGAAGATGAAAGTCATTTAACAAAGAAATTAAATCCTAAAAAGGTTAAAGGGAACATCTGCTTTAACCACGTTAAGTTTGGTTATGAAAAGAATAAAGTAATCATTAAAGACTTTAATTGTAAGGTTAAACCAGGACAGAAAATAGCAATAGTAGGACCTACTGGTGCAGGTAAAACAACCATGGTTAACTTACTTATGAAGTTTTATAACATAAACGATGGAGAAATACTAATTGATGGTGTTTCAACTAAGGAATTAACTAGAGAAAACATTCATGATTTATTTATCATGGTACTTCAAGATACTTGGTTATTTGACGGAACTATCCGTGATAACGTTTGCTATAACACTAAGAACGTAAGTGATAAAAAAATCATGGAAGCGTTAGAAACAGTTGGTGTAGATCACTTTGTAAAATCACTTCCAGGAGTTTTAGATTATGTTGTTAAAGATAGCGATTCAGTATCTGCTGGTCAAAAACAATTACTTACGATTGCTCGTGGTATGATAAAAGACGCTCCATTCCTTATTTTGGATGAAGCAACATCTTCTGTTGATACAAGAACAGAAGAACTTGTTCAAAAAGCAATGGATAAATTAACTAAGGGAAGAACTTCATTTATCATTGCCCATAGATTATCCACAATAAAAAACGCTGATTTAATATTAGTAATGAAAGAGGGTAACATAATAGAGCAAGGAAACCATAAAGAATTAATGAAGCAAAATGGTTTTTATGCAGAACTTTATAACTCTCAATTTAAGAATTAAGATAGTGTGAAGCTATCTTTTTTCTTTAAAAAATAAGTACTTTGCGTTATAATTAAAACAAGGATAGTGATGGTATGAAAAAAATAGAATTACATGTTCATTTAGATGGTAGTATAAGGCCAAATACGGTATCTAATTTACTTAATATGCCTTTAGAAGAGGTTAAGGAAAAAATGATTGTTAAAAAAGATAATAAAGATTTAGAAGAGTACTTAACTAAGTTTGATTTGCCAATAAAAATAATGCAAACAAAAGAAAATTTAAAAAGAGTATCTTATGAACTTGCAGAAGATTTAAAAAACGATGATATTATTTATGCAGAAGTTAGGTTTGCTCCTAATTTTCATACTAAAGAAGGACTAACACTTGATGAAGTGGTTGAATCTGTTATAGATGGTGTAAAAAGTATAAATGAAATTAAAATAAACTTTATTTTATGTATGATGCGGGGTGCATCTTATGATGATAATTTAAAAATCATTGAAGTGGCTAAAAAGTATTTGAATAAAGGAGTAGTAGCTATTGATCTAGCGGGTGATGAGGCAAGGTATAAAACTAGAGATTATAAAGATTTATTTGATATAGCAAATAAAAAAAACATACCATTTACGATTCATGCGGGAGAAGCTGATGGAGCTTTAAGTGTTGCAGATGCTATTAATTTCAGAGCTAAAAGAATAGGACATGGAATAAAAACAATAGAAAATGATGACATTATAAATAGCATTATAAAAAATGATATTACACTTGAAGTTTGTCCTACTAGTAACGTTGATACCAAAGCTGTTTTATCGTATGAAAAACATCCAATAAAAAAACTCTTTGATAAAGGTATTAAAGTTACTATAAATACGGATGACAGAACCGTTTCAAACGTTACTTTATCTAGTGAGTATAAAAGATTAAAATCAAGTTTTGGCTTTACTAGTAAAGATTTTTTTAACATGAATGTTAATGCGGTTAAAGCTTCCTTTATGCCTTTAGAGGAAAAGACTAAATACATTAATATTCTAAAGGAGGATTATAATGAAAATATACATGGTAAGGCATGGTAGAACCGATTGGAATGATAAGGGATTAATGCAAGGAGCAAGTAACATTCCTCTTAATAAAACTGGCGAAAAACAAGCCCTTTTAGCCCATGAAAAATTAAAAGATGTTAACTTTGATGTATGTTTTTCTTCCCCTCTTAAAAGAACTTCTCAAACGGCAGAAATTATTATTGATGGTAGATGTGGTATTATTTATGATGATTTATTATTAGAACGTGGGCTAGGCTCTTTAGAAGGAAAAAGCCATGACTTGTATAAAAAATTCGATTATTATGATTATGAAAAAAATTCATGTGAAAATGGTGTTGAAGGAATTAGACAATTACTTGATAGGACGAAAGAGTTTTTAGATAAATTAAAACTTAAATACAGTGATAAAACCATTTTGATAGTCAGTCACTCCGCAACAATTAGAGCACTTCATTTTAATATAATAGGTTATGATGGAAAAACAGAGTTTTTAAGTTTTAGCCCTAAAAATGGTGAAGTATACGAATATGACATATAGGAGATAACGTTATGGATAAATATAGATTAAGAACAATTGAAAATGATGAAGCATATTTAAGACAAGTATCAAAAGAAGTTGAAAAAGATGACCCTGAGTTAGAAAGCGATATTAAGAAAATAGCTAATTATTGTAGAAGTGATGGAAACATGATAGCACTTGCTTCCGTTCAAATTGGTATTCCCAAAAAAATAATATACATAATGAAAACGGATGAATATGAAGCTTCAAAAGAAAATGATTTTGAAGACAAAAAAATAGTTATGATAAATCCTAAAATAATAGAAGAAAAAGGTGAAACATATTATTGGGAAGCTTGTGCAAGTTGCATGGATAACATGGGTCTTGTTAAAAGACCTTATAGCATAAAGGTAAGGTACCAAGATAAAGATTTTAATGAAAAAGAAGAAACTTTTGAAGGGTTTAAAGCAACTGTATTTTCTCATGAATATGACCATTTATTTGGAATACTTCATATCGATATAGCGGATAAAGTTTATGATATGCCTCAGGAAGAAAGAAGAAAATTTAGGGAAAACTCTGAAAATAAATATAAGGTTGTTTCTAAAACAAAAATCTATAAACACCCGTTAAGATAGGAGTGATAAAATGATAAACATATATACAACTGATACTAATAAAAAGTTTAAAGAACTTAAAAACTTACAAAAGGGCTGCTGGATTGATATTATTAATCCAACTAATGATGAAATAAAAGAAATTTCTTTAAAAA
Organism: uncultured Clostridium sp.; assembly: GCA_947427095.1. Classification (GTDB taxonomy): domain Bacteria; phylum Bacillota_I; class Bacilli_A; order RF39; family UBA660; genus Aphodocola. The sequence goes on along the minus strand of CANEGO010000001.1, from coordinate 86,173 downwards.
CTAATACGGACTTGGATTTACTTATGAAACTTACTGATGATGAGGAACTGCCTAGAATAGAAGTCGGAGATAACGCTAGTTTAATAGTAGTTGATACGCCATACATAACTGATACTAGGTATAAGCATAAGTACAATACTGATCCTTTAGGAATTATAATTAATAACGATGGGTATTTTATAACTGTATCATTAAAAAAACAAGCTTTATTAGATGATTTTAAAAATAATAAAGTAAAAAATTTTGATATAAAAAAGAAGACAAAATTTGTTATTCAAATATTACTTAAAACTGCAGCGGTATATCAAAAGGAGTTAACCTCCATTAATAATTACATTAATAAAAAAGAAAAGACTCTTTATAAATCAACGAATAATAAAGAATTAATTGACTTACTTAATATTGAAAAAACACTTGTTTATTTTTCTACCTCTTTAAAAGCTAATGATGTTGTTTTAGAAAAGCTATCTAAGGGTAATGTTATAACTCTTTATGATGAAGATAAGGATTTAATGGAAGATGCAATTATAGAAAATAAACAAGCTATAGAAATGGCTAACATATACCGTGAAATATTAACTAGTATGACAGATACTTATGCAACGATAATTTCAAATAATCTAAATGACGTTATGAAATTTTTAGCGGGTATTACAATAGTGTTTTCAATTCCAACCATGGTTGCTTCGTTTATAGGCATGAACGTACCACTAGGAAGGCTTGGAGATTCAGGTATAAGTTTTGTATTAATAATAATTTTTTCTTTTGTGTTATCTATTATAATTGCTATTATACTAAAAAGAAAAAACATGCTATAATTATTTTATAAGAGATGGAGGTAAAAAATGAATTTAAACAAGAAAAATACAAAACAAATAATGCTTTTAATTTCTTTTGCGGCACTTATGCTTTGGATTGTTTTTAATTATAAAATATTTATTGATTTAATAAGTTTTTTAATTAAACTTTTAATGCCGTTAATCGTAGGTATTGCAATAGCGTTTATAATAAACGTGCCAATGAAACAAATTGAAAGAAAAATATTTAAAATAGAAAAAAGAAAACATAAAAAAATTATAAGGGTTATATCACTTATTTTATCAATTATTCTAATTTTTGGAATAATCGGACTTATACTATTTTTGGTTATACCAGAGTTTATTGAAGCGATTATTAACATAAGTAAGAGTGTTCCAAAAAGCTATGACTTTATAAACGATATCATTAACAAAATAAATAATTTGTATCCGGATATAAAAGGATATTTAAATAACATTGATGTAAAAAGTATAATAGATACATCTGTAAATCAAGCTGGCAACATTGTTTCGGCGTTAGCAGGATTTTTATCAACCATGATATCAAGGTTAATAACTTTCTTTATTGGTTTTATTATATCGATTTATATACTTCTTGATAAGGAAAATTTATCTAGACAGACAAAGAAAGTTTTAAACGCATTTTTCAACGGTGATGTTACTAATAAAGTGGTTAGAATTGTTAAATTAGCCAATACAACTTTTACTAGTTTTTTAACTGGTCAGTGCTTAGATGCTAGTTTAATTGGTTTTTTACTATTTATAATTTTAAGTATAATTAAATTACCATATGCTTTAATTTTAGGTGTGTTATTTGCCATAACTGCACTTATTCCTTACGTTGGAGCGTTTATTACCTTACTTATTGGAGTCGTGTTAATTGGCGTTACAAATCCTATGGGAGCTTTATGGTACGTGATAGTATTCTTTGTACTACAACAATTTGATGATAACTTTACTTATCCTAGAATCGTGGGAGGTTCTGTTGGGTTGCCAGCATTATGGGCGCTTGTTGCGGTACTTATTGGTGGTAGTATTTTTGGTTTTATAGGAATGATAATAAGTATCCCATTGGCATCAATTTTATATAGTCTTTTTGGTGAATACGTAAACGATAGAATTAAAAAGAAAAGTAGTAAATAAATATTGACAATTTCTGCTATTTAAAATATACTTAAGTAGTAATTATTACTATTTAGGAGTTAATATGCGATATTCAAAACAAAAGGATGAAGTCTTAAAAATAGTACTAGAATCTTGTAATCATCCTGATGCTAAAGAAATTTATAACCTTGTTAAAAAGAAAATTCCAAACATAAGTTTAGGAACTGTTTATAGAAATTTAAACGCCCTTACTTTGGAAGGAAAAATAAGAAGGTTATCAGCTTTAGATGGTAATGATAGGTTTGATAAAACGTTACATGATCATAATCACGTTATATGTCTAAAATGCGGTAAGGTATGTGATGTTAATTTATTACTTGATGAAAGTAAAATGAAAAAAGTAGAAAACGAAACAGGTTTTAAAATTACAAGTTGTAATTTTAATATAAATGGAATTTGTGAAGAATGTATGAAAGGAAATTAATTATGGAATTAAAAGGATCAAAAACTGAAAAAAATTTAATGACTGCTTTTGCTGGAGAAAGCCAAGCTAGAAATAAGTATACTTATTTCGCTAGCAAAGCTAAAAAGGAAGGATATGAACAAATAGCGGGGATTTTTGAAGAGACTGCTAATAATGAGAAAGAACATGCTAAAATGTGGTTTAAACTGCTTAATGGTGGGGAAATTGGAACTACTAGTGAGAACTTAAAAGCAGCAGCTGAAGGTGAAAATTACGAATGGACTGACATGTACGCTAGCTTTGCTAAAGAAGCTAAAGAAGAAGGATTTGATCATATCGCTTATCTTTTTGAAGAAGTTGCTAAAATAGAAAAGGAACATGAAGAAAGATACATGACTTTACTTGGTAACGTTAATAATGATTTGGTGTTTAAGAAGGGTGAAGAAACAGTATGGATTTGCCGTAACTGTGGACATGTATACGTAGGAGAGGAAGCTCCAAAAGTATGTCCTGTATGTGCGCACCCTCAAAGCTATTTTGAAAAAAGAGCTAAAAACTATTAAGACCTATTGGTCTTTTTTTGTTGCATGGGTTTTAATGTTATGTTAGAATATAAACTAAGTTTTAAGAAGAAGGAGAATTTTATTATGAATTATCAAAGTGTAATTGAGATGAAAAGATTGCAAAAAGAGCAGCAAAAATTCGAAAGAAAACAACTTTTTAGTATAGATAAATCTTCGATTAAACGAATACCATTTGTACCTGCTGCAAAGTCAGTAAAGTATATTGATATTGATTTAAACGTAAATAAAGAACAAATAAAAATTAAAAATAAGATATAAAGGCATTAAAAGACGTTAATACTAGCGTCTTTTGTGTTATCATATTTATGAGGTTAATCATGAAAAGAAAAAAGAAATTAGACATTATATATGAAGATAAAGAAATATTGGTTGTAAATAAGCCTAGTGGAATGCTTACTGTATCAACGCCTAAAGAAAAGGAAAAGACTTTATTTCATGAGGTATCAGATTATGTTAAAAAAAGTAATCCGAAAGCTAAGGTGTTTATTATACATAGGCTTGATAAAGATACGTCCGGTATAGTTGTGCTTGCTAAAAATCAAAATGTAAAATATAGTTATCAAAATAATTGGGATAATTTAGTTTTAAAAAGAAGATATGTAGCAGTTGTAGATGGAGTGTTAAGTAAAAAAACTGATGTTATTAAGTCATATTTAAAAGAAACTAAAACGTTTATGGTATATTCTTCTGGTGATAAGAAAAGTGGAAAACTTGCGATAACTAATTATAATGTAGTAAAAGAAAATAAAAAGTATTCCATGCTTGACATTGATATAAAAACGGGAAGGAAAAATCAAATAAGAGTACATTTAAGTGATATTAATCATCCGATATTAGGTGATAAAAAATATGGTAATAAAAAAGATCATGTAAAAAGACTTATGCTTCATGCTAGTGAACTTACCATAATTAATCCTAAGACTAAAAGGAAAATGGAATTTATATGTAAAGTACCAAAGAGTTTTGATTTATTATTTGATGAAGGGAAAATATAATATGAATAAGTTTATTTGTTATTCAAAGTGTTCTACTTGTAAAAAAGCTGAAAAGTTTTTGCAAGATAATAATATAGAATATGAATTAAGAGATATAAAGTTAGATAATCCTACTAAGGAAGAATTAGATAACTTTGTTAAATTATCAGGTAAAGACGTTAAAGCGTTTTTTAATACCAGTGGCCTAGTATATAAAAATTTAAATTTAAAAGATAAGCTTTCTAATATGACTTACGAAGAAAAGCTTGATGTACTATCTACAAATGGAATGCTTGTTAAAAGACCTATTTTTGTAACTAATGATAAAGTGTACGTTGGTTTTAATGAAAAAGAGTGGACTGATCTAATAAGATAGTAATAGGTGATATACGTGAAAGATAATATTTATGCCCATCGTGGATACCACGACATTAATAAAAAGATTCCAGAAAATTCTATTTTAGCATTTAAAAGAGCTGTTAGGTATGGCTATGGAATTGAATTAGATGTTCATCTTTTAAATGATGGTAACATCGTTGTTTTTCATGATAATAATTTAAAGAGAGTGTGTGGTGTTGATAAGGCTATTGAATTATGCACGTATGCTGAACTATTAAATTATAATTTACTCGGGACGAAAGAAAAAATACCTCTTTTTAAAGATGTTTTATCCGTCATAAATGGTAGTGTACCAATTTTAATTGAAACTAAGGTAATAAAATTTGACGGTAAGTTAGAATCTATCCTTTTAAAGGCATTAAAAGGATATACTGGAAAAGTTTTGGTGCAAAGTTTTAATCCGTTTTCAGTGCTTTGGTTTAAAAAACATTCTCCAAGTATTAAAAGAGGATTATTAATTGCAGGGGTAATGGATAAAAAAACTTTAAGTATAAATAAAATGACCATTAAAACGTTTTTTATTGATCTTCTTTTAAGATCGAATTTCATATCTTATAATATAAAATTTTTACCAAATAAATATATATCATTTAAAAGATTTAAGAAAAACATCTTTGGTTGGACGATTAGAACTAAGCAAGAGTATGCTTTTGCTAAAAAATATTGTGATTATTTAATTTGTGAAAACATGAATAACTTTAAATAAGTTATTTTTTGGTTACATAACATTTTTTAACTTTTTAGAGTGATTTAAAAAGTTTTGTCTAATGATTAAAATGAGAGTACCTAATGATGGGTAGTAGCTTTCCATCTTTTTATGAATAATAGAAGGGTGGTGATATTTATGAAAAAAGAAACTAAGTTTCTTAAAGTAATAATTATCCTTTTAATTTTATTATTAGCCATACTAATTTTTAAAATATAAAAGAAAAAGCGTACTTACCCAGGGGGTGTACGCTTTTTCCTTAGCTATCTAAGGAAAGCTACTAACCTTAAGTTAGATGCTCTCACTAATTAAATTATACAAAATTAAAGATTATATGTAAACTACTTTTATAAATCTTTTAAAATTAATTTAATAATGTTAAAATTATTAAGAGGTGGTAATCTTGAAAATTGCAAATGAATGGAAAGATTATGAAATACTTGATATGGCAGATGGTAGTAAGTTAGAACGTTGGGGAAAATACATCCTTGATAGACCAGATCCACAGATAGTATGGAAAGAAAAAACATTTCCTGAATTATGGAAAGACACTGATGCTAAATATTTTAGAAGTAAAAAAGGTGGGGGACACTGGGAAAATATAACTAAAGTTCCTGGATCATGGCAAGTTAAGTATAAAGATTTAACTTTTAACATTAAACAAATGGGATTTAAGCATACTGGTTTATTTCCAGAACAAGCTGTTAACTGGGATTATATGATTGATAAAATTAAGAAAAGTAATAGAAAGATAAAAGTGCTTAACTTATTTGCATATACAGGAGGTGCAACGGTAGCTTGCGCTTATGCCGGAGCGGATGTTGTTCACGTGGATTCTTCCAAAGGAATGGTTTCATGGGCAAAGGAAAATATAGAATCATCTAACTTAAATGATAGATACGTTAGGTTTATAGTGGATGATTGTATAAAGTTTGTTCAAAGGGAAATAAGACGGGGTAATAAATATGATGCCATAGTTATGGATCCGCCTTCCTTTGGAAGAGGTGCTAATGGCGAGGTATGGAACATAGAGGAAAGTTTATTTCATTTAATAAAATTATGTGAAGAGGTTTTAAGTGATAACCCATTATTCTTCTTAATTAATTCTTATACAACTGGTATGTCATCTAAAGTCTTAGAAAACATACTTTATTTGACAATAAATAAAAAACATAAAGGAAATATATCTAGTGGAGAAGTAGGGCTTCCTATGACGGATAGTAATCTTGTTTTACCCTGTGGAATATATGGATTATGGGAGAAATAATGGGGATAAAGACTATTTTATTGGAACAACTAGATCAAGATAATACTTTGTTTTCATTTACAAGGAAAGATAACTTATATAGTATTAGTCAAATTGGACTTACAACTGAAGTTGGTAAAAGAGAAAATGAAACAACGGCAGATAAAAATGTGCCAGCCATATATTTTTCACAAGGTTTTTCAGGGTTATTAAAAACAATAGATGTTTTTATTAGGTGGGAATATGATCAAATGGCCAAGACTTATGGTTTTCCAACTGGTGGATATATTGTTCACAATGAATTAATGCAAAAAGTGTATAAAAAAGTGTATAATGATTTAAAAGATAGAATATATTTGAAACTTGATTTAAAGGAAGGGAAGGATCCTCTTACAAGTGATTATTATTCTTTAGGGGATGATTTTAAAAAAGTAAAAGCCTTAAAAGAAGGTTATATAAATAGTCCAAGTATGATATGGCAATGGGGAAGTTATTCTAATTTGAATAATATGAACATGGAAACCTGGAATATGTATACTCATATTGGAAGAAAAGTAATAGACCCGCGAAAATTAAGTCTTGTTCAAACTTTAGATGAAAAGCATGACGCTTTATCAATTATAATTAAAGTAAGACAATTAAAAGATTATGATTTTGAATTAACTGATTTAGATAATTTTTTACAATATGTAAACAAATTATAATATAAAAGTAAATTTAGTAGGTGAAAGATGAATAAGTTAAACGTTTTGTATGAGGATAATCACATTATAGTAGTAGAAAAAAAGCCCAACACACTGTCTCAAAGTGATATAACAGGTGATATTGATTTATTAACCATGGTAAAAGGGTATATAAAAGAAAAATATAAAAAGTTAGGTAACGTTTATATTGGTCTAGTTCATAGACTTGATAGACCGGTTGGCGGCGTTATGGTTTTTGCAAGAACTTCAAAAGCTGCGAAAAGATTAAACGAACAAATTAAAAATCATGCGTTTAGCAAAACCTACGTAGCGGTTTTAGACGGCGAATTAAAAGAAGGTAGGGGCAAGTTAACTAATTATTTATATAAAGATAAGCAAACTGGAAAAAGTAAAATAGTAGATAAAAATTATCCGGATGGTAAATTATCCCAGCTTAACTATGAAGTTATTGGATATGCCAGTGGTAAAACAATAGTTAAAATAAACCTAATAACAGGTCGTCATCATCAGATAAGATTACAATTTAAAAACATTGGGTATCCATTATATGGTGATCAATTATATGGAAAACAAAACAAAGAGCAAATAAGGCTTTATGCTTATAAACTAGAATTTAATCATCCGACAACAAAAGAAAGATTAGAATTTAAATTATTACCAAAATGGGAGGAATTAAAAGATGAAACAATTATACATAGACTTTGATGGAGTAATACTTGACACAATGACAAAGACATACAAAGTATTAGAAGAATCCGGAATAGATAAAAAAGATCAGACTAAAGTAATGGAGTATTTTAGAAATTTGGATTGGAAAAAATTAATTGCAGAAACCGATCAAATAAACGATAGTATAAGTGAAATAAAAAAGATATGTGCGTCTAAAAAATTCAACGTATATATCTTAACACACATTAATTCTACTAATGAAATGGTAGAAAAAATAAAATATTTGCATAAGGTATTGCCACAAGTTACCGTTGTAAGTGTACCTAAAGAGATTCCTAAGACAGAAGTGGTTAATCCATCAGCTGCAATCCTTATAGATGATTATTCCGGTAATATAAGAGAGTGGCAGAAAAAACTTGGAATTGGAATTAAATTTGTTAAGGAACCTGAAGGAAGCGATTATCCAGAAATAACTCATTTATCAGAAGTAATAGATATGTTTAATCAATAAAGAGAAAAAATATTTTCTCTTTTTTTTACATTGATTTTACGCTTTTAATAATCCACACCTTATGTTTCTTGACAATTAGTAGGTGGTTAATGTTATTATGAATATGTAAAAGTATGGGATATAAGTATGAATTGTAAGAAATGTGGTTATCCACTTGTTAGTGGTCAAATTATTTGTTCAAATTGCGATACCGATAATAGTGAATTATTAAATGAAATAAATAATAATACGCATGTTAACGACACTCAAAATATGAATCAATATCAAAATTATGAGAGTTATAACATTAACGAAAATATTGATTATGAAACAAAAGATGATAAAAAGTTAAAAAAACAAAACGTATGTCTTAAAATAGCATCTGTTTTGGCTCTTTTATTAGGAGTAGCTCTTGTGGTTATGAACGTTGGTAATCTTTTTACCATGATAGGACTTAAAAGGGCAAATATAAATAATTTATTAAGTATTTTAATAAGCATTATTTTTGTTTTTTATGCTTTTATGCTAGAGAATTTTAACTTGAGGAAAAACAAAATATATGATAGTAAAGTACTTTTTATCTTATTACTTATTATAAATGTATTTGCGTGTTTTGCTGCACCAACCTATTTAATAGTTTTGGTATTAAGCGTAATAGGTTTTATAACTAGTATTATAAAAAATAAATAATATTTAAAATATAGAAAGTTTAGGTGATTAAAATGTTAAGTGCAGAGGAAAGAAAAGATTTAGAAGATACTTTAGATTTTTATAAAAAACAGAAAGAAACAAATAAAAAAATTTTAAAGAAAAGTGAACAAGAATTAAAGGAAAAAAGCATATCATTTGCAGAAAAAAGGCAATTAAAAAAAACTATCGATTCTCATGGTAAAAAAATATATGATATTGATCATATGTTATATTTGGTTAACAATTATAAGGCATCTTATATTAAATATAATACCCTTTTAGAAGACTCAAAAAAATCAATAGAATCGTGTTTGCAAGAACTAGATGTGAAAGATAAAGATACTATAGAAAAAATAATAAATGAAAGTATAAAAAATAGTAATAAAAAAGTCGTAAAAGAAGATGATGAAAACTATAAAAAATTAGAAGAATTTATTTCTAAGGCATTTCCAAATGAAAATGGTAAAAGTATAATAAGTCACATGCAAACTTTATATAATCTTAAGAGAGAAAAAGCAGGTAGTATTTTTTCTTTCGAAAAATTTAATTCTGAAAAACCAAAAACTACGCCTATAAAAAGTAGTGAGGAAAAAACACTTGATCTTTTGCAAGAAATGAATAATAAAGGTATGTTAAAAGGTAATAAAAGGGTATTATATGCGTTAAAGAATTCTGAGGATATTATAAAAGCAAGCGGTGAAAAAGAAAGATTAAAAAAATTAAATTCTAACATAGAAACGTTAAAAACTAAATTAAGCGGTGTTAATAACATTGATTTTTCTAACGTTGTAAAAGAACTAGATAAGATAGAAAATAAAAATAAAAAGAACATTGAAAAGTGTGAGAAGGTACTTAAAAACGTTGATTTTAACTATTTAAAGGGTTTAACTGAGGAGTATAGAAAAGAAAAGGAAAGAAATAAAGAGAAGGAAAATAAGAAAGCAACGTTTAGAAGTTTAGTTAAAAGTAGAATATATAAAATAGAATACGGTGAAGATACATCGGAAATAGATATGCAAATCGAGCGTTTTTTACTTGATCCAGACATAAAAAAAGACATTATTCGTGAAGCTGAAATGGAGCATCATAAAAAACTTCAAGAAGAAAAAGCAGCGATAGATGGAAGAAGAGAAAAAGAAGAACATGAACAAGAACTATGGAGAGAAGTAAAAAATAATATAAGACGTCAAGCAATAGAAAACATTAAGAAGAGAAACCCATTTGGGGGACCTTTTGAGGTTAGAAATGGTGATGTTTATAGCCATCAAAGCTTTGAATCGATGGTAGATGAAGAAATGGAAAGAATGTTTGAGGAAAGCTCTTTATCTGCTGAAGAACGTGGCTTAAGAGACATGAAAAGAAGAGGGACGATGCCATCTAGTGCAACGGTAGGAGATTTAAGCTATCAACAGAAAATGGATTTTAAAAATTTCTATGGTGATAACTCTTTTGGATATATTAAAGAAGTTAAAAAGGTAAAAAGAACTGTTTATGAAGATTATTTAAGATATAGAGCAGGTAAACCAAAAGAAGAGGTAATGCGTTTTTTTGAGTTTTCTCAGAAGTATTATGATGGTCTTTTTACCGAGAAAGAAGCAGAAGAAATTGAAAGTGGGGCAAGGAAACTATGAACTTGAATGATTTAAAGGAAAATTTTAAAAGGTTGTCAATTGAAAGTAAAAGGGATCAGTTAAATGCTCAAACTAAAGAATTGCTTGAAATAGTAAATAAGATAATAGCTTATAATGAAACTAATTATTATGATTATGTTCAAAATAATAATGTTAGTGAAGATGAGTTTTTAACGGAGGAATATGTTCAAATATTTGAAGCAAAGCAGAAACTAATAGATGTATTTAAATAAAGGGAAAAAATTTTTCTCTTTTTTTCATAACTTAATTTTGTTTTTAATATATTTATAATGACTAAAATATTAAGGAGGAAATAAACATGGAAACACTTAAAGTTTCATCAAAGTCAAATCCAAGTAGTGTAGCAGGAGCGTTAGCTAACGTATTTAGAGAAAAGGGAACGGTTGAAATACAAGCTATTGGGGCTGGAGCACTTAACCAAGCTATAAAAGCAATAGCAATAGCAAGGGGATTTGTTGCTCCATCTGGTAAAAATTTAGTTTGTATACCGGCTTTTACCGACATAGTAATTGAAGGTGAAGAGCGTACTGCTATTAAGTTAATCGTAGAAGCAAGATAATGCTTCTTTTTTTTAAATATTACATTGACGTACGCCGTAAAGTACGTTACAATTAATTACATAAGGTGGTGATTAGTTATGAAAGAATATAAAATAACTGATGCAAGAGCTAATTTATATGGAATAGTAAGTGATGTAAACGTAGCATATAATCCGGTTAAAATAGTTAATACAAAGGGAGAAAACGCGGTTATCTTATCTGAAAAGGATTGGAATAGTATACAGGAAACAATGTATTTATATAGTATACCGGGATATGTTGAAAGTTTGATAAAAGCATATGAAGAAACTGATTGGGAAAATGCAAAAGAATATGATCCAAAAGAATGGGAAGATTAATGTATAATATTAAATTTACTAAACTTGCTTTAAAAGATAAAAAATTGCTAGAAAAAGGTAAACTAATTAAAAATGTTAATAGTTTATTAACTAGAATAAAAAAAGATCCTTTTTGCTATCCACCTTCATATGAAAAGCTTAACGTAAAATATAAAATGTATTCAAGACGTATAAATAGTAAGCATAGATTAGTGTACATGGTAGATGAATCAAAAAAAGAAATATACGTTATTAGAATGTGGACTCATTACGAAAAAATATAGTAATGGGTCTTTTTTTGTGATATAATTTTTTTTAGTTTGAACTGTGAGGAAGTAAAATGAGCTTGTTTAAAAAGAAAGATAAATGTATATTTGGTAAAATATTTAGAAAAAAAAGTAAACTAGAAAAGTTTTATGATAAAAATAAAGAGTTTATTAATTATTGTTTAATATCTTTAGTTTGTACAGGTATTTTATACTTGGTATTTTTCATTGTAAATAAAGTAACAAACGGTAATTATTTGTTAGCAAATTTTTTATCTTATACAATTTCTTTTACGATACTTTTTATATGGGATCAAAAATTATTTAAGTCAAGGCCGATAAGAAGAAAAGATAGAATGGTGCAAATTTTTTCTTTTATAATTATAAGGCTTATTGGTTTTCCACTTGATTCTTTTGTTTTGCATATTTTTATTAGTAATTTTAACATGGAAAACATGGTGGCAAAAGTGGTTTCATCGATGGTTATGTTTATGTATAATTACGTAACTAATAAATTATTTATTTTTAGAAAAAACAAGCTTTTGTAGTAATTTTACTTAATTGACAAATGCCTTCTAAAGGTGATATTATTATCCTAGAATAGGAGGTTTTTCTTATGGCTTTAAAACAATATACCCTATATTTTAAAGGGACGAATAAGTATGGTCATGAACATAACTTTCCACTAATCTCGTTAGAATTAAATAAATTGGATGAATATACCAGTAATTATGATGGATACGTTAGCTTGTTTAATGCACTTCCAAAAAAAATAAAAGAATATATTAAAAATAACTTAGGATTAATGATTGATTTTAAAAGCGAAAAGGTTTTAAAAGAATTATTTTATATTACTGACGATGATTTTAATCCTATAATGGATGTTTTATTTGAAGATGATATTGATGTTTTGTATGTCAATCAAGAAGAACTTTTAGAAAAAATTATCAAAGAAAAAATGAGTATGCAAGAGTTTTATATGGCTAAACTTAAGTCTTCTTTAAATAAGTCCGGTAATAAGTATTTATTTTTTAAATATTTATATGAAACATATGTTAAAAATCAAAGAATAGCATGTATGATTGACGTTTATGATGTTAACAGAGAATTTCCAAATATTCCTTATGATGATGCTATGATTGCAGCTATTGCTACTGATAAAGATAACTTAATGATTTTATGTAAAAAACTTGGTCAACGTTTAGAATCAAGACGTAACTTGGCATTCGAATTTAAAAAGTTATTCAAAACTAAAAGTAAAATAAATACTAGAATAATTAATTATTCATCGGTTAACGAAAGAAAAAACGTTGATTTAAACACAAAAGAATTGTATGATAAAATGATTAAAAACTTAGATAACTTTAATAAAAAATATCAAGAAGAGTATAAGGATAACTAAACTAGCTAAGGAGGAATTATGTCTTTAAAACGATACTTTTTAACCGTTGATTTAGAAATTGATGGGAAATTAACAACTGTTACTTTGGCTAATTATGATTTAGTTGCACTTGAAAAGTATACGTCTTTTTGCTCTGGACCAGAAGATTTACTAAAATATATGCCAAACGATAATTCACGTTCTATTAGAAATTATATTTCGAAGCATATTAAAAAACCAATAAATGAGGATAATGATCCATTTTCTATAAGAACCTCAGAATCTAAAAATGCTCGTAAAATAAGAATCATATATAACCGGGATTTAGATGTTTTGTTGGCGGGACAAAAAGCTTTACATTTAAAAATTAATAAGAATTATGGTGCTACTATTGACGACTTTATAAATGGTAATATTTCTTTGGAAAAACAGGAAACTTTAAAAACCATGTATGATAAGTTTGCCGGTAGAAATTTTAATAATGCGGTTTCTTATTTAATTGAAAAAAGGTTAAACATGGATGGTGAATATGATGAAAAATATTTAACACCATGTAAAAATAGGTGGATGTTTATTGCGATTTCGCAAAGTTGCATGAAAGCACTCGTTAAGGATGCCTTTAAAGATGACCGTAAAAGAATTGAATTAGCATTTCTGATAAAAGATAACACGGGTGATTTATTACCAGACATGAATTATTCTGATAAAGAAAGATTTTTAGGCAATTTAGAAAGTAGATTGATGAGTAGGAAAGCATCTCCTCATTTTATTAGGAAAAGTATTAGAAGAAATGTTGAACCACTTATTATTAATGAACTAGAAGTTAAACAAGAAATGAAAAAAAAGAAAGTTAATTTTTCAGCCATAACCGAAGAGGAAATTATAAATTATAATAAGCAAAGGAATGGTAGTGGAACGCTTGGTGAAATAATTTCTTTAAGTGAAGAAATTTTAAACCTAAACTTAAGTTTAGAAGTTTTACTTAATAAAACTAAAGACATAGAGGATCTTTTTAAAACCGGAAGTTTTTTAGAAAGTGATGAGTCAATAAAAAAGCGTTTAGAATTTTCTAAAACGCAGGTTAATAATCTAAAAAAGAAAATAGCTCAGTTAGAATATGAGTTGAATGAATTAGAAAGTGGTAACGCAACTTACAGTGATGCTGGTTTTGTGATTGAAAAAGATAAAGATATGTAAAAATATCTTAAGTTATAATTAAGCTAGGTGATTATGTTGAAGGAAAGTTTATTAAGCTTTTTAAATTATATTATTAAACAAAAGAATTATTCTATTAATACTTCTAAAAATTATGAGATTGATATTTTAGAATTTAAAGAATATATAGATAAAAAAAGTATTAGCTATTTAGAGGTTGAGTATGATCTTATTAAGGGATATTTAATGGAACTTTATAATAGAAAATTATCTAGAAACTCAGTAGCTAGAAAATTATCATCACTTAGAAGTTTTTATAAATATTTATTTAATAATAATTTAATTAAAACTAATCCTTTTAAATATGTCAGTACTCCTAAAAAGGAAAAGAAACTACCAAAGTACTTAGGGGTAGAGGAACTTGAAACAATATTTAATACCCCGGATTTGAATACACCTCTTGGCCAAAGGGATAGACTTATTTTAGAAGTTTTATACGCAACAGGTATAAGGGTAAGTGAATTAGTTAATATAAAGATAAATGATATAGATTTTTATAAAAAGGAAATTAGAATACTCGGTAAAGGAAATAAAGAAAGAATAGATCCATTCGGAGATTATTGCTTAGATGCGATGGAAAATTTCATAAATGATGGAAGAAAAAAAATATTAAAAAAGTTTAATACCACTTGTGAGTATTTAATAATAAATGGACACGGAAAGAAAATAACGACAAGAGGTGTTGAAAAAATATTGGACAACATTATTAAAAAAGCCTCTTTAAAAAAACATGTATCACCACATATGCTAAGGCACTCTTTTGCAACCCACCTTTTAAATGAAGGTTGTGACATACTAACCGTTCAAGAGCTTTTAGGTCATGAATCGCTAGAATCTACTCAAGTTTATACACACGTATCAAACGAAAGATTAAGAAGTGTTTATTTAAAATGTCATCCGTTAAATAAAAAGTAGAAAAAACATTGTAAAATCTTGGGAAAACATAGTATTTATTATTGTAAGTACTATTTTTTTTGTGCTATAATAAGCTTGTATTTACAACAAAAGGAGGAATATAAATGACAAAATGGGTTTACCTTTTTAAAGAAGGAAACGCTGACATGAGAAACCTTCTAGGGGGAAAGGGAGCTAACTTAGCAGAAATGACTAATATTGGTCTTCCAGTACCTCAAGGTTTCACAATTACAACGGAAGCTTGTACTCAGTATTATGAAGATGGAAGAGAAATCAATGATGAAATTAGATCTCAAATAGATGAGTACATTAAAAAGATGGAAGAAATCACTGGAAAGAAATTTGGTGATAAAGAAAATCCTCTTTTAGTTTCTGTAAGATCTGGTGCTAGAGCATCTATGCCAGGTATGATGGATACTATTTTAAACCTTGGTTTGAACGAAGACGTAGTAAACGTTATTGCTGAAAAATCAAATAATCCAAGATGGGCTTGGGACTGTTACAGAAGATTTATTCAAATGTATTCTGACGTAGTTATGGAAGTTGGTAAAAAGTATTTTGAACAACTAATAGACGAAATGAAAGAGAAAAAAGGCGTTAAACAAGACGTAGAACTAGACGCTGATGATTTAAAAGAGTTAGCTAGACAGTTTAAGGCTGAATATAAATCAAAAATTGGTGAAGATTTCCCTAATGATCCTAAAGAGCAATTAATGGGAGCTGTTAAAGCCGTATTTAGATCATGGGATAATCCAAGAGCTAACGTTTATAGAAGGGATAATGATATTCCATATTCATGGGGTACTGCCGTAAACGTACAAGCTATGGCATTTGGTAACATGGGAGATGACTGTGGTACTGGTGTTGCATTTACACGTGACCCAGCAACTGGTCAAAAAGGTTTATTTGGTGAATTCTTAACTAACGCACAAGGTGAAGATGTTGTTGCAGGTGTTAGAACTCCAATGCACATCGCTGAAATGGAACAAAAATTCCCAGAAGCATTTAAGGAATTTACTGAAGTTTGCAAAACTCTAGAAAATCATTATAGAGACATGCAAGATATGGAATTTACCGTAGAACATGGTAAGTTATACATGCTTCAAACAAGAAATGGTAAAAGAACTGCACAAGCTGCGTTAAAAATCGCTTGTGACTTAGTAGATGAAGGAATGCGCACGGAAGAAGAAGCAGTTGCTATGATTGATCCTCGTAACTTAGATACATTACTTCACCCACAATTTGATGCTACTGCGCTAAAGGCTGCAACTCCAGCTGGTAAAGGTCTTGGAGCATCTCCAGGTGCTGCAACAGGTAAAGTAGTATTTACTGCTGAAGATGCAGTAGAATGGGCTGAAAGAGGAGAAAAGGTAGTACTTGTTAGACTTGAAACTTCTCCAGAAGACATTACTGGTATGAAAGCATCTCAAGGTATCTTAACCGTTCGTGGAGGTATGACTTCACACGCTGCTGTTGTAGCTCGTGGTATGGGTACTTGCTGCGTATCTGGTTGTGGTGATATCCAAATGGATGAAGAAAACAAGAAGTTTACTTTAGCTGGTAAAACTTATCATGAAGGAGATTACATCTCAATTGATGGTTCAACTGGTAATATATATGAAGGACAAATTCCAACCGTTGATGCTACAATAGCTGGTGAATTCGGTCGTGTTATGGCATGGGCTGATAAATTTAGAACGCTAAAGGTTAGAACAAACGCTGATAACCCAAGAGACACTAAGAAAGCTATTGAACTTGGAGCTGAAGGTATTGGACTTTGCCGTACAGAACACATGTTCTTTGAAGAAGAAAGAATTCCTAAAATAAGAAAGATGATTTTATCAGAAACAGTTGAAGCAAGAGAGGAAGCTTTAAACGAATTAATTCCTTTCCAAAAAGGTGACTTTAAAGCCATGTATGAGGAACTAAAGGGATTACCAATGACGGTTCGTTACTTAGATCCACCTTTACATGAATTCTTACCAACTGATGAAGAAGATATTAAAGCACTTGCAAGTGAAATGGGTGTTAGTGTAGAACACTTAAAGGCTAAATGTGCTGAACTTCATGAATTTAATCCAATGATGGGACACAGAGGATGCCGTCTTGCTGTTACTTATCCAGAAATAGCTAGAATGCAAACTAGGGCTTTAATGGAAGCTGCTATTGAAGTTTCTGAAGAAAAAGGTTATGACATAACCGTTGAAATTATGATCCCACTAGTTGGAGAAAAGAAAGAATTGAAATTTGTTAAAGACGTAGTTGTTGAAACTGCTGAATTAGTTAAGAAAGAAAAGAATTCTGATATTAAATACAAAATTGGTACTATGATTGAAATCCCACGTGCTGCATTAACTGCTGATGAAATTGCTAAAGAAGCTGAATTCTTCTCATTTGGAACAAATGATTTAACCCAAATGACATTTGGTTTCTCACGTGATGATGCTGGTAAATTCTTAGGTTCATACTATGAAAATAAAATTTACGAATCAGACCCATTTGCTAAGTTAGATCAAACTGGTGTTGGTCAATTAGTTAAGATGGCAGCTGAAAAAGGAAGAAGTGTACGTCCTGATATCAAATTAGGAATATGTGGTGAACACGGTGGAGATCCTTCATCAGTTGAGTTCTGTCACAACGTTGGACTTAACTATGTATCTTGTTCTCCATTTAGAGTACCTATTGCAAGACTTGCCGCTGCACAAGCTGCTATAAAATCAAACCAATCAAAATAAAAGATTATATTAGACTAAGATAAAAACATCTTGGTCTTTTTTTTGCCAAGAAGTTTTAATTGTAAAATAAAAAAGATGAACATATAAAAATAAAGTTATGGTTATACATGAATAAAGTCTTTTTAAATTTTTATATCACTTTACATGTTTATTTACAAAAAAAATGATAAATAATAAGAAAAGTAAAATATTAATAGGATGTTTAGCACTACTACTAGTTTTATCAGTTGGATATGCGCTATTTTCTTAGAATATAACTATTAATGGAACCGCAACTGCTAAAGGTGATTTTAATATTACCCCAACGTGTATTACAGGTATAGTAGAAGGTACTGATTCATACTTTTCAACAATTGGTATGGTTAATCGTGGTTATAAAAATGAAACTTGCACAGTAAATGATGCTAATGATACGGTTACAATTAAAATGGAATTTGAATATCCTGGAGCTGGTAGGGTATATACTATAAAAATGACGAATACTGGAACAATCGATGCAATAGCACCACTTAAACTAGAATTAAACCCTAAAGATAAGTTTTGTTATACAGAAGATAAAGACGCTGACCCAAAAACTGGGACTTGTGGTGAAAGTTCTTCGTCAGATGCCAGCGCATATGCTTTTCAAGTTGGAAATGGAACGATTTATTTAGCAGATGAAAATGCCCCTCAAGAAGCTTTAGAGAGTTTTATGTCGTCAGATGGACAAGATCTTATATTAAAACCTGGTAATAGCTTATATTATCATGTTTATTTAACTATACCAGAGTCATTTACAACAAATAGTGGTGTTTTAAATGCTGTTTATGAAGCACCATTTAAGGCAACATTTACTCAAAAGTTAAATTAAGAAGCTAACCAAAGCTTCTTTTTAACATTCATATTTAAAAAGTCTAATTTAGTTAGTCTTTTTTTTATGTTATAATGAAACATATAGAAGGTGATATTATGATAAATATTTTTAATTTAGATAATATAAGAATAAAAGATAATGATATCATTATAGTATCAAGTGAAAAAGAGCTATATTATAAATTAAAATACGTTGGAAAAAATTATAATATTACTACTTTGAAAAATCATGTGCTAGATTTATATAATGGAAAAAGTAGGAAAATAAATGATTATGAATCTTATATTTTTATGTTAAAGGCAAAAGAAAACGTAAATGATAAGTTATTAAAATATAATAATTTTGATTCATACGATTTTATAAGTGAATTATTAGATACATATGATTTTTTTTATAACTTTGATTTAAAAGATAATGATAAAATAAGCGATTTAGAAGTTATATATGAAGAGTACGAAAGATTGTTAACAGAAAACAATTATACTAATGAAAGATTAATTATTAAGTATGTTATAAGTAATAAATTGTATGAAAAAAATTATGTGTTTTTAGATATAAATAAGGTGGAGGATAACTATCTTGGTTTTTTTGATACTATTTTGAAAAATAGTAGATGTGATTTTTATATTGATGATAAATATAATAACTCATTAGTAAAACTATTAAATAATTATGAATGTGATATAAAGACTTTAGAAAAAGAAATTAGTAATGTACCTTTTGTATCTAAAAATGATATAGAAGATGAATGCGATTATGTGATAAGTGATATTACTAAAAAATTGGTTAATGGATCTAAATTAAGTGATTTTATAATTATTGCAAAAGACGTAAGTAAGTATGAACCGTATTTCAACCTTAAGTTAAAATTTAATTATACAAAAGAAAGTATTTATGGAATTTTAACCACAAGGGTTATTAACGTATTAAAAAATATATTTAATGGGGATTTTTCTTGCAAATCTTTTTTAACTTTATTAAAACTAAATATCTTTGATATAGATTCTAAAAAAATAGATGATTTAGAAAATTATGTATACTCGTGGTCCTTAGAAGATTCACCTTTTTATAAAGCATTTACATATAATCCAAATGGCAATAAAAGTACTTTTAACAAATATGATGAAGTTGATTTAAAAACATTAAATGATACTAAGGATATGGTTATTAATCCTATAATGCACCTACTACAAAACGTTAATGGTGTTACTAATAAAAAAGATATATTAAAAGAGTTATATACGTACTTAGATGAAGAAAGAATAATAGATAAATTATATGAATACGACGCTAAAGGGGTTAAAAAGTTAAATAGCGCATTTGATGTTATATCAAATCTTTTAGACGATAATACCTCTATTACTAAACTAATAAATATATTAAGTAGCTTTAATTATAAAACTACAGAAAAAGAAATTACTAAAGATCAGATAACGTTGTCTAATTTATCTAATTATAATTTAATAGACAAAAAATATATTTACTTATTAGGATGTTCTAATGAAGATATTCCTGGTTCTATTAAATTTAGTACTTTAATAGACAAAGAAGATATTAAAGAAGAAAGTTTAATAAATTATATAAATAAAAAAGAGGTGGAATCTTTATATGACTTTAAAAACATAGTATCAAATGGTGCAATTGTTTCATTTCATAAGTTATCCACGGAATTAAGTTTAAACACATTATCATCATATTTAAAAAATATAGAGTTAAAAAAGTATGTATACGATTTATATGATTTAAATTTATTAAAAATAAGTTATGCGGAAAAATTATCAGAAGACTTAATTAACAAGTGTGAGATAGAAGAATTTGAAAAAATAAACAAGGCTAAAGACCACGATTTAAATTATAAAATAAGTGATAAAACAGCATCGTTATTATATACAAACGAATTAAATGTAAGCCCAAGTAGCATAGAGGTATATGCCAAATGTCCTTTTTATCATTTTTGTAATTATGGTTTAAGATTAAGAGTAAAAGAAAAATATGAATTTGATAATAGAGAAGTTGGTACTTTCGTACATTATATTTTAGAAAATGTTTTAAAAAATGATTTTGATAAAATAAATTATGAAAACATAGAAGAACATATTTATAAATATTCTAAAAATTATTTAGAAGAAAATGGGAAAATAGATAATAATAAAACAAGATTTATTTTAGATAAACTAAGTAAAAGCATAACGTTAATTATTAGAAATATGCTTGATGAGAAATGTGTAACTTCATTTAGACCCAGGTATTTTGAATTTGAAATAGGAGAAGAAAAAACAGTAAAACCGTATACTGTTAACCTAGATAATGGGACTTTAAAATTAAGCGGAGTAGTAGATAGAGTGGATGTTTATGAAACTGAAGACTCTTTTTGCTATCGTATAGTTGATTATAAAACAGGTGGTAAAACATTTAAACTACAAGATGTTTTAAATGGTCTTAACCTTCAAATGTTACTTTATTTACTTGCGATTAAAAATAGTAAAATAACAAATAAAAATATAATACCGGCGGGTTTATTATATTATCCAGCATTAGTTAAAGATATTAAAATAAGTAGGAAACATAGTAATGAAGAAATAAACTCTGAGATAAAGAAAAAACTAAAGATGAATGGTATTCTTAATAAAGATGAGTACATGATTGACCTTATGGGCGGTGAAGATATTGGAGAATATATTGACGTGACATCAAGGGGTAAATTAAATTACGAAAAGTTATTTGGACTTGATGATTTAAATAATATTTTTAATAGCATAAATAAAACTCTTAAAGATATAGGAAATAATATTTTATCTGGTAATATTAAGGTTAATCCTATAAAAATAGGTGAAGATTCTTGTAAGTATTGTAAGTTTGAAAGCATTTGTAAATATAATAAAGACTTTGATAAGAAAAGAAAAATAGAAAAATTAAAAAATAGTGAAGTACTAAGTAAGCTTGGAGGTGATAATAATGCCTAATTGGACAATGGAACAACAAAAAGCTATCGAAACACGTGGGGGTAAAGTAATAGTCTCGGCAGCAGCAGGTTCTGGGAAAACAGCAGTATTATCACAAAGAGTAATTAATTTCATTTTAAATGGCGGAAATGTAACGGATTTACTTATAGTTACGTTTACTAAAGCAGCGGCAGAAGAGATGAAACAGAGAATAAAAGATAATATAAAAAAAGAGTATGCTAAATCAAAATCTGAACATCTAAAAAAACAAATTAGTTTAGTAGATTGTGCAGATATTTATACAATGGATGCCTTTTATGGAAACTTAGTTAAATCTAATTTTGAAAAGTTAAACATAGATAGAAACTTTTTAGTGTTATCAAACGAAGAAGAAAAGCTATTAAAAGAAAAAGTTATATCGAACGTTTTAGAAACATGCTTTGAAAAAATAGAAAACTATAAAGATATTCTTTATATGTTTGGTGCATCAAATAATGATTTAATTAAGGACACCGTTTTAAAGATAAGCGATTATTTGGATACTTTACCTGATAAACAAACGTTCATAAATAAGGCGTTAGATAATTATAAAAATGATTTTTATAAAAGGTTAATATTTGAAAATATTTTTAGTAAAGTAAATTCGTTTAAAAAATTATATGAAGATATTGTAGAAGACTTAAAAATTGATCCTTTTTTGTATAATAAGAGTATTAGTCTTGCGAATATAGAAATTAATTATATGAATAAAATTATTAATTCCAATGATTTTAATACGTTATCACAGAATTTAAAATTAATAAGCTTCGATAGATTTAGTACTCCAAAGGGCCATGCTTGTGATGAGGAGATAATAAAATATAAATCTGTACGAGAAGATTTTAAAACATTTATTAATAAGACTTTAGAAGAATATAAATACATTAATGAAGATATATATAACGAAGAGCAAAAACTTTGCGGTGATATGTTAGAAAGCTTATTTGAAATAGTATTACTATATGAAAAAGAACTTTTAAAGGAAAAACGAAAAATAAACTCATATACGTTTAATGACATAGCACATTTTTGTGTGAAATTATTAATTAAAGATGATAATAAAACACATCTTGCTAAAGAAATATCTAAAAGATATGAAGAAATATTAATAGATGAATATCAAGATACTAACAATTTACAAAATATTATCTTTAATTCAATATCAAAAGATAATTCTAATTTGTTTATTGTTGGAGATGTAAAGCAAAGTATATATAGATTTAGAAGTGCTTGCCCTCATATATTTAACAAAGATAAAGCTAATGCTAGTAAAGATGGCTTTCCAAGATTAATTACCTTATCAAAGAATTTTAGAAGTAGAAAAGAAGTATTAGATTTTTGTAACTTCATTTTTGAAAACACAATGTCTAATGATTTTGGTGAAGTAGATTATAATGGGGATGAATTCTTATATTTAGGTGCATCTTTTGAAGATGGAAAGGACCTTGAAACAGAAGTATGCATAATAAATGATGACGCTTGCAGGCCAGAAGAAGTTTATGTAGATACTTTGGATGATTTAGAAGAAGAGGAAGACCTAACCAGTTATCAAAAAGAAGCTATTTTAGTAGCAGAAAAAATAAAGAAATTAATTAAAGATAAAAGGCAAGTTTATGATAACAAAAATAACTTATGGAGAGATATAAAGGCTAGTGATATATCAATATTGCTTAGGAGTATGAAGCATAGTAGTTTATACATTAAGGCATTAAATAAAAGAGGTATAAGTGTATACTCTTTATCATCTAGCTTATACTTTGATAATTATGAGATTAAATTATTAATTAACTTATTAAAAATAATTAATAATCCATATGATGATGTAGCTTTTTTAAGTGTTATTAATTCTGATTTATTAAACATTGATTTAGATTTAGTAGCGAATTTAAGAAGAGAAAATAAGTACGTTAGTTTATATGATTCTTTAATAAAAAGTGATGATAAAGAAATAATTAGTTTATTTAACGACTTAAAATCATTAAAAGATTATTCATTAAACAATAGCGTATCTTCACTAATAAGTGTGGTACTTAATAAATTTAATATGATTCCAGTTTTATCCGCTTATAAAAATGGAGTGGAAGTTCATAAAAATTTAACTCATATGATAAGTCATGCAATTAATTTTGAGAGTAATACCTCATCTAGTTTAAGTGAGTTTATTAATTATATTGAAAATATAATTAAAAATAAAGGGTCACTAGAAGGCATTAATCCATTAAAAGAAGGAGATAACGTATTAATAACAACCATTCATAAATCAAAGGGATTAGAGTATCCGGTAGTTATATTAAGTGAAACTGGAAGTAAATTTAATTTTAAAGATTTAAATTCGGGCTTAATGATTAATGATGATTTAGGAATCGCGTTTATGATTAGAAACATAGATAATTTTTCTAAGAAAAGCTCTTTTCCGTTACTATTATTTAAAGATATGGAAAAGCGAAAAATGTTATCGGAAGAACTCAGAATTCTTTATGTAGCGTTAACACGTGCCAAAGAAAAATTAATAATAACTGGTTATACTAAAAACTTAAGCAATAAATTATCTAACGTAGTAGCTAAAATGGGTAATTTAAAAAATATATCTGGTATATATTTAAGTGGTGTTAATAATTATTTAGAAATACTATTACCATGTTTATTAAGAAATAAGTCTTGTGATGAATTAAGAGATATGTGCCCTTTATTACCAAAGATATTTGAAAGTGATTCTGTAATTGATACAAAAATAGTGGATTCTTCTTTAATAAATGAAAAAGAATTTGAAGAAGAAGAAAAGAAAATTAAGGAAACGTTTGATGTAACTTTATATAATAAGTTATCTTCGTTCAATTATGAAAGTAATTTTATAGGTGTACCATTATATAAAAGTGTTAGTGACATAAAAAGTCATGATAAAATATATAAAGTTAAACCTGACTTTATGAAAGATGGTTTAAATCATACTAATATTGGTACTCTATATCACAAAATATTTGAAATGCTCCCTATAAAAAAATACACGATTGATACTTTAGAAGAGGAGTTATTAAGACTAGTTAATAACGGTAGTATCTCTCTTAAAGAAAGAAAATTAATAAAACTTGACAATATATTTGCATATCTAACTTCTGATATTTATGATTTATTGTTAACTAGTGATATAATATATAAAGAAAAAAGATTATCTTTTTTGGCACCAGCATCTTTATATGACGAGTCTTTAGATGATTCTCAAATATTAGTAGAAGGAATAATTGATTTATTATTTATTAAAGATGATACGTATTACATAGTTGATTATAAAACAGATGATGTAGATAAATTAAATGATTTGGTAGAAAGATATAAAGTTCAATTAAATTTATACGAAATAGGGGTAAAACAAATATTTGGCGCTAAAGAGATAAAAAAATTCATATATTCTATAAAACTAAATAAATTTATAGAGATATAGGAGGCTAAGTTATGATTGATGAAATATTTAAAATAATAAACCAAGAGAAAAAAAGACAGCAAAATACAATAGAGTTAATTGCTTCGGAAAATTTTGTTAGCGAAAACGTACTTAAGGCACAAGGAAGTGTTCTTACTAATAAATATGCAGAAGGATACCCAGAAAAAAGATATTATGGTGGTTGTGAATTCATAGATGAAATAGAAAAAATCGCCATTAATAACGCAAAGAAGTTATTTGGAGTAAAGTATGCAAACGTACAACCTCATTCGGGTTCATCAGCGAATATGGCTGTATATAGAACGCTTTTAAAAAGGGGCGATAAAGTTCTTGGAATGAACCTTAATTCTGGTGGGCATTTAACCCATGGTAGTGATTTATCTTTTAGTGGTATGGACTATAATTTTATATCTTATGACGTTGATAAGGAAACAGGGCAAATTAATTATGATATGGTAAGGAAAATAGCTTTAAAGGAAAAACCAAAACTTATTGTTGCGGGAGCATCTTCTTACTCAAGAAAAATTGATTTTGCCGAGTTTAAAGATATAGCTAATGAGTGTGGAGCTTATCTTATGGTTGATATGGCCCATATTGCTGGACTTGTTGCAGCGGGTCTTCATCAAAATCCATGCAAGTTTGCGGACGTTGTAACTTCAACTACCCATAAAACATTAAGGGGACCTAGGGGAGGAATTATTTTAACTAACAATGAGGAGTTATCTAAAAAAATTGATAAAACTGTTTTTCCTGGTATTCAAGGAGGACCTTTAGAGCATGTTATTGCAGCTAAGGCTGTCTGTTTTGCAGAGGCTATGTCCCTTGATTTTATTAATTATCAAAAACAGGTTATTAAAAACGCAAAAGTTTTAAGTGACGTTTTAAAACTAGAAGGTTTTAAAGTGATAACCAACGGAACGGATAATCATTTGATTTTAATCGATGTTAAAAAATCGGTTAACATGACTGGAAAAGAAGCTGAAAAAATGCTTGAAGAAGTTGGGATAACCTGTAATAAAAATATGATTCCTTATGATTCTACAACTCCCTTTATAACAAGTGGAATAAGGCTTGGCAGTGCTGCAATGACAAGTCGTGGATTTAAGGAAAAAGATTTTGTTGAAGTTGGTAAAATAATTTCTACTTGTCTTCATAATGGAGAAGATGAAAGAATAAAAAGAGATTTAATGTTAAGGGTTAAGGCATTGTGTGATAAAAATCCTATATACGAGAAGGTGAATTATGAAAGATATAATTGATGGAACAAAAGTAAGTTTTGATATAAGAAAGCAGGTTAAAAAGTTAATTTCGGAAGAAAAAATAATGCCTTGTCTTGCGGTTATTCAAATAGGGGACAATAAAGCAAGCCAGGTTTATATAAAAAATAAGAAAAAGGCATGCGAAGACGTAGGAATAAGGTTTGAACATATAAAATTTAATGATACGATTTCTGAAGATTTAGTTATAAATGAAATAAAAAGACTTAATAATGACATTAGTGTAAACGGTATATTAGTTCAACTTCCACTACCTGATGGTTTTGATGAGGGTAAAATAATAAATGAAATCAATCCGATAAAAGACGTTGATGGATTAACCTACCAAAACGTTGGAAATTTAGTTTTAGAAAATGATTGTTTAGTACCATGTACACCGCTTGGGGTAATGGAACTTTTAAAAGCATATAAAGTTGATCTTGCAACAAAAAATGTTTGTTTAGTTGGAAGAAGTAACTTGGTAGGTAAACCACTTATGCAACTTTTATTAAAGGAAGATGCTACTTTAAGTGTTTGCCACTCTAAAAGTTTAGATATTAAAAATTATACTACTAAAGCTGACGTATTAATAGTTGCTGCTGGCCATCCAAACCTAATTACTAAGGATATGGTAAAAGAAGGTGCAGTGGTAATAGACGTCGGGATAAATAAAGAAGGTAATTTATTATGTGGAGACGTTGATTTTGAGGAAGTTAGTAAGAAAGCTTCTTTAATTACTCCGGTTCCTGGTGGAGTAGGACCAATGACGGTTTCTTGCTTGCTTAAAAATGTAGTAAAGGCATACAAGATTCAAAACTAACATGAGAAGCTTTTTTGATGATGTTTTTGTTAATAACTTGCCAAGCTTAGATTTACATGGTGAAATAAGATCTTCTGCAAGAGTGTTAATAAAAGAGTTTATTCATGATAATTACGTTTTAAAAAATAACCGGGTATTAATTATTCATGGTGTTGGGACGGGAGCTTTGAAAAATGAGGTTCAAGAGGTTTTACGGGTTAGTAAAATAGTTGAAAGCTTCCATTTGAATCCTTATAATCCCGGTTGTACCGTTGTTTATTTAAAAAAATAATACCAAAATTTGTAATGATTTAAAATAAAGACTTATAATGTTTTAATGCATGATGAGGTAAGTAATAGAAATTTTAATTTACAAAACATTGACGTGTTTCGTTCTTGTAATTATGAATTACATAAAATGTTGACATTTTTACCTGTTTGTGCTATTATAACAGCCATTCAAACAAAGGGGGAATTTTGATGGAAGAAAAAAGAGGTTTGACCGTAAAAGATTTACTAATTAGACTAATACTAATTATAATTTTTATCTTTTTATTAATTTGGTTATTTCCAATGCCTGATTTAAAACCATTAAATAACCAGATTTTCGCAGATAATTTAGATAGGATGAAAGACGCTGCAAAGTCTTATTATACAATTGAAAGATTACCAAGCGATTTTAATACGTCTAAAAAAATGACATTAAAGGAAATGATTGATAAACATCTTATTTTACCTTTAATGGATTCAAATGGTAATTATTGTGATGCAGATACATCTTATGTCCAAATAACTAAGTTAGAAAACGAATACATAATAAAGGTGCAATTATCTTGTACTGATAAAAAAGATTACATAATTGAACATTATGGATGTTATGATATTTGTAGTAATGAGTGTAAGATGCTAGAAACAACCACTAAGGTTGATAAAACTACTACTAAGGGTAAGATAACCACCACTAAAAATGGTGGTAAGTTGTACGAATATCAGTTTGTTAAAAATGTATGTACTGATAAATTTGATAAATACGTGTGTCCATCGGGCTATTATTTAGTTGGTAATAAATGTATTAAGAATGGTTCTGAAACGATTACAAAAGAAGCTTATAAAAACGTTACTAACGTAACAGAAACTGATACTAAGGATGCGAAACCAATAGTTTCTACAACTGATAAAAAAGAGCCTGCAAGTTGCAAAGTAACTACTTTAACCTCAACCATTGACGCTACACCATCAAGTTCTGTTACTGATGAAGTATTTAAAGGTACTCAAACAGTTACTGCTGATAAAAAATATACTTATGATATAAAAGGTGCTGTTGGTACTGTTAAAACAGTTACGGCAGATTATATAAAAGTTCAAAATTACGATGTTATAAACGCAACTAAAGTTGCCTCTGGCTATAAATGGACTTATGTATCAACACTTACTTCTGATCAAAGTAACTTAGCATTTACAAATGATAACGAAAAGCTAGTTTTAGTTGATTGGTGGGAGGAACTTACTTGTGATACTTGTTTTACAACTGTAAAAATTTATAAATATTACCGTTATAGAAAAGATGCTACGGAATATAGTTATTCGTGTGATGCTTTTCCAGGTTATGAAAAATATGGAACTGATAAATGTAGAAAAGCAACTACTGTAACAACTAAGTGCCCTTCTGGCTATACTGATGCAGGAAGTAGTTGTACAAAACAAGAAACTACTTATAGTTGTTCTAAATATGGTTCTGATTATAAACTAGATGAAGCTAAAAAAACTTGTACGAAAACACTTGGAGTAACATATTCTTGTCCGTCTGGAACTAATAAAACATCTGATGAAAGATATTGTACTAAAAATATTTATGGTTGTCCTGCTGGAACAAATTCAATTGGTGGAGGAAAATGTTCTACTACGACGTATTCTTGCCCGCCTAATACTTCAAATAAAACATATACTTTAAATGGTACTAAGTGTACGGTTAAATCTAAGGTTAAAGTATGTACTTGTCCAGAGGGTACTGTTCAAACTAGCGACAAGTTATATTGTATTAAAACTAACTCAAACACTACTTATTCTTGCGCGGATTATCCTGGATATACATTAAATGGTAAAAAATGTACTAAAACGATTACTAACCAAAAGGTAACTTACTCATGTGATAGTGGTTATATCTTAAATGGTACTAGTTGTGTTAAAACCGTAAATACAAGTAGCACTAAAAACGCGGAAGCTATATATAAAACTTCATGTGAACAAAAATATAAATGGTCTACTCAAACTAGTATTAATGGATGGACTTATACTGGAAATAAAAGAGAGGTAAAATAACTAATAAAGAAAAAAAGAAGACTTTTAAAAATCTTCTTTTTTTGTGTTAGCTTTAAAGCTAATGTTTCATAAAAAATATGTAAAAATGATAAAACAATGTTATTATGTTGAAAAGAAAACACGTAAAAAATTGTTAAATAAATAAATTTACCCTGCTTTTTTCTTTTACACAAGCGTTTTAAAAAAATTGACCGGGGGGGGGGTAGTATGTTATTATAAACATGTAAAATAAAGAAAATAAAGGAGAAGTAAAAGATATGAACAAGCAAAAAAAAGTAATAATAGCAGTATTAACACTTGTGGTAACAATGATGGTAGGTTATGCATTATTTTCAGAGGCATTAACAATAAATGGTACTGCAACAGCTAAGGGTGATTTTAATATAACAACGACATGTACCCCTGGAATACAAAAAGATTTTCCAATGGAAGGTTATAATTATTTTTTTAGTGGAAGTCCATCCATTACAAAAGACAACCATTACAAGAATGATAGTTGTACGGTTAATGGAAATGAAGTGACATTTAATGCGGAGTTAACCCAGCCTTTGGCAGCAAGAAATTATACGGTAAAATTAACGAATAGTGGTTCTATACCAGCATCATTTAACCCTGGTATGGAATCGGAAGAAGGAAGTATTCAGTGGTCAATTGAAAGATGCGAAGGAAATTTTGAGGATGATACCTTTTCTAATTGCACAAACAATCTTGATTATAATAGTATTATGGATTTTGAACTTTTAGGATTTGAGGATGCGAATGGTAATATTTCGGTTAATCTTAAATCTTCGGATGAAATTTCTAAATACATAGATACTGAAAATGCTTTAATTATTCTTCAGCCTGGTGAAAGTATGTATATGCGTTTTAGCGCAGAATGGAGAGAAGAAACTGATAGTGGACAAGGACTTGATAACGGAAACAACAAAACATATTATAAGGACACTTTAAAAGTACAGTTCACATTTTCCCAAGCCCCTTCAAAATAAAGAATCTTAAATAGGTTCTTTTTTATTTTATGTGATATAATACGTTTAGGTGGTGGTAATATGTACGTAAACGTTTTGATTGAAACTAGGGTTAAAAGTAACGATATGACATTTACTTACCATGCACCATTAAAGCTAGGATCTGATTTGATTGGTAAAAGAGTGTTGGTACCATTTGGCAAAAGAATCGTAGAAGCATTTGTGCTTGAGTATACTGATTTTGATAATACTTATGAGGTTAAAGATATTATAAGTGTGGTTGATGATGAAACAATTTTAAATGAAGAATTAATAAGTTTAGGAAAGTTTATGAGTAATAAGTATTTATGCCCATTAATAAATTGTTATCAAGCGATGCTTCCTAAAGCATTAAAGGCAAATGCTAAAAATAATTATGGTGTAAAAAACTTAACTTATGTTAGGTTAAATGATTTCTCTAATAATTATGATATTAAAATAAAAAGTCAATTGGAAATAATAAATTTGTTAAAGGAAAATAAAGAAGTACTAAAAAGTTTAATAAAGAGTAAATCATCGTTAAAAAAATTAATAGAAAAAAGCATCGTAACCCAATTTAACAAGGAAATATATCGAAAAGTGAACGTTTGTATTAATAGTAATGATATAATGCTTACTAAAGAACAAGCGTCCGTTAGCAGTCGTATAAAACAAGCTTTTGATACAAATAAAACGATTTTACTTTACGGCGTGACCGGA
The DNA here is from genome assembly GCA_947427095.1 of uncultured Clostridium sp. Taxonomy (GTDB): domain Bacteria; phylum Bacillota_I; class Bacilli_A; order RF39; family UBA660; genus Aphodocola. The sequence continues at coordinate 54,932 of CANEGO010000001.1, read as the reverse complement.
AGTGGTAAGACAGAAGTTTATATAGACGTGGTAAAAGAAGTGGTAAGAAACGAAAAAAGTGCAATTATTTTGGTTCCTGAAATAAGTTTAACGCCACAGATAACATCAAGGTTTAAAGGAGTTTTTAATGATGAAATAGCAATTCTTCACTCGGCTTTATCTGATGGTGAAAGATATGACGAATATCGAAGAATAAACCGTGGGGAAGTAAAGGTTGTAATAGGTGCTCGCAGTGCTATTTTTGCTCCTCTTAAAAACATTGGTGTAATAATTATCGATGAAGAGCATTCAGAAAGTTATAAACAAGAAAATAATCCTAGGTATAACACCATTGACATTGCAACCGAAAGATCTAAAACACATAATTGCCCGTTGGTACTTGGTAGTGCAACACCAACCATTGAAAGTTATGCACGGGCTAAAAAGGGATACTATGAATATTTAGAATTAAGTAATCGAGTTAATGAAAGGCCACTGCCAAACGTTACTATTGTTGATATGAAGTATGAAATAAGAAAAGGTAATTCAATTTTTTCTAGTATTCTAAAAGAAAAAATAAATGATCATTTAAATAAAAAGGAACAGGTTATGCTGCTTTTAAATAGAAGGGGATATGCTAATTATTTATCTTGTAAATCATGTGGTTTTGTATTTAAGTGCCCTAACTGTGACATAACGTTAACTTATCATAAGTCATCAGGAATGATGAGGTGTCATTATTGCGGTTATGCAACTTCTAAAACTGATACTTGTCCTTCTTGCAAGGAAAAAAGCGTAAACAATATGGGTACGGGAACTGAAAAACTAGAAGAAAAGATAAATGATGAATTTCCACTAGCAAGAGTAATTAGGATGGATGCTGATACAACTAGCAAAAAAGGTTCACATCATAGATTAATAAACGATTTTAATGATGGTAAATATGATATATTAGTTGGAACCCAAATGATTGCAAAAGGACTTAACTTTCCCAACGTAACATTAGTTGGTGTTATAAATGGAGACTCTTCTTTAAACATTCCAAATTTTAGATCAGCAGAAAACACATTTAGTCTTTTAGATCAAGTAATAGGTCGTGCAGGACGAGCTGATAAAGAGGGTGAAGCAGTCATACAAACTTTTAATCCGGACCATTATAGTATTGTTTGCGCATCAAAGCATGAATACAAAGGATTTTTTGCAAGAGAAATGATGGTTAGAAAAAAGCTTAACTATCCACCATATTGTTTTATAACATTAATAAAAATAACTTCTAAAGACTTTGATTATGGTATTAATGAAGCGAAAAAGGTAAGTATATTTTTAAAAAATAATTTAAGTAGTACAACAAGTATATTAGGACCTTCGATTGCAAGTGTTTTAAGAATTAACAATAATTATAATTTTCAAGTCATACTAAAATATAAAAAAGATGATATGCTATATAAAGCTTTAAATGAAATCGTAAAAATATACGAAGGAAACAGTAAGATAAAAGTAGAATTGGATTTTAATCCGGTTAATTTATAGGAGAAAATGTAATGAAAAACATAATAAATTTTTATGTCCTTGCTAATAAGTTAAAGGAAAAGGTAAGAACTGGATGGATAGAAATAGGCATCAATAAAGAAAGATTGGAATCTGTTGCGGAACATATATATGGATGTTTAATACTTGCCATAGCGATAGATAGTGAATATAAACTTGATTTGGATATGTATAAAGTATTAAAGATGTTAGCGCTACATGAGTTAGAAGAAATAAAAATGGGTGATTTAACTTTACGCTCTGGTATTACCAAGGAAGAAAAAATAGAACTAGGTAAAAAATGCGTTAAAGATGTAACGGATGGATTATTTAAACAAAATGAAATAGAACAGCTATTAGATGAGTTTAATGCTCAACTAACAAAAGAAGCTATCTTTTGTTATCACATTGATAAAATAGAATGTGATTTTCAAGCTAAAGTATATGATTTACAAGGAGCCTTTAGTTACGAAAAAGCTAAAGAAGATTTACCATTTTACGGAGATAGAGCAGGTGAAATAGAAAAAAAAGTAAAAACTGCTAGTGATTTTTGGATAGAATATCATAAATCAAAATATGAAGATGACGAAATTTTTAAAGAATTGATAAATGAGATACAAAATATAAAGGGGTTATAATGAAAAAACAAGTATTTAATAAGTTAGTAAGGGATAATATTCCTGATATAATAAAATCTAATAATGAAATAGCAGAAATAAGAATTTTATCAGATGATGAATATAAAAACGAACTTAATAGAAAACTTTTAGAAGAAGCTAATGAAGTTATTAGCACTAAAACAGATGATGAAATAAAAGAAGAATTAGCGGATCTTTATGAAGTTATACTAGCTAAATTAAAACTTATAGATAGTGATATTAAAGAGATAGAAAAAATTGCTATTAATAAAAGAAATAAACGTGGGTCATTTGATAAAAGGATATTTTTGATAAGTACTAGTAAAGGTCAAGATTAATTGCTTGACTTTTTAAGTGCTATAAGTATAATAATTGCAATATTTTTGATTTTAGGGGGATATTAAAATGGAAACATATTACAAAGACGAAAACATGTGTGCAAAATGTGGCGGATCATGTTGTAAAACAGTCGGATGTATATATTCTATAAGGCAATTTTATGAAAAGGGATTAGATGTTGAAAAAATTAAGGAGCTTTTAAAACAAGGAACTGCATCAATTGCTGGCCAGCCTGTTAATGGTTTTTGTGGTGATGCTTGGACGTTTATTTTATATTTAAAGGCAAGGGATGAAGGTGCTGATGTTATAGATATATTAGGTAAAGGTGGACCATGTAGTCAATTAACTGATAAAGGGTGTAAGTTACCAAGTGAAGAAAGACCAATGCTTGGTAAAACCGTTAAACCTACTAAAATAGGTGGTACTTGTGAACAAACTATTAACTTAAGAAGTTTTGTTTACGATTGTCTTTTATTTAATAATGATTTAGCAAAAATATTAGAAGAGTATACAGGAATGGAAACTGAAGCATACTTACTTGATAAGTTAAAAGAAGATGCCAAATATTTGCAGAAAAAAATAAAAGATAAAGAAACATTAACTTGTATGGAAAAAGAAAAATATGATTGGTATCTTAACATAGTAAATGATAAACCATACGTTGATAGTAATTTTGCATTAAATTGGATGAACTCTTGTATGGGATGTTAATTTAGATAAAACGAAAAGTGGAAATAAAAGAGAAAAATTAACTAAAGATTTTACTCTTTTTTCTTTATAAAATATAAAAAAATACCTTGTATCATATAATATTTATGTGTTATAATAAGCATGGCTTTTCGAATAAGGAAAGAAATACGCATAAACTTGGATTTACATCTCGAGTGCCCGAAGAGGGTGAGTATGTAAAGATGAAGAGTTTAGAGGTTAAAACGAAGGAGGAAAAGAAAATGCCAGTTGTATCAATGAGTTACTTGCTAGAGGCAGGTGTACACTTTGGACATCAAACAAAAAGATGGAATCCAAAGATGAAAGAATATATATTTACCGCAAGGGATGATATTTATATTATCGATTTGCAAAAAACGGTAAAGAAAATTGAAGAAGCATATGCTGCTTTAAAAGAAATCGCCGCAAACGGTGGAAAAGTTATTTTTGTAGGAACTAAAAAGCAAGCTCAAGAATCAGCCGAGGAAGAGGCTAAAAGATCTGATAGTTACTACGTTGCAAAGCGTTGGTTAGGTGGAACACTTACTAACTTTAGAACCATTAGAAGAAGAATTGGACGATTAGACCAAATTGAAAAAATGGAAAAAGACGGAACTTTTGATAAGTTACCTAAAAAAGAAGTAGTTAAGATACGTAAGGAATATGAAAAATTAAACTCTTATTTCTGTGGACTTAGAGAAATGAAAAAATTACCACAAGCTATGGTTATCGTTGATCCTAAAAAGGAAATTAACGCAATAAATGAAGCTAGAAAACTTGGTATTCCAGTATTTGGTATAGTAGATACTAACTGTGATCCAGATTTAGTTGATTATGTTATTCCAGGAAATGATGATGCTATTCGTGCTGTTAAAATAGTGTTAGGGGTTTTAAATAACGCAATATGTGAAGCAACGGGAAAACCAATTGAAGATTACGTAACTGAAGAAGATAAAACTAAAGCTGCTGCAAAAGAAGTAGTTAGTGACGTTAAAGAACTAGCTAAAGACGTTAAAAATGTTGTAGAAAAAAAGGTTAAAGAAGTTGCTCCAGTAGCTAAAGAAAAAATAGAAGAAGTAAAAGAAATCGTAAAGGAAGCTGCTGAAGAGGTTACGGATTTGGCAAAGAAAACTGTTGCAGAATTAAAGGCTATGGCAAAAGAGGCTAAAATAGAAGGTTATTCAAAACTAAAGAAAGATGAGTTAGTTAAAGCTTTAACAAAATAATTAACATAAGATGATTTATAAAAATCATCTTTAATTATAAAAGGAGAAGAAGGATATGAACGCAAGTTTAATTAAAGAATTAAGAGATATTTCTGGAGCTGGAATGATGGATTGCAAAAAGGCTTTAGAAGAAAATGATAATGATATTAAGAAAGCTACTGAATGGCTAAGAGAAAAAGGTATTGCTAAGGCTGCTAAAAAAGCAGGTAGAATTGCTGCTGAAGGTTTATCAACCATTAAAATAGAAGGTAATAAGGCAGTTATTCTAGAAATTAACTGTGAAACTGACTTTGTTGCAAAAAATGAAAAGTTTCAAAAATTCATGGATGATGTTGCAACAACTATTTTAAATAGTAATGCGAAAACAAATGAAGAAGCTTTATCATTAGATTGTGAACAAGGAACTTTAAATGATTATGTTACTTCTATGACTGCAACAATTGGAGAAAAAATTTCATTTAGAAGATTTACGTTACTTGAAAAAAGTGATGATGAAAATTTTGGTTCTTACATCCATATGGGTGGTAAAATCTCTGTTTTGTCATTGATAAAAGGCGCATCGGAAAATGTTGCTAAAGACGTTTGTATGCATGCAGCTGCAATGCGTCCAGAATATGTAACTAAAGAACAAGTTCCAGCTGATCAAGTAGAAAATGAAAAGAAAATTTTAACTGAAGAGGCTATTAGAGAAGGTAAACCAGCTAATATTGCTGAAAAGATGGTTATGGGAAGAATTAACAAGTATTATAAAGAAATTTGTCTTGAGGAACAAGAATTTGTTAAGGATAACTCTGTTACTGTAGGTAAGTTTGTAAGTAATAATGGTGGTAAAATTATTGATGTTATTAGATACGAAGTTGGTGAAGGTCTAGAAAAACGTCAAGAAAACTTTGCTGAAGAAGTAGCTGCTCAGATGAATGGTGAATAAAAATGAAAAAGTTAGTGGCGTTATTACTAACTTTTTTGTTAGTTTTAGCGGGTTGTAATATGGTTGAGGTTACAAAGGTAGAAGATGATACAAAAACTGATGCCATAAGGTTTAGTAAAGAATATGAATTAAATGATAATAATAATATTTACGTGTATGCAACTTATGATAACGTTATGGATACCATAGAAAGTGGTAGTGGAATTATATATTTAGGTTTTCCAAGTTGCGATTTATGTACAAAAATAGTTCCAGTGCTAAACAAGGCTGCCAAAGAAAAAAACATAGACGAAATATTATATTATAATTTTAAAGATATAAGAGAAAATAACACTGATGAATATAGAAAATTAACTAACGTATTATCAGATTATATAAAAGATGATGAGGAGAAAAGTAAAATTAAAGCACCAACCATTGTTTTCGTAAATAATGGTAACATAATAGGTGTATACGTTGGGGTTTTATCTTCTGATGCCGAAGAAATATTAACGGAAGAAGAAAAATCAAACTTAAAAAGTAGCTTTTTGAGTTTGATTGATAAAATGTTAATAGAAAAAACGAATGAGGAAGTTAAATAATTATTTTAATAAGTTAGTTTATTGATTAAAAAGGCTTGTCACAAAGTCTTTTTTTATTTATAATATATTTATGAAAGAGGGATATAATGACTGACGATATTTTATTAGAAACTGAAGATAAGATGCAAAAAGCAATCCAGATTATGGAAAATAGATTTTTAAACGTTCGTGCAGGCCGTGCTAATCCAAAAATCTTAGATAAAGTAACAGTTGAGTATTATGGAGCCCCAACGCCACTTATCCAACTTGCTACAATATCGGTTCCAGAAGCTAGAAAACTTGTTATTAAACCATTTGATAGAAGTAGTATAGGAGCAATAGAAAAGGCTATATTTGAAGCTAATATTGGTCTTACACCTAATAATAATGGAGAAACGGTTATGCTTGTTATTCCAGAGCTTACCGAGGAAAGAAGAAAGGAATACGTAAAAGAAGCTAAGTCTTTAGCGGAAGATGCTAAAATAGCGCTTAGAAACATAAGACAGGATGCTAATGGTGACATTAAAAAATTGGAAATACCTGAAGATAATCAAAAAAGAGCGATGGAAGATGTTCAAGATTTAATTGCTAATTATAATAAAATAGTAGATGATAAGTTAAAAACAAAGGAAAACGAGCTTATGGAAATATAACAAAAACAATAACAATAAAGTTATTGTTTTTTTAGTAAAAAGAAAGTATAATTGTATTAGACTAGGAGGGCTTTTATGAAGAAGGATAAGAAAAATATTTTAGTTTTATTTCTACTTTCAATGTTTATAATCTTAACTAGTTATTTCTTATTCATTAGTGGAACAACTAATAAAATAAAGGCTAGTCTAAATAAGATGTCTAAAGACTTAAATCAAAACGCTAATAGTAGTTATTATCCTGTTATAACAATGGTTATTAATTCTAGTGGTGATAGGTTAGTTAATGAGGATGTCGTTTTAACTGTTTTTGCAGAAAGTATGTATAAAATAGATAAAGTTTATTACTCGTATGATAAAAAGACTTGGTATGATGATGTTTACGAGGCCAATTATGGTAAAGAGGCTAATATTAAGTTACTGTTTACTAAAACCATGAATAAGACAGTATACGTTAAAGTGGAAAACGAAAAAGGTTATCAAAGCTATGTATATGAAGCATTAGTTAAAATAGACAAGGAAACCCCTACGTTAAAAATTGATGTTAATTTTGATAAATTAAGTATTTTAGCATCGGATAATACGGGTTTATCAAGTATTCAGTATTCTTATGATGGTATTAATTGGGAAGAAGAAAATATTTCTGGAAAATCAGCTACCATAAATAAAGAATTATTTAATATAAAATATGTAAGAGTGGTGGATACAGCTGGAAATATTAGTGATGTAAAGAAAGTAAAAAATGATTTATAAAAAATTAAATCGTTTTTTTGTTTGTAAGATAATCTATAGCTATTAAAAAGGCTATTAAACAGTCCAAGTTAATATTTGACAAAGGCTTTTAATATGGTATAATAAATTTTAGTTAAAGGCAGTGAAGAAGAGTAGTAATAAGAAAAAAGCTTATAGAGAATTAGTGGCTGGTGGAAACTAATAGTAATATCTTATGAATTCGCTTTGGAGCTGGATAACCTAAAGTTATCACGTATATCTTACGTTACAAGAAAATAAAGTGCATAGAAATCTATGAAGCAAGGTGGTACCACGGAAAATATTTTCGCCCTTGTTATCATAGATTTTTTTTAGTAGAGGAGGAAATGCTATGAATGAAAAAGTAAACGTAATTAAAGAAGCTTTTGAAAAAGACGTTTTAACAATTAACGATATGAAGACTTTAAATGATATAAGGGTAGAATATCTAGGTAAACAAGGTAAGATAACAGAGCTTTCTAAAATGATGAAAGATATTCCAAGTGAGCAAAAAAAAGAGTTTGGTATGCTTGTTAACGAGGTAAGGTGTCTTGTTACTAATTCTTTGGAAGAAAAGAAAAAAGAGTTGGAAACTGCAGAGTTGAATAGAAAATTAGAAAGTGAAAAGATAGACGTAACAGTACCAAGTAAAAGAATAAAACGTGGTTCTAAACACCCTATGACTAGAATAGAAGAAAAGTTTGAAGATTTATTCTTGTCAATGGGATATACAATTTATGATGGGCCTGAAATTGAAAGTGATGAAAACTGTTTCCAAAAATTAAATTTACCAAAGGGACATGCTGCAAGAGATGCGCAAGATACGTTTTATTTAAAAGATGAGTTTGAAAACTATTTATTAAGAAGCCAAACATCTACTGCACAAGTTCGTGCGATGGAAGAAAATAAAGATAAGGGACCACTTAGAATAGTTTGCCCTGGAAAAGTATACAGAAGAGATGAAGATGCAACCCATTCACATCAATTCATGCAAATAGAAGGACTTGTAATAGATGAAGATGTTTCAATGGCAGATTTAAAAGGAACACTAGAGTTATTTTGTAAAACAATATTAGGTGAAAAAACTAAGGTAAGATTTAGACCGAGTTACTTCCCATTTACAGAACCATCAGTAGAAGTTGACGTAACTTGCTTTAAATGTGGTGGAAAAGGTTGCCCATTATGTAAGGGGACTGGTTGGATAGAAGTACTAGGTGCTGGAATGGTTCATCCAAACGTTTTAGAGATGAGTGGGTATGACAGCACTAAGTACCAAGGCTTCGCATTTGGTACCGGAATGGATAGATTTGCCATGTTTAAATATGGAATAACTGATATTAGAACGATATATCAAAATGATATTAGGTTCTTAACCCAATTTGATAGAAAGGATGATGAATAATGAAATTATCTAGAAGATTTGTTAGTGATTATATAGATTTACCAGAAGACTTGAAGGTAGAACAAATTGCTGAAGATATGACAAGTGTTGGTAATGAATATGATTATGCTGGAAAACTAATTAATTGTACAAACCTAGTTGTAGGTGAGGTAATAGAGTGCACTAATCATCCTGATAGCGATCATTTACATGTTTGCATGGTAAACGTTGGAAGTGAAGTTTTAAACATCGTATGTGGTGCTCCTAACGTAAGATGCGGTATCAAAGTAGTAGTTGCACTTGCTGGCGCTATTTTACCTGGTGGTGAAATAAAAAAAGGAATGATAAGAGGCGTAGAATCAAATGGAATGCTTTGCTCTAAAGCGGAACTAGGTCTTGATAATAAATTCTTAGAAGAAAAAGATAAAACCGGAATTCATGAATTACCAGATAATGCTGAAATTGGTACTGATGCTATAAAAGCATTAAACCTAGATGATGAAGTAATTGATTTTGAACTTACTTCTAATAGAGGTGATTTACTTAGCATCTTAGGTATGGCTTATGAATTAGGTGCAATATATAAAAAAGATGTAAAAGAAATTGATTTAAGTTATACACATAATGATGAAAATGTTAATGATGAATTTAAAGTTGAAGTAAAAACTGGTGATTGTCCTATATTTTTAGCTAAAAAAGTTAAGAACGTTGTTATAAAAGAAAGCCCTGATTTTATTAAAGAAAGGCTTATTGCATCAGGTATTAGACCAATAAACAACGTTGTTGATATATCAAACTACGTTATGCTTGAAACAGGTCAACCACTTCATTATTACGATGCTAAATCACTTGGTGATACTTTAATTGTTAGAAATGCAAATGATGGTGAAAAACTAACTACTTTAGATGGTATAGAAAGAACGTTAACAACTGATGATATAGTAATATCAGACAAAGAAAAAGCAGTAGGCTTAGCAGGTGTTATGGGAGGATTATCTACCGAGGTAGAACCTTCTACAACGGATATAATAATTGAATCTGCTATATTTGATAAAGTTAAAATAAGAAGAACATCTAAGAAGATACTTAGAAGTGAAGCATCTAATAGGTTTGAAAAAGGTCTTGATCCAAATAGAACTTACATGGCTATTGAAAGAAGTTGTGCTTTGCTTGAAAAATATGCTTGTGGAACTGTATTAGATGGCATGGTTAAATATGATAAAACAAGTAAGAATGAAAAAGTAATTGATATTAAGTTAGAAAAAATAGATAAGGTTTTGGGAATAAGTATTCCAAAAAATGAAGTTATAGAAATACTAAAATCACTAGCATTTAAAGTAGAAGATAAGGATGATTATCTAACTGTTACGGTTCCAACAAGAAGACTTGATATTTCAATCGTTGAAGACTTAATCGAAGAAGTTGGAAGAATTTACGGAATGGATAATATTAAGGGTAAACTTCCGGTTTTAAAACTAGTTAATAGTCATTTTGATAGAACTAAAAGGGAAATAAAAAACAAATTAATAAACTTAGGTTTAAACGAAACTTTAAGTTATAGTCTTATACCTAACTCTGAAGCACATAAATTTACTACTGAAGATTTTACGGAAATAACTTTAAATGATCCAATGAGTGAAGATAGAAATACTTTAAGATATAGCCTTCTTTATTCATTAAAAGAAATTTATTTATATAATAAAGCACGCAACAATAGTGATATTTCTATATTTGAAGTAGGTAAAGGTTTCTACAAAGAAAATGATTGTTATAAAGAAGATTTAAAGCTTGCTGTTTTAATGACTGGAGATTATTATTTAGATATTAATAATACTAAAGTAGATTTTTATACAATTAAGGGTGTTTTAGAAGAACTACTAGATTACTTAGGATATAACGGAAGATATAGTTTAAATGTTAGTGATGTTCCAGAAGAACTACATCCAGGACAAAGTGCAAGCATACTTATGCAAGGTAAAAAAGTTGGAGTTATTGGTAAACTTCATCCAAACGTAATAAAAGACGACGTATACGTATTTGAACTTAACTTAACTAAGTTACTTTCTAATAGAGGAACCAGAATGTCATTTAAAGAAATCCCTAAGTATCCTATCGTTAAAAAGGACGTTGCATTTATCGTTGATAATAATGTGACGGTTGAAAGCGTAATGAAAGAAATTAAAAAAGCAGGTGGAAGAAACCTTATAAATCAAGAGTTATTTGATATTTATGTTGGTGATAACGTAGGTGTAGGTAAAAAATCTTTAGCATTCTCGTTATATTTCCAAGATGATAAAAAAACATTAACAGAAGAAGAAGTTATGGAAAGCTTTAATAACATAATAAAAAAAGTTACTGAAAGTATTCCAGCAACTTTAAGAGATAATTAATTCAAATGAGTTTTTAGAATATCTAAAAGCTCTTTTTTTAAGTCTTCGGAAGCGTTTTTCCATATTATTTCCATAAATACACCAAGACCAGGTAAAGCTTCTTCTAATCCCTCTTTAATTGAATCTTCAATTGATTCTTTTATCTCATTTTCATTATCACCTTTAAAACTACTGGTTATGTACTCTCTTATGCTAATGTTATTCATTTTTTCATCCCTTTCAGTATATTTTTTGTAAATAATGGTAAATTATACATTATTTTATTGATAATAGCTTTTAAAAATTATATAATTAAATAAAATAGGAGGGATAAAAATGGATACAAGTTATTATGTTGATACGTCTTATGGTTATAATGCGGCTTCTGCTTCCGGTTTGGTTGGTGGAATGTTAATATTTATGATAATCGTATGGATAATTGCTATGGCGGCTTCTGTGCTTATGATTATTTCCATGTGGAAAGTGTTTAAAAAATTGGGAAAACCAGGATGGGCTGCTATTGTACCGTTTTATAACGTATACGTTTTATGTTGCGAAATAGCGGAAAAACAGTGGTGGTACATACTTTTACTTTGTGTTCCATTAGCAAATATATACGCAATGTATGTAATATATGATGCGGTTGCTAAAAAGTTTGGAAAAGACACTGGATACACAATCGGAATGATATTTTTACCAATAGTATTTTTTCCAATGTTAGCTTTTTCCAAAAATGCTAATCCAATACAAGAGGATATTTATGCAAATGAAAATACTCAAGCTAGTAGTATAAATGATGCTACTATAAATAATGTTAACACGTTACAAAATAGTGATGTAGAAAACGTAGATTTGGAAAAAACAAACATAAGTATTGGTGGGCTAGATGGGAGTGTAAACGATTTTACTAATTTAGCCGGAATAGGGGCAGCGCCTGTTATGCCGATTCAGGATAATACTGTTACAAATAATAGTGTTAACGATCTAAATGAGGTTAATGAAATTAGATCGGAGCCATTAAGTTATGGTAGCACTTTTAATGGAGATGTTACTAAGTTAGAGGTGGAACCAGAAGGAAATTCTGTAAATATGGCTAAAACGGATGGTATGTATCAAGCTCCAATGTTTGATAATAATGTAGAACCAAACGGTAGTTTAAACAGTACATTTGATAATACACCTGATTATGGTGCTAATTTACAAAATAATTATAACGTTCCAATTAATGACATTAATTCAAATGATGCTTTAACTAGCATGACAAACAGTCCTTTACAAGAAAATATTTTAAATAATTCTGTTAATAATGTGGTTGAAACATTAAACAATGAAGAAGGAGTACAGGGTTTTAATGAGCAAGCTCAAACTAATTATACTTATACTTCAACCGTTAATAACCAAAATCTAAGTGAAACATTAAATAGTCAAAATAATATTAATCAAAACGTTACTTTAGATCAGAATGATAATGTAAACGCATCCATAGAAAAACAAAATAATAATGATTTTAATGGTGGTCATACTTCGTTATGGTCAAATAATAATCAAAATAATACACAAATTTAAAAAAGAGTTTATTAAAACTCTTTTTTAGATGTTATAATAAACATAGGTGGTAAAAATGAAAAAAGTAGTATTAGTTGATGGAAATAATTTATTATTTAGAAGTTATTATGCAACTGCGTATCAAGGAAATTTTATGAAAAATAGTAAAGGCTTTCCAACAAACGCATTATACGGTTTTGTTAATATGATAAACAAGATTATAAATGATGAAAATCCTTCTTACATGCTTGTTGCGTTTGATAAAGGAAAAACTTTTCGTCATGATAAGTATGAAGATTATAAAGCTGGTAGGATTGAAATGCCAAACGAGCTTAAAGAGCAATTTCCAGTTGCAAAGGAAATCCTTACCAATTTAGGTATTAAATGGTTTGAGATAGATAATTATGAAGCTGATGATATTGTTGGAACGATGGCACGCATGATTGATAAATCTACAGATTACCAAGGACTAATTGTAAGTAGCGATAAAGATTTACTTCAGTTAATAACAGATAAAGTTGTTATGAAATTGTTGAAATCAAAAGATTATGTAATGATGACAGAAGAAACATTTTTTGAAACATATGGCCTTACCCCTGATAAAATGATTGATATAAAGGCCCTTCAAGGAGATACTTCGGATAATATTCCAGGTGTTAAGGGAATCGGAGAAAAAACAGCTTTAAAGTTACTTCAGGATTTTGGCTCCTTAGAGGACGTATATGATAATCTTGCATATATTAAGGGTGCTGTTGCCACTAAACTTATCAATGGACGAGATAAAGCATTTGAAAGTAAAGATTTAGTTACGATATATAAAGAGGTTCCGTTAGGTTTTGGTATTGAAGATACACTAATTGATAAAGGTAATTTAGAGGGGTTAAAAAAGATATATGAAAATTTAGAATTTTATTCATTTTTAAAAAATATGAAAGTTAAAAGAAAAAAAGAGGCGATAGATATTAAAGAAGTATCATCTTTAAAAGATATCGAATCTATTTCTTTTCCAGTTTCGTTTTATATTGAAATCGATAAATCTAACTATCATTTAGCAAATGTTTTAGGAATGGGGCTTTTTGATGGTAATTGTGCCTATTACGTTTATAAGGAAAAAATTTATGATGTCTTAAACTACATAAATGATAAGGAAAAATATACGTATGATTTGAAAAAACATTATGTTACAATGAAAAAACAAGGTCTTGATTTAAAAAACGTTTCTTTTGATTCTAGTGTTGCTGCTTATCTGCTTAATTATAACGTCAAAGATGACGTTGCTTACTTAGCGAACCAATTTGGTTATGATGTTTCTTTTTATGAAGTTATAAGTAAGGCTAAAGTGTTAGATGAAGATACAATAAAAAAGTTAGTAATTGATAAAGCAAAATTTATTTTTGAAACAAAAGACGAACTTTTAAGTGAAATGCAAAAAGAAGATTGTATTTATTTATTTAATGAAATAGAGATGCCTTTGTCTATAGTTTTAGGGGAAATGGAATATGTAGGAATAAGGATTGATAAATCAGTTTTATATGAAATGAATAAAGAACTGGACTGTAAAATTGAGGAAATATCAAATAAAATATACGAACTCGTTGGCAAAAAATTTAATATTTCATCACCAAAACAGTTGGGAGAAATTCTATTTGAAAAATTAAAAATAGGAACGGGTAAGAAAACTAGAAGTGGTTATTCTACTGATAAAACTATTCTAGAAAAATATAAGGATAGACATCCAGTGGTTCCATTAGTGTTAGAACACCGGATGCTTACAAAACTTCAAAGTACATATATAGTAGGGCTTGAAGGTAACATCTTAGAGGATGGAAAAATTCATACTATATATACGCAAACATTAACTAGAACGGGAAGACTTTCGTCAATTGAACCAAATCTTCAAAATATACCAGTTAGAACTACATATGGTAAATTAATTAGAAAAGCCTTTGTTGCCGAAAAAGATAGTATCCTCTTATCAAGTGATTACTCACAAATAGAACTTCGGGTTTTCGCCCATTTCTCAAAGGTTCCTAACTGGATCGAGGCGTTTAAAAAAGATATGGATATCCATACCCGTACAGCAATGGATATATTTAATGTTAAAGAAGATGAAGTGACATCCCTTATGAGAAGACAAGCTAAGGCGGTAAACTTTGGGATTCTTTATGGGATAAGTGGTTTTGGTTTATCAGAAGATTTGGGTATTTCTGTTAAAGAGGCAAGAGAGTTTATAAATAAATATTTTGAAACTTACAGTGGAACTAAGGTATACATGGATAGTGTTATAAAAGATGCTTATGAAAAAGGCTATGTTATGACTATAATGAATCGTAAAAGAAGAATTGATGAGCTTAGTAATACTAATTACATGATTAGACAGCAAGGAGAGAGAATGGCTTTGAACACACCTATTCAAGGTTCTAGTGCGGATATATTAAAGAAGGCTATGATTGATATATATAAAGAATTTAAAGAAAAAAACGTAAAAAGTAAAATGCTTTTACAAGTGCACGATGAACTTATATTTAACGTTGTAAATGAAGAAGAACAGATGATTAGAGAAATAGTTGATAGATGCATGGATAATGCATATAAGTTAGATGTTCCACTTAAAGTTGATATACAAGTCGGAAATAATTGGTATGAAGCTAAATAGATTTTGATAGGGGAATAATAAAATGCCAGAGTTAGTAGAAGTTGAAACAACCAGAAGAGATTTAAGTAAAATCATAGAAAATAAAAAAGTTAATAAAGTCAAAGTTTATTTGGATAAAATAGTTTATAATAAAAGTGAAGAATTTGTTAATAAAATAGAAAATGAAGTCATAAGAAAAGTAAAAAGACGTGGTAAGTGGTTGTTGTTTGAACTTGATAATAGTTACGTGATAATCCATTTTAGAATGGAAGGTAGGTTTTATTTATTACCACTTGAAGCTAAAAAAGATAAGCATGATTACGTTATTTTCTATTTTGATGATTTTTCTCTTCATTATAATGATCCTAGATTATTTGGTAAAATGCAGGTCATTGATAAAGTGGACTTAGAAAAATTTTTTGAAGAGAAGAAATTAGGATTAGAATATACAGACCACAACCTTACGTCAAAGTATCTAAAGGATAAATTTAAAACTCATCATACAGATATAAAGAAGATGCTCTTAGATCAGAGTTATATTACTGGCATTGGAAATATATATGCAGATGAAATACTTTTTGAATCAAAAATAAATCCAAAAAGTTACGCTGATAAATTGAGTAAGAATAAATTGCAATCAATAATTGATAATACAAAGATTGTTTTCGAAAGATCCTTAGAGTGTAAGGGTACTTATCCGAACATTGATGGCAAGCGAGGAACTTTTGAAAATCATTTGAAGGTTCATATGAGAGAAAATAAGCCTTGCTATGATTGCGGAACCACAATTATTAAGGAAAAAGTAGGAGGACGAGGAACCTACTATTGTCCTTATTGTCAGAAGAAAGTGTAAATAAAATTGACATTTTTTGTCATCTGTGGTATAATAGGCGTACCAATTGGGTAATATATAATGTATATTGTATCCCAATTATAAAGAAGGGGGTTAAAAATATGAAAGGAACTTATATTTTCGAGTATTTAAATGAAAATGAATTTAGAAAACTAGAACGCTCAGTAAAAAAATATAATATGCTGGCATATAAAAAACTAGTTTTTGAATTTTATCCACAAATGAAAGAGGGTAACTTTTTAGGAAAGCTAATAAGTGTAAACAGCATAGAAAACACTAAAAATTATGAGCTTAAATTACCTACTGATGATTTGTTTGTTAGGGTTCATGGTGAGGTTATACTTCATTATTCAGTTTGCGAAAATAGTAAAACTATAATACTTGAAACGATAACACCAGAAAGTCTTTTATCAGAAGGTCATAGACAAGAACTAGAAGCATATAAGGGTGTTATGATATCTAAAGCAAATTCTGATAAAGATAAATTTAAAATCGATTTATTAAACATGTTACAAAATGGTGATTAATTTGCCATTTTTTTAATTTTTTTTAAACAATCATATTGATAAACTTAAAAGAATATGATAATATATAAAAGCAAGTGAGAAATTTGTATGGACCCTTAGCTCAGTTGGTTAGAGCATCCGGCTCATAACCGGGCGGTCGTAGGTTCGAGTCCTACAGGGTCCACCACTTGTTTATGCGGGTGTGGCGAAATTGGCAGACGCGCTAGACTTAGGATCTAGTGGATTTATCCGTGGGGGTTCAAGTCCCTTCACCCGCACCATAAGAACTCACTCGAACTCCCCGAGAAATAAGGGGATGTTCGATTACATAAATAACCTCATTGGCGATAGTCAATGAGGTTTTGCTATATATTAGAGGAGGAATGAAGAAATGAAAATATGTAGCAAAAAAATGAAAATTTCAAACGATTTTAAAGATAAGCTAGAATCAACAATAGGGATTAAAAATACCGAATATACTTATATTCCAGGGCAACTAATACAGTTCAAAGGAACAAATATGAGTTGCGTAAACCCTAATAAGATTATAATCAAAAAAGCAGAGAAAGAAGTAATCATATTAAATTATGGAGAATACTACTACGAAGAAGATGCAATATTCTTATATGATATTCAGCATAAATGCACACTAAACAAATTAAAAGAATTGATGGCAAAATAGTATAAAAAATATAGCAAAATCTCAAGACAATTAACTAAAAAAGGTTTACTGATAAGAGTACCGATTATTCAAGAAACGAAAACAATTTATAAAATGGTCGGAAACGAAACGGAAATTGAACGGAAATAAAACGGAAATCACTTGGACTTCTAAAGAGGGAAGTAAAATGGTACAATTTAGTAAACTGGAATAATTGTAAGGAGATGAAAAATTATATGGCAAGCGCTATTATAAGTACAAGTTCTCCCTTTGCATCTCACATAGTTGACCTCTACGTTAGAGTATCTACAGAGGATCAAGCCAGAGAAGGTTTCAGTTTAGCGGAACAGGAGGAGAGATTAAGAAAATTATGTGAATACAAAGGGTACAAGATTAATGCAGTTTATATTGAGGCGGGTGTTAGCGCCAAACATGGTAAAGTAAGACCCGAATTCAATAAGATGATGTTAGATGTAGAAAATCATGTAGTAGACATGATATTGGTTTATAAATTAGATAGACTAACAAGGTCTATTCAAGATTTGGAAGATATCGTAATCAAGTTAGAAGAAAACAATTGCGGACTTGAAGCCGCAGTAGAAGAAATTAATACAACAACCGCTAATGGAAGATTTTTTATAAGAATGGTAACAGTTTTATCACAACTTGAAATTGAAAGATGTTCTGAAAGAACAAAAGTAGGATTGGACGGAGCAATAAAGTCAGGACACATTCCTGGTAAAATTCCTTTTGGATACAAAAGGGTAAATAAGAAAGCAGAAATTAATCCAGTTGAAGCACCAATTGTTAGACAAATTGTTGATTTATATTTACAAGGAAAATCAGCACAGGTTATATCAGACCAGATGAACGATAAGTATAGCAACATCAAAAAATTTACAGGTTCATTCATAGAGTCAATGGTAAAAAACAGGTTATATTCAGGCGATTATTATAGTAAAACAAAATCAATAAACAATGGAAAAGAAACTGTATTCTTAAATGTTGTTGATCCAATCATCACAAAAGAAAAGTGGAAATTGTTACAAGATAGATATGAGAAAAATAAATTAGCACGGAGAAAAAAAGAAACATACTTATTCACGATGAAAATACGATGTCCACATTGCGGTTCACTTATGGGCGGAGCTGCATCAAAAGGACATCAAAAGACAAAATCTTATATTTATTATAATTGTAATGTATGTCAAAAAACAAGATACATAAGAGAAACCAAAGTTGAAGAACTCGTTCTGGAAGAAATAAATCATATAGTCGACTTTTTCATGATGGCGGATGTATCAATGCTAGCAGTAAAAAACAAAACCTTATATGAAGGAGAATCCAAAAAATACGAGAATGCTATAAACGAGCAAGAGGAAAAAAAGAAAAGGGTAATTCAGGCATACTACGATGGAATTATTGATAACAATAAAATGAATAAGGATGTTAAACAAATAGAGCAAACAATCAGAGGTTATAAATTACAACTTGCAAAAGAAAAGAAAATGGATATCAGGATAGATAGCCAAATGGACTTAAATAAGTATGCTACTCTTACTGAAATCGAAAAGAGAAAAAGCATATCATACCTAGCAAGGACTAAATATACATGGAGTCAATTAACTCAAGAAGCAAAACAAATGATAATAGAAGATTATATCGAAGAAATAGCAATCGATATAAAAATAGACAAGGATGCTATCATGCCATGTGACAGAAAAGTCATTACATTAAAGCACATAAGTTTTAATGAACAAAAAATTGAAGATATGGCATTCATGTTTAGAGAAAATATACTAGATGCTATCGTAAAAGTTAAAGAAAAAAATATGTTGGTGTCAAATCTTATGACTCATGAAGAAATAGATAAATTCATCGATGAGATAAGAACCAAGGAATCAATAAGAACAATACAAGTATCAGTAAACGACATTGACTGGAATAAAATAGACACTGATAAAGTAGTCAGAATAATGCCAGAGATAAATGCAGTTACTAAAGAACTTGAAAAATATATAATGATTACAACTTAAAATTAGACAAATTATGATAAGCCTACTATGGTTCGACAAAATAATCAATTCAAGTGTCGTAAAATGTAGGAGAACATAATTAATAAGGGTACAGGATTAATGTGCTCTTTTTTTAATGCATCTAACTACTAATACATTAAAAAAAAGGAGGCCATACAATGGCAATTGGAATAAGAATTGATTATAAAAAAACAAAATATGCAGTAGAAAAGATGTTTGAAGATTATGAGTTATTAAAATTTAGATTATCAGATGATAACCTACCAAAAATGACTTCGAGTTTTAATTTAGTGTATAGTAGTCCAAGTGGTAAACCAAAATCAAAAGTTGAATCGTTTGTTGAAAAGCGAGAAGAACTAGCAAAGCAATTGGATGCATTTATAACCGATTTAACAGCTGCGTTCAATAGACTCCAACCAGAAGAAAGAAAGATACTTAATTATAAATTTTTTTCTGAATTTAAAATGATTGATGAAGATATCATGGTAAAGATGGGATTAGCAAAACACAGTTTTCTAAAAATAAAAATGGCAGCCTATAAGAAAATTGCTCTAGCGATGAACATTGAGGAGTATGAAAAATAATATGGGTAAGAGATTATATGTGACTGGAAACATTAATGAATTAGCCAAATACTTAAATATGGATGAGTTTAAAATCTTATCCATTTTTGATTACGACCAAAGAAAACCAATAAGTCAAATTGAAAAAGAAATGAAAAAAAATGGCAGTACCAAAACGAAAGGAGAAAAATATGGAACTACCAATAAAGGTAAAACCTTACAAGCATCAACAGATAGCGTGTAACTTTGCTATACCGAAACTAAAAGAGCAAGGATGTGCAGCCTTGTTGATGGACATGGGGCTTGGTAAGAGTTTCACATCCATAGCCATTATGGGAGAGTTGTTCTTGGAAGGCTTAATCGAAAAAGTCCTTGTTGTATGCCCAACATCAATAATCAATGTATGGGAAAAAGAGATAAGCAAGTTCGCCGATTACGATTACAATATGGAATTGATAACAGGATCGACCATGAGTAAGAGAAAAGCAAAACTTATATCACTCGCACATAAGCGAGGATTAAAGATTGCCATAATTAACTACGAAGCCACATGGCGAATGGAAAAAGAACTAAACATTTATAAGCCAGATATGATTATATGTGATGAGTCACAGAAAATTAAAAATCCGAGTGCATCGCAAAGTAAGACACTCCACCGACTAGGAGCGAAAGCCGAGTACAAGATGATACTTACTGGAACACCAGTACAAAACTCGCCGATGGATATTTTTAGTCAATGGAAATTTCTTGATCCTAACATATTCGGCTTAAGTTTTTATGCATTTAGAAACAGATATGCCGTGATGGGCGGTTACTACAACCACCAAATCATAAGATACAAGAATATGGATGAACTAACGAGCAAGGCACATAGTGTCGCATATCGAATCACCAAGGAAGAAGCTCTCGACTTACCAGAGCAGATATTCCAAAATAGGTATTGTGAGTTAGAGCCAGGAGCGAGAAGAACATACGATGCCGTAGTTAGACAAAGTTATGCCGAACTCTTGGATGGAGAAATCACAGCAACCAATGTGTTAACAAAACTGATGAGATTGTCGCAGATATCCGGAGGACACGTCAAAGATGATGATGAAAGAATCCAAGTTATATCGAAAGCAAAACTCAACGAACTAAAGGACATCATGGAAGATATCATCATCGACAATAAAAAGAAACTTGTTGTATTTGCACGATTTATCCCAGAGATAGAATCCATCCAAAGTGTAGCCAGAGAGATGGGAATCGAGTATGCATACATCACTGGAGATATAAAAATCGACGATCGCGGAGAGATGTGCGACAAGTTCCAAAACGATGATGAAGTAAAACTATTCATAGCCCAGATACAAACAGCCGGGCTAGGGATAACACTAACGGCAGCCGATACTGCTGTTTTTTATAGCCTTGACTTTAACTACGCAAATTACACCCAAGCCATATCGAGAACGCATCGTATAGGACAAAAGTGTACTTGTACTTATATAAATCTAATATCTACAGGAACAGTAGATGAAAAGATAATCAAGGCTCTAGAGAGCAAAGAGGATATCGCTAAAAACATAGTAGATAATTGGAGAGAATACTTCAAGAAAGGAGAATAACATACTTGAAACTTTTTAGTCTATTTTCAGGAATTGGAGGACCAGAAAAAGCACTAAAAAGGCTAGGCATAGAATATGAACTCGTAGGATATAGCGAGATAGACAAATATGCCAGCAGAAGTTATTCAGCAGTACATGAGGAACCAGAGATAAAAAACTATTGGGATATAACCAAAATCAATGAGAAAGAACTTCCAGACTTTGATTTTATGACCTGGGGCTTTCCATGTCAGGACATTTCGATAGCCGGAAAACAAGCAGGCATTCACGAAGGAACTCGTAGTGGTCTTTATTACGATGGACTCCGAATCCTAAAAGAGAAGAAACCCAAGTATTCTTTGATTGAGAATGTCAAAGCTCTAACGAGCAAAAAGTTTGCCGACACATTCGAAAGCATCCTTCATGATTTAGATGAAGCCGGATACAACAGTTACTGGCAAGTCTTGGATGCCAAGGATTATGGAATACCACAGCACAGGGAACGAGTATTCATCGTATCGATTAGAAAAGACATAGACCAAGAATTTACGTTCCCAGAGAAAGAAGAACTCACACTAAAACTCAAAGATTTACTGGAAGATGAAGTCGATGAAAAGTATTACTTAAGTGATAGGATGATAAAGACATTTTCCGACATGACAAATCGTAACGGATACATCAGAGGTAAGTGTTTCAAACCACATGAACTCGATGATGACAGAGTCGCCAACACGATAAAGACAACCGCAGGATCAAGACCAGAAGATAACTACGTGAAAAGAAAGTACGATGAATTCATAAACGAGAATGGTTATGTCCCAGAGATTTTCAATCCATATAACAAGACCGAGGTCAAAGATGTCGCCAAGACCATCACAGGAGAATGTGGTAGCACTACCTCATCGGCAGCACATCTAATCAAAATACCAGAAGCAACAAAGAAAGGATACGCCGAAGCGGGCGATGGCGATGGTGTTTATATCAATAGACCTCATCAAAAGCGTGGAGTAGTCCAAAAAGACAAAATCCAAACAATCAAAACAACTCCAGACGTAGGCGTCGTGGTTGAGAAGAAAATAAAGTACGAAGAACCACTAGAACGAGAAGGATGGCATAACATGAATAAAATCGTGTTAAACACAGAAGGTATATCAACAACGATAAATGCCCAATCGAATAATAGCCTACAGAAAATCAAAGAACCTAGTTTGCGAATAAGGAAACTTACACCACTAGAGTGTTGGCGACTTATGGGATTTGATGATGAAGATTTTTACAAAGCCCAAGGTGCAGGAATTAGTAATACGCAACTTTACAAGCAAGCAGGCAATTCAATTGTAGTAAATGTATTAGAAAAAATATTAAAAAATTTATTTAAAGGAGAGAACAAATGAAACCAATAATTACAAATGAAGTGCTAGACCAAGTATGGGAGATAGGTCATCAAAGAGTAGTAGAACTAACCGACATGAGAAAGAATTATCCAACATTAGTAAGACAAATTGACACATTAAAACAACAGTACATCATATGCCTTAATTCAATATCAACAAGGGATTTCAATCGCATTGAAAAAACGAGAGTTGTCATCAATAGCCTAGAGGCAGAGTTGGAGAACTCGGTAAAAGAATATGAAGCCGATCAGAAACGATACAAGAAGGCTCAAAAAATCAAAGAAGATGCAGCACAACCAGAAGTACAAAATGAAAACGAAAGCGAGGATAATAAAGATGGAGAATAATATCGATTTAACAATGGCAGACAGATTACAGGAGTTACGAGATGAGAAAGAGCAACTAGAAATTTCATTAAAGGAAACTAATGCAATGATTGAGGCTGTAGAGCAAGACTTGGTGGCAGCAATGGTAACGGCAGAGTTAGACTCATTCAAGCGAAATGGACACTCGTATAGCCTTAAAGTGGACACATACGCATCAGCCAAAGCAGAATGCAAGGAAGAACTATTCGAAGCATTACGAAACAATGATGCAGGCGACTTGGTACAAGAACAAGTCAATGCAAACAGCCTTCGTGCATTCGTAAAAGAACTAAAAGCCAACAATGATGATGAGATACCAGAGTGGATTGTAGACTTTATCAACGTTTACGAGAAAACCAAAATCGCCGTAAGGAAGTGCAGCTAGTAATGACAGCACTTGCCAAAGAAATAAAGTACACCCAGAACGAGATACGATACTACTCGAAGATTTTTAGTCCGTGGTGCAAAAAGGTTTTAGGATTAAAAATCAAATTATTTAAATTGAAACATTCGAAGAACAGTAGAAAAAAACACCGAAAAATGATATAATAATCTTAATTAAAAAATTCTTTAAAAAGGAGAAATTATATGAAAAAGTTTTTTTCACTAGTTATGCTATTAATTTGTCTTATTGCTACAGGATGTCAAAAAGAAGATGATGCATATAAACATTATGACTTGAAAGATAAGGACATTGAAACTTATGTATATTATAGCGATAAGCGAGGTAAAGAAACATATGCTTTATCAGATTTGACAACAGGAGATATGACTATAACAACTGGGTTTTTCTATAAAGTTGCAGATGATGATTTCATTTTATTAGAAACATTGGAATCATCTCATAACGATGCTTATAAAAATAAATCGACATATCAATTTTATGATAACAAGTTATACGGTGTTGGAAATGGGAATACTCCAATGATATTTGAAATAGAATTAAAAGGAAAAGAAAGTAAGATAAAACCGTTGGAATTTAAAATTGATGATAAGGTAAATCCATTCTTAACTGGTAGCATAAAGAATATAGAAAATAATTCAATTACTTTGTCAGGAGATATTTTTATAGGAGAACATAGTGAGTATAGATACTTCAAGTGTTCTTTAGAAAATTATGAATGTTCTATAAAGGATAGTAATTAGGATTATGAAAAAAATAATTTATTTTATTATTGTTTTACTTTTATTAATATTTGTTGCTTTGATTATATTAGCATTTTCAGGGAATTTATACTTTAAGGTAAAGTCATATATTTCACCAAATAATGAATATAAGATTGTTATAAAGGGCAATGGACCAAAGTGGTCATTTGGTAGTGAGGACATAAAAGTCTATGCCTACAAAAATAATTTTAATGGAATTTTTAATAAGAAACTATATAAAACAGAAATATCTAATGATGGAAGCCCTTTAAATGATAATAATTTTAATGTTTCTTGGGAAGATGATGTAGCCATTCTAACTTTAAAAGGTGAAGGAAATCAAGAAGAACGTATAAAAATAGTATTTGAAAATAAAATAACTATTAAAAAAATAGTAGAGTAAAAATTATTTAGAGATTATCAAGCGATAGTCTCTTTTTCATGTGTAAAATTGAAAGGAGAAATGAAACATGGAAAATAAAAATGAATTAGCAGTAAAAGATGAAAAGAACTTCGTAGTGCCAACAGGTGGCATGGAAATAGATACCGAAGATTTAGATGGACTTGCCATCTCGTTCGATAAGATAAGCATACCAAGTGGCGGAGGTCAAATGTGGGAACTCCCAGGATCAGACAATCCAGATGAGCCAGAATACTCAAAAGAAATAGAAGGAGTCATTGTCGACCATTACCCAGTGAATGCATACTTCGAAGAAGAATACAACGGACAGGCACAACCTCCAGCTTGCAGTAGCATGGATGGAAAACTAGGAATCGGATGCCCAGGTGGAGCGTGTGCAAATTGTCCTTTGAATAAGTATGGCAGTGCCGATGATGGCAAAGGTAAAAAGTGTAAGAACTTGCGTAGAATTTACATCTTGCGAAGTGGAGAGATACTACCACTACTCGTTACACTACCACCAACAAGCATCAAGAACTTCTCTGACTACATCTCAAAGAGGATCGTAACCAAGGGTATGAAAGCCTGTGATGTCGTAACCAAGATGACTTTGACTGTAGAGAAAAGCCAAACAGGAATCAAATACTCAAAAGTTCAGTTCGCTATTTCAAGACTTTTGAATGCTGATGAGAAGAAAGTAATGCGAGAATTCTCGGCTAATGTAAAACAGACAACAAGATTACAAAGAATCGATGAGACAGATAATGATGTACTAGAATAACCCATGATAGGAGGGAAAAAGATGGAATCAACAATTGATGATGCTATCGACTACGAAAAGGAATATAAGAAGTACCTACCTAACGCAAAGAAGAATGGAAATTCGCTTATAACGAGATGTCCATTTCACGATGATGATAAGCCATCATTTAGTATAGATATAACTAGTGGAAAATATCATTGTTTTGGATGCAATGAAAAAGGAAACTTCATAGGATTTAAGGCGAAGATGGACAATAAAGATACAACCACAGTGTACCAAGAATTGTGTGAATCATACGACATAACTCCACCGAAAGTTAACTCTGGAACAACTCCAGAAGTGCAAGAACCCTTTTCATTAAAAAGTTATGCCCATGACAAAAAGTTCCCTGTTGTCTACCTAGAGAAAATATGGAAGATGAGCGACCACAAAAAGGGAATAAAGATACCTTACTATGATGCCAATGAGAACCTCGTAGCAACGAGATACCGAGGAGAGAACAAGGCATTCAGGTGGGAGAAGAACTCAAAGATTATTCCATACGGACTAGCAAGGATGAGACAGATAGATGACTATGTGATACTGGTAGAAGGAGAAAGCGACACCCATGCACTCTCCCTAGCAGGGTTCACAGTTCTAGGCATTCCCGGAGCCACAATGTTCAGAATTGAATGGTTAAGATATATATTAAATAAAAAAGTGTACATACACAACGAAAATGATGCGGGAGGTAATCTCTTCCGTAACAAGATATGTGAAACCATTTATAGCAGAAACAAGAATGCCGAAGTTTATGAGTTCTCGTGTTCCACACTAGAGTGCAAGGATCCAAGCGACTTATTCAAAAAGGATGTGGCATCGTACACCGAAGAAATCAACCTAAACAACTATGATAAGTTTAGATCAGACATTCGAAAGTTAATGAATGAGGCCGTAAGGTTAGATTTAAAAGAAGTAACATTACTCGCCCAAGAACCAGTACCAGGAATACCAGTAAGAGTGAAAGTCCCAGATGATTACGAGCTTTGTAAGGAAGGTATAGTGTACAAAGATGGCAAGGGAGATGACTCTTTGATATGTAGAATCCCAGTCATCATATCGGCGATTTATTACAACCTAGAAGATGAAACCGAAGAACTAGAGATATCGTTTTACAAATTTAAAAAGTGGAACTCGTTTCTCACTACCAGAAGCATCATAAACAACCAACGACAAATTCTAGGACTCGGCGAAAAAGGTATTCCTATAACTGGAGAAAATGCCAAGAAGATGTCCGATTATTTAGGACAACTGGATGAGCTGAACTTCGATACCATAGAAACCAAGAAATGCGTGTCCCAGTTTGGATGGTGGGGTAAGAATTTCTTACCTCATTACCCTGGCGATATACATTTGAAAAGTGATGGAACGAATAAGCAACTCATCACAGGCTACGAAGAAGAAGGCAACCTAGATGAATGGATAGCGAAGATTAAACCACTAATGAAGAATGATTTGTTTAATTGTATGTTGAAAGTGAGCTTCGCATCGCCACTCATCAAATTATTAAAGACAAGACTTTTTATAGCACACTTCTGGGCTGACTCGAGAGCAGGTAAAACTGCAGCACTAAAAGTAGCACTTTCGATATGGGGAAATCCAGATGCTACGATGGGAAACTTTAACTCAACAAGTGTCGGTATAGAGCGTATGGCATCATTGTATAATGATCTCCCATTCGGTATTGATGAGAAGCAAGCAGTCGGCGGAAATAAGGACTTTATAAACAATTTAGTTTATATGTTGGGGCTTGGAACAGGAAGAACCAGAGGCACGAAAACTGGTACTATCCAGTCACGTTCATCTTGGAACATGGCAATCATAACAACGGGCGAGGAGCCGATATCGAGCGAAACATCGCAAACAGGAATATCGAGCAGAACACTTGAGTTATACGGACCACTATTCGATAAAGAACGAGATGCCATAGAGATGCATCGTTTTACGACCAAGAATTATGGACTCGCCGGAAGAAAGTACATCAAATACTTAATAGAAAATGTTGTTGTTCCAAAGTCCAACTTACTGGATGACTTGTACGATTATTTTTGTAAAAGGTTAGAGGAAAACAAAGAAGAAAATATCAGCAGTCACATTGCATCTGTGAGCCTTATTTGTGTAGCTGATTATATATCCAACATGGTAATATTCGATGTAGATAATGTCAGTGCATCGTTACACTTCGGAAAAAGGATACTGGAGAAGTTGGATACCCAGAAAGAGGTAGACATTGTCGACAAAGCATACTCGTATATTAAGAGTTGGATAGCCGTAAATGTGAATTACTTTAGTCCGTTATCCAAGAACCAAATATATGGAACTCATGAAACGATAGGCGATGATGTCTATTTTTTAGTGCAACCGAGCATCCTACAGCAAGAACTCATAAAACAGGGATACAATTACAAGAAAACCTTACAAGGGTTCAAGGAACGAGGTTACATCTTAATAGAATCAAGCCAAAGGAGAAACACAGTCAGGAGAACCAGTGGTGGCATAACAACCGCGTATGTTGCAATTAAGGTTGATGAAGATATGCGTGACTTAACTCCGACCGAGCAAATGAGGATCGAGGACTTGGAGTGGAGCGAGGCTCTGGAAATTAGTCACGAAGAAGATATTCTGAAACAAAAAATAGAAGAACATAAGCGAAAGATGAAAGAACTTGAACGAAACCAAGAAAAAAAGTGATTTTGCGTTCAAGAAGTGTACAAGATAAAAACCTAGGAAATAAAAGGGAAAAAAGGGTATATATATTATATA
The DNA here is from genome assembly GCA_947427095.1 of uncultured Clostridium sp. Classification (GTDB taxonomy): domain Bacteria; phylum Bacillota_I; class Bacilli_A; order RF39; family UBA660; genus Aphodocola. Next base: position 26,625 of record CANEGO010000001.1, on the reverse strand, counting down.
TTGAACTATGAACTATAAAAAAAATATATATTATAGGGGAGATAACTTTTTCACATAATTATTACTATATATAGCATATATATTTTTCAAAAAAGTGCGTTCAATCGTTCAATTTCTCTTGAAAGCCTTTATTTATAAGGGTTTGCGAGTGTTTCAAGTCAAAAAAATAACTGCACAATAGTGACAATGTGTACAAGGAGGCGAAAAATGCTAGAGCGAGATATCGTAAAAAAGATACTAGATTACATCAACAAACCGAGAATGGGTAAGTCCTGGAAAGGTTTCGCGTGGAAGAACCATGGAGGCCTTTATTCCGTAAAAGGACTACCAGATGTAATGGCAGTAGTGCGAAAGGATGGAAAGTCCTTTTTTTTATGCCTTGAGGTAAAACAACCAGGAAACAAACCAACTGAAATCCAAAAGGCACTAATTAGAAAATTTATTCAACTAGGAGTAACAGCTGGAGTAGTTACGAGCATTGATGAGGTGGTAAAAATAATCGAAGAATTAAAATAAGGGAGAGGATCAAGAATGATTGATAAATTGTTAAATGGTTATAAACGAAACGAAGCAACCATTGGAATGCTGAAATTAAAAATCAATCAATGGGAAGAAACTCTCACGAAAGATGCGAGTGAAATAGATAGTTTATACTCACAGCCTAAATGTGAGAACCTAGGTGTACAAACAAGCAACAATTTGAATCCAATAGAATCCATGATGATACGAGTAGAAAATCAAAAAGAGAAAATAAGTGGATGGATTAGGGAGAGCCAAGACAAGATAAAATCACTTGAGAATGAGAACAAAATAGTAGATATCCTCCTCGAATCGTTAGATGAAGAATCAAACTTCATTCTCACGCAAAAGCATTTCGAGAAGAAAAAATGGAACATAATAACCCATCAATTCAATTCTAAATTCCGAAACGAGTACCACGAATACATTACTTCTAGTGGGGTTCGCAAGAAATATGAAGGCATAAAAAGGGATATTTCGAGCCTATTTGAAGAAATAATGAAATAATTTCAAATTTCTTCGATTATTTGCTGGACTATGTGTGGCTTACGCGGTAATGTGTGTGTCACCAGGGGGGAGGAATAGAAATGAAAGATGAAATGTTAAAGTCTCAATTTGGAATCGAAATCGAGATGACTGGTATTACACGATCACAAGCAGCCGAGGTGGTCGCAAGAACAATAGGCGGAACAATAGAGTATGTAGGAGCTGGTTATGACAAGAGAACCATAAAGCAACAGGACGGGAGAAAATGGACTATCATGTCAGATGGAAGTATTCGAACAAGAAAGAAAACTAATGGCAGAACAGTAAGTGCAAACTGGGAATATAGCGTAGAATTGGTAAGTCCAATACTTACTTACAAAGAAGATATCGAGATACTACAAACAATCGTAAGAAACTTACGAAGTGAAGGGGCATTCGCAGGAGCAGCATTACAATGTGGAATTCACATTCACTTGGATGGAGAACCACACAATGCGAAAACACTAAAGAATTTTATCAACATCATTGCAAGTAAGAATGACTTACTATACAAAGCCTTACAAATTAAACCTGAAAGAATGAGATGGTGCAAAAAAATGGATAGTACCCTAGTAGATAAAATTAAAAGAAGGCGACCAAAAACCGAAGATGCCATCAAAAAAATATGGTATGAAGGATATGGTGGATTTTCTGAATATCACTACCACGAAAGTAGATACCATTTTCTAAACTTGCATAGTTACTTTACAGGAAATCACACAGTAGAATTACGAGGGTTCAATAGTGAGCTACACGCCGGAAAAATCAGAGCATACATTGTCCTTGCCTTGGCACTTAACTACCAAGCCTTAACACAAAGTGGAGCATCATCAAGAAAGCCACAAACCGAGAATGAAAAATTCGCCATGAGAACATACCTAAATAGGATCGGTTTAATCGGAGATGACTACAAGGCTTGTCGAGAGCATTTATACAAACACCTAAATGGAGTGGCAGCTTGGAGGTTCGGCTATCCACCTAAAAAGAAAGCGATAGCCTAAATAGAGGAGGAAAGAAAAAATGAAAAGATATTACATTGCTTACGGAAGTAACCTAAGCGAAGAACAAATGGCTAGAAGATGTCCTACAGCCACAATAGTAGGAACAAGCATACTAAAAAATTGGAGGTTATTATTTAACGGACCAGCATCGATAGAACCATTCGATGGGTATGAAGTGCCTGTCCTAATATGGGATATTAAACCTAGCGATGAGCGAAGTCTTGACATTTATGAAGGATACCCTAGATTTTACAGAAAAGAGATGTTAAAAATTAAAGTCAACGGTCAGAAAGTGGATGCCATGGTTTACATCATGAATACTAAAAAAGAATCAACACCACCAACGAATTATTACAATGTCCTAGACCAAGGATATGAAAGATTTGGATTTGATAAAAAAATTCTAGAGAAAGCCCTAGAAGAAAGTGAGATGTATTAAGATGAGAAAATGTCCAAAGTGTAAAAAGCAATATAATGGTTATCCTGCACTTTCAAGAGCCGATAACCATACTCAAATATGCCCTTTATGTGGCGAAACCGAAGCATTCGCTCAATTCAAAGGAATTGTGGTAAGACCTGATAGTTTAAGCGAAGAAGAAGCTAATATTCGGAAAGAATTAATAAAATTACATAAACAGGAAAGTTACATAAGGCGAGAAATGGAAAAAGAACTACAAAATAGGCAAGGGGCTGAAAAGTAGCAGAAAAGTAGCAGAAATGGGGCAGTTTACTCGCAACTAGATATAGTATAATGGTATTGTGGTAGTTCGCACGAATTACCACTTTATTTCTGGTCCTCCTCGACCTAAGATTTCGATAAATTGAAAGGGATGCAATATTCCCTTTTTATTTATCAAAAATAGGCGATATTGGACTTTTAGAAAATACAAAAAGATAATAACGCGATAATTGGGCGTTTTTAAGCCCTGTGTGACGCGTTTAGGATAGAGGTGGAGCAAATGCCCATGAAAGCCATTCATTTATGCAATAAGGCGGGTTGTACGAGCCTTACAAGGGAAAGGTATTGTACCAAGCACCAAGATGAGTATTACACCCGCTATAATAGGGAACGTACAGACAAGATATATACTGACTTCTATAAGACACCAGAATGGGAGGCCATACGAGCCTTGGCATTAGCAAGGGATGGATATCATTGTGTGTTGTGTCGACAAAAAGGCGTACTCTCTGTAGCGACCATGGTACACCACATCATCCCAGTTAAGAAAGACTGGAGTAAAAGGTTAGACCTAGATAATCTCATGAGTTTGTGTGAGTCTTGCCACAATGGAATCAAACACTAACACCCCCACCCATGAAAAGCTAGAGCGACGCTCTCTAACGAACGGCGCCCAACTTCGTGTATGAAATCGCGTATTTCATAAGGGGGTATCAAATTTTGAAGGAGGAAAAAATCGTGAATATAGAAAAACGAAGAATCGAGGAATTAAAACCAGCCGAGTATAATCCTAGAAAGAATCTCCAACCAGGAGATGCTGAATACGAGAAAATCAAAAATAGTCTTTTACATTTTGGATATGTAGATCCCATCATCATAAACAAAGATGGAACAATAATCGGTGGACACCAAAGAGCCACAGTCATGAAAGCCCTAGGAACAGAAGAAGCCGAGTGTGTAGTTTTAGATTTATCCAAAGAAGATGAAAAGGCACTCAATATCGCACTTAACAAAATAAGTGGCGAATGGGATATGGAAAAGTTAGGAGTCTTACTCGATGAATTAAATACAGTTGGAGTCATGGAACTAACAGGGTTCGATGTTGAAGAATATACCAAGATGTTTGTTAAGAATGAAGTAAAGGAAGATGACTTCGACCTAGAAAATAACATTCCGAAAGTTCCGTTCTCCAAGCCAGGAGATATATGGAAACTTGGAAACCATAAAGTCATCTGTGGCGACTCGACCATCAAAGAAACTTATATCAGATTACTAGAGAACGAGCAAATAGATGTCGTGATAACGGATCCGCCATACAACGTGGATTATTCATCAGCAGATGGAAAGAAAATTCAAAATGATAATTTTAAAGATGATGAAAGTTTTCATCGTTTTTTAGTTGCTTTTTATACTAGGACTTTTGAAGCCTGTAAAAGTGGTGCGCCTATTTATGTGTTCCATGCCGATACGGAAGCGGTCAACTTTAGGAAATCATTCATGGATGCCGGATTTTGTTATAAGCAATGTTTGATATGGGTAAAGAACAGTTTAGTCATGGGAAGGCAAGACTATCACTGGAGGCATGAGCCAATCCTTTATGGATGGAAACCAGGAGCAGGACATAAGTGGTATGGAGATAGAGATAAGGACACGGTCATCGATGACTTCGTGCAAATGAATCCAAAGAAAATGTCCAAAAGCGAATTAGTCGACTTTTTCCAAAAGTTAATCGATAGTAATAACGAAAATAGTACGGTTATTTACAACGATAAACCAACAAGAAGCGAAGAACATCCTACCATGAAACCAATTACACTCGTAGCCAAATTGATGGTTAATTCGAGCAAAAAGGATGACATCGTCTTCGATGGGTTCGGAGGTTCAGGTTCGACCTTGATAGCCGCCGAGCAGTTAGAGCGAAAGTGTTACGCAATCGAGATAGATGAGAAGTATGTTGATGTAATAGTCAAGAGATATTTACAATTCAAAGGTAGTTCTGAAACCATTCGCCTTATTCGTGATGGTAAGGAATACACCTACGAAGAAGTAATAGGAGGAGAAACTATGACAAGTTAGGAGGAATGCAATGTGTCAACGCGAGGACCAAAACCAACGCCAACAGTAGTACATCAAATGAATGGTAACCCAGGAAAAAGGGATATCACCGAGCGAATAGAATTAGAAAATAGTGTACCAGCAATAACAGATGTATCACTATTAGAAGCGCCTGAATGGATCAAGAATAATCCAATTGCCAATGCCGAGTGGGATAGAGTCGCACCGATACTTGCCGACCTTGGACTTTTAAAAGTCAATGACACCTCGGCATTAGAGGCATATTGCAAATGTTGGAGTAGGTACAAAGAAGCCGAGCAACAAATCGATAAGGCACAAAGTACCATCATCAAAACTCCGAGTGGTTATGTGCAACAAATCCCCCAAGTTTCTATCGCTCATCGTTACTTAAAACTCGCCAAAGAGTTTATGACCGAATTCGGACTAACACCATCTAGCCGAGGTAGGATGCAACTACCAGGAGATGACTTCGATGATGAGATGGAGGAACTACTAAAGGGGAACGATTAGTATGTTTGATGAAAAGAAAGCCAACACCGCAGTCAAGTTCATTAAACTTCTAAAACACACGCAAGGAGAATTCGCAAGAAAGCCTTTCAATCTCATGGAGTTTCAAGACAAAATCGTTAGAGATTTAATCGGAACACTTAATGAAGATGGAACAAGGCAATATCGTGAAGCCTTCATCTTCCTACCAAGAAAAAATGGCAAGACAGAACTAATCGCAGCAATGCTCGTGTACTTCCTATTCATGGATGATGAGTATGGAGCAGAGATTTACTCATGTGCCAACGACCGAGAACAAGCATCCAAGGTATTCAATGCGGCAGCCGCCATGATACGAATGAATAAAGCCTTATTCAAGAAATGTAAGATACTAGAATCGCAAAAGAAAATCGTAAGACTAGAAACAAATTCTTTTTATAAGGCAATATCAGCGGATACAAACACAAAGGACGGGTTCAATGCTCACATTGTCATCTATGATGAAATTCATGCAGCGAAGAATCGTAAACTTTATGACTTGATGAAAACCAGTCAAGGTGCTCGTAGACAACCATTATTCATAAGCATAACGACAGCAGGTGTCGAAATCGGAACAATATGCTACGAGTTATACGAATACTCAAAGAAAATCCTTGATGGTGTAGTTACTGATAAAACTTTCTATCCAGTCATTTACGAAGCACCAGAAGATGCCGACATTTATGATGAGAAAACATGGTACATCGCCAACCCTGCACTTGGTGTATTTAGAAAAATCGAAGAAATGCGAACTCTAGCAGTTCGAGCCAAGGAAATACCAACAGCCGAGGCGACATTCCGAAGATTATACCTAAACCAATGGGTAAATGGCGAGATAGCATGGATGGATATGAAAAAATGGAAAGCAAGTGACCGAGAATTCGACTTCGAGAAGATAAGAGGCCGACCTTGCACCATAGGGGTGGATTTGTCCTCTAAAATCGACCTAACGAGCGTAAATGCTGAGTTTAAATTGGATACGGGCGAATATGTCATGCTTTCGCACAGTTTTATGCCCAAAAATCGAGTTTTAGAGCGAGAAAAACAAGATAGAGTACCATATAGCCTATGGATAAAACAGGGCTTTATAACAGCGACAGAAGGCGACGTCGTGGATTATGACTACATAAAAAAATACATTGCCGACTTAAACCTAATCTACCCAGTTATTCAAATAGGTTACGATCCTTACAATGCCACGCAATTTGCGACCGATATGGAGCATGATGGGTTCGTTATGGTGGAGGTAAGACAAGGAATGCTTACTTTGTCAGAACCAACCAAGGATGTAGAAGCATTAGTATTACAAAAACGAATTATTACAAATATGAATCCAGTTCTTACATGGGCAGTATCGAATGCCATCGCCAAGACTGATGCCAATGAAAACAAGATGCTCGATAAGAGCAAGGCAAGGTTCAGGATTGACCCAGCAGCGGCAATGATAATTAGCCACACATTAGCACGAATCGATAACGGAATAGTCGATATCAATAGGCACATCATGAGTGAAGGATTTGGATTTTAGAAAGGAGATACCGAAGATGTCCCATAAAAAATTAAGTGAGCGAACTCGTGATAGGTTCGTTTTTTTGTGTAGCTACATTGAAGATATCTTGATCCTGTCTGGGCTTATTTCGATAGTCATATCCGCATATTTATATGACATCAAAGTAGGATTGCTCGTTCAAGGTCTCGCATTCGTGTGGCTTGGTGGAGTGTTATCCAAAATACTGAAATGAGGTGGAACTAAATGCTATTTAGAAAATTAGAAAAGCGAAACGAAGATACAAGTGATTTGAAAGCACCAAATAAATGGCTCATCAACCTAATAGGTGGAAACGATACTTATTCAGGCGAAAATGTCACTACCGACACAGCCATGAACATTGCTGCCGTTTATGCTTGTATCAGAATTTTATCAAATCATGTAGCGATGCTCCCTCTCCAGTTATACCAGGAAAGTCGAGGCAAGAAAAAACGAATACACGATCATCCGATAGCCAAACTTATTGAAACAAGACCGAATCCATACATGACTCCGTTTCAATTTAAGCAAACCATGGAAGCACATAGGCAACTTTATGGAAATGCTTATGCCGAAATTGAATGGAGTAAAACCGGATACCCAAAAGCCTTATGGATTTTAAATCCTCTCGTTACAAAAATAGTAATGGAAAAAGACCAACACGGAAACCTAAAACGATACCTAGTGCAAACAACACTCGTAAATGGGCAAGTAGTCAATTTGCCATACACGAGTGTTTTACATATTAAGGGATTATCTACAAATGGAATAGTGGGTAAGAGTCCAATAGATGTAGCTAGAGAAACAATCGGAATCCAAATCGCAGGTCAAAAGTTCACTGGCAAATTTTATGCGAACGGAACAATGAGTAGTGGAGTTTTAAAAGTTCCTCAACCATTAAACCCAGAAGCTAAACAAGTCATAAGACAAGAGTGGGAAAAGTTCAATAATGGAATTGATAATGCACACCGAGTAGCAATACTAGATGCAGGGCTTGACTACCAGTCACTAGGAATTAAACAATGTGATGCCCAGTACATAGAAACGCAAAAATTCTCCATTGCGGAGATTGCTCGAATTTTTAATGTACCACCACATATGTTAGCAGACCTAGAAAGAGCCACATTCTCGAACATAGAACAACAATCGTTAGAATTCGTACGAGATACTTTGTCGCCTTTATTGATTAGTTGGGAGCAAGAACTCCAGTACCAGTTATTCACTGAAGATGAAATCCTAAACAAGAAGTATTACTTTAAGTTTAACTTAAATTCATTACTTCGAGGAGATAGCACCAATCGAGCAGCATACTACGAGAAAATGATAAACCTAGGAATTTATTCTATCAATGAAGTGCGAGAACTGGAGGACAAAGACAAAATCAAAAATGGCGATAAACACTATATGTCATTAAACTACATCGACATTGATTTGATGAACGAGTACCAAAAACAAAAAGTCAAAATTAAAGATGAGAAACAACAAGAAACAAAACCAGATGAAATGGAGGATAAGCCTCCAGATGAAGAAGAAAAAAATCCAAGTGAAAACGAGGAACAAGAGGGAGGTGGAAACGATGGAGAAAAGGATCAAGGAAATTAGGTACATTCCTACCACGGACATTCATATAAGAGAAAACCCTACGAATAGCGAATCGATGATAATCCAAGGATATGTCGTAAAGTTCAATGAACGTAGCCATCTTTTATACGATGAGTGGTACGAAAGAGTCGCCAAGGGCGCCTTCGCTAAAAGCCTAGAAGAAAATACCATCAAAGCATTATGGAATCATAACTCCGACATTGTTCTAGGAAGTACCAAATCGAGAACCCTAGAACTTGTGGAAGATGAGATAGGACTTCGCTTTGAATTAGAACTACCAAATTCTAGCCAAGCGAGAGATATATACGAATCCATAAAAAGGGGAGATGTCGATGGTGTGTCATTTGGATTTTATATCCGTGATAATGGCGACAAGTGGGAATACTTGAAAGATGAAGATGTCTACGAGCGAACACTTTTAGATATCGACCTTATAGAGATATCGCCTACACCATTTCCGGCTTATCCAACCAGTGAAGTAGGAAAAAGGTCTTTACTACAAGAACATAACTTAAAGACCAGAGAAGAAAGAGTTCTCGAAGAACTCAAAAAGGCACAAGTAAATGCCATGATTGAATTACTAAAAATATAGAAAAGGGAGATAAATATGAATAAAAAGTTAATTGAATTAAGAAGAAATTTAACAGCCAAATTGAAAGAGGCTAGAGAGTTAATCGATGCAGGTAAAGTGGAGGAAGGTCAGAAGGCTACGAAAGAAGCTCAAGAAATCAAAGACCAAATCATCCTAGAAGAACAAATGCAAGAATTAGAAGAAACAGTAAGTGAAGGGAATGAAGTAGTAGAAGTTGAAGAAACAAGAACCAAGAAAAAGCTTGTCGAAACGAGAACAGCACTCGTAAAATACCTACAAGGCAAACATCTAACGAAAGAAGAAAGAGATGTTCTAGTTGAAACTACGACACCAGGCGACGATCAAAACAGTGTAGCCGTTATTATTCCGCAAGACATCTACACAGAAATCAATGAGTTAAAAAGACAATACAAACCACTAAAACAATTCGTAGATGTTCAAACAACAAGCACGACAAGTGGTTCATTTGTTTATGAAAACGGAGATACCATCGAGCCATTCGTTGATATTACAGAAGCAACCGAAATTGGCGAAATGTTATCACCAACACTTAAACAACAAAAATTCGCTATCACAGATAAAGGTGGAATCCTTCCAATCAGTAACACACTTTTATCAGATGAAAAAGGTGGGCTTGTTAAGTACATCAATAAATGGATTGCTCGTAAGTCAGTTATCACAGATAACCGCAAAATCCTTGCAGTATTGAAAGCAAATGGTATCAAGTTAAACGCTAGTACCCATGCCGAGATTAAATCAGCAATCAATACAAAACTTGACCCAGAATTACTAAATGGTGCAATCATCATAACAAATCAAAATGGGTTCGATATCATGGATAACTGGGTAGATGCTACTGGAAAACCAATTCTACAACCAAATCCACAGGATCCAACAAAGAAAATGCTAGCAGGAATCAATATCGAAGTGTACGCAAACACAAATATCAAAGATGAAGATGGAGCATCTCCAGTTTATATCGGTAACCTAGAAGAAGCCGTGAAGTTCATGGATCGAGAAGAAATGGCACTAGCCGTATCTAAAGAAGCGGGGTTCACAAAGAACTTGACTCTAATCCGTGCTATTCAAAGAGATGACGTTGTAACGAAAGATGTTAAGTCATACCTTAATATCAAACTTACAGCACCAAAAGAAAAACCAGTTGTCTATGTTAAAAATGTAACAGAAACAACTCCAGCACAACCACAACCACAATCAGTAGAACCACAAAATACTCCAGTAACGCCAGAAGGTGGAAATGAAGGAGAACCAACAGAATAAGAGAGGCCAAGTGCTTCTCTTTTCACATTTTAAAAGGGAGATGATAATCCATGGTGGATTTAAAGAAAGCAAAAGAGTACCTACGAATCGACTACGATGAAGATGATGAGTTTATTCGTTCTTTGATTGCCGCCTCCAAGATTTATTTAGAGAATGCAATCGGAACTTATAAGCCAAATGAACTAACCGACCTCGCCCAGTTAATTCTAATAGAACACTGGAACGATAACAGGTCACTTGTCGGAGTCGTAACCGATGTAATAAAACACAGTGTGGATGCTATAATTTTTCAAATTAGATATTGCAGTCCGATAGAGAATAATGAATCCGGGGAAACTTGATAAGAAAATCGAAATCCAAAAGTTCGAGCAAGAATATGACAGCGAAGGTGTGTCAGTTCAAACATGGAAACCTATTCGTATGATCTTCGCATCACTCGAAGATAAGATAGTGAGAACCACGAACGATGATAACTCCATAACTACTCAAGTCGAAACGAATATGACAATTCGCAAAAATTACAAGTCACTATGTAGTAGTGATATCCGAATAGTGTATGAGAACCGCATATATGAGGTACTCGACATCTGTGAAGTGGATGAGAACTACATCAAATTAATTACGAAAGGCGAGAAACTCTATGCCCGCAAGACTTGATTTTGATGGACTTGATGCCATCGTAAATGACTTAAACAAAATGAACGAACTTCTGGAAAGCAATGTCATCGATGATGCCCTAGAGGAAGCAATACAACCAGCATACAAGGATGCTCAAAAACTAGCTCCTCGAGATAAGAAAGGACACCAAGGCAAATATGGAAGTGGTCACATGGCAGACAATATTCCTTTAAAATTAGTCCGAGAGAACGGATATCGTGCCATCGAATATGGATGGGAAAAGTCTGATCGAAGTGATTACTTCTATGCCAAGTTTTCTGAATGGGGAACTTCGAATAGTAAATATCCAAAGAAACCATTCATGAACAAATCGATGAGTAAGAATAAGAATCAATGCTTTAATGTGTTCTCGGAGAGAGTACGAAAGGAACTAGGACTATGACAATACGAGAGAAAACAAAGAAAGCACTTAATCTCCTAGACATTACAAGTGGATACCAGGAGATTATAAATCCACCAGAAACTTATATCACATTTTTTGAATACGACTACGAATACGAGTATTCAGAAGATGAGGTCAACCGAGCAATTTATATCGTACAAGTTGACCTATGGACTAAAAATCCAAAATACAAACATTTAGAAAAACAAATCATCGATGCCATGGAGTCCGAGGACTTCTACCTAGATGATGAAGAAGATTTATACGAAAAAGATACAAAAATGTATCATAAGGCATTCCGGTTCAAATTGGAAAATACAAAGGAGGTTGAATAAGATGCCTGTAGCTGACAAATCAGTAGTACCAAGACAGATAGGTCTTAAAGATGTCCACGTTGCACTAATCGAAAGTGATGGAATTAGTGGAACAGTTTATAAAGTACCAGTAAAAATAAGCCGTGCCATCACTGCAAAGATTACACCAAGTGTGAATAGTGAAACATTGTATAGTGATGATGGGGTGGAAGATGAACTATCAGCATTCGCAGGATGCGAGGTAGAAATCGAACAAAACGCACTTACACTAGAACATCGTGCATTACTTCTAGGTAAGAGATACCATAATGGAGAGTTAGTAGAAAATAGTAGTGACTTACCACCAAAACTAGCCCTTTTATTTAGAAGTGAAAAATCGAATAGTACAAAAGCAAATCCTGTGTATCGCTATTGTGTTTTATACAAAGGAAAATTCTCTGAAATCGAAGATGAATACGAAACCAAAGGAGAAAAACCTAACAGTAAGACTACCAAGATTAAGGGTAAGTTCTACGATCGAGATAGTGATGGTAACTGGAGATTAATGCTAGATACCGATGCAACTGGTGCAGATGCTGAAAAGATTAAAAACTTCTTTACATCAGTGCAAGAACCAAGTGAGGTAACTCCAAGCGAGTAGAAAGGAACAAATCATGAGTAAGAATAAAAAACATCGTAATAACAATTACAATGGACAAAAGAGAGTGACTGGAAAGGACTTACAAGTTCAAACAACGACAATCGAATTGAAAGGTAAGAAGTACGAGATGAACTTCGACCTTAATGCGATGGCAGAACTAGAAGATATCTTCGGTTCATTACAAATCGCCATAGCAGAATTAAAGAAGAAAAAACTAAAAGCCGTTAGGTCATTTTTATATGCTGTGTTGAAATCTACCGATGAAAGCTTAACCGAGTTCGAAGTTGGTAGACTAATTGACATGAACAATTTTACAACAATTGAAAGGGCAATCACAAAACTAATCAATAATGCGTTCGAGGAGGGCGAGGAAGATGAAAAGGAAGCGTCAACAAAAAACGAACATCCGGATCATCAACCACGCAGAGCGGAATAGACTGGGAATGGCTTTATTATTTAGGTAAAGAAATTCTCAAAATGGATGATGATGAGTTTTGGAGAAGTACACCAAAGCAATTGGTAATTAAATCGAGAATTTATGCAAGATTTAAAACCGATGAAAATGATGGTCCGGAAAGTGAGGTACAGTTCGGTTACATTGATGATGTTTTCTAATTAAGAAAGGAAAACTGAAATGGCGAATTGGAAACTTAAAGTCGGAATGCTATTCGACTCAAAGGAATTCGAAGCCGGAGTCCAAAGAATCGATAAGCAATTAAAAATATTAGATAGTGAATTAAAGGTAGCCCAAAGTAGCACCAAAAACTTTGGTAATACATCCGAGCAATTAAAAACCAAGGCGTCAAGTTTATCCGAAAAAATCGAACTTCAAAAAAAGAAGGTAGAGGGATTACGAAAAGCCTATGAGGAGTCAGTAAAGACTAAAGGCGAAGATGCCAATGCTACCCAAAATTTAGAAATTAAAATGAACAATGCGACAACCGCATTGAATAAGATGGAGCAAGAACTACGAGAAGTCAAAGAGCAACTGAAACAACAACCATCACTCCTTGATAATTTTAGTAAAAAGGTTGACTCCATCAACTCCAAACTTTTCACATTTGGAGATAGAGTAGAAAGACTAGGAAATAGCCTTACTACAAAACTAACGACACCACTTATAGCTGCAACCGTAGCAGGCGTTAAGATGGCGTCCGATTTAGAAGAAACAGTAAGTAAGACCGAAGTAGTATTCGGAGATTGTACGGACACCATTATGAAATGGAGTGACACATCCCTAACAGCAATGGGATTGTCAAAACAAAGTGCATTAGATGGTGCAGCACTTTATGGAGATATGGCAACAGCCCTAGGACTAACTAAGGATAAAGCCGCCGATGTTTCCATGAAACTCGTTCAGTTAAGTGCAGACATGGCATCATTTAAAAATACAAGCCAAGAGATGGCGCAAGTCGCTCTTGCTGCAATATTCACAGGAGAAACCGAAGCCTTAAAGAAATACGGAATCGTAATGACTGAAACCAACCTGACCGAATATGCAAAATCGGCAGGAATTAAAAAGAGCATCAAAGACATGAACCAACAAGAAAAAGTCATGCTCCGTTTAGGTTATGTTACAGAAGTTACGAAGAATGCTAGTGGCGACTTTGCAAGAACAAACCAGGGGTTCGCTAACCAAACAAGAATATTGACCGAAGGCATGAAAGAACTCGCAACAGTTCTAGGAAATAACATCTTGCCACAGGCAACAAAGATGATACAAGTCGTTAATGGTTTGATTGCCAAGTTTACGACCATGGATCAAGAAACCCAGATGACAGTTCTTAAAATGGGAGCATTTGCTGCGTCTATTGGACCAGGACTCGTAGTTCTTGGTAAACTTACAAAAGGTGTATCTTCGGCATACTCTGGAATCGATATGATGGCGAAGAAAATCGGAGTAGCAGGTAAAGGATTAAAAGAGTTCTCATCACATATGGGAACATCGTGTGTAAGTGCCATTGATAAGTTCGTAAGTAAAATTCCTTTCCTAGGAACAGTAGGAGATGCCATCTCGAACAAGATAGCACCACTTACAAGCAAGATAAGTGGCTTTTTTGCACCAATGACACAGAAGATAGGAACAGCCTTGTCTCCAATGCTAAGTAAGGTGCAACAGGCATTTTCTAAACTAGGAACGATTGCAACAGCCGGAGCATCCAAACTTCAAAAGGTCGCTACACTTGCGATGAAGCTAGTAGGACCATTTGCGATAGTAGGATTACTCCTAGCAGGACTAGGACTCGCACAAAGTCAATTCGGAGAACAACTCGATAAATTCCTTACAATAGCAATTGAAAAAGCACCGACAATTATTAGTGGATTTGTCGATATGATAACCGCGGAAATTCCACGTTTGATACCACTCGGATTAGACTTACTGATGACACTCCTAGATGTAATTCTAGCGAATGTGCCAGTTCTAATCGATGGGGCGATTTCAATAATCGTAACACTCGCCCAGGGAATCACTGACAATGTCGACCAACTACTATCGAAAATCCTAGATGTGATTTTTATGGTCGTGAACAAAATTATAGACAATTTGCCTTTAATTTTACAAACAGGTCTGAAATTGCTCCTTGCACTAACTCAAGGAATCGTAAATAACATCGACAAAATCATCGATGGAATTCTGAACGTAATTCTCCGCTTGATTGATTTTATAGTTCAAAATTTGCCTATGCTAATCGACACAGGGATAAAGTTGATCGTGGCACTCGCTCAAGGGCTAGTGAAGGCAATCCCAAAAATCGTAGAGGCGATACCTCAAATCATCTCGGCAATTTTTAAAGCGTTTACTCAAATCGACTGGGGCTCAATTGGAAAGTCAATCATTGATGGATTAGTAAAAGGACTTAAAGCTGCGAAAGACCTGGTCGTTGAAACGATGAAAAGTATAGCGAAGGGCGCTATCAATGCATTTAAGAAATTCTTCGGAATTAACTCTCCATCAAGAGTGTTCATGGGATTTGGAGAGAATATCGATGAAGGACTCGCAATTGGTGTTGATAATAACCTTGATAAGGTAGAGGACTCCATGGACAATTTAATGAATACGATGAACTTTGTACCAGATGGACTCGATTATGAACTTCGTGGGTTAAATCCAAAGAAAAACAATACGACATCACAGGTAAACAATACAACCAAGAATACAACGAATAAAAATGTTAATATTTACTTAACAATAGAGCATTTCGAGAATAACCGAGAAGAAGATGTCGAGAAACTTATGTCAGAGATGGAATACATCGCTAAAAAAGAATTACTTGGAAATGGAGGATAGAAAAGTGAAACCATATTTTATTTTTAAGGGTAAAAACTCAAGAGAGATGGGTATATCACTTTTGAAATTGCCACCAAGAACAAAACCAGAACGCCGAGGGGAACTCATCACAGTTCCCGGACGCGATGGTTTTTTATTTGAAAGTGAAGATGCATATAATGGGAAAACACTAGAGATAGAGTGTACCTTCTTACCACCTAATGGAAAATCTCAAGCAGAAATTGATGCACTTATTCAGGATATATTAGTGTGGCTCGATGGACATGGAGATTTAATCTTTTCTGATTATCCTAACTATTATTACGAGGCAACAATTATCAATGCAATACCGATAGAACGCCTGTTTAAAAGGTATCGTAGGTTTATGATAACATTCGAGGTGCAACCTTTCGCCAAATCAGTATTACCCACAGTAATACCAATAACAGTAGAGGACGAGCAAGTAATAGATGTGGTATCATTTTACGACACGCATCCTAAAATTTACTTGGAGGCAAGTGGAGATATAGAAATCCATATCAATAACACGATCATGCATTTTACAGACCTTGAAAGTCCGATAGTTATAGATGGAGAACTTATGAATGTCACAGATGAGATAGGAACGAATATGAATAGTCATATGGTTGGAGATTTCCCAGTGTTAACTCCAGGAGAAAATACAATCAGTATTTTATGCGAAGAACCATCCGAGTTCATACAAATGAATATCGAATATAGGAGTTTATGGCTATGATAAGAATCTATGAGAAAAATGAAGTAAACTTCGAACATAACGGATACGGAATTTTAAGAGATGTTCTTACTTGTACTTGTACTGAGGTTTTAAATGGACAATATGACATCGAGCTAGAATACCCAATCGGTGGGGCATTGATAGAATATCTCATAGAAGAAAATATCATAAAAGCACCAGTTGGAAACCCTAGTGGCGAGGACCAATTATTCAGAATTAAACTAATATCCAAGCAACTAAAGAGAATAAAAGTGTATGCCACGCACATATTCTATGATCTCTCTGATAACTTTCTTGTGGATGTTTCGCCCACTGATAAGAACGGAGATGCAGCCCTAAAGTGGATGTTACAAAGAACAGTGTATGCCAATGACTTCTCTTGTTCTTCTGATATTCAAAAAGTCGCTAGTGCAAGATATGTGCGAAAGAATTTCGTAGCATCAGTTCTAGGAGATGACAACTCCTTCATAAATAGATGGGGTGGAGAACTTCATAGGAATAACAAGCACTTTGCCATGAATATGAATAAGGGGCAAGATCGAGGAGTTCAAATCAGATACGGAAAGAACATGAAAGAAATTACATGGGATATCGATATCACAGGTGTAGTTACAAGGATTTATCCGCAAGGGTTCGATGGTTTATTACTTCCAGAACTTTTCATCGATAGTCCACTTATTGAAAACTACATACATCCTAAAATTCAAAAGATAGAATTCTCGGAAATACAAATCGATGAAGAAAATGGAATTACCCAGGAGATGGCACTCGAGCAATTACGACAGGCGACATACGACCAATATAACCAAGGAATCGATAAACCAGTTATAACAATTCAAGTGGACTTTTTAGAGTTATCCAAAACCGAGGAATACAAGAGGCTCTACAAGACCATGGAAAAAATATACCTAGGAGATTTCGTGACAGCTATCGTACCACATTTAAACCTTCATGAAAGATTAAAAGTAGTATCGACAACCTACGATGTCCTAGCCAAGAAATATACCGAATTCGAACTATCGAATAGCGATACGAAAAAAGGCAGTTTCATCAATAATACAAATGCTCTTATAAAGAAATTAGAACAGATAGATGTTAATGTTTTAAATAATGCCAAACAAAATGCAACGAGCCAAATCGTTAATGCTATGGGAGGCTATGTTTATAAGACACGCAACGAATTATTTATAATGGACAATGAGAATCCGACCGAAGCCGAGAAAGTATGGAGATGGAACATCAACGGATTAGGATACTCATCAACAGGAATAAGTGGTCCTTATGGAATTGCTATGACCGCAGATGGGAAAATTGTTGCTGACTTTATCACAGCAGGTCAAATGTCAATTGAAAGAATAGTAGGACTCGCGGACACGCTCCATAGTTTGCAGTTAGATATTGAGGGGTTCAAGTTCGACATCCAACACTCCGGAGGATCTAACTTGATTTTAAATAGTGTAGGGTTTGCTGGATTTCAAAGTTGGGAATATGAAGGTGGAGTTGCACATATTAGCAACGCCGACTTAACACTCAACGGAAGTCAAAGTGGCGGAGCGTTTGTCTTTAATGGCGGAAAGATTAAACAGAAGATAACAGTAAAAGCCGATACTGAAGATATACCACAGGCACAAAAAACTTATTACACTTTTTCTACTATTATAAAAAAAGGACTTCAAGGAAGTTGTTACTTTAAAGTGTATAACGATGTCGAAAGTTACATCATACAGTTAGGCGAGAATGAAGAATCGTTCTATAAAGAATATTTACTCAAAGGATTACTACCAAAGCAGTCCTTTTATTTTGTCGAGCTTTATGGTTCAGCAAATAGTGATGCAACATTCACGGATAATATGTGTAATGTGGGAGTAATGAAAACTCCATACCAACAAGCCTACGGAGAAATCCTAAATACCCAGGTAAACATCACATCGAGTGGCGTGATTGTAAAATCAAATGTCTATGATGGAAGTTACACAGTTATGAGTCCGATGGAATTTTCTGGATACGCCAAAGTTAATAACGAGATAACGAGAGTGTTCTCATTAAATGGAGATACCACAGAAGTAGAAAAACTAAAAGCCAAGACTCAAATATCCATGAATCCAATTAAGATAGTAGCACTACAAAGTGGAACAAATAAAGGCTGGGCTTTTGTACCATCAGGAGGCGATGAATAATGGAAACGTTACATAGTGGTAGAGTTTACAATTCGTCACCATACCCTAGTGTACTTCTTCAATACGAATCACGACGTAGTGGTGCAGATATGCAGTATCGCTTTTATTGGAAAGTATACCTAGAATCGAGTGGTGGATGGTATTACAATAACATTAGATTTAGAATTGTTTTAAATGGATCAGAAGTTTTCTCGAAAGATTGTAAGTCATCAAGCAAAGGCTGGGCATTCGATGGAACGACTGGATGGTACACCGTATCAAATAAAACGAGTGGATCCACACCTTGTTATTTCACAGCCAAGGATACTCAAAATTCAGGATGGTGCAATCACACATCTGGAACTTACAATTTATACGTTGCACCCGCATACACATCGATTACAGGTTTCTCTGTATCCAAGAAATCCGGATTTAATGGACTAACACAGGTTAGTGTCTCGTGGAGTGCAGCACATACCTGTAGCACAATCCAATACTCAACGAACAATGGTGGTAGTTGGGCGACAGTGAGTAATGACGTGAATGCAGCGAGTGGAAGTTTTACAATAAGTGGACTTTCCCCAGGAACAGGTTACAACTTTAAATTAAGGGTTAAAAGGCGAGATAGTGGGCTAACAACCGATAGTGGAGCATACTACCAAGCAACCCATCAAATCAACCAAATTACGAGCAATACACCCAATGTGAGCAATGGTTCATCGCTTGGAGTAACAGCGAATAATCCAAGTGGGGCAACTTGCCGAATAAGGCTCGAATGTGGAGGTGCCTCTAGGTATTCTAAAGCAGGAACTAATGCGACATTTAGTGTGTCAGAAATAACAAGTTTGATGCAATATTATACTACGAGTAAAACTTTTACAATTCGAGTTGTTGCTTGTACCCTAAACGATGCAGGAGAAGAAAAATACTGGAATTACAAAGATGGAACTTACACAATCACGAACAGCAACCCTACATTCGAAGATTTTAGTTATTTTGATAATAACTCAACAATCGTAGGAATTACAGGAAGCAATACTTATATCGTAAAGAATAAATCAAAACTAAAAGTATCCATACCATCAGCCAAAAAGATGGTAGCCAAGAATTATGCCACACCAGTGTCCTACCGAATCGAAGTAGGAGAGTTGTCAGGAAACATTGCATACTCTACGAATGATGTTTCATTAGAACTAGGCATCTTAAACTTATCAGGTGCAGTGAATCTGAATGTGTCGGCGATTGATAGTCGAGGTTTCATAACAACCAAGACAAAAGTGATTTATGTCATTGATTACGAACCGCCTAGTCAATCAGTTTCCATAAGAAGATTAAATGAGTTCGAGAATACTACCAAGATAAATGTCGGTGGTATTTTTTCTTTGATAACTTGTGGCACGACCAATAAGAATACCATCCAAAGTGTACGCTACAGGTATAAAGAATCTACTTCTTCATCCTGGGGAGCATGGCAAACTTTGACTGTGAGTAAAAGTTCAAATAATTACACTTGCACTCAAAAAGCGATAACCCTAGACAATGAAAAGTCTTTCAATTTTGAAGTTGAGGTAAAGGATAAGCTAGAAACAGTAACACTCCCATACTTTCTCGCTCAAGGTATCCCGATCGAATTCATAAATGCCACGAAGAAGAATGTAGGAATCGGCGTCATTAACGACAAGGAAGAATACTCACTCGCCGTTCGAGGAAACATTTATTTAAAAAGTGGGAAAGCCGTTCTCGATTACGAAGTCATAGCGGAGTGGGAATAATGAAGAATATTGGAATCCAAATGAAAGACGGAAATAATAACAATGTTTATCCTAACCCATTCCCTGTGGGAGCGATTTATATGAGTGTTGACTCAAGAAATCCTTCACAAATATTCGGTGGAACATGGGAGCAAATCAAAGACAAATTTTTACTCTGTGCAGGAACAACTTATAAACCAGGAACAAGTGGGGGAAGTGCAAACCATAGCCACACAACTGGCAATTGTACTTTAACATCGAATCAAATGCCAAGCCATAGCCATAGTGCTGGATTAAATAATGCAGGAGGGCATAACCATGTTTTATGGTTTGGTGGTGGAGCAAACTCTGGAAATGGAGGACAAATTCCAGTAGCTAATTCAAGATGGGGGCAAGACCTTGCAGGACAAACGGATGGAGCTCACGATCACGGAGGTGTCTGGGTTGCTGCATCAGGTGGAAATCAAGCGCACAATCATGGAAATACTGGAAGTACGAGTAATATGCCTCCATATCTAGCCGTTTATGTTTGGAGGCGAACAGCGTGAACAAAGGTGTTCAATTGAAAGATGATACAGGCAATATTTATCCATGTCCTTATTATCCGGTAGGAAGTATTTACATATCGGTTATGAATACCAATCCTAGTGCCTTTTTTGGGGGCGTGTGGGAACGTTTCGCCAATGGTAGGGTACTTGTTGGGGTAGATGAGAATCAAAGCGAATTTGCCACAGTAAACAAGACAGGTGGAAATAAAAATTTACAAAGCCATAATCATAAATATTTTAGGCAAAAAGCATTAAATGCAGAACCTGGAGCGACTCCAGATAATGGAACAATTTATGCATCTTCTCAAGCAATCCCTGATTTTAAGACTGAGGTTTATACATATAATGCAGGTTCTGGAAATAGTGGAAACCTACAGCCATACATCGCAGTTTATATGTGGAGGCGAGTATCATGACAAAGATAGGAATACAACTCAAAGATGAAAATAACAACGAAGTGTATCCGAATCCATTTCCGGTAGGAGCGATATATTTAAGTCTCGATAGCAGAAATCCATCGCTCATATTTGGAGGTACTTGGGAATTGCTAAAGGATAGATTTTTATTAGGAGCAGGCAACAAGTATTCAGCAAATAGTGTAGGTGGAGAGGAAAAGCACACATTAAGTGAGAGTGAGATGCCATCACATTCACACGGAGTTACTTATGCTTATGGAAGTGGAGAAGCATATGGTATGGTTTGGTATAACGGAAATTACCAAGGACCATACTACCCAGACGGATTAGGGGTTATTAAAAATACTGGAGAAAGTCAAGCACACAATAATATGCCACCATATCTCGCAGTTTATATATGGCATCGTATTGCCTAGGAGGAGAATATGAAAAAATCAATAAAATTAGAAAATGATTTTTATTGGGATGCAAATGGCATTATTCATAATAAAGAAACTTTAGCAACTTTTATTCAAAATTATAAGAATCGTGTGTTCTTGGCTTACAAGGGTAATGCAAATGCTGATGATTTTAATTATTTCTATACTCCAGGAATTTATGCTATAGGTAAAGCAATGAAAAATGCACCATACACTGGAGCAATTTATGGAGTATTGGTAGTGTTAACTAACGACGGAAGAACATGGCAAAAGACTGATACAGGAAGTTGGCTATGGCAGATTTTACTTAATACCGGTGGAGGAATATACTTGAGAATCGGAATAAATGATACAACACCAGGTAACTGGAAACAAATACATTAGGAGGGAAAGATGCTAGATTTTATTTTGAAGTATTGGGTGGAATTTTTACTAACTGGAGTAACAGGAGGTATCGTGTATGTTTTCAAACAGTACATAGGACTGAAACAAGGAATGCAGGCACTCCTCCGAAACGAGATAGTAAGAATCTACGACACCCAAATGAAACTAGGCTACTGCTCTAGTTTCATGAAAGAAAATGTAAAAGATATGTACGAGAGTTACCATATGCTAAAAGGCAACGGACTCGTAACGAGTATGGTAAATCAATTGTATGATTTGCCAAATGAACCAAGAAAAGGAGAACAAAGATGAAAGAAAAAACGATCAGTGCAGTAGTGTCACTTCTAAAAGTGAAATCAATTATAACGCTTCTATCATTCGGAGCGTTTTTTTATTTATCAGTAACCGAGAAAATCACGACAGATAACTTCATGCTTATTTTAGGTATGATCGCCACTTACTTCTTTAATAAAGATGGCAATACGAAAGGAGGTGCAAACGATGGAGAATAACGAAGAAAAGGAAACTTTCCACGATGAAAATGGAGAAGTGTTCGATGTAGAAAATAGTGAAGAATTCAATAACGGAAAAGGAGAAGATGAAAATGAGTAATAGCCCATTAGTTCAATATACAAAGTTGTCCCCAAATTGCAATAAGCCAAGGAATGCTAAAATTAAGAAAATCACAATTCATCACATGGCAGGAGTGTTGTCGGTTGAAACCTGCGGAAGAATATTCGCAGGTTCTGGTAGACAAGCAAGTTCGAACTACGGAATCGGTTCAGATGGTCGAATCGGAATGTACGTAGAAGAATGCAACAGGTCGTGGTGTTCATCAAATGCGAATAACGATCACCAAGCCGTAACGATTGAAGTTTCAAATTCCAAGAATGGTGGGAACTGGGAAGTATCAGACCATGTTCTAGCAAGACTTATAGAGTTATGTGTGGATATCTGCAAAAGAAACGGAATCGAAAGATTAAACTATACAGGGGATGCATCCGGAAACCTAACCCGCCATAATATGTTCGCAGCAACTGCGTGTCCAGGACCATACCTACAAAGTAAATTTCCATACATCACAGAACAGGTAAATAAACAACTAGAAAAGGATAAAAAGCCAATACCACAGCCAACAGTAAATACGACATACAAAGTAGGCGATAAGGTAAGGTTTACAGGAGTTCTATATCGAGATAGCCAAGGAAATGGTGCAGGGCAGTCAAGAACAAATCTAAAAGCAACCATCTACCTAGTTAATCCAGGATCAAAATGTCCTTATAACATTAATAATGGATTAGGATGGGTAAGAGCCGAAGATTTAACTCCTGCAGGAACAAATGCACCAACGAGCAACGCAAGATATTACACGGTAGTAAAGGGCGACTCGTTATGGAAAATCGCCCAAAAATTCTATGGTAATGGCAACAGATATCCAGAGATAGCGAGAGCGAATAACATTTCAAATCCGAACATAATTCATGTAGGACAAAAACTTTTAATTCCATAAGAAAAGGATCAGCAAATCAACGCTGGTCCTCTTTTTTTGTGTCTACAATTTCAAGGGGATGTTCCTTTTTAATGATTAATCCGTATTTGTTTTTTTATGACTTTTTTAAGATGTTTATAATCGAGTCCATATTTGTATTCAACATCACATATTGAATCGAACGCCGAATTGACGTGTCCTACTAAATCTCCATCCCATAAAGCATCCATACGATAACCTGTAGCAATGTAAAATGCAAGATAATCATAGATAAAATTATTTGCAATATAGTTACACAAGGCAGCCTCAAAAGGTTCCATTATTTTGCCAAATTCCTCATCGCTAATATCATAATCATTCCTAAGCATTTTATCCCTCCAAATAGTCAATAAAGTTTGCTTTTAAAAAAGCCTTTGCGTGTTCTGAAGAAACCAAGTCAATGAGAGAGTACAGAAAATCTAATAATTCCTGGTTCTCAATTTTTTTATTATTACAATAGGTTTCGATTATCAGATTTAAGAAAGCTGTGATATCGAAAACCGCTTCCTCAATGTAACCTTGATTATCAACAACCATCTTTACAAGGTCAAAAGCCTCATCGTATTTTTTGGATTGAATGTACTCATCAAAGAATTTTATAAATGCGTTAGTTTCCTTATAAGGACCAAAGATGTATGTCCAAAGAAAGAATCGAACCTGTACTAAATAAACGTGATCGTGAATCATTTTGATTATTTCATCCAATTTATAATTGTCTCTCAAACTATTAATTAGGTTATTAACAAGAGCTCGAACATTCGCATCTTCGTCCCAGTCCATTTTGTAATCGTGTAACGCTTTAGTTCCGTAGTTGTCAATTAAAGAAAATGTCCATTTGGTAGCCAACTCTTTGTCATAAGAATACATCTTATCAACGATATCTGATATAGCAAAGAACTCACTATCAAATTGCATATTTTTAATAAGTGTATCGTATAAGTCAATCAGGTACTCCTTTCCGTTTTTGTCAGTTTTTAATTTAACCATTTTTATCTTCCTTTCTAAACACTAGGAAACCTAGAGTCGTTGTAATGTTAGCGTACATAAAATATTTGTCAAGGTTTCGTAATGAAATCAGAAAAATATTTCATACTAATTATAACACGCAGAATAGCCGTGGATTTTGATTTTTTCACAAATTTTTAATTTATAATTAAGTATACGAGTGTGGCGACAGGAAACGAGGTTCAATATGAGAGTAAATTTGAAGGATTATGATAGTGGATCATTTATAAGAATAATAAGAGAATGGACTGGTTTAACACAGAAAGAATTCGGTAAAGCCATAGGTCGTAGCGAAAGAACTATACAAGATTACGAATCAGGAAAAACTAGTTACACATCACGCACTCTCGAGAAAATCGCAAAGAAATTTGATATATCAATTATTGCAGAAAAAAAGAAATAGCCACAACACTATTTCAATAATAAACTTTATTAACTATGCCACAATGTATAAAATAACCAAGTATAGAGAATAGCATTACTTCAAATAAGAAAATACTTAATACTGTGCCAGGTCTAGTTTCTCTTAATTCGGGCTTATCTAATTTTAACGGAAATATACACGTGTAAGTAACGCACACTTCTGTTACTTCTTCATATTTAGGGATATGAAGATTTTTTTCTATTGTACTTATGTTAAATAAAACTAAAGGGATCATCAGTAAGGCGACAATGAAACCTAAAGTTAAAGAAAACTCCATCGGTTCCATATTTGCTATTTTAGTCAGTCTGTTATTACAACTCATAAGTTCCTCCTTTCTTATTCCAAAAAAATAAGAACATCAGACCAAAGGTTTCGGATCAAAGTCTAATGTTCTTGGTACTACAAATTTACTGCTTCGTTTTTTACTATATCTAGAAAGCGGTGCGCGCAATCTTTGAAAGAAGGTGCTTTCATGAAAGGTACAGTAAAATGGTTCAATAACGAAATCGCGTTTGCGACAATATAAATATAACATATATTGTCGAAATTTGTCAATACAAAACACGCAGAAATTCTGCGTATATATTTTTATGATATTTTTCTAAAATGTAATAAGAGTATCGAATAATGTCGATTTTCATGATATAATAGAATAGTGACAAGGAGTGATGACACAATGAAATTTATTCACTATGGTCACGATAAATTCGAAAAAGACAAATTCGAGCTAGTAAAGAATAGACTCGATGCCTCAAAACCAAAAGGTGGACTATGGGCGAGTAGAATAGACTCACCGAATGGATGGAAAGATTGGTGCGAATCTAATGAATTTGGAACAGAGAAACTAACTACAAGTTTTATGTTCACTTTGAAAGAAGATGCCAAGGTATTAATAATCACAAACACAAAGCAGTTAGAACAACTACCGAAGATGAAGAATCCACTACCAATACCAACGATGTGGTCAATGATTGACTACGAGGCATTAGCTACAGAATACGATGCATTAGAACTTCTGATAAGTGAGGATTACGAGTTATACTTTAGTCTTTATGGTTGGGATTGCGACTCAATAGTAATAATGAATCCAGAAGTCATTATTCAAGAGAGCGATAAATAGTAATTTGATGAGGTGTTGTGTATGAAAGAAAAAATAGAAAATTTGTATAACGAAGATAACAATAGTGCTTATAAAACATTACTAGAACTTGAAACTATAACTACTGAATCAAATGAGTTATATAACTATTTTAATGAATTCTTAAATATGTTAAATAATTCAAAAGCATTTATAAGAGTTCGAGGATTTAGACTAATCTGTTGTTTAGCAAAATGGGATAATGAAAATAAAATAAATAATAATATTGATATAATATTAAAAGAGTTAGAAGATGACAAAGGAACATCAGTAAGGCAATGTTTAGAAAAACTTAATTTGATTTTAATGTATAAAATTGAACTTACAGATGTTATAGAAAATAAAGTAAGAAATTTAGAATTGACTAAATATAAAGATAGTATGCGATCTTTAATAAAAAAAGATATAGATTATATTTTAGAACATCTATAATGCAAATTACAATTTGAAAGTGAGATGAAATATTGTGAAAAATAAAAAACTAATGAA